>CAJUFE010000045.1 GCA_910585635.1 uncultured Lachnospiraceae bacterium | reverse complement strand
GGATTTTTTAATCCGTATAAAGAATAACCGTTCCGCAATGAGGGAAGTGGCACGTCTCCCTATGTTGGAACTTGATACCGTTATCCGTTTTACCGTCAGCACCACGCAGACGAAAGAGGATAAACGGAAGAAACATATCTTCCTTCAAGTGCCGAAAAACAGCAAAGAAGGGAGCAAAACACGCCGGGGACGTTGGGATTTTCCCAGTCCGTATCCCATGTGTCTGAGGATTGTCCGGTTCCAACTGGACAGTGGTGTGTTTGAGACGATAGCCACATCTCTTCCAAATACGTTTACTCTGGAGGATATCCGGGAGCTGTACCATTTACGCTGGGGGATTGAATCCAGTTTCCGGGATTTGAAATATACCATGGGGCTTGTAAATCTGCACGGCAAAAGCGACTGTTTTGCGGAGCAGGAAGTGTATGCGGCAATGACCATGTTTAACTTTACAAGCCGTATAGCCCGTGAAGCGGTTATACGGCAGCCGGAAGAAGGGAGTCATGCGTACCGTGTTAATTTTAAGATGGCAGCGGCATTGTGCCGGGAATATTTCAGGACGGAAGGTGCGGACTATGAGAAGCTGTTAGAGGAAATCGGACGGCATACCGTGCCGGTCAGACCAGACAGACAAAACAAACGGAACTTGAAAGCCAAGGGCTTTGCGGGCTTTACATACCGGGTGTCATCATAACCTGGAGGGAAGGAAGATTTAAGTCTTTCCTTCCCTTTTCATAACTTAACGCCCATACTGAATGGGGGACGCATAGAAATTATATAACATGTTCTGCGAATATAACCCAAAATTCCTTTGTTTACAAAGGTCAGGCAATAGGAAAGTAGAAAATCGCTATATAACAAGTACGCTCTTATATAGCGATTTTAGGGAGAAATCTATGGAAAATTGAGAATCTCTAAATTTCCACGTCCTATTTTTATGCTGTTGACCATAAAAAGAACGTAAAATTCCATAATCTCCCCTATAATTGTAACTGTTGTTTATGATAGGGAGACGATGTTTTCCATGGTTTTCTCTGGCATAAGCCGGAAAACCATGGAAAAACAACGAGAAAAAGCCACTCCCAATACCGACAAACCGATTTTTAGGAAAATTTGCCAATCCCATTCCTGAACAATTCAGTGTTTTTTCTGAATCGTTCAGGAATGGGATTGGGAATAAACAAATCGGTGTTTGTGAGAATAATTCGAGGGATTGGCAGGAGGGGCGATATGAAATGGCAACTACGATTGAGAAGTCGTTGGAACGATAACAAATGTGGGGTGCGGCGGTTGTTACGCCTTGTATTTTATGGTTGAAAACAGAGGGTAAGAGTGGTATAACTAAAACGTGAAAGATATAGACAAAGTGATTTGCCGAAAAATTCTAGCAGTGATTTATCGGAGGGTATGTATATGAACAGATGTAAAAAGATAGTAATATTGGTATGCGTTTTTCTGACAGCATTAAATGTTGTTGCTTGTGGACAAGCAACAGGAGATGAAGTTGTGAATACGGATGAATCTTCTGTAAATCAGCAAGAAAGCAGTGTGCTGACAGTTGAAGCTACAGATTTGGAAATAAAAGAAGATGAAACTGTAAATGCAGATGAATCTTCTGTAAATCAGCAAGAAAGCAGCATGCAGACAGTTGAAAGTATGAATTTAGAAACGGAAGAAGACAAAACTATTGGTGTAGAAAAATCCAATGTAGAAACGAGTGAAAATATAGACACAGAAATGACAACAGAAGAATTACTAGATTTGTTTATCAACGGCTCAATAAGTGCAATCAGTTCCGAGGATTCGGCATTCTATATTACCGATTTAGATATGGATTCTGGTGAATGGGATTCCTATTCCATTGGTGAAAGGGTCGATCTTGACAATGATGGAGAAAATGAACTGATTATTTGCGGACCTTATGGTGGCATATACCTTGATGTACGCAATAATAAGGTCTATGAATTTGCTGTGGGAGAGGGTGATTCTCTTGTGCTTTCTTATGTTTTTTATAATGGCTCCACATGGATTATGTACAGCAACAGAATGTATGCAGGATATGAAGCATACCATATGGAAAAATTTGAAGGGGCAGATAATTTAGTTTCAGAAATCAATTTTCATGAAGAACTTGTTGATGAAGATAATGTGGAGGGTAAAGAAAAATATACATTGAACGGAACGGAAATATCTTATGATGAATATTTTCAATTATGTAGCAAGATTTTTGCAACTGAAGTAACTACAACTAAATGACAACTTTCATATTTGTTATTAGGGTAGTGGCAAATTGATATATTCCTTGTTAATGTTCTTTTATACATGGTGCTAGCACCATGTAATCTAAGGACAATTAAAGAAAAAATTAGCGTTTGGCTTATAGTTTGTGTTTGTTACGCTTTAACTCTTTTGAAATTCTTATTTTGCAAGGAATTTTAGAATCAAAAATGGAAATCTATGAAAGCATGGAAAAAAGTCCACCTGTTTGTTTTGTATTAGGTAGGTGGGCTTTTTTCTTAGTCATAAAAACGATTATCTTAATGACATTGGATTGCTAAGTCTATTATTTCTTTAAATAAGTTTAAAGAAGGAGACTATGAATGTACCGATAAAGAAATTCTTGATGTATTGTCATATTTTAGCATTACACGAGACATTGCGGAAGGGAATACCTAAGGAGGTGTATGTCGGTGGCAGAAAGCCAAAATGTTGAATGGAAAGAATCTTGGCGGGACGAATATCTCAAATGGATATGCGGCTTTGCGAATGCCCAAGGCGGTAAAATCTATATTGGCACAAGTGATGATGGTACAGTGATTGGTGTGCAAGATAGCAAAAAGCTGATGGAGGATATTCCGAATAAAGTCCGAGATGTTCTTGGCATAATTGTGGATGCGAATTTGCGGACAGAAGATGGAAAGGACTACATTGAAATTTGTGTGAATCCGAACAGTTATCCTGTTAATTATAAGGGAGAATATCACTATCGGAGCGGTAGCACCAAACAACAGTTAAAGGGGCAGGCTCTTGATTAATTTCTGTTACAAAAGACTGGAATTACGTGGGACAGTGTGCCGATCCAGAGTGCAACAGTGCAGGATTTGAGAAATGATAGCTTTGATATTTTTCGGGAACAAGCAATTCTCAGTAGGAGAATGGATCGGAAAGATGTTGATGCCACAAACGAACAACTGCTTGACAGCCTTAATTTGCTTGAAAATGGCCAACTGAAAAGGGCTGCTATTTTACTTTTTCATCATAATCCGGAAAAGTGGATACCTGGAGCCTATGTTAAGATTGGATATTTTGAATCGGATTCTGAATTGCGGTATCAGGATGAAATTCATGGTTCGCTAATATCACAAGCAGATAGAGTAGTTGATCTCATTTTTACAAAATATTTGAAAGCAGATATTTCTTACAGGGGAGTAACGAGGGTAGAAACCTATCCTTTCCCCAAGGATGCGATCAGGGAGGCTGTTTTTAACGCTATCGCACACAAATTTTATGGAGCATTGATTCCTATACAAATTAGCGTGTATGCAGATAGGCTTTATATTGCGAATGATTGCATTTTCCCGGAAGATTGGACACTTGACGATCTGATGGGGAAGCATCGGTCAAGACCATATAATCCGTTGATTGCGAATACGTTTTTCAGAGCCGGTTTTATTGAGGCATGGGGACGTGGAATTGAAAAAATCAAAGACAGTTGCAAGGAAGCCGGAAATCCTATGCCGGAATATACGATTAAGCGTGAGGACATTATGGTTATGTTCAAGAGCTTGGTTAGTCACACTGACCAAGGTACTAACCAAGCTACTAACAAAACTAACCAAGATGATGATAATTCTGTGACGACTCGTATTTTGAAAGTGATCGAGACGGAACCTATGTTGTCTCAGAAAAAAATTGCCGATATTATTGGAGAGAAGTATAGTACGGTGAAGTATTATATGGAGTCTATGAAAAAATCTGGAGTAATTAAGCGAGAAGGTTCCAGTCAAAAGGGAAAATGGATTATCTTGTAATTAAAGTTTCAATAGAATAACACTTAAATTTAATGGTCAGACAACCTCAAAATAATATCGCTCTGCTTGATACAGCCAATCCATAAATTCTTTCGGGTTGGCTGTTTATAACGAATTGTGCCGGAAATGCCGCCACCCCTGCAAGCAGAGCTTTCGGGCAGTTGTAATTGAGCGCCCGAAGTATCTTTCCAAGCGTTCCCGCTGGAGGGACGAAACGGAGGGCGGGGAGAAAAGCGAAGGAGCCGGAAACGGCAAAATCCCTTGAGGAACGAAAGGGCGCACTTCTATATGTAGTCGAAAGACCATGTATGTGCGTCCTGCGGAGCCGACCTCTGACCGCTGATAAATTCAGCAATCTTCTTTAACGTCACCTGTGAAAACCAAAAGAGGGCGGATGAGCGCATCTCGATCCTGCTGGACCTCCCCTTCAAGCACAAGGGGATCATGTGTGCGCCCCTGATCGGGCCGATGAGCCTGGAAAAGTATCTGGGATGCGGCCAGATCCAGCAGGTCATCTGTGGCGGGGAGAACTATGACGGCGCGAGGCCCTGCGACTTTGAGTGGGTGAAGGGGCTGCGCCGGGAATGTGAGGCCTGGGATATCACCTTCTGTTTTATCGAGACGGGGACGCGTTTCATCAAGGACGGCAGGATGTACCACATGCCTAAGAAAGCAGTCCAGAGCCGGATGGCCTTCAAGTCCGGGATGAGCCGTGCCGGAAAAGAGCTCGACGGGTGGGGGATGGAAATCCCCAAAGGGGCATTGTATGTACCCCATTTTAGGGAGCGGTGCGGGGGATGTGGGAGCAGCCTCAGTCCGTATATAGGATATGGCAGCGCCATGATCACCGCAGCCGGAATTTAGCGACCAGCTCCCGGAGCATGGCGGCCTGACCGGCCAGCTGTTCGCTGGCAGCGGCGCTGGCCTCTGCCGTGGAGACATTGGTCTGTACGACCGTGGAGATCTGTTCGATCCCCCGGGTGATCTCGGTGGCATTGGCATCCTGCTGCCTGGTGTAATCGGCGATGCCGTCAAGGAGCTTGTTCATCTCATCTGCCAGATCGACCACTTTTAGGATGGAATCGGCCGTATCCTGAGCGGCACGGACACCTTCCTCCATGGAATCTACTGTCTGGCTCAGCAGGACCGTGGTCTCCTTGGCGGCAGAGGAAGACTTGCCGGCCAGGGCGCGGACCTCGTCTGCGACCACGGCGAACCCCTTTCCGGCAGCCCCGGCCCGGGCGGCCTCCACAGCAGCGTTCAGGGCCAGGATGTTCGTCTGGAAGGCGATGTCCTCGATCGTCTTGACGATCTTATGGATCTCTGTGGACCGGTCGCTGATCCGCTGGATCACTACGGTCATGTTCTGCATCTTATCCTTGCTGGACAAAAGCCCGCTTTTGACATCCTGGGAGATGAGGCTGGCTCTCTGGGCTCCTTTGGAGATATTGTGGACACTTTCCGATACAGCGTTCATATGTCCGGCCAGAGTCTCCACTTCGGCGGCCTGTTCCGTAGAACCTTGGGACAGGGTAGTGGCTCCGGTAGAGACCTGTTCGGCGCCGGCGGCCACATCTCTGGACGAAGAGCGCAGCTGGCCCATAGTACCGTTCAGCGAATAGGATATCTCGTCCAGAGCGATCTTGATCTTTTCAAATTCACCGGTGTATTCATGTTCCAGGGTAAAGGCCAGATCTCCTGCCGCGATCGACCGCAGCTTTTCGGAGATCTCCTGGATATAGGCGACATATTCCCGGAGCCGGAGGGTGACCTGGTTGAAGTCGCTGGCCAGCACACCCAGCTCGTCGCTGGACTGATAGCGGATGGACTGGTCCAGCTCGCCCTGGGCGATCCGGGTAGCGACAAGACTCAGTTCCTTGACCGGGCGGCCGATGACACGGCGGACCTGGATCACCACCAGGAGGATCAAGACCAGCACGGCCAGGACAGCTACGGTCAGCATGCTGGCTGTCAGCTGGTGCAGTTCACGCAGGACTTCTCCCCGGGACACATACGCCACAGCGGTCCAGTCGCTGTCCGGGACCTGCGCTACCTGGATATATGTATCCTCATAGAGGGACAGCCCCGTTTTTCCGCCAGAGATCTGCTGGTTGGCATACACGTACATGCCCTCCTCCAGCTCCTCCAGCTTTTGTCCGGTGATCTCTTTGTCACGGTGGCCGATGATGGTGCCCGTCCGGGTATCCACCAGAAAGATGCCGCCGGTATCCTCGATCTGAACGTTGCTCACGATCTTAGAGATCGAATCCAGATAGACATCCGCTGCCGCTACGCCTCGTACAGCTCCGTCGGAGGTCTTCAGCACACCGGAGGCGCCTACGACATAGGACTGGCTGTCTTCGTCAAAATACACATCCCCCAGGATGAACGCGTCCGACTGGAGCCCATCCTGATACCAGCTCTTTGCCGTAGAGTCAAAATCAGGTCCGGGCACAAAGGTGGCGTGGTACAGGGAGCCGTCCGTCAGCGCTACATACAAGCCGGCGGGATAGGCCTCGTTTTTATCCACGGTGTGTCGGATATAGTCCATCATAGCCGGGACCTCCATGTCCTCGTACTCGATGGTATCGCGCTGGGTCTCCAGCATGGTCAGCGTGCTGTTCATCCAGGCTCTGGTCTCCTGGAGGGTGCGGTCCGTCGTAGT
Organism: uncultured Lachnospiraceae bacterium; assembly: GCA_910585635.1. Lineage (GTDB taxonomy): Bacteria > Bacillota > Clostridia > Lachnospirales > Lachnospiraceae > Caccovicinus. The sequence continues at coordinate 30,575 of CAJUFE010000045.1, read as the reverse complement.
CTGCAGCAGATCCTCGCTTTTGTCCAGCAATGCGTGTGACATCTGGAAATAAACGACTGCGAACAGGATCGCCACGGCGATCACCACACTCACGACAATGGCGGATACCAGCTTTTCTGTGATGCCCAAGCCTCGCCTGACGGTGCCAGCCCGGGAGGCTTTTTCTGTTTTGTGTTCCATACGCATACTCCCTTAAATAGATTCTGTATTTCCCATAGTGATTATAGCAATAAATAGGTAAAAAAACAAGAATCTGGTAAAAAAACAAGGGCTTCAGGAGATGCACCGGTTACTTTTTCCACTTACTTTTTCCACTTGATGTCCTGCCAAGTATATCTTGTGCGCAAAGGCCAGTGGAAAACCTCTTCTCTTTATGGTATCCTTATCTGAGGAGGTGAGGAGATGTCCCACAGTCGTTTGTTCAAGATCCTCTATCATCTGTTAGATAAGGGACATGCCACCGCCCCGGAGCTGGCCAGCCGGTTCGAGGTCTCGCCGCGGACGATCTACCGCGATATCGAAGCGCTGAGCGGCGCCGGGATCCCGATCTACGCGGAGCCGGGAAGGAACGGGGGGATCTATCTGCTGCACGACCAGCTCCTGGACCGGACCGTCTTATCGGAGGAGGAGAAGCGGGAGATCTTGACCGCGGTACAGGGGATGGGGAGCACCGGTCATCTGGTCAGGGAGGAGATCCGGGAAAAGCTGTCCGCCCTTTTTCGTGTGGATACGGGGGACTGGCTGGAGGTGGACCTTTCCCGCTGGGGGAGATCGGCTTCGGATCAGGAAAAGTTCAGCGCTTTGAAGAAGGCGGTGACCGGGCATCAGGAGCTCCGGATCCTTTATGTCAATACGCGGGGGGAGAAAAGGGAGCGGACCGTCCAGCCGTTAAAGCTGTCTTTTCGGTCAAAGGAATGGTATCTGAAAGCATTTTGCCTGGAAAAGCAGGATTTCCGGATGTTCAAGCTGAACCGGATCTTGTGGTTCAAGCTGCTGGACGGGACCTTTGTGCCGAGACTCTGGCCGGAGCCGGTGGACAGCCTGCCGGAAAGCTGCCCTCCTGATGACTGCCCACGTATCCTCCTTTTGTTCGCCCGAAAGATCGCCTATCGTATCTACGATGAATTTGACGAGACCCAGATCGCCTGTCAGGAAAACGGGGACCTTCTCGTGTCTGCCCGGATGCCTCAAGATCCATGGCTCATGGGGTATCTGCTCTCCTTCGGGACGATGGTGGAGGTCATAGAGCCGATCGGCCTGCGGGAACAGCTGGCTGCCCAGGCCCGGATGATCTATGAAAAAAATAGATAAACCTTGACAGAGGATGTCAGGATATGTGTGGTATAGTCTAGATGATCATAAGGCCAGGCGCGATCGTTCAGGGTATCTGGATCGCTGCGGCCAAGATGCACGACCTTTCGGTCGCTCTAACAGAAACGGAGGAAAGAAAGATGATGGAGAAGGAACAGAGATTTTGTCAATGCTGCGGGATGCCCATGGGAGACGGGGACGGACTGTACGGGACCAATGCCGACGGCAGCAAAAATGCGGATTATTGCAGCTATTGTTTTGAAAAGGGCGCCTTTAAGTTCCAGGGTACCATGGAGGAGATGATCGAGATCTGCATCCCCCATATGGTGGCGGCGAACCCGGGGATGGGGGAGGAGGAAGCCAGGAAGGGGATGTACAGCTGGTTCCCCACATTAAAGCGCTGGAAGAACTGATCATATACCGTGTTGTTGGCCATGCCATCAGCACGGTGTTTTTTGACGTTTATCGGAGCCGTATGGAGGCACGGTTTTTCGACCAACATATGGACAGGGAGGATGTGGGCAGATGGGGACTGATATAGGAGGATACAGACTGGGCGGTGGGGGCGATACAGGCAGCTTCACCCCGATCCCCTGTATCCGGTGCAAGTACAGGCGGAAAAGGCCACCGAACAGAGAGGGGCATGGGACCAGGGAGGACTACTGTACCTGGTATGGCGCTCCATGCAGGCGGGTCTATGGATACTGCCAGGAACGCCGCGGCGGCCGGGGCAGCGTCGGGAAGGTGGGGCCGGTGAACGGGGCCGGACCGGTCCTGGGGCCGTGAGCGTGGCTGGCAGGGATGAGGGAAGGCTCCATCCTTTCTGTTTTTAGGGATAGCCGATCCCCTCTTCTTATGCTATCATAGGAAAGACAAACATGTTAAGAAAGGGGATCTTTATGAAACGGGAACATCTTTCGTCGCGCTTAGGGTTCATCCTGATCACGGCTGCCTGCTCGATCGGGCTGGGGAATGTCTGGAGGTTCCCCTATATCACCGGGAAATACGGAGGGGCATCCTTTGTGCTCCTGTACGCCATCTTTCTGGTGATCTTAGGGCTGCCGATCGTGGTCATGGAATTTGCGGTAGGACGGGCCAGCCAGCGGAGCGCCGCCCTGTCCTTTGATATCCTGGAGCCAAAAGGGACGAGATGGCATTGGTACAAATATATGGCGATCATCGGGAATTATCTGCTGATGATGTTCTACACGGTGATCACCGGGTGGCTGATCTGGTATTTTGTGAAGATGGCCAAGGGGGATTTTGTAGGCCTTTCCTCCGAAGGCGTGTCCGGCGCCTTTGGGGAGCTTCTTAGCAGTCCGGCCATCATGGTCGTCTGCACCATAGCCGCCACGGCGATCGCCGTCTTTGTCTGCGCCCAGGGGATCCAAAAGGGCGTGGAGCGGGTGACGAAGCTGATGATGCTGTTCTTGTTCTCCCTGCTGGTCGTGCTGGCGGTGAAGGCCATCCTGCTGCCGGGGGCCGGAAAGGGCCTGCGCTACTACCTCCTCCCGGACTTTGGGGCCATGGTGGAGAACGGGATCGGGGAATGTATCTTCGCCGCCATGGGACAGGCCTTCTTTACCTTGAGCATCGGGATCGGGGCGCTGTCGGTCTTCGGCAGCCGTATCGATAAGAGCAGCTCTCTCACAGAAAACGCCATCTATATGTGCGTGCTGGATACCCTGGTAGCCTTCCTCTCCGGGCTGATCATCTTTCCGGCCTGCTTCAGCTTCGGCGTGGAGCCGGACAGCGGTCCCAACCTCCTGTTCATCACCATGCCCAATATCTTCAATGCCATGGGGGGCGGGCGGCTCTGGGGGAGCCTGTTCTTTCTGTTCATGTGTTTTGCAGCTCTCACCACCTTGATCGCGGTGATCGAGAACATCATGACCTTCTTCATGGATCTGACCGGCTGCAGCCGCAGAAAGGCCGCCATAGGGAACTTTATCGGGATCGTACTGCTGTCCATGCCCTGCGCCTTTGGGTTTAACCTGCTGCAGGGTATCCAGCCGCTGGGTCCCGGGAGCACGATCTTGGATCTGGAGGATTTCATCCTCAGCAATAATATCCTCCCCTTAGGGAGTCTGGTGTTCCTGTTTTTCTGTACCTGCCGCTATGGGTGGGGATGGGACGGCTTTTATAAGGAAGCCTGTACCGGAAAAGGCCTGCCTTATCCCAAAGCTGCCCGGTGGTATGTGACCTTCGGACTTCCGCTGATCGTCCTGATCGTGTTCGTCGGGGGATATCTGTCGTGATGGTCGATATGCCAGGATGGGATGGATCCAGAGCTGGGCAGAGCATAAAAGTATAGAAAAGGGTTGTGGAAAAGAGGGTCGACAGATCCTCTTTTTTGTGCATAGCCGCCCCGTTAATGTGCGGTGTGGTGAGCGCTTTTCTCCCGGAAGTCCTTTCTGTAGCCGCTGGGGCTCATCCCGATCTTTTGATGGAAGATCCTGGAGAAGTTCAGCGGATCAGGGTAGCCTACAGAATGGGCGATGACCTGGATAGTAAGCTCTGTGTCCTGCAAAAGGATACAGGCATGATGTATCCGCCGATCCAGCAGGTAGTTCTGCAGGGAGGAGTCCGTAGACGCCTTAAAGATCCGATGGAGATAGGAGCGGTTGATGCCCAGATGGTCTGCGATATCCTGGATCGTGATGGGATGGCAATAGTGCTCTTCGATATACAGCAAGGCTTTATCTACGTAGCCGGACCTCTGGCAGTCGGCGGTCTTTTGGGTATTGGGGAACCGGCTGGCCAGATGGTAGAGATATTCATACAGGATGCTGCTCATGATCAGATCCCGGTCTTTGGTAAGGCTGTCAGCCTCGAACATCCGCTCATGACAGCGGGCCAGCTGCGCATCCTGCCCATAATGGACCACCAGGTCCTTCGGGAGAGAGGTGCGCTCCAGATACCCTTTGATCTTGATCCCCTTCATCCCCACCCAGCTATAGGTCCAGGGATCTTCTGTATCGGCTTCGTAATAGATGACCTCCCCGGGACAGATGAAAAAAGCATCTCCGGCTTTTAGCTGGTATACGTTGCCCTTGGCTTTATAGATGCCGGAGCCCTTCATGATATAGTGGATCATGTATCCGTGCCGCACGATCGGACCATAGCTGTGTCCAGGGGTACAAGTTTCATAGCCGCAGGTATAGATCATCGCGTCGGTGTTTTTATAAAGATCATTGGTGAAAGAGTAATCCTGCATGCGCTCCTGCCTCCGCCCTCGGACCAGGCGGACCGGTCCGGACTGTATGGGATATCATGATGTGCTGAACATATGGTATCCAGATCGTCAGTAATATATTTGCCTAAGAGCATAGCAGGTCGGAGGGCGAAATACAAGAGAGAAAATGTCACTTTCTTATGGGGTTATTTGTGTGTGCGAGATGATCGGCCGGTGACCGTCCAGGGCATCTGGACGGTTATATCTGCCGCGTGGACAGGATCGAAAAAAAGGTCCCACGGGCTTTTCCGGCGGCCTTTTTTGTGTTATGCTCAAGATAGTATAAGAAATGAGAAAAAGGATGGGACTATCATGGCAGGAGCACTGATCGAGAAGGCAAGGAGAGAGATAAGGGGGCTTGACCCCAAAGCGATGGAACAGGCCCAAAGGCGCTGGGACAGCGTGGCGAAGCCTTTAAAGAGCCTGGGGCTCTTAGAGGAGGCGGTCATCAAGATCGCGGGGATCACCGGCTGCGCAGAGAGCAGCCAGATCGGGAAAAAGGCGGTGACGGTCCTTTGCGGGGATAATGGGATCGTGGAGGAGGGCGTCACCCAGACCGGCCAGGCGGTCACGGCGGTGGTAGCGGAGAACCTGACCAGAGGGGACAGCTGTGTCTGTATCATGGCCCGGCAGGCCGGAGCCTGGGTGTTCCCGGTGGATATGGGGATACGGCGGCGGATCTCATCCTACGGCGAATTTGTCAGCGGCAGCGATAAGCTGGCGCCCCTGGGAGGGGAGGGGCGCAGCCAGGCTGATGGCGGGGCCGGCACGAGAGAGCAGGGCGCTGGGGCTTGCCGTGCCAAAGCGCGGGATGGGAAAGGCGCTGCCATCCTCTATCCGGCGCTGGACCGCCGTCTGATGCCGGGGACCCGAAATTTTACGAAAGCTCCGGCCATGGACCGAGAGACGGCGATAAAGGCGGTGGAGACCGGTATCTGCCTGGCCGGTGAACTAAAGAAAAGAGGGTATCAGATCCTGGCTGCCGGGGAGATGGGGATCGGGAACACCACCACCACCAGCGCCGTGCTGTCGGTGCTCTTAGGATCGGCGCCCAGGCAGGTGACCGGCAGAGGCGCAGGCCTTAGCACAGAGGGCCTTCAGCGGAAGATCCAGGTCATCGAAGAAGGGATCCGGCTGTGGCAGCCAGATCCGGAGGACGGGATCGATGTGCTGGCGAAGGTGGGAGGTCTTGACCTGGCGGGTCTTGCGGGTGTATTCTTAGGGGGAGCCCTATATCGCCTGCCGGTGATCGTGGACGGCCTGATCGCCTCAGCGGCGGCGCTGGCGGCCGCTGCCATCTGCCCGGCGGCAAAGGCTTGTATGCTGGCCTCCCATGTATCGGCAGAGCCGGCCGGAAAGCAGGTGCTGGATACACTGGGCTTAAGGCCGGTCATCTACGGGGATCTGTGCCTGGGAGAAGGCACCGGTGCGGTGGCTTTGTTCCCGTTGCTGGATATGGCGGCGGCAGTGTATGATGAGATGAGCACCTTTTCCCAGATCCACATAGAAGCATATAAGCCGCTGACATGAACACCAGCGGAAAGAGAGCAGGAGAGGAGCGGCGAGAGATGGAACGTATGGAGAAAGAGATGATCTTCCACATCCTGGGCATCCCGGAGACCGGGGACGAGGGGGAGATCAGGCGGGCCTATATGGAGCTTTTGCGGTCGGTCAATCCGGAGGACGATCCGGAGGGGTTCAAACGACTGCGCCAGGCCTATGAGGAGGCTCTGGCCTTTGCCCGTCAAAAGGCTGCGCCAGAGGACGCAGACGAAGGAGAAAAGGAGCCCAAGAGCGAGGTGGAGCTCTGGCTGGAGCGGGTGGACACCCTTTATAAGGACCTGATGTCCCGGGCCGATGTGGAGCGGTGGGAGGCGGTCTTATCCGACCCGGTGGGAGAAGGGCTGGACACCTCCCTGGAGGCCAGGGAAAAGCTGCTGGCCTATCTGATGGGCCATATCCGCCTGCCCCACAGCATCTGGCAGCGGATCGACCGTCATTTTGCGATCATGGGGGATATGGAAGCGTTAAAGCAGGACTTTCCCCGAGATTTTTTACATTATGTGGCTTATTATATCGAGCACGATACCTTTATCCCTTACGAGCTTTTTCGGTACAGCGGGCCGCAGGGGGAGGAGATCAAGGGGGACGCCTACATAGACGCCTACTTAGCCGTAAAGCGCCAGATCGACGGCGGGGAGGCGAAAGGCGGCCTGGAGGCGCTGGACGATCTGAAGGCCTACCATATCTATCACCCCTACGAGGACGTGGAGCGCATGCGCCTCTACAGTGGCCTGGGCCAGACCCAGGAGGCTCTACGGCTGGCTGAGGCGCTCTTAGCCAGCTACCCGGAGGATACCTATATCCGGTTCTATGCGGGGGACGCCAAGTGGAAGGGCGGAGAAAAGGAGGCGGCCTTCCAGCTCTGGGACCGGCTCCTGAAAGCAGACCCCGACCATTATTCCGCCAAGCTTGGCGTAGCCCGCTGCTATATGGATCAGGGGAAGCCGTATGAGGCCAGGGAGCTGATGCTGGAGCTTTTGGATAACGGGCGCAATGAAGAGGTGGAGGCCCTGATCCAGAAGGCTAACGAGGCCTTGATCCAAGAGTTTAAGGAGACCTTGGCGTCCGGCCGTACAGATCCCCGGCTGACCCGGGAGGAGCTGATCATCAAGCTGGGGTGGTGCCTGTTCCAGAACGAGCGGATCGGGGAGGCCGTGGACCTCTTAAAGGATATGGAGCCGGACAAGGAAGAGTATCTATACTGCAACCTGTATGGCCGTCTCTTGTATCAGATGGACCGGAACGAAGAGGCGCTGCCCTATCTGGAGCGCTGGCTGGAGCTGATCCGTGGGCTCACGGACGACGGCACGAAGGAGACCAGGAAGAGGATATCCCGCCATGGCGGCGCCTGCTATATCCTGAGCGGCTGTTATCATGCCCTGGGCCGGCAGGAGGACGCCGAGCGGTCTCTCCATGAAGCCATAGGAGCGGCCGTGGACCTTAGGGACCGCCTGGAGTATACCCAGTACCTGGCGAACATCCTCCTGTGGTCCGGGCAGTATGCCCGGTCGGTCGATATCTGCGATCAGATCCTGGAGGAGGACGACCAGTATTATCCGGCGGTGCTGACCCGCCAGGAGGCCAGCTATAAACTGCATAAGAGCCAGCAGGTGGTGGACGACTACCACAAGGCGGTCCGCATCTATCCGGGCTACTATAAGCCTTACCTTTTTGCGGCGAAGGTGTTCTTCTACTATGAGCAGTATGAGGACGCCAAGGGCGTGATCGACCGGGCAAAGGAGGAACAGGTAGAGTTTTCCCCGGAGTTTAAGCTCTTTCAGGTGAAGATCCTGCGGAACTTAGCCGGCAGCCGCGAAGAGCGGGATGCAGCCAGACAGCTTTTAGAGGAGATCCGGGGAGAGCTGGACCGGGAGGACTGTGATATCGAGGATAAGTCTGAGGTCAGCTATGAGACGGGCCTCCTCTGGTGGGACGACGATGAGCTGGACCTGGCTTTAGAGCATCTGACCCAGGCGATCGCCCAGAACCCGGGGCGGCTCCAGTACCGTCTGATCCGCGGGGATATCGATCTGGAGATGAAAAAGTATGAGGAGGCCCTCTTAGAGTACCAGGCGGCAGAGCCGGATTACGGAGAGCGTCCGGGGGTCCATTACAGTATGGGCCGCTGCTTTGAGGGACTGGGGGAGAAGGAAAAGGCCATAGCCTGCTTTGAAAAGGTCTTCAAGATGCAGAATGGCTATCGGGATGCCAATGAAAAGCTGTCCGACTATCACAAGGACCGGTATGAGGACTTCGCAGATCCAAAAGACCTTGAAAAGGCCCTCTACTACATCGATAAGCAGCTGGAGGTAAAGGAAAACTGCTATTATCTGGTGTGCCGCGGCCTGATCTACGACGGAGCTATGGAGCAGGAGAAGGCGATCGCGGATTATCAGAAGGCCCTGGAGTACTCTGTCAGGTGGATCGTGTGGAACAACATGGGCTGCAGCTATAAATATATGAAGCGGTATGAGGAGGCGATCCGGTGCTGTGAAAAGGCCCTGGAGGTCCTGGGCGAGGAAAAGGACCGGATGCCTTACCGGAACCTGGCCGACTGCTATACGGCGCTGGGGGACCTGGAAAAAGCGATCGGGTATTACAAGAAAGGGCTGGAGGTCACACCGGACTACGGATATTTTTGGGAACGGATCGGCGATCTGTACTATGAGCTGGGCCAGCTGGAGGAGGCGCTCGAGGCCTATTCCCATACCAAGGACCGGGATCATCATTATGGCAATATCGGGGACGTATGGCTTAAAAGGGGCGACCGGGAGCGCTGCATCCAGTGCTATGAGGAGGGGATCTTGAAGGCGGACGGGGACCGGCAGAAGGCGGTCCGTTTGAGCAGCCTGGGGGATCTGTACATGGAAGAGCTGCTGGACTATAAAAAGGCGGTAACATATTTCCAAAGGGCAGCGGACTTAGAAAAGGACGACTACGAGCTTTTCGACTATGAGCGATATCTGGCCAGAGCCTATCTGATGCTGGGACGCAAGGTGAAAGCCAAGGAGCATGCCTTAAAGTCCTTCCGGCATTTTGTAGAGAGCGGGCGGGACCGGGACCGTTACCTGGCATTTAAGGCCTACGCGCCGGCCAGACTGGCCAGCTTTGGCTGGCTCTACCTCTGCATGGGGGACCGGGAGCTGGCCAGACAGTATTTTACCAAGATGGATCAGGTGGGCCGCTGCAAGAACTGCCGGTACGACGGGTGCTTTGAGAGCTTCCTGTATATGGGCTATCACGCCCTGTGCGGGGGAGATAAGGAGGAGGCCCTCCGGCAGTTTGAGAAGGCGTCGGCTATGAACCCCTATAACCGGGAAGCCAAGTGCATGATCCGGAGCTTGAAGATCAAAGAACGAGGAGACGAGGAAAAACTATGATCATAGGGATCGATCTGGGAACTACGAACAGTCTTGCGGCCTACTTTACGGAGGACGGCCCGCAGATCATACCGAACCGGCTTGGGAGGCGGCTGACGCCTTCGGTGGTCAGCATGGACGAGGAGGAGCAGATCTATGTAGGCGACTCGGCCGTAGAAAGGAACCTGCTATATCCGGGGAGCACGGCCAGTGTCTTCAAGCGGGATATGGGGAGCCAGAAGAAGTTTGGCCTCCTCCACAAGAGCTTTACGGCGGAGGAGCTGTCCTCCTTTGTGCTGCGGGCGCTGAAGGAGGACGCGGAGCATTTCCTGGGGGAAGAGGTGACCGAGGCGGTCATCAGCGTGCCCGCGTATTTTAACGATGCCAGGAGGCGGGCCACAAAAAAGGCCGGGGAGCTGGCGGGCTTGAAGGTGGAGCGGATCATCAGTGAGCCTACGGCGGCGGCGGTGGCCTACGGCCTGTATCAGAGCCCGAAGAGGGCCCGGTTCCTGGTGTTCGACTTAGGGGGCGGCACATTCGATGTGTCCATCCTGGAGCTTTTTGACACCATCTTAGAGGTCCGGGCCGTGGCCGGAGATAACTTCCTGGGCGGGGAGGACTTTACGGCTGTGCTGGAGGACTTATTCTTTGAGAAGTACCCCCAGTTTGATAAGCTGGCATTGGACGAAAAGACCCTCCGTCATATCCATCGCCAGGCGGAGCTGTGCAAGCTGGGCTTTTCCGCCGGGCGGACCTCTTCTATGAACTGCAAGATCGGGGAGGAGCTCTTCTCTATGGAATTGGAGCTCTCCAAGTATGAGGAGGCCTGCAAGGAGCTTTTAGAGCGGATCCGCCAGCCGGTCCGCCGCAGCCTTTCCGACGCCCACATCCGCTTAACGGATATCGACAAGGTGGTGCTGGTGGGCGGGGCCACCAAGAGCCCGGTGATCCGCCGGTTCGTGAGCAAGCTCTTTAAGACCATCCCGGACACCAATGTGGATCCCGATGAGGCGGTGGCCCTGGGCGCGGCGATCCAGGCGGCCATGAAGGAGCGCAAGGAGGCCATCCGGGAGGTGATCCTCACAGATGTCTGTCCCTTCACCTTAGGCACCGAGGTGGTGCGGGAGTGGGAGAAGGGCTACTTTGAGCGGGGGATCTTCTGCCCGATCATCGACCGGAACACGGTGATCCCCACCAGCCGGACCGAGCGCCTCTACACGGCCCACGACGGGCAGACGAAGATCCGGGTGAACGTGCTCCAGGGCGAGAGCCGCTTCGCGGCCAATAACCTGGCCTTAGGGGAGCTGATGATCGAGGTGCCTGCCGGGAAGGCCGGGGAGGAAGCGGTGGACGTGACCTACACCTACGATATCAATTCCATCCTGGAGGTGGAGGTGAAGGTGGTCTCCACCCAGGCCGTGACCAAAGAGGTGTTCAAAGGGCGGGATGTAGATATGACCGAGGACCAGATCCGGGAGCGGTTCGAGACCCTGGCCTATCTGAAGATCCATCCCAGGGACCGGGAGGAGAATAAATACCTGCTGCTGCGAGGCGAGCGGATCTACGAGGAGAGCCTTGGAGACAAGAGGCATTACATCGAGTCGGCCCTCCACCAGTATGAAAAGGCTTTAGACAGCTATGATACCGCGAAGATCGAGGAGGCCAAGGAGACCTTTAAGAAGATCTTAGAGGAGCTGGAGGAGTTTTAGAGGCAGATGCTGTATTTAGTGATCGGGGGCAGCGGCAGCGGGAAATCCGCATATGGGGAGGCGCTGCTGTCCCGGGCAGAGGCGAAAGAGAAGTTTTATATCGCGACCATGGAGGTCTTTGGCAGAGAGGACCGGCAGCGGGTGGAGCGCCATCGGCAGATGCGGGCTGGGAAAGGCTTTATCACCATCGAAAGGGCCAGGAAGATCGAGGGGATCTGGCTGGGAGGGGGCCCTTCTGGAGGAGCGGTCTGTCTGAAAGGAACGCAACAGCCATCTGGCAGGGACGAGGGGATCGGTCCGGAAAGGGAGCGCCCTGCGGCTCTGCTGGAGAGCCTGTCCGATCTGGCGGCCAATGAGCTTTTTGGAGAGAGCGACGAGGGGCTGCCCGAAAAGGGGCTGCCAGATGGGGATGATGTGGAGGATGCAGGAGGAGCCTGGACCGGCCCAGGACACCGGAGTGATGGCCTGGAGGGGCCTGGAGGTCTGGGCGAGGGCCTGGAGGGACAGGCGGCCGCGGCTTTCCGGCGGATCCAAAAGGGGATCTTGCATCTGCGGGAGCAGTGCGGCCTCCTGGTGGTGGTGACCGATGCCGTCTTTTCTGACGGGACCCTTTATCCGCCGGAGACCGAGGCCTATATCCGGCTTTTAGGGAGGCTCAACGCCTGGACGGCCGGACTGGCCGATCAGGTGACGGAGGTGGTGTGCGGGATACCGCTGCAGCTCAAGGCGGGCCGGGCCGGCCAAAGGGCAGACGGTACCGCCCTCGCGGACCGGCGGCCTATGGCATAGGCGCACCTGCAGGCTGGCGGCCTATGCCATAAGGCGCATCTGCGGATCAGCGGGTCCCGAAGATCCGGTCACCGGCATCGCCCAGGCCGGGACAGATGTAGGCGGCCTCGTTTAAGCAGCGGTCCAGGTGGCCCACATAGATCTGGATATCCGGATGGCTCTCCTGGAGGAGCTTTAGACCCTCCGGCGCGGCGATGATCGACATGAACTTGATGTTCTTCCCGCCGTGGGCTTTGATGAGATCCACCGCAGCGACCGCGGAGCCGCCGGTGGCCAGCATGGGGTCCAACACCAGGATCATCCGCTCCTGGATCGGAGCCGGGAGCTTGCAATAATATCCGTGGGGTTCATGGGTGGTCTCGTCCCGGTACAGGCCGATGTGCCCCACCTTTGCGCTGGGGACCAGGGCTAAGATCCCGTTCACCATGCCCAGCCCAGCCCGCAGGATCGGCACCAGAGCCAGCTTTTTGCCGGCCAGCATGGGGGTGCGGCAGGTCTCGATGGGCGTCTCGAGCTCCACCTCTTCCAGAGGGAGATCGCGCAGCGCTTCAAAGCCCATCAGCATAGCGATCTCTTCCACCAGAGCGCGGAACTCGCTGGTGCAGGTGTTCTTATCGCGGAGGAGTGAGATCTTGTGCTGGATGAGCGGGTGGGTGAAGATAGTAACATTTTCCATAAGGGTGGATCCTCCTTTTTATCATTTCGCTGTATGGTCAGCTTATCATATGTGGGGGAGATCTGCAAGAGGGGTTGTTTTTTACGCTGCTTTCACAGATCGGCCAAGGGTCCGCCCTCCGTCATGTCGGCTGGCGTGGGTGTATGAACGACCGTCTGCTGCAGAAAGGGAGGGTGATCGATATGTTCCGGTTGAGTGCGTTGACAGTGGGGGTCCTGCTGGATTGGATCTTAGGGGATCCCAGATGGATCCTCCATCCGGTGGTCCTTATGGGGCGGTCGATCGGACGGCTGGAAGGGGCGCTCCGGAAGGCGCGGCCTGGGAAGGACGGGAGCAATGGCCTGTGGCTGGTGCTCGCTGTGTTATCCATCAGCCTCCTGGTCCCCGGCAGCCTCCTGGCGGCAGCGGTCTGGCGGGAGGGCGAAAGAGGCGTCCTCACCTGGAGCCTGTGCGCTTTTTGGAGCTTTCAGCTCCTGGCGGCAAAAGGCCTGTATCAGGAGAGCGGGAAGGTGCTAAAGGCGCTGGAGCGGAGGGACCTGGCAGGGGCGAAAAATGCGCTGTCCATGATCGTGGGGCGGGATGTGGAACGCCTGGACCAGAGCGGGATCATCCGTGCAGGGGTGGAGACCGTGGCAGAGAACACCTCGGACGGGGTGATCGCCCCCATGCTCTATATCGCCGTCTTCGGCATCCTGGGCGGTTTTTTTTATAAGGCGGTGAACACCATGGATTCCATGGTCGGCTATAAGGATGAGCGGTATCGGTCCTTTGGGCGGGCTGCCGCGAAGCTGGACGATCTGTGCAATCTTTTGCCCGCCAGGATCACAGGCTGTCTGCTGGTCCTGACGGCGTATATGGCAGGGATCTTTTCCCCTGCTTATGACGGAAGGAACGCCTGGCGGATCTATATGCGGGACAGGCATGCGCACCCCAGCCCTAATTCCGCCCACGGCGAGGCTGCCTGCGCCGGCGCGCTGCATATCCGTCTGGCTGGTCCGGCCTGGTATCGTGGCGAGCGTCATGATAAGCCCTATATCGGCGAAGAGGACCGGCCAGTGGAGGCGGAGGATATCCGCAGGGCGGGGAAGCTGATGGCGGGGGCGCAGATCCTGGGGCTGCTGGCCTTATGGGGCTGCTGGTCCTGTCTACAGGGCATCCTGGGGGCAGCATGAGCGATGGAAGGCCATCCTGCGCAAGATGCGTGCGGTGCGGCACATGGCATCTCCACAGGATAGCGTGGCGCTATGGCTGTGGCTGTCGCAGAGGAGAGGAGCTGTCATGAACATTTTCTATGGTCTTTTGATCGCGGTATCGATGTATTCGAAAATCCCGGTCCCGGTGGTGGATTGGACAAAGCCCCGGCTGCGGTATGCCATGTGCTGGTTCCCGGTGGTGGGGGTCGTCTGCGGCGGCCTTTTGTGGGGCTGGTATCAGCTGGCGGCCAGGCTGCAGATCAGCCAGGCGGCGGCGGGGCTGGCAGGGACCTGTATCCCCATCCTGGTCACAGGCGGGATCCATCTGGACGGTCTTCTGGACACGGTGGATGCCAAAAGCTCCTATGGGGACCGCAAGAAGAAGCTGGCGATCTTAGCGGATCCCCATGTGGGAGCCTTTGCCATCATCGGGGGCAGTGTCTATCTCCTGCTCTACGCCGCCTGTCTGATCCAGCTTTTTACAGACGGCGCAGAGGCGGGACAGGGGCGGCTGGTGGCGGCCTTCTGCCTGGTCTTTCCCTTAGAGCGGGCCTTCAGCGGCCTGTCCGTGGCCTGCTTTCCCTGTGCCAAGGAGAGCGGTCTGGCCCACACCTTTTCGGATGGGGCCCACAAAAAGGCGGTCCGGATCGTCCTGGCTCTTTGGGTCCTAGCGTTGTCCCTTTTTCTGCTGGACCTGGGGATGGTGGCCGCTGCCGCGGCGCTGCTCCCTGTGGTCTTATGCTTTTGGTATTATCGGGAGATGGCGAAAAAAGTGTTTGGCGGGATCACCGGCGATCTGGCCGGGTGGTTCTTGCAGACGGCAGAGCTGGCCGCCCTGGCCGCCCTGGCCGTGTGCGCCAGGTGGATGGCGCTATAGGCTGAGGAGCGTGCGCCGCCGGGCGTATGGCGGTCTTGGGAGGAGATGAGGGAGAGATGATCTTGGTGATCGGTGGGAAGAGCCAGGGGAAGCGGGCGTTCGTGCTGGAGCGATACGGTGTGGGAGCTGCGCGGATGGACGGTCCGTCAGAAGTGGGCCGCACAACCAGCGGCTTTATGGAAAGTCCGTCAGGAGCGGACCGCACAGCTGGCGGCTTTATGGAAAGTCCGTCAGGAGCAGACCGCACAGCTGGCGGCGTTATGGACAGTCCGTCAGAAGTGGACTGCACAGCCGACGGCTTTGTGGATGGGGCGCTGGCTCCCTGGGAGTTTTTTTTGGAGGCAGACCGCGCCTGGAACCTCCATCTGATGATCCGGCGCAGGCTTGAGGCAGGCGGAGCGGCTGAGGCGCTGGAAAAGGAGCTCCCAGGGCAGCTTTTCAAGGCCCGGCCGGAAAGGATCCTGCTCGTGGATGAGATCGGATGCGGGATCGTACCCCTAGATGCCTTTGAGCGGACCTACCGGGAAGTGACCGGGAGGATCTGCTGTGCGCTGGCGGCAGAGGCCCGGGAGGTATGGCGTGTGGTGGCCGGGATCGGGATGCAGATAAAATAAAAAAACACTTGACGGATCGGAAATGTTATTGTATAATGTCCATGTTGTGTCGATGGGCTATCGCCAAATGGTAAGGCAACGGACTCTGACTCCGTCATTTCAAGGTTCGAATCCTTGTAGCCCAGCTTAGCAGGTCTTCTGGTGGACAGGAGGCCTGTTTTTTTTATTGCCTGCCTTCTTTATAAGCGTTTCCCCACTGCTCCATAGCATCCATGATCGGTCTCATGGACTCTCCCAGCTCGCTTAGGGCATATTCCACTCTTGGCGGCACTTCGGGATATACAGTACGAGTGATGATACCGTCATCTTCCATAGAGCGAAGGCTGTCTGTCAATACTTTTTGACTGATACCTTCCAAGTCCTTTTTCAACTCATTAAATCGCCAGGGACGGGCAAGAAGATCGCGTATGATAAGTAATTTCCATTTGCTCCCGATCAGCTGTACGGTTGTCGCTACGGGACAAGCCGGCATTTCGTCTTTCGTCATCATATGGATACCCCCTGAAAAATATATCACATCATATTTAAGTGTTGCACTCTCATCATACTGTAATATCCTCCGCTTTTCAATGGGTTTTGTTCGTGCCACAAAGATCTTACAAAATTTATCGTAACAGTTCAGATACCCTGAACTGTTACGGCATCCGGCCATTGAAGATCGCTGTGCGATGGGCCGGATGCTTGCGACCGCACGTCTTCGTACGGTCAGCGCGGTAAACGCGCAGACCTATCTGAACTGTTACAATTTATCTACTGCGAAGCCTGTAGCTTCCCAAAGGTCACAAAAAGGTGACTGGGTTATAAAAAAGTGCGTACTTGTGGAGCGTAAAAAAATCCGTAAAATGATAAGTACAGAGGGCAAAAAGCTCGCTGAATACTTATACGGAGGTCAAAACAATGGCACTTTCTGATCTGATTGGATGGAACAAGAAAATGGAGGCTGCGCCTGCAGCTGCTTGCGGCTCTGCTTGTGGTTCTGGCGACAAGCCTGCTGAAGCTCCTGCTGCCTGCGGCGCTGGCGACAAGCCTGCTGAAGCTCCTGCTGCCTGCGGCGCTGGTGATAAGCCGGAGGAAAAGCCCGCTGCTTGCGGCTCTGCCTGCGGTGCTGGTGATAAGCCTGCCGAGGCACCCGCTGCCTGCGGTGCTGGCGATAAGCCGGAGGAAAAGCCTGCTGCCTGCGGTTCCGCTTGCGGCGCCGGCGACAAGTGATCGTTCCGTCCTCGATCCCAGAGCGGTCCCCGGCGGGAAAACCCGCCGGGAACATATGGAACTTACTCGGAGACGATCTTCTCGTCTAAACCGATCGATATAAACAAGACGAAGTGAGGTATGCGAAATGAAGCAATATTTTGCTTTTCAATGGCACATTACAGATGAATGCGATCAGCGGTGCAAGCACTGTTACATTTTTTCGGGAGATACCTGTAAAAAGATCGATTCTATGAACTTTAAGCAGATGCAGGACACTTTTTATAATTGCCTTGACTTTTGCGAGGTTTATGACCGTCTGCCCTATTTCTACATCACGGGCGGCGATCCGATCCTGCACCCTGATCTTTGGGGGCTTCTGGAACTGCTCCACGAACACAGCGTACCTTTTACCATCCTCGGAAATCCATTCCACTTGAACGATCAGGTCTGCCGTGAACTGAAAGCATATGGCTGTGAGAAATATCAGCTGTCGATCGACGGCCTGCGTGAAACACACGACTGGTTCCGCAAGCCCGGCTCCTACGACTGCACGCTTGAAAAGATCGGCTGTATCAACCGTGCCGGGATCCGTAGCGTTGTGATGACGACGGTTTCCAAAACAAACCGCATGGAGATCCCCGGTATCATCGACGCGGTTGTGAAGGCAGGCGTGAAGGTATTTGCTTTTTCCCGTTATGTCCCCAGCGGCGGCGATCTTGATGCGAGTATGACCCCGCAGGAATATCGTGACCTGCTTGCGATATGTGATAAGAAATTCAAAGAATATGAAGCGGAGGGGTGTAACACCTATTTCAATAAAAAGGATCACCTCTGGACGCTGTATGGATATGAAACGGGAACGTTCAAGATCCCCGAAAACGCAGAGGACGGCATGATATACGGCGGCTGCAACTGCGGGAACTGCCATATCACCATCCTTCCCACAGGTGAGGTCTACGCCTGCCGCCGGGTAGCGGACAGCCGTGTAGGCAATGTCTTTACCGACCGTCTTGCCGATATATGGGTAACAAAAATGGAGTGTTACCGGGAATATACGAAATTCAGCAAATGCGCGAAATGTAAGCTGCTCAGCTATTGTCGGGGTTGTCCCGCCGTTGCAAAAGGAACGAACGGAGATTTTTACGCCGCCGATCCGCAGTGCTGGGCAGACGAAAACAGCGATCTGTTCAGAAAATGAGGATACCCTATGGATAAGACGATGAAAGCGGTCTTGCTTGATAAGCCAACACAGGCAAAGGACATTACGCTTTGCGAGATCCCGATCCCCGATGTGAGGCCCGGCTGGGTACTTGTAAAGATAAAAGCATTTGGGATGGACCACTCCGAACAGATCTTGCGGTTAAATGAGATCAGAGCCGACTATATCCGAAAACCGATCATCCCCGGCATTGAATGCGTTGGGGAGATCGCCGATCCCTCGGACAGCGATCTTACAGTCGGGCAAAAGGTTGTCGCTCTTATGGGCGGTATGGGGCGCAGCTTTCACGGAAGCTATGCAGGATATGCACTTTTGCCGATCCACCATGTATTTGCCGTGGGATCCGTGCTTTCGTGGACGGAGATGGCGGCGGTCCCCGAAACCTATTTTACGGCATGGGGCTCGCTTTTTGAATGCCTTTGCCTGAAACCAGGCGATACATTATTGATCCGTGGTGCGACCTGTGCGTTGGGCTATGCGGCGATCCAGATAGCAAAAGCGATCGGCTGCACCGTCATTGCAACAACACATAGAGAAAGGAAGCTGCCCTTGCTCACGGGGGCAGATAAAGCGATCCTTGATACGGGAAAGCTGTGTGATACCCTAAACGGCGTGACAAAAGCGTTGGAGCTGGTGGGCCCCAAAACCCTGCCTGACACGCTCCGCTGTGTGGAAAAAGGCGGGATCGTCTGTGATACGGGTATCTTAGGCGGCGTATACACGCTGAACGGCTTTGATCCTATCAAAGATATCCCGAATGGCGTATACCTTACCGGCTTCTTTTCCAACTATCCGACCGAAAAAACAATGCGGGATATTTTTGGATTTTTAGATGAACACAGCCTGAAGCCCGCCATCGGAGCAAGCTTTGCGTTTGAGCAGATCCGGGCCGCTTGTATGGCTCTTGACAGCGGGAGCGTGAACGGAAAGATCGTTGTCACCCTTTGACAATGTTCTACAATGAGGCACTGATAAATTGATCCAGGGAGGGTGGTATATATGGACGCAAAAACCTGTATAGAAAAATTGAAGCTTGTCGGCGTTTTATCCTTTGCAACAGTTGACAGCGAAGGCGATCCGCAAGTCCGCTGTATCAGCGCGATCCATTTTGACAGCGACAGCTTTTATTTCTTCACGGCGAGAGGAAAAAACTTTTGCAAAGAGCTTCTTGAGAACGGAAAGGTGCAGATACTCGCCTATACCCGTTTCAAAGAAATGATCCGGCTGTCCGCAAAGGCGCAGCCTGCCCCCAGATCGGAGCAGGAAGATAAGATCAACACGATCTTTGCAGAGCAGCCCTATCTCTCCAATGTTTATCCGGGTGATACCCGAAAGATCGGGATCGTTTTCGAGATAAAAGACGCCGAGATCGAATACTTTGATCTTGGCGTAAAGCCGATCTTCAGGGAAAGTTATACGCTCGGAGCGGGAACGATTTCCGAAAAAGGATATGTCATCACAGATAGCTGTATCGGGTGCGGGAAATGTCAGCAGGGTTGTCCGCAGCAGTGCATTACGCAGGGAAAGCCTTATCTTATCCAGCAGGAACATTGTCTGCACTGCGGAAACTGTTACGAAAACTGCCCTGTTAATGCCGTTCAGGAACGAGGTGGAAAATGGATCAAACGGAAAGAAGGATCTTTTTGATCAAAGCATTGCTCAGGGAGCAGCCGAGATATGCGGATATGCAGATCCCAGCGGATGCCGACGAGCAAAAAAGGCTCCTGCGTTCGCTTTTTAATATCCGTATGCCGGAGCCTGTATCCGAGGGGTTTCTGCAGATACAGGACGAGTATCTGCGGGAGGAGACCGCACGGAAAGGGATCACGCTGCTGGAGGACCTATCGCCTGAAAGGGATGGTCTCTATCTTTGGCAGGGGGATATCACGACGCTGGGGTGTGACGCTATCGTCAATGCGGCCAATAGTCAAATGCTCGGCTGTTTCTGCCCTAACCACGGTTGTATCGATAATGCCATCCACACATTCGCAGGTGTCCAGCTTCGGTCAGCATGTGCGGAGCTGATGAAAAAGCAAGGACACGAGGAAGAAACAGGAAAAGCGAAGATCACCCCCGCCTATGATCTTCCATGCAATTATGTTCTGCACACGGTTGGTCCGATCGTCCAGGGCAGACTGACGGAAAATGATAAGGAGCTGCTTGCTTCATGTTATCGCTCCTGCCTTACGCTTGCGGAACAAAATCCTATAAAGAGCATTGCTTTCTGCTGCATATCCACAGGCGAATTTCACTTCCCAAATGATGAAGCGGCAAAGATCGCGATACAGACAGTTAAAGGATATAAAAGGCAGACAAAAAGTGAGATAGAGGTGATATTCAATGTTTTCAAGGATCTGGACTACGAGATCTACAAAAAGCTGCTCCGAACAGATCAGCCGTCTGCAAGGAGCGATCGATCTTGCTGACGCCATTGTGATCGGCGCAGGCGCGGGCCTTTCCACCTCCGCAGGGTTTGTGTATACGGGCGAGAGATTTCATAAGGTTTTTTCGGACTTTGAGGAAAGGTACGGTTTTCATGATATGTATTCCGGCGGCTTTTATCCGTACAAAACGCCGGAGGAGTATTGGGCGTATTGGAGCCGGTATATCTATGTGAACCGCTATATGGACGCTCCGAAACCGATATATCAGGAGCTTTTGGAGCTTGTAAAGGATAAGGACTATTTTGTCATCACCACCAATGTGGATCATTGCTTTCAGAAGGCGGGTTTTGACAAAAAGCGTTTGTTCTACACACAGGGGGATTATGGGCTGTTCCAATGCAGCGGACCCTGCTGTCAGGAAACCTTTGAAAATGAAGAGATCATACGGCGTATGGTGAACGGACAAAGGGATATGAAGATCCCCACGGAACTGATCCCAAAATGCCCAAAATGTGGGAAGCCGCTGACGATGGATCTGCGTTCGGACGATAAATTTGTAGAGGATGAAGGCTGGCATTTGGCAGCAGATCGATACAGAGATTTCCTGCGGACAAGGAAAGATCGGAGGATCCTGTTTTTGGAGCTTGGCGTGGGTTATAACACTCCGGTCATCATCAAGTATCCGTTTTGGCAGATGACGGCTGACAACGATAAAGCAGTTTATGCCTGTATAAATCACGGCGAGGCGGTCTGTCCGAAGGAGATCGAGCGGCGGTCGATCTGTATCAACGGGGATATCGGGGACATCCTCTCAGCCTTGGGCAAGGCAAGGTCCGGATCCTTGTAGTCCAGCTTAGCAGGCCTCCTGGTAGACAGGAGACCTGTGGGTCTACAGGGAGACAGACTTACCTTCCGGCTCCGACGAGCGGAAGAAGTTGAGCATCTGTCTTGGCGACATGCCGAACTCTTTCTTGAACGCGCGGAAGTAGGAAGAGTAATCCCCGAATCCGTACATCAGATAGGCATCCTTGATCATAGAATTGCCGATCAGCTCCTGTTTGGACAGATATAACTTCTTTTTGACGATATAGCTGTAGATAGAGATCCCCATAAACTCCGTAAACTGTCGAGACAGATAAGACCTGCTTACAAACAAAGCGTCCGCGATCTCCTCTACCCGGATCTCCTCGGTGATGTGCTCGGAGATATAATTCAGGGCCTTGGAGATCAGCGGGTCCGTCACAGCCGATCCATCCGGCAAAACCGGCTGGTAATATAACTTGATACGGGCTAAGGATACCAGAAGTTCGATGATCAGGGCATTTAGGAGGATGTCAGAGCCATATTCTTCGCTTTTTATGTTGATCATCATCTGCTGGAGGAGCTTGCTGATCATCAGCTGGCTCTCCTCCGAGATGTGCATGTGGTTGGAAGCGCCGGAGATCTTTTCAAAAGGTAGCATCAGATTGGTGTTCGGCGAGCACATGCTTTTTAAGTAATCCGGGCTGAGCCACAGGACGTAGCGTACATAGGGCTTTTTATCCAGGGACTTGATAGCGGCAAAGTGACGCTGGGTCGGTTTGATCAGCAAGACATCTCCCTTGCGCAGGGAATAGCTGTGATCATCGATGGTATACTGGATATTGCCGGATATCAAGAAGTAAAATTCGTAATAATCGTGGGAATGCTCGTCGAATTCCCGCATGGAGTCATCGAAATCATAATAGATGTCAAAAGGCTTTCCCTTCATCTGCGGTTTTGGATAGAAACGGCTGGGTGCAACTTTTCTTTGCATTTTCATCACTCCCTTTATTGTGGATCATTTTCATAAGGAACAGGACAAAGGCATGATCGGTTTATGTAAATATTCTAACTAATGCCTGCTTTTTTGTCAATATAAGATAAAATATCATAAAAGGATCGAGGGCTTAGTCGAGCCCCCGATCCTTTTATAAAATACGATCTGCAATGTTTGTAAGAGGATAAACATAGTTTCGGCTGTGCCTATGGTCTATAATTAGAGAAAAATGATGAATGGAGGAAAACAAACATGAAAAGATCCATCAAAAAGATAGAACCCTATCTTTTTCTCCTCCCCACCCTGATCCTGCTGGGAGCGTTTGTATATTATCCATTTGGAAAAACAGTGGTGGGAAGTTTTTTTCTGGTTGACAGGTATGGGGGGCTTTCAAAGTTCACCGGCCTGAAAAATTACATCAGACTTTTTTCTGATGAAGGATTTTATCGGGCCCTGTTCAATACGTTGAAGCATCTGGTGATGATGGTGCCGTGTACCATAGGATCGAGTTTGCTGCTGGCGCTGATCTCCGACAAAAAGAGCCGGTTCAGCCGGATCTACGAGACCCTGTTCTGCCTTTCCATGGCAGTCTCCACAGCAGTTGCTGGAAAGATATTCTAGATGCTGTTAAACCCGTCCCTGGGGATCGTCAACTCCATATTGGGGCTGGACATCAGCTGGCTGACAGATAAAAGGTACGCTCTGCCGGAGCTGACGGCGGTCCTGGTCTGGACGGAATTGGGGTTCAGCTATATTTATCTGACAGCGGCTATCCGTAACCTTCCCGAAGACGTGCTGGAGTCGGCGGACGTGGAGGGGGCCAGTTGGATGCAGAAGATCTGGAAGATCGTCCTGCCGCTGATCTCCCCGTCCCTGTTCTACCTCTTTTGTACCTTGTCTGTGTCCTCGATGATCATGGTCCGTCTTGTCCTGATCCTGACCCAGGGAGGACCGGCAGGTTCCACTGAGACGCTGATCTACCGGATGTACAATCTGGCTTATAACAACTCCAATTACAGTTCGGCTTACGCCCTGGGAGTAGTGGTGTTTGTGATGGTATTAGGACTGATGATCCTGAATTTCTGGATGGAGAAAAGGAGTGTGTTCTATGACTAGAAAAACGAAACGATCGCTTTATTATGAACTGGGTGGGCTGTTAAAACTGGCTCTGGGGCTCTTGCTGATCTTCCCTATCATCTATGCGGCTGGCCTGTCCTTTATGGACGCCGCTGAGATCACCACGCCGCCGCCCAAGGTATTGCCCCGTTCCTTTGGGTACCTGGAAAACTATATCACCATATTCACGAAGATGAAAATGCTGCGGTTTCTACTGAATTCCCTGCTGGTCTCGGTTTTAGGGACCATGGGAAGACTGATCACTGCCGTTACCGCCTCCTTCGCTTTCTGCTTTTATGAATTTAAAGGGAAAAATTTCCTGTTTTATCTGATCCTGGGGAGTATGATGATCCCCGGGGATGCCATAATCCTGACAAATTACCTGACCGTGTCCCGCATGGGGATCATGAATACCTTCCTGGGGCTGGTGATCGTTTATCTGGTACACGCCAATTACATATTTATGATGCGCCAGTCCATGCTGTCCCTTCCCAGATCCCTCCATGAGGCGGCTCTGATCGACGGGTGCGGAAGCCTGCGTTTTTTGGTCAGCATCGTGATCCCGCTGTCCAAGCCCATCATCACCACCATCAGTCTGTCTTCCTTTGTGGGTCTGTGGAATATCTACTTATGGCCCCTTTTGATCACCAACGCGGAGGAGATGAGGACGGTCCAGGTAGGGATCACCATGCTCAACACGGCGGAACAGCAATCTTACGGTCCTATCATGGCTGCATCCTGTGTGGCGCTGCTTCCTGCGGTCGTCATCTTTTTGATCAGCCAGCGGTATATCGTCAGGGGGATGACGGCAGGAGCGGTAAAGGGATAAAGATATGATCACTCAAATTAAAGAAAGGAAAACATTATGAAGAAGAAAATGAAAACAAGGATCATGACTGCCATGGCAGCGGTATCACTGATGGCCGGTATCATCGGCTGCGGTACAAAGACATCTCAGGACGGCGCAGACGCTGTGGCACTAGATGGCGGAAGCTCTGCCGGAGCGGACGGGAGCGTTATCGAGATCTCCCTCTGGCATCCCATGGGAGGGGTCAACGGTGAGACAGTCGAGCGGATCGCGGCCGGATTTAACGAGACTGTCGGCAAAGAAAAAGGGATCAAGGTATCCCCGGTGTACCAGGGCGCCAACGCCGACCTTGCCAAGAAGCTGAAAGCCGCCTTTCAGGCCAATGATCCTAAGAACATGCCGGATCTGACCTTTTGCCCTGCCGGAGAGACCGGGTATATGCAGGGGATGGATGTGGTGGTAAAAGCCCAGGACATCCTGGACCAGGACCTGATCGGTCTGGGGATCGATGATTTTGAGCCGGCTGCCATCAAGGCCCTGACCTGTGAAAACAAGGTAGTGGGCCTCCCCTATGCTCCGTCCACGATCTGTATGTACTACAATAAGGACGCGTTTAAGGAAGCCGGGTTAGACCCGGAGGTTGCCCTGAGGACCATTAAGGAACTGGGAGAATACTCGGCCAAGCTGACGAAACGGGACGGAGAGACCATAACACAGTACGGGTTTGGGATCCTTTTGGACTCGTGGCCACTATCCAGCTGGATCGGGCAGCAGGACACAGACGGAAAAGGTTATTCTCTTTTTGGTGACAACGATAACGGACATAGCGCCAGCATGACAAAAGTAGAATTTGACAGCAACAATACTATGAAGACATTTCTCACAGAGTATAAGGCGGCATGCGAGGTGGGTTCCTTTAAATATCTGGAAGATGACCGGAAAAATAATTTTGGCGCTGGAAATATCACCATAACGCTGGCTTCTTCAGCAGATATTTTTGGCATGAACGAGCTGGCGGCAGGGAAGTTTGAAGTGGGTGTCGCCTATCTGCCAAAGGTAGATGATCATTCCGTCGGCGGCGTCAGCTGTGGCGGCTCGGCACTGTATCCCATTGACAAAGGGGATGGAGACAGGCTTGCCGCCGTATACGAATACCTGAAATATCTGTACTCCCCAAAGATCCAGATGGAATGGCATACAAGTACCGGATATCTGGCGGCGATCCCCGCGACCTATGAGTTGGAAGCGTACAAGGAATTTTTAAAGGAAGATCCATCATACGCCGTGGGTGCCAACCAGCTCCACGATTCCGATATGAACATACAGGAACCCATGTGTGGAGTAGGAGGAGCCATATCAGGATTTATAAAGGATGGCATCGTGTCCGTTCTGGACGGCAGTTCAGATATCGACTCAGCGGTCGCCTCCATGGCCCAGGCCTGCAACCAGGCTCTGGAAGATTATAACCTGGCAAATCAATAAAGGAGCGGGTGAGATGAGATTATCGACTTCGACGAATATCATGGACATGTTTCCGGAGCCGCCGGGAAGCGTGGATCTAGAGCAATGCCTGAGAAGGTGCGTGGCAGCGGGATTTCAAGTATTTGACATAAATTTCTGTGATCAGGGGCTGCCGGGAAGGTACTTGGCAGCCGACGATTGGGAGGAGGGGACCCAGCGCCTTAAGGAACTGGCACAGACCCTAAAGATCCAGTTTTCCCAATCTCATCTGGAATTTTATAACGTGTGCGACCGGAATATGGAGGGACGGGAATGGAGAGAAGAATTGGTGCGCAGGGGGATCATCGCTTCCGGCCGCCTAGGGGTCAAATGGGCCGTGTACCATGCGGGAAGCGTCTATGATCATCTGGATTATTCGTACGCGAAGTCCAAGGCCGCGAATCTGGAATATGTAAAACCCCATCTGGAGCTGGCGGCCCAAGCGGGGATCGGCCTGGCTGTGGAGAACCTGCCGGATAAAGAGAGACGTCGCTTTTCCGGCTCGGTGGAAGAGCTGATCGATCTGGTGGACACAGTTGACCAAAAAAACTTCGGTATATGCTGGGATTTCGGCCATGCCCATCTGGCGAGGATCGATCAGCCTTACTGGCTGCGCCAGATCGGGAGCCGGTTAAAAGCGGTCCATATCGCCGACAACAATGGGGAATGGGATGAACATCTGGCCCCCTTCTATGGCACTATCGACTGGAATGCCATGATGAGGGCGCTCAAACAGATCGGATACCAAAATGACCTTACCTATGAGATACATAATATGACCAGAAGGCTGCCGGATAAACTGCGGGAAGTCCAATTAAAGCACCTTCTTGAGATAGGACAGTACCTGCGGCGGATCTATGAAACCGCGGGATAAGACTGGGGCGGGGCTGCTGCACTAAGATCGTGCAGCAGCCCCGTTTCTATCATCAAAAAAGACAACGGATGAAAAGTCATGAAAAACCTTGTCATCTCCTCATTTTTCGTGTATGATGAAAGGCAAAATATAAAAAAGAAAGCAGGTGAAGCTTGTGGTTGAGTTAGATCAGTTCAAATATACGTTATCAACGTATGAAAGACCATTAGTGGAAGTGAGGGATTCACTTTGACTTAGATAATAAGTTAAGGCGGATCGACGAGCTGGATAAAAGTATGGAAGAACCGGGGTTCTGGGATGACGCGGAGCGGTCCACCCGGCTGGTGAAGGAAGCGAAGAACCTGAAGGATACAGTAGAAGGCTTCCAGAAGCTGGAGACCGCATACGAGGAGATCGGTCTGATGATCGAGCTGGGCTATGAGGAGAACGACCCGGCCATCATCCCGGAGATTCAGGAGATGGTGGAGGATTTTACAGAGAAGCTGGATAAGCTGAGGCTCAGCACGCTGCTTACCGGCGAATATGATCACTGCAATGCCATCTTAAGGCTGAACGCGGGCGCGGGAGGCACGGAATCCTGTGATTGGTGCAGCATGCTCTACCGGATGTACTGCCGCTGGGCGGACAGCCGCGGGTTTTCTACAGAGGTATTGGACGTTTTAGACGGGGACGAGGCGGGGATCAAGTCCGTCACCCTCCAGATCAATGGGGAGAATGTGTTCGGCTATCTGAAGTCGGAGCGCGGCGTACACCGCCTGGTCCGCATCTCGCCCTTTAACGCGGCAGGGAAGCGGCAGACCTCCTTCGTTTCCTGCGACGTGATGCCGGATATCGAAGAGGACCTGGATGTGGAGATCAATATGGACGATCTGCGGATCGATACCTACCGCTCCAGCGGCGCGGGCGGCCAGCACATCAATAAGACCTCCTCCGCGATCCGGATCACCCACATCCCCACGGGGATCGTGGTGACCTGCCAGAACGAGCGCTCCCAGTTCCAGAACAAGGATAAGGCCATGCAGATGTTAAAGACCAAGCTGCTCCTTTTAAAACAGCAGGAGAACGCGGAGAAGATCTCCGACATCCGCGGGGATGTAAAGGAGATCGGATGGGGGAACCAGATCCGTTCCTACGTGCTCCAGCCCTACACCATGGTCAAGGACCATCGGACCGGCGAGGAGTGCGGCAACGCGGACAGCGTGCTGGACGGCGGCCTGGATAACTTTATCAGCGCCTATCTGAAATGGCTGAGCTTAGGCTGTCCGGATAAACACGCCCAGGAGTAGGGCGGAAGGTAACAAATAACGCAAGAGTAGAGAGTAGGCGAGCATGATGAACGTAGCGATCATGGGATACGGCACCATCGGATCTGGTGTGGCCGAGATCTTAGAGGCAAATAAAGACGCGATCAGGCAGGCGGCCGGGCAGGAGCTTTCCTTAAGATATGTGTTAGATCTCAGGGACCTTTCCGGGAGCCCGGTAGAGGATGAGCAGATCCATGACTTTAGCATCATCGAAGGAGATCCGGAGGTGGATCTGGTGGTGGAGACCATGGGAGGCTTAAACCCGGCATATCCCTTTGTGAAGGCCTGCCTTTTAGCCGGCAAGCATGTGGTCACCTCCAACAAGGCGCTGGTGGCGGCCCATGGGACAGAGCTTCTTCGGATCGCCCGGGAAAAGCAGGTGAATTTCTTTTTTGAGGCCAGTGTGGGCGGCGGGATCCCGATCATCCGCACCCTGTACCGCTGTCTGCGGGGGGAGCAGCTGGAGGAGATCGCCGGGATCTTGAACGGCACCACCAATTTTATCCTGACCAAGATGGACAAAGAGGGCTGGAGCTTTGCCGATGCATTAAAAGAGGCCCAAAGGCTGGGCTATGCGGAGAAGGATCCTACGGCGGATGTAGAAGGATACGATACCTGCCGGAAGATCGCCATCCTGCTGGCTATGGCCACCGGAAAAGAGACGGACTACCAGAAGATCCACACAGAGGGGATCACGAAGATCACGGATACAGATTTTAAGTACGCGGCCAGGCTGGGCATGTCCATCAAGCTGGTAGGCTCCGGCAAGATCGGGGCGGACGGCCGGGTGGGCGCTTATGTGCTCCCCCTGCTGATCGAGAAGGCCGACCCGCTGTACACGGTGAGCGATGTGCTCAACGCGGTCGTAGTCCGGGGCAATATGCTGGGGACGACCATGTATCACGGCAGCGGCGCCGGCAAGCTGCCCACAGCCAGCGCGGTAGTGGCGGACCTGATCGAGGCCGCCCAGGAGAGCGGCAGGAACGTCTCCCTGGGGTGGACCGGTGAGGAGCAGCAGTTCAAGCCCTTTGAGGAAGAGACTTTCCGGTACATGGTGCGGCTTGGCGGCAGCTTAGAGCGCAGGCGGAAGGAGCTGGAGGCCATGGAGGCCTTCCCCATCCAGAAGTGGGTCCTGCCGGACGGAGCAGATGCAGGAGAAGGCTTTGCCGTCCTCACAGGTCCTATGACAGAGGGGGACTTTGCGAGAGCGGCCGCATCCCTTTCCGATATCCTGGCGGTAGTCCGTGGGAAAGCCTGAAAGATAAGACGAAGATGGGACTGTGAAGGGATAGGATGAGGATGTAAAGATGCGGCTTATCATGTTTCTGATCGACCGGATAAAAAACGGGCAGGGTTTTCCCTGCCTGTTCCATTTATTGACCGGCTTCTATTGCCCGGGATGCGGCGGGACCAGGGCCATCAGGCTCCTGCTGAAGGGCGAGCTCATCAAAAGCTTCTGCTATCATCCCTTTGTACCCTACCTGGCCCTGGTCCTGCTGCTGGAGGCGGTCCTTTTTTTGCGTGCCTTGATACGAAAAGGCAAACGTCCCCTGGCCGGGATGGAGGAGCGGTATCCCCGCTGGGTAGCCATAGGCGCAGCCATCATCCTGGTCAATTGGATCGTCAAAAATGTCCTGCTGGTCATGGGCATGGATCTTCTCCTGCCACTCCCATGACCGGCTGTCACATATTTGCTATATTATGAGTAGATGTAAGAGAGATCAGCATTTCGTCCTGCGATCGCAGGATACGATCTTGCTCACTGCTCGTTAACCTCCATTATAATATTGCTGGAAGATCTCATTAAAAAGGGCGGAGTATTCCGGATCCTTCAACATCAGGGAGGTCAGTATATAGCAGCCGAAGATGAACAGGCTCCCGCAGATCCCCAGGATCGAAAGGACCAGCCCGGCGATGGCAAAAGCAGAGAAGGGCTGTCCCTTTTTCGAGATGATCGCCAGAGCCAGGCCCGCCATACCCAGCGCGAAGCTGATGATGAAGCCCACCGGGAAGCAACAGCAGCTCAATAATATAGAAGCGATCCCCAGGACCATGGAGGCGACCGCCATATTGTTCACCGGCGGTTTCTGAGGGGGCATGTTCTGCGGATAAGGAGGCTGATAGATGCCGCCCTGGGGATAGGGCCGCTGCTGCGGTGCGTTCCCGTTCCGGGGCTGCCATGCGCCGCTCCCCGTTCCCTGCGGCCCTTGTGGTCCAGGAGCGGGAGCGTTCTGCCACCCGACGTTCCCCGTCCCCTGAGGCCCTTGCGGTCCCGGAGCGGGAGCGCTCTGCCACCCGGCGTTCCCCGTCCCCTGCGTCCCTTGCGGCCCCGGAGCGGGAGCGTTCTGCCACCCGGTGTTCCACGGTCCCTGAGGTCCTTGCGGCCCCGGAGCAGGGGTGTTCTGCCACCCGGCGTTCCCCGTCCCTTGAGGTCCTTGTGGCCCCGGAGCGGGGGCGTTCTGCCATCCGGAGTCCCCCGGTCCCTGAGGTCCTTGCGGCCCCGGAGCGGGAGCGCTCTGCCACCCGGTATTCCCTGTCCCCTGAGGCCCTTGCGGCCCTTGGACATTTGGGGCAGGAGCATCCTGCCGCTCATCTGCCGCCCCCTGCTGCCAAGGAGCATACTGCCTGCTGTCAGCAGTCGGACCCGTTGTCTCCCGCGCAGCATCCTGGTCATCATCATCCGTCTGCCTAGCTGTTTTTTGCTCTATACCTTCCGTCTCCGTCCCATGATCCGTCGCCTGCTCTTGCGGCTGCAGGTCATCCTGGCCATCCACTGTCTCCTGCCCATCCCCGGACAGAACATTAGCGTTCTCCTTATCTCCGGCAGTTACCGTCTCATATCCCGTCCCTTGCTCTTTATTTTGTCCATCCATAGGATATCCTCCCTATCTCCCATCTCATTTCGTATCATCTATCCAGCGTCCGATCCAAACGCCAAAAGCCCCTTCGATCAAAAATATGATCATTTTTCCCACCTGTTTCAGCCAACTAAAGTAGCGAAGGGAGGGTCCTGTCATAAAAGGAACCCCTTGAGGAACGCCGGCGCTTAGCGAGG
>CAJUFE010000044.1 GCA_910585635.1 uncultured Lachnospiraceae bacterium | reverse complement strand
GTATGCCTCTAAAATTTCGTCATATTTTTTAGGGGGTGTCTGAACTGTTACACTTAAAGATCTTTCACAATATTTTCCGATCAACCGCTATTGACATACTTTCCATGTCTGCGTATAATGATAGCAATGAGTAGCGATACTCAAAAAGCGGAGGACCCTGCCAATGAGTGGGAGTTAAAAAAGCGGTGTACCCTACCACGAGTGGGAGCTAAAAAAGCGGTGTACCCTACCATAAGTGGGAGCTAAAAAAGCGGAGGGCTGGGCTGTAAGACCCGGTCCTCTTTGCTTTATGGGGAGGTCTGTATGAGCTTTTCGTTTTACACAGTGGACGCCGGATACTGCGACTATCTAAGAAAGCGCGATCCCTGCGTCCCCTATACAATGGATCAAAAAGCGATCCGCCCCTTTGTCGGCATCGTTTTTTCTGTCAATAGCTTTTATTACTATGCTCCGCTCACCTCTCCTAAACCGAAACACCTACATATGAAAAGCCAGATCGACTTCCTTAAGATCAAAAACGGTGAATGGGGAGCGATCAATCTTAATAATATGATCCCTGTCCATCCGAGCTGCTTGAAAAAAGTTGAGATGAAGATACTCGAAACAGATCCCAGACCAGATGCAGCCTATAAAAATCTCCTGGCAAACCAACTTTCCTGGTGTAATTCACATCGAGAGATCATTTTGAAGCAGGCACAGAAACTTTATCAGATGATCGTTGGCAAAAGAGCATGGGGAAACCTTGTCAGTCGGTGTTGCGATTTTGCTTTGGATGAACAGCAATGCGCGGCATATTGCCGCGAGAGATCTTCGAACATTGAAGTTCATGAAGATAACGGCGCAGACATTAAAGCGGAAATGCGCGTTTTCCCATCGATGTGACCGACCTTGGGAGGACGATCTCTTCCAGCGAAGAGCGATCACAAAATGCTCCTGCTTCGATCTCTTCTAAGGATGTCGGCAACTCCAGGGTCTCTATCCCCGCGCCAAATGCCGCCTCCAGTCTCTGAAGACCCTCCGGCAGCCGGATCTCGCAAAGTTTTTCACACTCGCCAAAGGCGTCATCCTTGATCATCTTGATACTGTCCGGGAGGATCACCTGCGTCAAATTGGCACAGTCTGAAAAAGCACCCTCTCCGATCGAAGTGACCCCTTTCTCGATAACGACCGCTCTGACCTCTTCCCGATCATCCTTCCAGGGTGTCAGGTACAGGAAGGCGTCTGTATCAAACTCAAAGTCGTTCATCTCCCCCGTCCCGCTTATGGTCAGAGTCCCGGATGCCCCATCAAAAGCCCATTCCAGATGCTCTCCACAGACCGTCAGATTCCCTCTGCTCTCGGCCTCCTCCTCTTCTGGCTCCGGTCCCGCGTCCTGCCGGGTCCGCTGTCTGATCTCCTCAAAGAAAGCACGTAGCTGCTCTGCTCTTTCCGGCTCTGAAACTAAACGCCCATCGCGGTCCACATTTTGCCCGCTGGCTTTCCTCGACCCGTGAAACAGCCGATCGGAGCCCGTCGTAAAGGCCCTTGATCTTATCCGTTTGTTCGGAAAGGCTCTGCCCTTGCTGCCGGATCTCCTCCAATGTATCCCCCATCTCAAGTCCCGTGAGGCTAGGTATACTTTTCGCCTCCTCCAGTGCCGTGCGCAGATCGCTCAATACAGCCGTGTCGGCTACATCCTCTTCCGCCACTGCCTCTAATAACACCTCCGCCGCCGAGATCTCCTGGCGCAGATCACTATGTACGCCGGAGAGCTTACTGAATGCCTGACGGAACCCCTGCTCCGCTGCAGCCAGCTGGTCCTCCGGCTGGCCGACCGCTGTTGAAGAGACTCCGTCCTTGCTCGCAGATGTGGCGGGAAGATCTTGCACATCATGCTGGCTGGCCGCTGTCGATGGCCCCCCTTTCCTGCCGCAGGCTGACAGGGCTAAAAATAGCGCAGCGGATACGAGCATATAACGGATCTTCTTTGTCATGTATCTCCTCCTCCCTTCCTATCCGACAGCGGAAGTTTATACTAACCCCACGCCTCGTTCTCAGCGCACTATGAGCGAAAGAAATCCCTGTCGGGATCCGAGCAAAGCTACTGCAAGATCAGCCGATCAAAACGATAACCGCCCAGGTATGCGCCAGGGTATGGCGCAAAATATGCAGTAAAGTAAGACTCAGCAGGAAGGGTATCGTACGCATAGACCAGCCCTACATGCCCAGATATCTTCACCTGGCCGTTTTCCATACTGATGGATAGGCCATCCTCAGATAGACAGAACGGATACGCGTCCCCAGGCTCACGAGCTTGGATATAATAATAGGCGCCTTGCCGCCTTACCTCACCTTGGCAAAAATACCGGAAGTCCTCCTCCGCGAAAGTGCCAAAAAGTTCCTTTCCGATCGTACGCAGGTCGGATGCCAGCACCTTATTTTCAGGGCCATATTTCGTGCTGGAAACCCCCGTGATCCTTGGATCCCTCCCGGCATAGTGATATTGATAATCCCACAGGACAACGGACTTCGTGCCACTACTCATGGAGGATGCGCTCACATCCGACGAAGTGGTACGTGTAGCCCGATAGATAACATTTGCCACCGAGAGCAATCTCCGGGCAGTACTTTCAGAAATACTGGTCTGCTGTGGCACAAACACCGCCTGGCTCTGGACGATCCGCCCACCACCCAGGCCCCATCCTGGTCCACCTGGTAGCCGTCTGGTGTTGTAGTGCTGGTCATACAATAGCCGCGACCGTCAAAATAGTAACATTCCGCCACGCCATCTCTATTCCCATCGAGCCACTGCCAGCTATTTGCATCTGACAG
This sequence comes from uncultured Lachnospiraceae bacterium, assembly GCA_910585635.1. Taxonomy (GTDB): domain Bacteria; phylum Bacillota; class Clostridia; order Lachnospirales; family Lachnospiraceae; genus Caccovicinus. Next base: position 35,087 of record CAJUFE010000044.1, on the reverse strand, counting down.
CCATTGTCCGGCAAAGGCCGGGGTCGTCGCTGACAGTAAAACAAACGCGGCACAGGTCATCATCACTGCTCTTTTTTTCATCGTACATGTCTCCTTTCGCTTTCCCTTTTGTTTTCTCGTCCCATCTGTGGGTCCATCCCTGCCTGCTGGACAAAGCCATCCGATGCGGACTCTGCCGGACAGCCAAGTGAACCTCCTGGCGGAAGCAGGACTTTCATAGCAAAAAGAGACCGTAATCGCACAACAAAACGGATCACAGTCTCTGGGACTTCGATCTCTCATCGAGAGCACGCCAGCGGCGGGGCACCGCCGCTAAACATCCCTCGTGAGAGACCAAGAGAGGTGCAGTAGTATGCGTCCACACTCCTGCACCTCATATAGCAAAGGCACTTCGACATGCGCAACTAAACACACAAAAAATGTTGTCATTTCACCATTCTTATGGTATGATCATTCTTGTGTGTATCGCAGACTTGTCTGTATGTGTGGTAGCCTGATTACCATTCTTGCCGCAGAGAGTTGCCGCTCTCTGTGGCGGTACACCATTCATCTCTTGATCTTCTCAAGGCCTATCATACCATATCCCCAACATTCGGCAAGCCTAACTTGCTCATGTTCCCACAGTTTCAGCCACTACTTCCGTTCAGATCCATCCTCTCCAGATCATCTATATCGGTCAAAGCCTGGATGTCTTCAAAAAGCCAATCCTCGCACTCCTCATAAAAGCTCTTGTCTTTCCGCTTCTTGAATATCCGAAACGGTCTGCTTCCGGAGTTATCATATATATGGCACACATCGCATACTTTGACCAATTCTTTTACCAGACTTAATGCTCTATCATATCTTGCAATGATCTTATCCTCGGGAACATCATGCCCACCGGATTCTACCCTCGACTTCACCCGCCAGACATTGATAGCGGGATCTGCCGTCAGGATATAGTAACAACGGATAAAATACCCCTTTCCTTTTGCTTTCTCAAGTAATCGCAGATTTCGGTCTGTTGATAAGACGGTTTCAAAACAAAACTCCTGCATCTACTCGATATGCTTTTCTCGTTGTCTTTCCGCTAAACGTGCCGCCTCCAGATCAGAACATTGCAGATTTTTCTTTATCTCATCCGCATTGATATAATCCATCGGAGGCTTTAATAATTCCGTAAACGTACTCTTCCCTGAGCCGTTAGGACCCGCAAAGACAATAACTTCAGGCTTTTTTGGCAACGCGCTCACTATAACGCTCCTTCCGCATCCTTTTACCTATTTCTACTCTTGTACCATCATTCGCCTCATGATATATAGTCTGCGTTCCACTGTCATACACAACTACAGGTATATCCAATACCTTTTTTTTCTCTAGTTCAAGCCACACTGCTGCATTCGCCCGTTTTACAACTGCGTCATCTGAAATATAATCCCCGCGTTTCATGGCTTATCACCTCCGTTTAAATTTACACATTTTGTAATTTTCTTATCACTTGTTCCATACAGATCATCCAAACTACTCAATGATAGTATATCATGTCCATTTATTCCATACAATCGCCTTTTATATATTAAGATCAAACTCCGCCGCTAAATACAACTTTTCAGAACGAAAAATGGTAGCCCCCCTTCTCCCTGCCAAGAAGTAAGGTGCCTGCCATTTCTATCTTCCTCTCTATAGCGTCCCGGCCAGACCTTCTATCCAGCATGATCCACCTAGATGCCCTTATGTTCTGCTAGTCCGTACGTTTCACTAGTCCTTGTGCAATCTGCACTCGCTATCCGTCCCATCCCTGCCTTCCCTGCGTTCCCCATCCTCTACGATATTCCCATCCTCCCGGAAGCCCCGCCAGACATTTTCAAAAAAGCCGTCATCCGCCGGGATCTCCCGCCGTTTCCGCCAATGGATCTCACACTGTCCTTCCTTATAGACAACCTCCTGGATCTGCTCCTTCCCTTCCCCCTGATCCAGGCTAAAGCGGAACTGCTCATCCTGTAAGATCTGCGGGAGCCGGCCGTTTTCATCGGTATAGAGCGCACTGCCCCGGGAGCCTCTTTTCGATATGCCATAGTCCTCCATGGCCGACAGATATACATATTGACAGATCAGGGTCTCCCGGAGGCAGTACAACTGGGGGAGCTGGATTCTGTCCTTGATCCGGATATCCTGGCGAAAGCCAGCAAGCTCCTTTTGGATCGCCTCTCTCGCCTCCCAGACCTGCCGGACATCCCGGATGATCGAGCCGGTCCGACTCATCCGCCCGGTCGCTCTTTCCCAGATAGCCGACAAGCTATCGGCCTCTCCCTGCTGCTCTGGCAGACCTTCTCTGATCGCCTCGCTCTCTCTGACCGACCCACCTTCTCTGGTCAGCCTGCCTTCCCGGCCATCCGTCCGCACATCTGCGTCCACCTCGGCAGCCCTGACCGCTCCTGCCTCCAGTGCTCCTTCCCCGATCTGGGCGAAGGCCCAGATTTCCTCCCGGAAGCTTTCCCGAAACGCCTCCGCCTCCATGGCCTCACCCCGGCATCTGGCCGCGATATAGCGGGCCGCCCGCATCGCCCCCACCTGCCCGGCATTTAAGGCTGTCCCGCCGGGCCGGTAGACCCCGTGGGTCCCGCTGACCTCGCCCACCGCGAAAAGGCCTTTGACATTGGTCTCCCACCAGGTATCCACCGCCAGCCCGCCATTATTGTGCTGGACGCACACCGCGATCTCCAGCTTCTCTCTGGTCAGATCCACGCCTTTATCCCGGTAGAGCGCCACCGCCGGAGGGTTCATATGGAGCAGCCGTTCAATGGGTGTGCCAAAGCATGCCCCCGCCTTTTCCAGATAACAACGGGCTTCCTCCTCCAGCCCTTCAAAGTCGATCGCCTGTCCCCCCGGGTTCTGTGTATAGTCCAGGAACACCCGACGCCCTTTGATGCAGCTCTCCTGGTAGACCAAAAGGTCGATCACGGAGCTCCCGTCCATCGCCTTACGCACATCAAAAGGCCATTGATAGCCCTTTAAAAAGATCATCGACAGCATAGTTCCCCGGTCCGGGAAGCAGTCTGCTAAAAACTCCCGTTCATCACTCCCGTCCGGCTCCGTGGAGACAAACCGGGGCAATACCTGCATATAGGTTCCACTGACGTTCCATCTTGGCTTTATGGACGCCATGCCGCACTGCCACTCCGTCAGGTTCTTGCCCCTGGCCCCGGCCTCAAAGGCGATCCCCGTGGCGCCATGATGGCCCAGGGGGTACACGCTGTCCCGATACATCCCGGCCGGTCCCCCTGTGGCCAGGATCATGTTCCTGCAGGAAAACAGCACATAGCCAACGGTCTCCACATCAAAGGCCAGAAGGCCATAGGCCCTGCCCGCCTTCACCAGGATCTTGACCGCCTGCATATGATCATGGACCGGGATCTTCTTCTCCTCGACGGCTCGCTGGAGGCACTCCACCATCGTTTTCGAGGTATACGGCCCCGCGCTGGTGGCCCGGCATCCGGGATCGTGGTCTGTCTTATACCCCACGAACTCCCCATACCGGTCCTGGGGGAATGGGACCCCCAGCTCCACCAGCTTGAAAAAAGCGGGGACGGAACCGGCCGCCTCACACAGGGCATGGTCCCCGTCCATACACTGGCCGTCATACAGCACCTGGGCCATGGCCCGTATGCTGTCTGGCTCCCCTCCGGATAAGGAGAGCTTGTAATAGGTCTGCTTATCCGACCCTGCGTTCCGGGATGTACCGGCCAGCATATCTTCCGTCACCACCGCCACATCCCGCTGTCCGAGTCGGTACAGCTGGTCCGCGCTGTTCAGCCCGGCGGCCCCGCTCCCCACCACCACCGTGTTATAGCGATACACGGGGATCTTCGAAAGATCCCATCCCTGTCCCCGCCAATCCTGCGGCGTCTTTCCCATCATGTCCTGCTCTCCCCCTTTCTGTCCGCAGGAGTCTGCGGCAGCAATATACCGCCGAAACAACCTTCCATCTCCATGACCACCCGGCTCTCTGGACTGCCGTCCTTTCTCCTTACTCCTGTCGCCCATTCACGCCCCTTCACAGCGCAGGCGACCGCTATCCACCGGCTTTACGCCGGATCTTCTCCAGGTGCCTCTGCCCTGTCCTGCTTTCTCCTCCAGGCGATGCAGCACAGGGCATATGCCGACCATATCACAGCCACCGCCAGCAGGCCGAGGATCAAAAAACGCGCCAGATCCTGCTGGTGCATCCGCAGCTTCCCTAAGATCATCATCGGCACAAAGAGGGCGACCACGAACAGCCACTCTGCTGCCTTTCCTTTTTCCATCTCTGGCTCCTTTCTCACGCGTCCTCCATGCGCCCGGCGGCGGACGCGCCTCCACCCAGGCAGGTCTGGCGGACGCAGCAGACATGCCACCACACAGTCGGCTCTGGCGGACGCAACATCCCACAGCAACACCCGGCGGGCGCAGCCGATATACCACCACACAGTCAGCTCCGCTCCGCAACACCTGACGAACGCAGCTCCTCACAGCAGGTCCCGGCGGGCGCGACTCCTCTCAACAACACCCGCGGCGCTCCCGAAAGGTCTCGTCACAGCTCCCCCTTCATCTCCTGCTCCCAGTGGTCCACGATATCCGCCGGCGAGTAGGTGAACAGCATGATCAACTCCCCCTCGCCCGTATTCTCCAGACCATGGCGGCACCCCGGCTCCATGTAGACACAATCCCCGGCTTTCACCTGCCGCTCCTCATCCTCCACCCGGACCACGCCGCTGCCGGACAGGATCGTGTAGGTCTCCTCGTTCGCATGGATATGCTCCGGGATCCCCCCATCCGGAAAGACCGTCACATAGCCCTGGACAAAGGCCCGGGCCGTAAGCGGAGCCTTAGGCCCCACGAACACCTTCGTGTTCCTCCCGGCCGGAAGGGTCATCCCTTCTATCTCGAAAATATTTTGGATCTGCATCCGTTCCTCCTCACTCCAGACGCGCCCCCCGGCTGGCTGGCCCGCCGTATTTTTTATACAGGCTCAAAACTCCTTTATACGTTTTTTCATCCTTAGGGTTCGGAGCCGGCCCCCTGGCCATCACGGCCGCCTCATCCTCCACATCGATCCGCCGCCCGGCCACATCGATGGTGATGATATCCCCATCCCTCAAGTAGGCCAGAGGCCCGCCCACGGCGGCCTCCGGTGTGATCTGACAGACCCCGAAGCCTCTGGCAAAGCCGGAAAAACGGGCGTCAGTGATCACCGCCACCTCCTTGTCCAGGCCCATCCCGCAGACTGTGGCCTGGACCGCGTAGATATCCGGCATCCCGGGACCGCCCCTTGGCCCTTCAAAACGGACCACCATCACATCGCCGGGAGAGACCTTCCCGGACCGGAGGGCTTCCAACGCCTCCTCCTGGCTGTCAAATATCCGCGCCGGACCTCGATGATAGAGGTTTTCCCGGTATCTGGCGGACTGCCGCAGGATCGCTCCGTCGGCCAGGTTCCCCTTAAGGACCGCGATCCCGCCATCCGCCGAGATCGGCGTGTCTATGGGATACAGCACCCTTCGATCCGGCGCCGTCTTAAGCGCCCTCTCCAGGCTCTGGCGGAGGGTCTCCCCGGTCACGGTCAGCACATCCTGGTGCAGGAAGGCTCTCGCTTCCCGCATCGCCGCCGGCATCCCGCCGCAGTCCTCAAAGTCGGTCATGTGATAGGGGCCATTGGGCTTCACGTTCACCAGGCATGGGGTCCTCCTGCTGATCCCCGCGATCCGGTCTAAGGTGATCTGATCGCCAAAGCCCAGCTCCTGGGCCAAGGACAGGATATGGACCACGGAATTGGTGGAGCCGCCCAGCACCATCATCATGGCCGCCATGTTCTCCAGGGCCTCCAGGGTCATGATATCCCCTGCCCGGACCCCTTTCTCCACCAGCCTCACGATCTGCCCTCCGGCCAGCTTTGCCATCCGTAAAAGCTTAGAGGAGGCCGCCCGCAGAGTGGAGGCACCGGGCAGGGTCATCCCCAGAGCCTCCGCCAGACACTGCATGGTATTGGCCGTCCCCATCAGCGGACAGGCTCCCCAGGTGGGGCAGGCTTCCTCCTCCATCCGGGCGATCTGCTCCGGGGATACCCGCCCCGCCGGATAGCCGCCCATGACCTTCTCATCCAGGTCGGAGAGGGAAAAGGCCTCCCCGTCCAGCTTCCCCGCCTCCATGATCCCCGCGCACACAAAGATCGACGGCAGGTTTAAGCGGGCGGCGGCGATCAGCATCCCCGGCACCACCTTATCACAGGCGGTCAGGAACACGATCCCGTCAAACATCTGGGAGTGGACGATCGTCTCGATGTCAAAGCTCACCATCTCCCGGGTAGCCAGATCGTACCGGATCCCGTCCAGCCCCAGGGTCAAGGTGCCGCACTGGGAGATCGTCCCAAACTCCACCGGAGTGGCCCCGGCCTGCCAGACCCCTTCCTTCACCTTCCGGGCCACAAGGTCTAGGCCAAAATGGCCCGGGCAGACCTCGCCCCAGCTGTTCACCACCGCGATCAGCGGCCGGGAAAGGTCCGCGTCTGTGAACCCCATGGCCTTGTAGACAGCCCGACGGTGAGCGCCTTCAGGGCCGGTCATATATCGTTTTGTCAGATATCCTGCCATATCCGCCTCCATTTCTCCTTCTGAGAAAGCTCCTTCCTCTGATCAGTATAAAATGTCGTTTATCTACGATAGCATCAATGTGTCTAAAATGGTCTGACCATCCTATTTTTCCACACCAACGCCATTTTTTATGGTCTCCGCGCCCTCACGCCTTCTTTGCCTTCACCATCGCCGCCACCTGGAACGCCATGATCGCCGCGAACAGCCCATAGGCGATCAGGTTCGAGAGCAGATAAGGCCACACGATCAGGATACATACAGCGAACGCCACCGCCCGCTCCACCAGGTTCAGTTTCCGCGACAGATAGCCGCTGACGCACACCGCCAGGCTCAAGACCGCGATCAGCCCGTCCACGGCCGCCACCCCGATCTCCACCAAGCTCCCCAAAGCCAGGGTCGCCGGATGGTAGATGAACAGGAAGGGGATCACATACGCCGCGCTGCCGATGATAAAGGCCCGAAAGCCCGTCTTCATAGGCGCCCCTTCCGCGATCGCCGCGCCGGCAAAGGCCGCCACGCAGACCGGCGGGGTGATATTCGACACCACCGCAAAGTAGAAGGCGAAAAAGTGGGCCGAGACCGGGTTTATCCCCATAGTGGTCAAGGTGGGGATGATCGTGGTGACTAAGATCAGGTATACCCCTACCGAGGGCATCCCGCACCCTAAGACCAGGGAGAACAGGGCCGTGTAGACCAGGGTGACGAACAGGCTCCCCCCTGCCGCCTTGATGATGATCGACGACAGGCTGATGCTCAGTCCCGAAGAATACATACAACCGATGATGATCCCGGCCGCCGCGCAGGCCATCCCCACAGAGATCGCCGTGCGGGCTGTCTTCTCCATGGCCGACAGGACCTGGCGCGGGCCCAGCCTGGTATCCTTGCGCAGGAACGTCAGCAAGAACAGCACCACCACGCCCCAGAAAGCGCCCATGCTGGTGGTATAGCCGAAGATCAAAAAGACCACCAGACAGACCAGCGCCAGAATCAGATGGCCCCCTTCGATCAGGTTCTTTTTCAGAGGGGGGAGGCCCTCGCTGCCCAGGGGATGGAGCCCTTTCTTCTTCCCGTCAAAATGGATATAAGCCAACAATGCCACATAGTACAAGAGCGCGGGCAAGATCCCATACTGCACGATCTTGATATAAGGCACCTTCAGATACTGGGCCATGACAAAGGCCACCGCCCCCATCACCGGCGGCATATAGTTCCCTCCGGTGGAGGCCACGGCTTCCACCGCTCCCGCCTCCTCCGGAGAGTAGCCGATCGACTTCATCAGCGGGATCGTAAAGCAGCCTGTGGAGACCACATTGGACACGGAGCTGCCGGAGATGCTGCCGAACAGTGCGCTGGAGATCGCGGCGGTCTTGGCCGGTCCTGCCGTGAACCGGCCGCCGATGGCATAGGCGATATTGATAAAATACCGTCCCGCCCCGCTCTCCTCCAGGATCGTCCCGAACAAAAGGAACAGGATGATGTAGGAGGCCATGGACTGGACCGGTTCGGAGAAGATCCCCTGCTCACTGACCAGGATATCCACGATCCGGACCCAGGCTGTAGGCGCGGTCTTTAGGAAACCCGGAAAATAGTTGGCAAAGCTGGTATGGAGCAGGAAGAACCCCACCACGCACAGCATGGTCATCCCCACCGTCCTCCGGGTGATGTCCAGCACCAAAAAGATCATGATCGTGCCAAATATGGTATCCATCCGGCTGGGCCGGAACATGCGCAGCTGCCAGCCCTCCAGGTCCCCGATATAGTAGATACAGCAGGCGATCACCAGCAGGACGCAGATCCCGTCATAGATGGACCAGACCGTATAGGGATCGCTCCAACTCTTCCTCTTCAGCGGGTACGTAAAGACTCCCAGGATCATGATGGACAAGACAAAGAGCAGGCGATGGGCGATCGCCACCGGGGTCCCATTATTTGCCGTTGTAAAAAAATAGACCACCATAAATACTGAAAGGATGCTCAAGAACGCGGCGACCACTGTGTTCAAGGATCGTTCATCCTGTGTGGTCACAAACTCGAAGAACCCCATTTTTCGTGGATCTTTCATCTTCTACCCCCATCCTGCTCTTTACTGGATCACACCGATCTCCTTATAAAAACGCTCCGCCCCGGGATGGATCGGCATGTCCTCATCGATACCGGCCAGTGGATCTTCTTTGATCACGCTGTTCTCTTCGCCATAGTACTGATACAGCGTCTCTGCCTGCTCATAGATCGCCTTGGTAAAGTTATAGACCAGCTCCTCGTCCAGATCCTTCCGGCAATACAGCGAGGTGATCGCCGCCAGAGTCTGGATATCGGTCTCCTGATACTCGTCAAAAGCCTTGGCGGGGATCGTGATCTTCTCTAAGCCCGGCACAGCCTCCTGCACCTTCCCCATGACCGCCGGATCCATATCGATCAGCTTGATCCCCGGTGTCATGCTCATGCTCTGCAGGGTGGAATTGTCCAGGGGCAAAAGGCCGGTGATCGCGTCCAGCTGACGGTCCCGCAGCATATCCATCCGCTCCGAATCCCCCAGCATACTGTTCATGCCGGTAAAGCTGTCCCCGTCCAGATCGATGCCGTGGGCGCCAAGGACCGCCTGGGCGATCACATAGCCGGTCTGCCCGGCTTTGCCCAGGGAGAGATCTTTATCCGCCAGGTCGTAGATGCTGTTGATGGAGTCGTCTGACCGCAGGGCGATCGTCAGGAAGGGAAGGGAATACATGGAGATCACCGCGTTCAGTTCATCGTGAGGCTCTGTATAGTCCCCTTCTCCCAGATAGGCCTGATAGCCCACGCCGCTGTAGACCAGGGCAAAGTATCCCTGTCCGTCCTGCAGGGTATCCGGGTTCGCCGCCCCGCCTCCTGCCGCCACCTTTGAGGTGACCCCTGTAGCCTCCTGGGCGATCGCCGCCAGCTGCGCGCCCACCTGATACCAGCTCCCGCCCTGGGAGCCGCTGAAGATCTCCAGATACTCCGGCACCACCCCAGGCGCCTGGCTCTCTGCCGCATCTTTTTCTGTCGTTGCCGCAGCTGCTTCCTCCGTTCCTGCTCCCGCAGCTTTTTCGTTCTCTCCGGCTGCCTTTTCCGTCTCCCCGGCCGCCTCCGTCTGTGCCGGGGCCTGGGACTGGGCCGGAGCCGCGCCGCCACCGCCCTGGCCGCCGCAGGCCGCTAAAGAAACTGCCAATGTTAAGCTCAACAAGATCCCTATACCCTTTTTCATCTTTTTCTCCTTTCCTCTTCTATAGCTTATCCTTTGCCCGAACTGCCTGTTCTATCCCCTGTCAGACCAAACCTCTGCATCCTTCGCCTGATCCTCTGCTCGGCCCGGTGGTCCCATCCTCCGCCTTGCCTGACCGATCTTGTCCACTGCCGGCCCGGCGGCTACATCCTCCGGATATGGAACCCGCCGTCCACATCGATATAGTTTCCCGTGGTATACACGAACCGGTCGTCGCAGAGCAGACTGACCACATTCCCGATATCCTCCGGATAGCCCCACCGTTTGATCGGGAACTGTCCGGCCTCGATCATGGCCGAATACTTCTCATGGACCACCCTGGTCATATCCGTATCGATCACCCCCGGCCGGACCTCATGGACCATGATCCCCTCGCCCGCCAGCCGGTCCGCGTACACCGTGGTCAGCATGGACAGGCCTGCCTTCGAGGCACAGTACTCCGCCCGGTTTGGCGAGGACACGGTACAGGAGGCGGAACCGATATTGATGACCGTCCCCCGCTTTCCGCCTTCCAGAGGCTGCTTTAGCATCTGCCGGACCACCGCCTGGGTCATGAACATGGTCCCCCGCAGGTTGGTCCCCACCACATAGTCAAAGCTTTCCTCGGTCATCTCCAGGATATCCGCCCGGACCTTGGGCGCCACCCCCGCATTATTGACCAGCACATCGATCCGCCCCAGACGCTCTGCCACAAGGGCCACAAAGCTCTCCCGGTCCTCTCGGCTGGTGATGCTGCCCTCATAGTAGATGCATCCCGGCTCAGCCGCCGCCAGCACATCCAGTTCTCTTTGGTACGCTTCCCGGGGGTTTTTGTCGATGACTGCCACGATATAGCCGTCCTGCACCAGCCGGCTGGCGATCCCGTACCCGATCCCCCGGCTCCCCCCTGTCACCACTGCTACTTTCTTCAATGTCCCCTCTCCCTTCATGGATGCAAGATCACCTTTAACGGCGACGCATCCCGGTCCTTCTTGATCTCCAAAGCCTCCTTCACCTGGCTCAGCGGGAAATGATGGGTGATCAAAGGTTTCAGATCGATCCGCCCGGTCTCCAGAAGCTCTAACCCCCGTTCAAAATCCCAGCAATAGCTGGAGGTACCCACCACCTGGATCTCCTTGACCATGGCATCCATCAATGCTCTGGTCCGCAGCTCCTCCTCGAAGATCCCGAAGATCACCGCTCTCCCGCCCCTTCTAGTCACCTCCAAGGTCTGGAGGAAGGTGGCCGGGACACCCACCGCCTCAAAGCTCACGTCCACGCCCCGTCCCTCGGTCTGCTCCAGGACCTCTTTTACACCATCGGGGCCGCTCCTTAAAGGGATGCACCCAAAGTCTTCCGCCACCGCCAGATTTTTCTCCGACAAGCCCAGCACGAACACGTGGGTCCCTCCTGCCGCCCGGGAAAGCTGGGCCAGCATCAGGGCGATCGGGCCGTCTCCCATCACACATACCGTATCGCCCAGCCGGACCTTCGCCTTCATCACCGCGTGGACCGCGCAGGCAAAGGGCTCCATCAGAGCGCCTTCCTCAAAGCTCACATCCTCCGGCAGTTTATGGACCCATCGCTCCTCGGCATAATAAAACTCTCCGTAGCCGCTGCTGCCGGTCCGATATTTCAGCTTTAGATGCTCACAATAGTCATACCGCCCTCTCTGGCAATAGTAGCAGGTCCCGCAGGCGATCAAAGGCTCCACACAGACCCGATCCCCCACCTTCACCTTCTCCACGCCATCCCCCACCTGCTCCACCACACCGGCCAGCTCATGGCCGATGGTGGTGGGAAGCTTGACGTAAGGGTGCCTGCCGGAATAGATATGCAGGTCGCTGCCGCAGACCGCGCTGGCATGCACCCGGATCCGCACCTCCTTAAGGCCAGGCGCCCTCTTTTCCACCTCCTCTAAGACGATCTTCCCTGGCTCCGTGATCACCGCTCTCTGAAATGTCTCTGTCATATCCCCCTCCTATCTTCTGTCCGCCCCATACCTCTGGATCGGGGAGCCAAGAGCCAGTCAGACCGCACATCCATCACTTTAGCATTTTGGCTCCGCATCCCGTATCCTATCTTTTCATCTCCATTTTATAACCTTCATAACCGGCTTTTGCGCTCTGCCATCTAAAGATGTCTCTACGCCGTCCGGCCATCTTTCTGTTCCTATAGCTCTTCTAACAGAGCATATCCTCCATGGAACGCTTTCAGCGCATTCCCGATCTTCTGGCAGTCCCCTACCTGACGGTAGCCGCAGTCTGCACCTTCCATCTGTTCTTTCACCAGGCTCCGCCCTTCAAGCCCCAGGCTCATCACCACCGTATCCGCGTAGACCTTGAACGCCATCCCCTCCTTCTCGCAGAGGAGGCCGTCCTCCAGGATCTTCTTTACCTTCACACCGGAAGATATCGTGATGTTCTTGGCGAACCACCGTTTCAGCATGTTCCCCCGGTTCGTAAAGCCCATCCCCGGCACAAAGGCGTCCCTGGCCGTGATCACGCATACCTTCTTGCCCCGGTCCGCCAGCTCCTCCGCCACATCCGCCGCCGCATGCCCGGCCCCGCAGGCATAGCTCTCACTGGTCTTCATCCCGACGATATCATCAGGGATCTCATGGGATACCACATGGCAGGTCCAGCTGCAGCCATAGCCGCAGGCCACTACCACCACATACTCCCCCACCTTCTCCGGCTCTGTCAGCGCTCTGATGGGGTCCATCACCATCGGCAGATCGATCCCCTCGATAGCAGGCATCTTGAACTTGGCCCCTGTGGCATCCACTACCTCATCCGGCCGGAGCTCTTCCAAGAGCGATGTGGAAAATGCGGTACCCAGCCGACAGTCCACCCCCGCCTTTTTTAACGCTGTAAAGAAATACCGGAACACATCCCCCACCTCGCGCTTCAATGCCGTGTACGTACAATACTGGTAATTACCGCCCAGGACCGCCTCCTTCTCCACCAAAGTCACCTGGTGGCCCGCTCTGGCCAGCTCCAGGGCCGCCTCGCATCCGGCAGGACCGCCGCCCACCACCAGCACCCTTTTATCCCCCTGTATCTTCGCCCGCGCGGCCAGCTCGGACACTTTTCGCCCCACACCGGGCGCCACCATACAGGTGATCGGCTTTTTCATCCAGAGCTCGTCATAACATCCCTGGCAGCAGGAGGTGCAGGGCAGGATATCCTCCAGCCGGTCCTCCAGGACCTTCTCGGCAAAGTCACTGTCGCAGATCAGCTGCTTCCCGAAGGCCACAAAGTCCGCCTTCCCCTCTCGCACCGCCGCGTCCGCCAGGTCCGGGTTCAGCCGCTTTACCGCGATCACCGGTACGCTCACCACCTTCTTGATCCGCTCCGAAAGGTGGAGCCAGGCGCCCCTTGGCTGACCGGAGGAGTGATCGTTAAAGCTCAGCTCCGAATCCCGCATGCCCCCGGAAACGTTCAGCGCGTCCGCCCCGGCCTTCTCCAGCTCCTGAGCTAAAAGCTCCGCCTCCACGATCGAGTTCCCGCCCTCCTTCACATAGTCGTCCCCATTGATCCGGCAGACCACCGGGAAGTCCTCTCCGCAGGTCTCCTTCACCGCCCGGACCAGCTCCCGGCAGAACCGGATCCCGCCCTTTATGCCGCCATATTCGTCCGTCCTCTGATTGGACACCGGCGACAGGAAATTGTTCGCCAGGTAGCCGTGGCCCATGATGATCTCCACACCGTCCAGCCCGGCCTTCTGTGCGATCGCCGCCGCCTTCGCGAACAGCCCCAGGATCTCCTGGATATCCTCCACCTTAAGCACCTTCGGCGTATCCGGGTAGAGGGGGGACTTGCTGGCGATGGGGGACGGCGCCACCGGATCCATACCGGTGGTGCTCTTCTTACTCTGCCGCCCCACATGGCTGAGCTGGACCAGCACCTTGGCGCCATACTGGTGACAGCCCTCTGCGATCTTTTGGAAACCAGGTATGTATCGCTCATCGTCGATCGCCGGGTTCAGCACGGACCGGCTGCGGGGGTAATCCACCGAGGTGGCCTCCAGGATGACCAGCCCCACGCCTCCCTTTGCCTTCGAGACATAGAAATCCACGGACTCCTCTGTCATGAACGCATTATGAGTGAAATTATTGTTCAATGCGGGCAGCACGATCCGATTCTTCAACTCCAACGCCCCGATCCTCCCGGGGCGGGCCAATGCGTCATATCCCATAGCTTTATCCTCCCTCCAATGCCAAGACAACGTTTTCTTGAGATGATCATATAGCATATCTCCCAGAAAGTCAACGTCTTTTTTCGCATTTTCCCATTTTGACAAGAAAATGTCTATTTTATTAGGCAATATGCACAATAATAGACCATCTACCCCATTTTGTACAGCGTTTTCCACTTTATCCACTCTTTTCTATTGGATATATATCCCGGTCATGATAAATGATTTTCTTTGTTTTTACGCATTTTAACGTTCGTTATTCTCCATTTTAGGTCTATATAGACCGCTCTTCACCCTTTCCACCCCATCCGAAGCCCATCCACATGAACGATATATGAAAACGTTATCTTGTCATCTTTTTTCTATCCATATCCCTTTGTCAAACCCGGCAAAATATGCTATCATGGATGCAGGCCGATATTACGATAAGCGCCCGGCAGCAGACGCGCCACTACACATGAAGATCTGGCGGGCGCATTTGACATACCTGGATGCATGCCGCCTATCCGGCGGCGGAACTTCATAGTGACCACAGGAAGGTTCCCACTACCATGACTACGATCAAAGATGTCGCAAAGCTTTCCGGATTTTCCATCAGCACCGTTTCCAGGGCGCTCTCCGGCAAAGCCTATGTAAACCCGGAAGCAAAAGCCAAGATCCTCCACGCCGTGGAGGTCTTAGGCTACACCCCGAACCACATCGCCAAAGGCTTAAAGGAAGGGCGGACCAACACGATCGGCCTGATCCTCCCGGACATCTCCAACCTGTTCTACCCCAAGGTGATCAAGAGTGTCCAGCAGGCCGCGGCTGAAAAAGGGCTGTCGCTGATCCTGGCCAATACGGATGAAAAGCCCGCCACAGAGCAAGAGGCCATCGAGAGCATGCGGAAGATCCATGTGGACGGGATCTTAGTCCTGCCCACCAGCTCGGAGATCCTGCGGAAGCTCTTAGCCTGCCGCAACAGCCACACCCCTTGTGTGATCTTGAACCGCTATTATGATGTGGGTGTGGACTGCATCACCAACGACGACCACTTTGGCGGCTATACCATGATGCGCTACCTCATCCAAAAGGGCCACCGGAAGATCTGCGTGGTCCTGCGCAGCTTCCAGCATTTTATCTACAAGGAGCGCTATGAGGGCTGCCTAAAAGCCCTGCGGGAAAATGGCCTGGAGGACAGCGAACGCTATTTCCTTTTTGATATCGACACGATCGATATGGTCTTCCAGAGGGTGCTGGAGCTGGTCCGGCAGGAGGACCACCCCACCGCCTTCTTTATCACCAACGACATGTTCACCGTAGGCGCATATAACGCGATCAAGACCGCTGGCTACCATATCCCGGACGACATATCGGTGGCAGGTTACGATAACATCATCCTGGCCCCCCACATGTTCCCTCCGCTGACCACCTACGAGGCTCCTGTGGACGAGATCGCCCGGTGCGCAGTGGACCGGGTGATGGCGGCAGCGAGCGACCCGGACCTGCCGGCCCAGATCCAGTTCCTAAAAGGGAAGATCATCCAGCGGGATTCGGTGCGGGAGCTGTCGTAGATAAAGTTTCTTTTATAAGAGAAAATATTGACTATTTTATTTAAATATCCTAATATAAAAGAAATATCAGCAAAGAGGTGGTGATGCCGATGATCCCAAGAGAACATTATATGGAACAGATACGCGACTTCATCGACAGGCCTGTGGTCAAGGTTTTGACAGGCATGCGGCGGAGCGGAAAAAGTGCATTGCTGGAATTGACAAAAGAGGAGTTGCTCTCACGGGGCATACCGCCTGAGGATATCTTTAATATCAATTTTGAATCGCTACGTTATGAAAGGCTGAAGGAATATCATGCTCTATATCAGGAAATATCCGATAGAGCGGAAAAGATCGGGAGGCGGCTTTATATCTTGCTGGACGAGATCCAGGAAGTCGATGGCTGGGAGCAGGTCATTAATTCTCTGCGCGTGGATCTGGACTGCGATATCTATATAACCGGATCAAATGCAAGACTGCTCTCCGGAGAACTGGCCACATTACTGGCGGGACGCTATGTGGAGATCCGTGTCCACCCCTTAAGCTTTAAAGAATATCTCGATTTTGCCGCGTGCCATCCAGACGAGAGGTCCTTGAGCCGACAAGAACATTTTTCCAACTATCTCCGCTTTGGCGACCTTCCTGGTATCCATCAGATCAAATGGGAAGAAGAACGCATCCTGCAATATCTGGCGGATATCTTCCATTCGGTCCTCCTGAAGGACGTGATCGCCAGGAACAAGATACGCGATACCGCTTTATTAGAAAGCGTCGTCCAATATCTGATGGATAATGTGGGGAACACCTTTTCCGCGAAAACGATCTCCGATTTCTTAAAAAGCCAAAAACGCAGGCTCAGCACCGAGACTGTATATACGTATCTCAAAGCACTGGAAAGTGCCTTTTTGATCCACAAAGTCCCTCGGTTCGATATCAAGGGCAAACGCTTTTTAGAAACGTTGGAAAAATATTATCTGTCCGATCTGGGTCTGCGCCACGCCGTGCTGGGATACCGCAACGAGGATATCGCAGGCCTTCTGGAAAATGTGGTCTATCAAGAGCTGTGCCGCCGCGGCTATTCTGTGAGCATCGGCAAACAAGGGGTCGCCGAAGTAGACTTTGTCGCTGACCGGAGGGACGAACGCCTCTATATCCAGGTCTGTTATATACTGACAGAAGAGAACTTCGAGAGGGAATTTGCGCCTTTAGGAGCGATCGCCGATCATCATGAAAAGGTGGTACTCTCTACAGATACACTCACCCATATCAACCGCGACGGTATCCAGCAGAAAAATGTGATGGACTTTTTATTAGAATGACAAATGCTCACGCAAGCGTGGCACACCGTATACCGCTGTCATGATGTGGGAGCGGACTGTATCCTGCCCGCTATAGAAAGGACGGTGGAGCAAAATGTTGAACATCGCCATATGTGATGATGAAGCCCTGCACTGTCAGCGGCTGAAGGACCAGATCGGAACGCTCCTGTCCGGGTGGGACCGCACCTTCCAGATCAGCTGCTACGGGAACGCGCTCCAGCTCTTGGCCTCTCCCTTAGACCAGGACCTGCTCTTTTTGGATATCCGGATGCCCGGCTTAGACGGGATGTCCCTGGCCAGACGGCTGCGGACCAAAGGCTTTAACGGCATCCTGGTCTTCGCGACCGTCCTGACCGAATACATGTCCGATGCCTTTGAAGTGGACGCGGCGGATTATCTCTGCAAGCCGATCGACAAAGCCCGGCTGGAGCGGACCCTGGACCGAAGCTTAAAACGGCTGGAGGAACGCCCTGAGCCCAGCCTTTTTATCCGGACCGCCAGCTGGTGCCGGTCCATAAGGCTCAGCCAGATCTACTACTGCGAGGTCATCAACCGAAAGATCTATCTCCACACAAAGGAAGGGGTCTTCGATCATTATGGCCGCATGAAGGATCTGGAGCAGCAGCTGGGGGGACATTTTATCAAATGCCACCGCAGCTTTCTGATCAACCCGGAGCATCTGTCCAGCTACGCCGGCGGACAAGTCACCTTGACCGATGGCAGCAAGGTCCCAGTGTCCCGGAAATACCATCAGCTGCTGATGGACCAGATGCTGCGTTATATGGACGGGAGGGATGCGCTCTGAACCTGCTCACTGGACTCGCTTTTGGTACTGCTCCGTTCTTCGGGCTGCCTTTTGACGCTGCCCAGTTCTTTGGGCTGCCTTTCGACGCTGCCCAGCCATTTCCATGGTATCTCCTGTCGCCGCTCATCCTGGCCAACCTCCTCATGCCTGGGGCTCTCTTTGCCTTTTTCTGCCGCTGCCTGGACCGTCCCCCCATGTGGAGCGGCGGCGCGGTCTACCTGCTGCTGTCCTTCTTCTTGCGTCTGGCCCTCTGGCAGTCCCTGCACGCTGGCCTGCTGTCTCTCCTGGCGGACATCTGTCTGCTAGCCTCCATCGGATGCGTATTTCTGGACAGAATGCCCGGCTCCTCCTTTTCCTGCTCCGTCCTGGCCCTATCCGCAGTCTATCTGTGTACCGGCATCGCCCAATGGGCCAGCTTCTGGCTCTTGGCGGACCGCCTCCCCCGGCTCCCCCTCCCTCTGGTCTACCTATCCGACACCCTGCGGGAGCTGCTGGCCCTTCTGCTCTTTTTCCTCTTAGCCTGGATCATCCTGCGCTTTTTCCAGAAGAGCATCGCCTCCGCCAGCCAGTCCGTCCTGTTCCTGCTGGCTGTCCCGGTCTTTTTCATCACCCTGGTGGAACAGTTGGTCCTGCACCAGATCTATGGGGATACGATCGTGCTGGACGGTCAAGGGATCGTCTCGCCAGTCATCGACCACCCGGAGATGCTGCTTTTGCAGCTTTTTGCCTGCGCCTGCCTCCTCCTCTCCCTGGCCGCGTTCCAGAAGCTTTCCACCGCCATCCTGGCCAGACAGAGGATCTGCCTTTTAGAACAGCAAGCCCGAGAGCAGGAGATCTATATCCATGAGGCTATGCTCCGCGACCAGAAGACCCGTGCCTTCCGCCATGATATCAAGAACCATCTGCTCGTTCTGGCCCAGCTTTTAAAAAACGGACAGGCTGACCAGGCCTGCACCTATCTCCAAAACCTGCAGGAGGGCCTTGCCCCCCTTTCCACCTCTATCCACACCGGGAATGCCGCCGCAGATGCCCTTTTAGGGAGTAAAGCCGCCGTGGCCCAGCAAAAGGGGATCGACCTCTCCTGCCGGCTCTCCCTCCCAAAGGCCAGCCCGGTCCCGGATACCGACTGGTGCATCGTCCTGGCTAACGCGGTGGACAACGGGATCCATGCCTGCAACGCTCTTCTTTCCTCTGGGCAGTCCTCAGGGCAGGCGAAGAATCCCTACATCCGCATCCAAGGGAGACAAAAAGGGGATCTGTTCCTGCTGATCGTGGAAAACAGCTGCGACCCACAGCTGACCGCTCCTCCGGCAGACGGGATCGGGCTGTCGAATATCCGGGCCGTGGCCGAAAAGCACAGAGGCGCGTTCCAGAACCAGGTATCCGGCGGCGTCTACCGGCTGGACCTGCTCTTCCCCCTTTCCCCCACCGAGCCCTGTGACCGAACGACCAGTCCGCCCAGCACCCGTCAAACTGTCTGAGACCATCCGTCCCTTCACGGTCGTCCACTACTTTGCGATCGTCGGTCCACCACACAGTCTGCCCTCCACGGATCTTGCCGTTCACAACACTGGCCGCGCCATCCGCACCGATCTGGTTTCCCGGCCATCTTATCCGCCGATGGAGATAACAGGAGGTGAACATCATGATGCGTATACAATTAGCAACGCCCTGGGCATCGTCTGCCGGTCAGCTGGGGAAGAGCGCAGGCTCCGACCCCCAGATCCGCGCGCTGGAGAACAAGCTCCAGCAGCTGAACAACGAAAAAAAAGAAGCCCAGAAGGCCCATGCTGAGAAAAAGGTCCGGGAGCTGGAGCGTGAGATCCAGTCCACGGAACAAAAGCTGGAGCAGCTAAAGAAAAAGGCCGCCCAGAAACAGGAGCGGCAGGAAAGGCAGGAGCAGATGGAGGCGGAGCGGCAGGGACAGACACCCGACGGCCAGAGCGGCCGAGGCCCCCTGGCACAGGATCCATCCCTGGGCGCTCTGGTGGACCGGCTGGCATGAGGTCCTGACCCCATCCGGCAGTCGTACTTTAGCCGTGTGGATCCAGCGGTATAGCCCTGGCCGTAAGGATCCACGACGCAAAGACAGGACTGCCGGCTGATAGCGGATCTTGACCTTTCCAGCCCTTGAAAAAAGACCCTGCAAAAGATCGAGGCCTTTCTGACCTTTGGTCTTTTGCAGGGTCCTTTTCCATTTCTGTTCGTCCCATCTCTACAGGTGATACCGTCAGGATATTTTATCCGCCAGGCACATCACCGGACTGATCATTCAGCCTTTTGCTTTAATTCTGGAAATTGTATCCCTAGGATATCAGCTAATGCCTTAAGAGCCTCATACTCTGTACTGCCCTTTTCAGCTTCGCGATTTAAAAAACGTTGCATCTCCTCTTTAGTCATACCGTCCATGTTCCTCCTCTCCCTTCTGAGATATCGTCCCTATTTCCATCGGGCAGTCATGATATGGCACATCCCGCTCTATCTTCTAACACTAAACGTGGTGTTTAAAAAATCTTATCTTTTCTTCGTCCATTGGTGTTATCTCGATCATTTCAGATGGATCCAGACGTAAGATCAGACATATTATATTTAATATATCTACTGATCTGACATGACCATTACGGATATGCTGCATTGTGCCCTGGACTATTTTATCCTTCCGCATCTTTGTGCTGGTATATCCATTATAGTGTAAACCCAAAAAAAAGGCAACATTAAAAACATCTTTAGTTGCACTCCGAAATTAGTGTTTATATCCTGTTCGTGGACATTTTTATCTCGATACGCACTCCCGTGCGAGGATCATCTACCTGGTAGAGCAGACCGCCCAGGATCAGATCTATGAGGATACGATCGTGCTGGGTGAGCAGAAGATCGCGACCGCCCTATAGCAGGTACTCCCAAAAGACGCAGGGGTGAGGACATATACTCCCACCCCTGCATCTTATAAGCATCTCTGTTTCCGTCTCTATTTCAATCCACGCATTTTGTTCGGCACAAAAGGCGACAAAGAGATTATACCCGTACTTTTATGTATTTGCAACGAAAAAAGCTTGTATCCTATCATTTACAATTTTACTTTGCTATTTTTCACGCCCACGCCATGGGGTCTTATTGCATAGAAATGTTGTAAAGGGTCCGCTCCGGAAGGGGACCCTCTGCCACATGTCATATCTATAACAGCAGGGCTCTCTGGCGTGGCGGTAAAAAGTAATGCATAAGAAAATTTCAGAGAAGTAAATAGAGAAATTGTTGACATTTTACGTAGAGCGTGCTATGCTCTAACACAGAAGATCTTCCATATAATTGAAAGAAAGGAGTGGATGCTATGCCTATCCGTTTCGAGACCTGGGGAAGATACGCTTGTTTTTCTCGTCCGGAGATGAAAGTTGAACGTGTGAGCTACGACATCATGACGCCCTCTGCCGCTCGTGGGCTGATCGAAAGCATCTATTGGCACCCGGGTATCCTCTGGGTCGTAGACCGTATCCACGTGCTGGCGCCGATCCGTTTCACCAACCTCCGGCGCAATGAGGTCAAGTCCACGATCTCTGCACGCTCGGCCAAAACAGTCATGGATCGCGGGCGCGGAGAGCTTTATCTGGCCACCTCTCAGGATATCCAACAGCGTGCTTCTTTGCTACTGCAGGATGTACGTTATGTGATCGAAGCCCATTTTAGCATCTTGCCCGAGAAGGCCGCAGTGAGTGATAACCCCGGGAAGTTCCAGGACATCGCGACCCGGCGCATCGCCAAAGGCCAGTTTTACCACCAGCCCTGCTTCGGCTGCCGGGAATTTCCCGCCCACTTTGCCCCCTGCCAGGACATCCCGCCTTGTCCAGAGGAGCTGCGGGGGGAGCGGGACCTGGGATATATGCTTTATGACATGGACTACACAGACCCGAAGGATATCCGCCCTCTGTTCTTCCGGGCAGTCCTCCGTGACGGTGTCCTCCATGTACCGCCCCGGGACAGCGAGGAGGTGAGAGGATGATCTTACAGGCATTGGTACGGCATTATGAGGATCTGAACCGCAAGGAGAAAGCCGCGCCGCCAGGCTGGAATCCGGTCAAGGTCTCCTACGCGCTGGACTTAGACGAGCAGGGACAGCTCCTCCGTGCCGTCTCCATCCAGGAAAATGTGCTAAAAGGGAAAAAAACAGTCCTTGCGCCTCAGATCAAAAAGCTACCCGCCCCGGTCAAACGGACCGTAGGGATCGCTGCAAATTTTCTTTGTGATAATGCCGTTTATATCTTAGGGATTGATGCAAAAGGAAACCAGACGAGAGCCAAGGAATGCTTTACCGCCTGCAAAGCGCTCCATGAGCAGCTGTTGGCAAATGTTGGATCCGCCCCTGCCCAGGCACTCCTACGCTTTTTTCAACATTGGGACCCGGACAAAGCGGAAACACACCCTGCACTTTTAAATGATATCAGCAGCATAATGGCAGGAGCGAACCTGGTGTTCCGGTTCCAGGGAGCTTTTATCCATGAGGATCCTGCCGTCCGGCAGGCATGGCAGACCCACTACGACGCGGATGGCGACGGTCCTACGATGGTCTGTCTGGTCACTGGCCAGGAAACTTCTGTAGAGGCGATCCACCCTGCCATCAAAGGGGTCCAGGGCGCTCAATCCAGCGGTGCGGCTTTGGTGTCCTTCAATGCACCGGCCTTCTGTTCTTACGGAAAAGAGCAGAACCTTAACGCCCCGACCAGCAGATATGCTGCCTTTGCGTATACTTCGGCCCTGAACCATCTGCTGGCAGACCGGGAGTATCTTTACCGGATCGGCGATACGACCGTGGTCTGCTGGGCAGAAGGCGGCGAGCCGGCTTTTCAGGATGCCTTTGGCGCGTTCACCTTTGGCGCACAATGCAGTTATTCGGAGACGGAATTGCGGGATATGGTGGGACAGCTGCTGCGCGGCCGCTCTGTCCGGTATGACGAGACCCTTCTGGATCCAGAGCGGCCTTTTTATATCTTAGGGCTGGCGCCAAATGCCGCGCGGCTGTCCGTCCGCTTTTTCCTAAGAAATAGTTTCGGCGTTTTTTTGCGAAATGTCCAAGAGCACTATGAGCGCCTGGACATCGTGAAGCCTGTTTTTGACAAATTCGATACACTGCCGCTCTGGCGGCTGCTGTGGGAGACGGTGGATCAAAATTCCAGGGACAAGTCCTCTTCTCCGAATATGACGGGCGCGGTACTGCGTTCTATCCTGATGAACGAGCCCTACCCTGCCACATTGCTCTACGGCGCATTGCTCCGGATCCGGGCCGAGCAGGATATGACACGGGGCCGGGCTGCCATCATAAAAGCCTATTATCTCAAGCGTCCTCAAAGAGGCATTTCAAAGGAGGTGTTGACTGTGTCTCTTAACCCTGACAGCACAAATATCCCTTACACATTAGGGCGGCTGTTTTCCGTCCTGGAAGCCATCCAGTCCTCTGCCAATCCAAGCATCAACGCGACCATCAAGGACCGGTATTTCAACGCGGCTTCTTCCACACCAGGCCACATTTTCCCGATCTTATTAAATCTGTCCCAAAAGCATCTGCGGAAGCTGGAGAGTGGTCTGCGCATCTACTATGAAAAACAGATCGCTGCGCTGACCAGCGTTCTTTCCGAGACGTTCCCGCCCCGACTGAGCCTCCCCCAACAGGGTGCGTTCCAGCTTGGCTACTACCACCAGACCCAGAAGCGATATGAGAAAAAGGAGGAGAGCAAAAATGTCTGAACCCATCAAAAACCGTTATGAATTTGTCATCCTATTTGACGTAGAAAACGGCAATCCCAACGGCGACCCGGACGCGGGCAATATGCCCCGGGTAGACCCAGAGACCGGCCTGGGTCTGGTCACCGATGTCTGCTTGAAACGCAAGATCCGTAATTATGTGGAAACGGTAAAGGAAGACACCACAGGCTGGCGCATCTATGTCAAGGACGGCGTTCCATTAAACCGCAGCGACCAGGAGGCCTTTGCCGCGCTGGATGTCACGGAAAAGACAGTAAAAGAGAAGAAAAAAAATGACCCGGATCTGGATAAAAAGCTTCGGGACTGGATGTGTAAGAACTTTTATGATATCCGTACCTTCGGCGCGGTGATGACTACTTTTACTAAAAATTCCTTAAACTGCGGCCAGGTCCGCGGTCCCGTCCAGCTCAGCTTTGCCCACAGTATAGAACCGGTGGTCCCGCAGGAAGTGACCATCACGCGTGTTGCGATCACCACGGAAGCCGACGCAGAGCGGAAGGGGACTGAGATGGGGCGTAAATACATCATCCCCTACGGCCTCTATCGCTGCGAGGGGTATGTTTCCGCCAACTTGGCCCGTAAGACGACCGGATTTTCGGAGGAAGACTTAGCGCTCCTCTGGGAGGCCATCCTCAATATGTTCGAGCACGATCACTCCGCTGCCCGGGGCAAGATGGCCGTACGGGGATTGATCGTCTTCAAGCACGACAGCGAACTGGGCTGTGCTCCAGCGTGGAAGCTGTTTGAAAGTGTCCATATCCGGCGCAGGGACGAGGACGACCCCGCTCCGGCCCGTTCCTATCAGGATTATATCGTTACAGTGGATGAGGCGGCCCTCCCCGCCGGCGCCACCTGTATCCAGATGGGATGAACATCCGGGAAGAGGACTGGCTCCAGCTGTCCGGTCTCCAACATTTTGCTTTTTGCCGCCGCCAGTGGGCGCTGATCCACATTGAAGACCAATGGGCAGAAAATTTCCGCACTGTAGACGGCAGCCTCATGCATGAAAACGCCCATGATCAGGGCTTTCGGGAGAGCCGGGGGGATGTGCTGATCGTGCGGGGCTTAGCGGTCCACTCGGCACAGCTGGGCATCTCCGGTCAATGTGATGTAGTAGAATTCCATCAGGACCCTGACGGGATATCCTTGCAAGGCCGAGAAGGGACGTGGAGACCCTACCCGATCGAATATAAGCGGGGCAAGCCAAAAGATGGACCGGCAGATGCCTTGCAACTGTGCGCCCAGGCAATGTGTTTGGAGGAAATGCTCTGCTGTGCTATCCAAGAGGGGGCGATATACTATGGCGAGACCCGCCATCGCACAGTGGTCCCACTGACCCAAGATCTCCGCAGTCAAGTCCGAGACAGTCTTGTAGAGATGCACGATCTGTATCAGAAACACTATACACCTAAGGTAAAGCCGACTAAAGCCTGTAATGCCTGCTCGCTGAAGGATCTATGCCTGCCAAAACTGATGCGGGTCAAAAAAGTTGCAGATTATCTGACCGGCGCGATGGAGGAACTACAATGAAACACCTGCTCAATACCCTTTTTATCCTGTCGGAAGATATCTATCTGACTTTGGACGGGGAAAATGTCGTGGCAGATCGTGGCAAACAGGCTGTAGCCAGATACCCCCTGCACACACTGCAAAATATCGTGACCTTTTCCTATGCCGGTGCTTCGCCGGCTCTGATGGGCGCCTGCGCACAGCGTCAGATCGGGTTCGCTCTCTGTACACCCAGAGGAAGGTTTTTAGCACGGGTCTGCGGTAGCAGTGCCGGTAACGTACTATTGCGCCGGATCCAATACCGCGCTGCGGATAATCCGGTGCAGAGCTGCCAGATCAGTCGCACGATGATCTTCGGTAAGCTATACAATGCACGCTGGAGCATTGAGCGGACCCGGCGGGACCATGGCCTGCGGATCGATGGAGAAAAGCTTTCTGCAGCTTCTGGACAGATCCGAGACCTTCTGCCCCAGGTCAAAGAGGAAACGGACTTAGATCGCCTGCGAGGGCTGGAGGGCGTGGGGGCCAGTACCTATTTTGGCGTTTTGGATGATATGATCCTGGGCGATAAAGAGACATTTTATTTTCATGGCAGGAACCGCCGGCCTCCATTGGATAGCTTTAACGCCCTGCTCTCTTTTGCGTACAGCCTCCTGGCTCATGACTGTGCCTCCGCGCTGGAGAGTGTGGGGCTGGACTCCTATGTGGGATTTCTCCATCGGGACCGACCGGGACGGACTTCGCTGGCACTGGACCTTATGGAAGAGCTCCGTCCATGTATGGCCGATCGTTTCGTGCTGACGCTGATCAATAACCGCATTGTCCATAGGGCTGATCTGTCGAAAACAGAAAGCGGGGCGGTATTGCTGACCGATACTGGCAGGAGAACATTTGTAAAAAACTGGCAAGATAAGAAAAAGGAGACGTTGACCCATCCTTATCTAGGTGAAAAACTTCCATGGGGCATGATCCCCTACATACAGGCACTATTGTTAGCGCGGCATCTCAGAGGAGATCTGGATGCATATCCGCCATTTTTATGGAAGTGAAATGATGTTAGTATTGATCACATATGATGTAAATACCGAGGACGCTGCAGGCCGCAGGCGGCTGCGACAGATTGCCAAGCAATGTGTCAATTATGGACAGCGGGTGCAGTGCTCCGTTTTTGAATGTCTGCTGGACGCAGCACAGTGCCGCAGTCTTCAAGCCAAGTTATGCAAGATCATGGATCCTCAAAAGGATAGTCTGCGTTTTTACTATTTGGGAGATCATTATAAAAGTAAGATCGAACACTTTGGCGCTAAAACCTCCTATCTACCCGAGGACCCCTTGATCCTGTAAGTGCGAAGCCTATGCGCCCAGAAAAACGCGGCAGGTTCGCACCGATATTTTACGGAGCATTGGCAAGATAGGCATGTAGAAAAGCTTGATTTTGGTGTATTTTAGAAAAATGCAAGTACCCCTTTGTGCTATTTTGCCAATTGCTGATTGGTTTTTTGGTTAATTTTGATGTCGCTCCCCTCGCGGGAGCGTGGATTGAAATATCCCAGATATACGGGAACCCATCCCCTCCGATCCGTCGCTCCCCTCGCGGGAGCGTGGATTGAAATAAGAAATGCAAGAACTTTCAGACGAAGAAAAAGTAGTCGCTCCCCTCGCGGGAGCGTGGATTGAAATCACAATCGGCCCGCCGAAGAACGCCGCCCGGTTGCGTCGCTCCCCTCGCGGGAGCGTGGATTGAAATGTATATAATTGGTGCAATGGGATAAAAACGCCTAGGTCGCTCCCCTCGCGGGAGCGTGGATTGAAATATCAATATGGACTTGGCACATCGCAATGCCTGTGGAGTCGCTCCCCTCGCGGGAGCGTGGATTGAAATTTGAAGCGTTTGTATCCAGTGTCCTTGTGCCTCCAGTCGCTCCCCTCGCGGGAGCGTGGATTGAAATATCCGATGGGCCACCTGGACCCAGGTGAGGTCATGTCGCTCCCCTCGCGGGAGCGTGGATTGAAATATACATGGATTTTCTTTCTCCCCTTATCCCTGGGGGTCGCTCCCCTCGCGGGAGCGTGGATTGAAATCCACTCTGCCCAGCACTTGTCGCACTCCTTTTGGCGTCGCTCCCCTCGCGGGAGCGTGGATTGAAATTCTGCGGCGCATCGTCAAGAGTATCACCTATAACCGTCGCTCCCCTCGCGGGAGCGTGGATTGAAATTCTGGCCTGTGCCCAGAATGCTATAAAAAACATGTCGCTCCCCTCGCGGGAGCGTGGATTGAAATATTTATAAAAAACTATTGACAAAACATTAAATCTGTCGCTCCCCTCGCGGGAGCGTGGATTGAAATCAGACGAACAAAATCTTCAAAAAAAGCTTGAAAAAGGTCGCTCCCCTCGCGGGAGCGTGGATTGAAATTCAAAGGGCGGCAATAGCCTCATCCTGGACGAAGTCGCTCCCCTCGCGGGAGCGTGGATTGAAATTGATCTTATATTGCCCAGGAGGGAAGTCCGGCAGTGTCGCTCCCCTCGCGGGAGCGTGGATTGAAATCTTGGGAAGCGGATCGAGGATATCACCGGGATGGAGTCGCTCCCCTCGCGGGAGCGTGGATTGAAATCGTACGATCATCTCTGAGGGCAAGGAGCGGTACAGTCGCTCCCCTCGCGGGAGCGTGGATTGAAATGGTCCCGGTCTGTGTGCGGGTCTTATAGGTCTCGTCGCTCCCCTCGCGGGAGCGTGGATTGAAATACTCACCAGCCGCTCGACCTCCGATGGATCGTCGTGTCGCTCCCCTCGCGGGAGCGTGGATTGAAATCGGCATCCAGGCGGCCATGCTGCAGCTGACCCAGGGTCGCTCCCCTCGCGGGAGCGTGGATTGAAATATCGCAAGACCCCTACCCGGCCTCCATCCGTCCGGTCGCTCCCCTCGCGGGAGCGTGGATTGAAATCAGGGCCGCCGCCATGTCCAGGATGCCCTCTGCCGCGTCGCTCCCCTCGCGGGAGCGTGGATTGAAATTTTTTCCTCGCCCTCTGTGTCAGCTATCCAATCCGTCGCTCCCCTCGCGGGAGCGTGGATTGAAATGCCTTGGGGCGGATGTACACAAAAAATATTTAAGGGTCGCTCCCCTCGCGGGAGCGTGGATTGAAATTCATCGTGTCTCCTTTTAGCGTGGAGAGCAGTGATGTCGCTCCCCTCGCGGGAGCGTGGATTGAAATCACTCTATCTGTTACACGATCAAAAAATCCCAAAAGTCGCTCCCCTCGCGGGAGCGTGGATTGAAATTTGGATGCGGGAGAATGGGAAAAATCTTTTTGGGTGTCGCTCCCCTCGCGGGAGCGTGGATTGAAATCCGTGCAGGTCTTTTACTGTCATGCGTTGTGTGGCGTCGCTCCCCTCGCGGGAGCGTGGATTGAAATTGCCCTGATGGAGTTATCTTGTCAGGGGCGCGAGGTCGCTCCCCTCGCGGGAGCGTGGATTGAAATATCCAGGATGCAAAGGTTGGCTTCTGCCGAAAATGTCGCTCCCCTCGCGGGAGCGTGGATTGAAATAGTCCCGTGATGGCGGAGCTGGTGTTGATACCGGTCGCTCCCCTCGCGGGAGCGTGGATTGAAATACTTGCGCGATGCCACCCTTCCAGTCATGCGTGCGTCGCTCCCCTCGCGGGAGCGTGGATTGAAATTCTGTTTCTTACGCAGAAAAGGCAGAAGAAGGATAGTCGCTCCCCTCGCGGGAGCGTGGATTGAAATTTTCCTTGGGTCGCGCGTTTGGCCCCGCGCAGGCGTCGCTCCCCTCGCGGGAGCGTGGATTGAAATCAGTCAGATACCGGCAATTACCATCTGTATCCTCAGGTCGCTCCCCTCGCGGGAGCGTGGATTGAAATCAGCGTATGCAGGCCGATTTTGAGGCCGCCTGGAGGTCGCTCCCCTCGCGGGAGCGTGGATTGAAATTGAAAATGGATGTGTCAGATTTGGAGAAGTTGAGGTCGCTCCCCTCGCGGGAGCGTGGATTGAAATAAATTGCAGGCGCTGGAGGTTGACGAGTTGGACAGTCGCTCCCCTCGCGGGAGCGTGGATTGAAATTCTGTGAGTTGGAACGCGCTGGGGGGGATATTTGAGTCGCTCCCCTCGCGGGAGCGTGGATTGAAATCCGTGCAGTATGATGGACCAGATGGGGACCCTACGTCGCTCCCCTCGCGGGAGCGTGGATTGAAATGTTGAACAGTACGTTAGCATCCCATCATCTCTCGTCGCTCCCCTCGCGGGAGCGTGGATTGAAATCTTTCCACACAATGAATCTCCAGGGTGTGGTCCCGTCGCTCCCCTCGCGGGAGCGTGGATTGAAATATCCGATGGGCCACCTGGACCCAGGTGAGGTCATCGTCGCTCCCCTCGCGGGAGCGTGGATTGAAATGACGATGATGTTGTTCTTGGTGACGCGGCTCTCAGTCGCTCCCCTCGCGGGAGCGTGGATTGAAATATCGTGTGCGATCTTGATATCCTCTAACACAGACAGTCGCTCCCCTCGCGGGAGCGTGGATTGAAATCGGACGACTGGAGAGCGGGTCGGATGGAAGAACGAGTCGCTCCCCTCGCGGGAGCGTGGATTGAAATTTTTAGAAACATATCCAGACAAAAGCAAAAAACAGTCGCTCCCCTCGCGGGAGCGTGGATTGAAATCCTGGTGTGGGTAGCCTCCGGGTCTTCCCCGTATCGTCGCTCCCCTCGCGGGAGCGTGGATTGAAATAACTCCCCTCAGGTGTTGATCTATGCAGACCCGCGTCGCTCCCCTCGCGGGAGCGTGGATTGAAATATGAATTGAAAGAAGATAGGTGTGGTTTGCGTCAGTCGCTCCCCTCGCGGGAGCGTGGATTGAAATCGGCACACGGTTTGACAATGTGCGTGTGGAACTGGTCGCTCCCCTCGCGGGAGCGTGGATTGAAATTGCTGGGTATGCGGAAAAGATGAAAGAGGTCGCGCGTCGCTCCCCTCGCGGGAGCGTGGATTGAAATTTTGAGGAGACGCATGGACTTTGATGGTTTGAGCGTCGCTCCCCTCGCGGGTGCGTGGACTGAAATCGAGCAAATGTTATTATATCATGGTCCGGCCGAAAGTCGCTCCCCTCGCAGGAGCGTGGATTGAAATTACTATAAGGACGGGCGGGAATGCACGACCATGGGTCGCTCCCTTCGCGGGAGCATGGATTGAAAAGAACCCAAACGCTCCCTGATCGTTTTGTGGCAATGGCTCTGGAGCGGAACTCTGTTCCGCTCCAGAGGATCTCCTTTGCAATCAACAGCCTGCCTTTGAGCTCCACCTGCAACAGGTTATTTCCCATTTTAAGCGAATCATCCCCGCATATCCATATTACCAATTTCTATCCATAATGCAGTATAAACATATCGACTGACGATCGCCTCCGTCTGTACCCATCCTCCTAAGCGCCTGTCCGCCCTCTTCTCGATGCCGGATACAGAAGATAGGCTGAAGAAGGCTGAACGCCACTCCATAAGCTCAAACAAGGACCGACAGTGAACAAGTACCAAGAAAAGCTTATGTAAAAACAGCTGTCACATCGTTGATCTCCTGATCATCAATGTGACAGCCCCGCTACTTTCCTCATATGATAAATCGCTCGCCATCCACATCAAAGGTAAGGCCTATGTCCTCGGAATAAAGCGACAGATTGGTCAAGATAGCGCTGCCGTCCTCCAATAACTCTAATGCGCTGCCCTCATCCAGCGCCTGGAACTGCTGAGGATAAACCGATACGCTGTACTGTCCTAATTCCCGGAACAGCTGTCGGGAGCGTTCTCCCTGCCGGAACCGTTCCACCAGTGCTCCACCTTTTTCTATGGGGATATAGACAGTACGGGTGTCCTGCTCGATCAGGCGAAAGCTCTCCGCAACCTTGCGGAAGGGGAAGTCCCCCTTCTGGATCCAAGACAAGATCCCCTTTTGATCTTGTGCGTTCTGACCCTTCAGATCCAAAAGCGCATGGAAATAGTACGCGACGGCGTCCGGATCAGACAGATCATCGGATCGCTCCATGGCTTCTTGCCCGGCGGCGATAGCAACGGAAAACAGCTGTGGTGGAGCTGTCTCCGCCTGAAAGATCGTTACAATACTTTCAGAGACCGGACGCCTGCCCTCCCGGTTACACCTTCCTGCCGCCTGCAGGATGGAATCCAACCCCGCTTCCTCCCGGAACACCCGCGGAAAATCTACATCTACCCCAGCCTCGATAAGGGATGTGGAAACGACCCGGCAGGGCCGGCCTTCCTTCAGACGCTGTCGGATCTTAGCCAGTACCGCTTTTCGGTGAGACGGGGTCATCAATGTAGATAGATGGTATCTGCCGTCTCCCTGGATACCTTCAAATACAGACCGCGCATTTTTTCGGCTGTTGACGATACATAGGACCTGCTCTATCTCCTGGAGCCGTTCATGCAGCTCAGTCCAACTGAGCCTCCCCACCTTTTGGAACCGCACCCGTTGAAATACAGGCGAACGCATAACAGACGCCGCGCACAGTTCGGGGATGTCGGCACCAGGGAGAAACTCTCGCAGCAACGGTGACAGAGCCGGCTGCGTGGCCGTACACAACACAGCAGAAACGTCGTAATGAGCCACTAGTTGGGCGATAACCGATACACAGGGGCGCAGATAGGGGAGCGGGAGCATCTGTGCCTCATCAAAGATGATCACACTGTTTGCCAGATTATGAAGCTTCCGGCACTGAGAAGAGCGGTTTGCATACAAGGACTCAAAGAACTGGACCGCCGTAGTCACAATGACCGGCATATCCCAGTTTTCTGTAGCACGCATCTGTTTTGCCGCCTCCGGCGTAGCCGCGCCGAAGGTATCTGTGTCATAAAGCACATTGGAATGGTGCTCCAGCACAGCTCCTGCCCCTAGGATCTCTCGAAAAATGTCGGCAGACTGCTCAATGATGGACGTATACGGGATCACATAAATAAGTCTTGTTTTCCCATATGTACAGGCATGTCGCAACGCAAAAGCGAGGGAGGCAACTGTTTTTCCGCCTCCAGTCGGAACGGTCAAAGTAAAAAGTCCCGGGCTTTGGGCGTTCCCCTTCTGGATACACTGCTCTAGAACAGCACAGCGCAGGGTATTTATCTCTCCCTGCGGTGGGAACCAGCCGGAAATATACTTCTCCAGTCGTCGGTACAGCTCTTCCATCGAGATATCATCCCCCCGAGGGAGCATATCACCCGCCATGAACTGCTCCGTATCCAGATAGTCGGCATCCACCAGGCAGGAATATAACATCCGGGTAAAGAAAAAAGCATCCAGATATTTGCTCTTCCCCTGAAATACCGGAGACCTCAGAGAGGGCAATGAGACTTCCTCCTTCCATGGTGTATAAGGCTCCAGACCTCCCTCAGCAGCCCGACGCATCCGCCCTTGCAAGGTGGGCAGATCCGTGCCGTCCCCCCGACTGCCGCCATCTGGCAATCCACCATGATGGCCCGCGACGCAAAACGCAGCAGCAGCCTGTCCCCGCTGGAAACACTCGTAGGCTCCTGCAGTTGCATGGTCTACTTTGCTCCCCCCCTGGAGGCGGCGTTGAAAGGCGTCCGAATACTTTCCAATGTCATGAGCCATCCCTGTCAGTTCCCCCAGCTCCTCCGCGCCGAAGGCAGCGGCAAAACGTCCGCAGAGCTTGGCAGTCCCCTCCAGATGCTGGAGCACGGTCTGCTGCCGATGATCCTCGGCGATATGCGCTAGATATGTCATACGAACCTCCTCCTACGCTTCGATCGATATTTCTAACTATATTGTAACATTTGCAACGTACGATCATCACCAGCAGATCTGTGCGTCCATATCGAGCCCCTCTCTGCCTAATCTACATCATCCCGCATCTCATTAAGACCGCTCACTCCCGCACCTTGATATGCACCTCCCGAAGCTGCTGCTCTGTCACCGTCCCCGGTGCGCCGCACATCAGGTCCTGGGCGTTCCCGTTCATGGGGAAGGGGATGATCTCCCGGATGTTCTCCTCTCCCCGCAGCAGCATGATCATCCGGTCCACGCCTGGTGCCATGCCCGCGTGGGGCGGCGCGCCGAACTGGAAGGCATTGTACAGAGCGCCGAACTTCTCCTTTAAGTCCTCCTCCGTATACCCAGCGATCTGGAAGGCCTTGACCATGATCTCCATGTCATGGTTGCGCACCGCGCCGGAGGACAGCTCCACCCCATTGCACACGATATCATACTGGTAGGCCAGGATATCCAGAGGATCCTTGGTCTGCAGCGCCTCTAAGCCGCCCTGGGGCATGGAGAAGGGGTTGTGGGTGAAGTCGATCTTCTTTTCCTCCGGATCGTACTCGTACATGGGGAAATCATTGACAAAGCAGAACCGGAATACATTTTTCTCGCAGAGGTCCAGCCGCTCCCCCAGCTCCGTGCGGATCTGCCCGGCCAGCTGCGCCGCCCGCGCCTCCTTGTCCGCGATCAAAAAGAAGGTATCCCCGGGAACGAGTCCGGCGATCTGAGCCAGCTCTCCCTTAAGCTCTTCTGGGATGAACTTGTCGATCGGCCCTTTGTAGCCCATATCCTCGTCCACCTCCAGATAGCCCAGGCCGCCCAGGCCGATCGACAGGGCAAAGTCCAGGAGCTTTTTGTGGAAGCTCTTAGACATGTCCGCGTGGACCCGGATCCCCCGGACCGTCTTTTTGTGGAAGGGCTTAAAGCCGCACCGCTGGAAGAACTCGGTCACATCCACGATCCGCAAGGGGTTCCTGAGGTCCGGTTTGTCGGTGCCAAATTCCAGCATGGCCTGTGCGTAGCTGATCACCGGATAGGGCGCTGGGGTCACCTTGGCTCCCTCTGGGGCGAACTTTTCGAAAGCCGCCGTCAGGACTTCCTCCCCGGCCGCGAACACATCCTCCTGGGTGGCAAAGCTCATCTCAAAGTCCAGCTGGTAAAATTCTCCCGGCGAGCGGTCCGCCCTGGCGTCCTCGTCCCGAAAGCAGGGTGCGATCTGGAAGTACTTATCAAAACCAGAAGCCATCAGCAGCTGCTTATACTGCTGGGGCGCCTGGGGAAGGGCGTAGAACCTCCCCTTATACTTTCGTGAGGGGACGATATAGTCCCTGGCCCCCTCCGGCGACGACGCGCAGAGGATCGGGGTCTGGATCTCTAAAAATCCCATCTCCGTCATCTTTTGCCGTAAGAAAGCGATCACCTGGGACCGGAAGATCATATTGTCCTTCACCTTCTTGTTCCGCAGGTCCAGGTAACGGTATCTTAACCGCAGGTCCTCCCTGGTCTCCTTAGAGGTCATGATCTCAAAGGGCAGGGTCTGGCGGACCTTGCCTAAGATATCCACCTTGTGGGCCTCAAGCTCGATGGTCCCGGTGGGGATCTTGGGGTTATAGGTCTCCTCGTCCCGGTGCTCCATCACCCCCTCGATGGACACGCAGGTCTCCTTCACCAACCCCTTTAACAGGCTGGTATCCCGCATCACCACCTGGAGGACCCCATACATATCCCGCAGGTCGATAAAAGACACACCGCCGTGGTCCCGGATATTCTCCACCCATCCGGCCACCCGCAGGGTCGCGCCCACGTCCTTTTCACTGATCTGTCCTAATGTCCGGCTCCGATAGATGTTCATTGTCTCCATAGTCTTTTCCTCGCTTCCATTTAACAGTATTTCTGTCCAGGGAAATAAAAAACTGCCCGCCCTGAACAAACGCTCAGGACGAACAGTCACCTGTCCGCGGTACCACCTGAATTACTGTCTTGCAGTCTCTCAACGGTTGAAAAACCTTGCTGCTTGTCGCACAGCGCACGGCTCCCCTACTGATCATGCCAGATCATCTCCCTCTCAAGCCCCTTGTCATTAGACAAAGGATCCTCCACAGGTCCTCACATGACGTTCAGTTTGCAGCTGTTAGAGTGTTATTCACGCAGATTCACTTTGCGGAGCTCTCACCATCCTCCACTCTCTGGGAACGATAAAATGCGCTACTCCTCTCCGTCATCGCCATTGGAGAGAGCATACACAAAAATCCTCCATTTGTCAATGGGAAAGTTCAAAAACCTGATCAAAAAAAGTCTTTCATGGTAACAGTTCAGACACCCCCTAAAAAATATGACGAAATTTTAGAGGCATACCAT
>CAJUFE010000043.1 GCA_910585635.1 uncultured Lachnospiraceae bacterium | reverse complement strand
AAGATATCCCCTCCCCCTGCATAGCAGGGGGTTTATTTTTAATGGGAGACCAAAAGAGCAGCGCTCCCGGATACGGCTCCGGTCACGCTGCTCCTTCTTTTTCCTATATGCTCTCTGATCCGCCCTATGCCGACCCTGCCCTCTACCGCACGCTATCGGTCATGATCTGATCCGGGTCCCCTCCGCTCATGTCCCCGGAAAAAGTGATCATCTGCAGCCTGGCATCCTTGATCCGGGCATATACATAGGACCCGCCGGAAAGCCCCAGCTGCTGTGCTTTATCGTATTGGTAGCAATACCAGGTCCCGGAGGGGAACTGCTTTGCCGTCTTTGCCACAGGGGTCCCCACCTGGCTCATGGCTCCGTCCAGAAGGGGCTCGCTGTTAGCCTCCAGATACGCCGGGTCCTGTGCCGCGCCCGTTATCGCCTCTGACCGGACCAGGATCGCGCCGTTCCTCTCTGCATTATAAAAGCAGAGCCGGTCGCCGGCAGAGCTGGCCTCCTTCCCAAAACCGTAGGGGGTCACAAAGACCAGACCACTGACGGCAAAGGGTACGCCCGCGTCCTGGGTGCCTACCACCAGCGTCTCCACGCCCGCGCCGGCCGCCTGGGTCTGACCGGCTCCCGCCGTGCCTGCTGCCTGACTCTGGCCGCTGCCTGCCGCCTGACTCTGGCCGCTGCCTGCCACGCCCTCGGTCTGCCGGGTCTGTACCACTCCGTCCACCACCCAGGCGCCGTCCTTGTCCACCTGATGCCCATCCGGCGTGGTGGTGTTTGTCAGGCAGATACCCCGGGCATTAAAATAGTAGCACTTGCCTCCCACCCACTTCCAGCCGTCTTGATAAAAGCTCCCGTCATCCTCTTGATAACGCCATCCATCCGGCCCCTTCTGCCAATCTCCAGCCCATACTGCCATGCTCATCGTCATCGCCATGAAGCCTGCGAGGAGCAGGGTCTTAAAACTCCTTTTCACGTGATACCCTCCTTCTTCGGATGATCGGCCTGCCCTCAGCTGGGCTTGCGGCGTCCATCCGTTCTATCATGATCATACAGACAGCCCCTGAGCTGCTCTGCGCTATCTTTAGTGTACCCCCTCCAGCAAGGATCTGTCAAATAGAAATACTTGTTTTTCCTATCCGATCATGCTAAGATGATGGTAATGATACCCAGAAAAGTAAGGAGGCGATCTTATCATCCAGTTTTTATCACACGGTCTTGATCCGTTATCCTACTACTCCGCTCAGTCCCCGGCAAGGATGCAGGGACTGGGGACACATCCGGCCGGCCCATCAGACATGACCGCAGGAGCCGCAGCAGCAACAGGCATGACCGCAGGAGCCGCAGCAACAGGCATGACCGCTGGGACCGCAACGGCAACAGGCATGATCATAGGGATCGCAACGGCAACAGGTATGACCATAGGGACCGCAGCAGGCGGACAGCCCGTGACCGGCGCAGCACCTGCTGGCAGCTCGGCTGCAGCCACAGCGCAGGCAGGCGCACAGGGCGCGGTGCAAAAGGGCCAGGAAGCCTCCGGGCTCAAGGTCCCCGGTCAGCGGGATGTGGACACCTACGAATGCCAGACCTGCAAAAACCGGAAATACCAGGACGGCTCTAACGATCCCGGCGTTTCCTTCAAGACCCCCACCCACTTAGATCCTGAGCGGGCCGCCTACGCGATCCGCTCCCATGAGATGGAGCATGTAGCCCACGCCAAGGCCGATGCAGCCAAGGACGAAGATAAGGAGATCCTCTCCCAGTCCGTCACCTATCATACTGCCATCTGCCCGGAGTGCGGAAGGGTCTACATGTCCGGCGGCACCACCCGCACCACCTTCCGCACCTCCAGAGAGGTCGCGCCCGAGCCCGTGGAGACTGGGAAGTTCCTGGACCAAGTGGCCTGATGTGTGAGATGGGGTCGCGGCAAGATGCAGCATATACACCATATGCGGATGCGATCATATGATCAAAGCAGCATATCGTGTATAGAGCCGCTATCTTGCCCCAGCCCCATTTCTTAGCTCTAAGATAAAGATAAGATCATCCGCCACACACCTATCGGCCCACCAGCCTCGCCAGGACCTGATGGGCATCTGCTCCCGGCTGAGCCGCCAGGATCTGGCAGATCGCCTCCACAAAAGCCGGCTCAGCCTCCAGGTTATCGGCCACCCAGCTGACCTTCTCCCCCTTTTTTATGAACCGCATGATCTTCGCGACCAGAAAGAGCTGATCCTTCTCTCCCTCTTTCTGTCCCGCCTCCTTTGCCACATCTTCCCGGCTCCTCCCATATTCCTCATCCAGCCATATGGGCTCCACCTGATACTCCCCATCCTGCAGGGTCATCACCGCCATGGACAGCGGGAGTGTGAACCGCTTATACCCACAGCTCCCCGGGTTCAGCCACAGCCGCCCCCCTTCCATCTGCTGATGGTATCGATGGGAATGTCCGAACAGGACCACCTGCTCCTCCTTTAGGTCCCGGGGGATATCCGCCCGGTCATGGGCCATGATGAACCTCACACCTGCCAGCGAAAAACGCCTGATGGTCGGCAGGCTCTTAGACCAGCCATTGTCATTATTCCCCCGGACCGCATACAGGGGCTGTCTTGTGTTCAATCTATGGTACAGCATCTGGTCCGAAAAGTCACCTCCATGGATGACCACATCACAGGTGGCGATCAGCTTTTCCACCTCCGGCCGCAGCAGGCCGTGGGTGTCCGAGATCACCGCCGCACGTATCGCTCCGCCTCTCATCGTCTTCTCTCCATATCAAGCTCTTTCTGTAGATATCTTTCTGTAGATATATGTGTATGTGTATCCCGGCGCACGAGCGCCCGGGACAAAAAATAAAGCTGCAGAAAGCAGCGGCCTCGCCTATTATACCCATTTTCCCGCATTAATGCAAGGCGATGTTTTGATCTGCGCATTTTTTCCAACATTTTATCACTTTTTCTCCCACTTTACCTATATGCTTTTCCGTTCCGATAGGGTATAATAAAAGAACCGAAAAAAGAAAGGACAAAATTTATGAAAAAATTTGGTTCAGTCTTGTACAAGATATGGAGGAGCATCCTGACCTTATGCTTCAGCTGCCTCGGGATCTTGGGCTGGCTTTTTCATGCTCTCTTAGCCGTCCTGACCATCGGCTGCGTCGCAGGGATATGCGCGGCGGTGTTCATCTTCATCAAGGTAAAGCCGGAGCTGGATCATTGCCGGGAAGTCGCATATGATAAATTGGCATCCATGGACCGTTCGGATTTCAGTATGCTGTCCGACACCATCATCTACGATAAGGACGGACGGCAGATCGGCCTGATCAATGCCGGCCATTATGAATATGTGGATATCAGCGATATCAGCATGAACATCCAGAACGCGTACATCGCACAGGAGGACAAGCGTTTCAAGACCCATACCGGCGTGGACTGGATCGCTACCACCCGGGCGGCTCTGGCTCTGGTGAAGCACCGTGGGAGGATCACCCAGGGGGGGAGCACGATCACCCAGCAGGTGATCAAGAATACATATCTGACCCAGGAGCAGACCTTCACCCGAAAGGTGGTGGAGATCTTATTGGCCCCGGAGGTGGAGAAGGAATATTCCAAAGCGGACATCATGGAATTTTACTGCAATACCAACTTCTATGGCCACAACTGCTATGGGGTCCAGGCGGCCAGCCGCTATTATTTCGGCAAGACCGCCGCGGAGCTGGAGCCTTATGAGGCCGCTGTCCTGGTGGGCATCAGCAACAGCCCCTCCGCCTATGACCCGGTGAACCACCCCGGCACCGCCTTCATCAAGCGGAACGATGTGCTAAAGAGCATGTATGAGGTGGGCTACATCGACAAGGAAGAGTATGATCGGTACATCGAGATCCCCTTGAGCATCGTCCAGGAGACCATGGAGGGCACCGACGAGAGCTACCAGACCAGCTACGCCATCCACTGCGCCGCGATCGAGCTGATGAAGATCGACGGCTTCGAGTTCCAGTACTTGTTCGAGAATAAAGACGACTATGACGCTTACACCGCGCGCTATGAGGCGGCTTACGGCGAGAAGACCGACAGCATCCGGGCCGGCGGCTATCAGATCTACACCTCTCTGGATGCCAGCTTACAGCAGCAGCTCCAGGAGGGGATCGACTTGGGGCTCTCCTCCTACACAGAGCTCCAGGATAACGGCAAGTATGCCCTTCAGGGCGCCGGCGTTATCGTGGACAACCAGAGCAATTATGTGGTGGCCATCGTAGGCGGCCGGGGCACAGACGACAAGTTCAACCGCGCATACTTGAGCGCCCGTCAGCCAGGCAGCACCATCAAGCCCCTCTTAGACTATGCCCCCGCTTTTGACACCGGGGATTATTATCCCACCAGGGTCGTGGACGACCATAAATGGGAGGACGGACCTTCCAACAGCAGCGGCAGCTATCACGGGCCGGTGACCATCCGTGAAGCCTTGAACCGCAGCCTGAACACGGTGGCCTGGCAGGTGTTAGAGGACATCGGGATCCAGACCGGCCTCAACTATCTGGGCCAGATGGAGTTCCACCGGATCAGCTATGTGGATAAAGGCATCCCGGCCTTGAGCATCGGCGGCTTTACCAACGGCACCCGGGTCGTGGACATGGCCAAGGGCTACAGCACCCTGGCGAACAACGGCGTATACAATGACCGCACCTGCATCGTGAAGATCGTCCACGAGCATGACGGCGAGCTGACCAAGAACTGGACACCTTCCGCTAAGCAGGTCTATCTGGAAGATACCGCCTTTATGATCACCGATATCTTAAAGGGGACCATGTCCTCCCCCTACGGCACGGGCCGGGGATTGGGGCTGGCCGGCGGGATGCCCTGCGCCGGGAAGACCGGCACTACTAACAGCAATAAAGATACCTGGTTCTGCGGCTATACCCGCTACTACACCACCGCGATCTGGGTAGGCTACGATATCCCCCGGGCTATGCCGGGCATATTTGGCAGCACCTATGCCGGGCGGATCTGGAAAAAGGTGATGGATCAGATCCATACCGACCTGGAGCCCTGGGATTGGGAGGTCCCGGTGACCGTGGTCCAGCAGACCGATCCGGTCAACGGTATGACCGATTATTTCAGTACCACCGCAGAGCTCAGAGCCGCCCAGTCCGAGCATGACGGCCAGCAGTCCAAGATCTTAGCCGAGCTCAAGACCAATGTGAGCGCGTTCGAGACCAGGACCATCACCACCGCGGAGGATGGCTACTGGGTACAGGAGACCTACAAGTCCATGATCGCCCAGATCAGCATGCTGGATGAGAGTAATGAGCGCACCCAATACCTGGAACGGATCGAGCGGCAGTATGAGCGCTTCCAGCCCCGCCTGTCCGCCATGCATGCGGAGATCCAGGCTTATGCCGAACAGCGGGCCGCCGTGGAAGCCGCCAGGCTCCGGGCGGCGGCGGCAGCCGAGGCTGCTCTGCAGCAGGCCGCTGCCCAGGCCGCACAAGACGCCATCGAGGCTGCCGCCCAGCCGGTAGAGCCGGAGACGAGGCCGGATTATTCTGCCGGACCGGGCGCCTTCCCCAACATAGGGGATACCACCGGCGGGGGCAATACCTCCTCCGGGCCGGATCTTTCCGCCGGGCCGGGCGCCTTCAACAACAGCGCCCCATCCGACCGGACAACAGACATTCCTCAAGGACCTGGAGGTGATAACTGATGAACAATCTCGATAAGGACGATAAGCTGGAGATCATCCAGGGAGACCGGACAAGCACCTCCAAGATCCTGCGGACTGTCCCGGAGCCAGTCAAGAGCCCTCCGGAGCCCCGACAGCCCCTCCGGTCCTGGGAACGGCAGGAAAAGGGATCCCTCCTGGCAGAGGAGCCTTCCTCCGATCCTCCTAAAGGCGCTAAGAACAGCAAAGAGAAAAAAGAGAAGGCCCCATCATGGCGGCAGCTGGAGGTCTATTCTTCTGTGGACGGCCCCGGCTACATCCGGCGTTCCCCGATCCAGTGCTGGTTCAACACCTTCATGATCATGAACCTCCCGGTCATCGGGTGGATCTACCTGCTGATCCTGGCCCTGAGCAAAAAGGACCAGCGTAAGGACTTTGCCAGAGCCTATCTGGTCTATAAGCTGGTCTTCTTCCTGGTCGCCTTAGGGATCATCGCCCTCCTGCTCTACAGCAGCATGGACATCGCGGACCGGCTGCTCCAGTATATCAATATGCTGTAGATCTTCTTAAACGCCTAAAAAGAGGCCGTGCATAGCGCACCGCCTCTTTTTTATCTTGCTATACCTTTACAAACCATCCTTTTGCCAAAACGGCACAGATCACAGGCAGCGGAGCCGATCGGTCGGGCAGCTATCCGCCTTCACCGCCGACCTTCCCCTTCCATATGGAGGAATTCCAACAGCTGCTCCTCTTCGTTTTCCTGCTTTTCCCATTCCTTTTCGATCATGATCCGCAGCCGGTCCACCGTATCGCCCAGCCAGCGATCTTCCATCTCGTCTACCGTGATATCCGCATAATGCTCATAGAGGGGCGCTCTTTCTGTATACAGATCCTTTAACGTGTATCCGGGCTTTAAGGCCACGCCCCGGTCCACTACGTCTCCCACACGCCGCGCCATCTCTTCATAGCTCAGCTTCAGATAGACCACCTCGCTGATCTGCTTTAGATGCTCCATGGCTTCCTTCCCGTAGACCACGGAGCCGCCTGGGGCGATCACGGCATTGGTCACCTTCAGGCCGGCATTGACCTCCTCCTCCAGCTTTAAGAAGCCCTCCAGCCCTCTTTCCGCGATGATATCCTTGAGCAGCTTCTTCTCCTGTTCCTGGATCAGGATGTCTACATCGACAAAAGAATAGCCTATCCGCTTTGCCAGGAGTACACCTATGGTACTCTTCCCGGCAGCCGGCATACCGATCAATGTGATATTGTCCTTCATGGGTCGATCATCTCCCTTTTTTGCTTTTTTTCACTGAGTATCCAAAGGTCCCCACACATCCTCCCAGCGTCCGATATGCGCCATGGGAATACGCCACCAAGCCCATATCGTTCAGATGGAACTTCCCGGCAGCATCCTGATAGCGCTCATCCACCGTCACGCCCAGCACCTGGGCTATGAACATATCATGGCTCCCCAGGGGGATCGTCTGGTCCACCTTACATTCTATGTTCACCGGGCTTTCTAAGATCCCCGGCGGCGCCACCTTCCTGGAAGGCTGGGGGGTCAGGCCCATCTCCTTAAACTTATCCTCGTCCCTGCCGGACCGCACCCCGCAGTGATCTGCGGCAAAGACCAGATCCTTGGTCACCAGATTGATCACAAACGCCCCGGTCTCTTTGATGATCTGGTAGGAATACCGCTCCTTCCGCACGGATATGGAGACCATGGCCGGCGAGGAGCATACGGTCCCCGCCCAGGCCACGGTGATGATATTGGGCTTTTCACCGGGCCGTCCGCAGCTTGCCATCACCACCGGGAGCGGATAGAGCATGTTCCCCGGCGGCCAGAGGCTTTTCTCATGGCTTCCCTCTCTCGGTGCCTGACCCCTATCCTCACGCGGCCTTTTTTTCTCATCCCGACCTCGGTCCTTTCCGGTCCTTGGGCCACGGGGCTTCTGATCTCGTTTTTTTCGTTCCACCTTATCCCCTTTTCTCCAGTCGTCGCTTTCCTTTCCCTGCTGCCTATCGCGCCCGTCCATATGCCCGGCTCTTCCTGCGGCGTACCCCGTCTCAGCGGTCACCCCGCCTCAGCGCTCAGCCCGCCTCAGCGGTCACCCCGTCTCAGCGCTCAGCCCGTCTCAGCGGTCACCCCGCCTCAGCGGTCACCCCGTCTCAGTGGTCACCCCGTCTCAGCGGTCGCCCGTCTCAGCGGTCGCCTCGTCTCAGTGGTCACCCCGCCTCAGCGGTCACCCCGTCTCAGTGGAGCCCGTCTCAGTGGTCAGCCCGCCGCGGGATATCCGGATATCCTGCCTCTGCATCGCTCCTATGCGGTCTCTT
Source organism: uncultured Lachnospiraceae bacterium (assembly GCA_910585635.1). Classification (GTDB taxonomy): domain Bacteria; phylum Bacillota; class Clostridia; order Lachnospirales; family Lachnospiraceae; genus Caccovicinus. Next base: position 33,603 of record CAJUFE010000043.1, on the reverse strand, counting down.
TGGATATCCCTCTCCTCCGCTCATCCCTCCGCGATCATGATCACCGGGATGAGCTGCTTTTTCCTGGATACTACGCCGGGCAGGCTGATCACCGGGCTCTTCACCTGGATGTTCGCGTCCTCGCCCTCCAGATGGAACGCCTTGATGATCAGCTGTTCTGCCCCCGGTCCCTCACAGAGGAGCTGTGTGGATTCTGTCAGGATATTGGTCAGCATGAAGAACATCATATCGGTCCCATGCTCCTGCCTGGCCTGCTTTAAGACGGGGATGAGCCGGATCTCCAGATCGGCCAGCTCTTCTGCGTTGACCGAGCTGATCTGTCCCACGCCGAATTTCACCTTTCCGGCCTCGAACCGCTTGAAGTCCTGATAGAAGATCTCTTTATCGCTCTTACCTTTCAGGTCACTGCCTGCCGCGAACATCTTCCCGGCGTACTCCTCCAGCTCGATCCCCGCGATCTTCGCCAGGTCGATGGCGGCCGCCTTATCCACAGCCGTGCAGGTGGGGGAACGGAACAGCAATGTATCCGATAGGATCGCGCTGCACAGAAGGCCCGCGATCTTCTGCTCGATCTCTGTCCCCGTCTCCCGATACATCTGATACACGATAGTGGCCGTACAGCCCACCGGCTGGTTCCTGAAGTAGACCGGGGCGATCGTCTCCACCGCGCCCAGCTTATGATGGTCGATGATCTCCTGTAAGTCGGCACTCTCAATGCCGTCTACAGCCTGTTCCTTTTCATTATGGTCCACCAGGATCACCGGCTTTCCCCTGGAACCCAGCAGGTGCCGGCGGGAGATCATGCCCTTATAATGTCCGTTCTTATCCACGATCGGGAAATCCCGATGGCGCTTGCTGGTCATCACTTCCCGGATGTCGTCGATGTAGTCTTCATCGCTGAAGGTCACCAGATGGTCTGTCTTCATAAAATAGCTGATCGGCATGCTCTGGTTGATCAGACGGGCCGCCGTGTATGTATCATAAGGCGTGGCGATCACATTGCATCCTTTCTCCTGGGCCAGCTTCTGGATCGTCCTGGAGGCTCCGGCCCCCTCACAGACGATGATGCAGCTGGCTTCCATCTCGATCGCACACAGCTGGGATTCATAGCGGTTCCCTAAGATCACCAGGTCGTGGGGCTCGATGTAGAATTCCATCATATCCGGGTTAGCCGCTGCCACCAGCACCTTTCCTCTGCTGAAGAAGTCATTCTCATCGCCCACCACCATATCGCCCTCTAAGGTCTCCACGATATTGGAATACTGGGTGGAGGCTTTGGAGAGGATGCTGCTGTCCAGGACGTTCATATAGGATTTTGTGATATCTCCCACCGTGATCAGCCCTTCTAAGAGCCCGTTATCCGTCACAGTGGCCAGGGTGACCACATTCGCCTTCTGCATCAGGTTCCAGGCATTTTTCAGCGAGATATCCTTCTTTACGCCCTCGGTCACACCGATCTCGATATCCTTCACCTGGGTGCGGACCGTGTTCAAAAGCCTGGGGGCTTCCACGCCAAAATACTCCAGCACGAACTGGGTCTCCGGGTTCACCTGTCCGGCCCTGGCCGGCTCAAATATCCCGCCGGTCAGCTTCCTTTTCAAATTTGCGTAGCAGATAGCGGAACAGATCGAATCTGTGTCCGGATTCTTATGTCCCACCACCAATGTCTTTCGCATCATGTCCACTCTTCTCTCTCCCTCCATGTAAAGTTTATCTGCGCTTTACTTTCTGGGTCATTATAGCATATTTCACAAACCACATACAATATAGAAAACAGGCTCTCTATATTTTTACGATCTGTTTACATATTGTTCATATTCTATTCATGTTTTGTTCACGCCCAGATCCTATACTAAATTTATAGAAAGTTTAAGAAAACTTACATTTAATTAGACAGATCGCACATAGATTTTTCATAATTACCCCCGGTCATCTGATGACCGGGGGCTCCTCATTTTCCTCCTGCTCTTCTTAGATGCCTTGTGCAAGGTCTTTCAGGAGAACAGCTTTTCCTTGTACACGCCGTCCGCCACCAGCTTCCGGATCGCGGCCGCTACCGCCTCTTTATCCTCCTTATAGGTCACGCCGAACCATCTGTCCTGGGTATCCAGCACCTTTACCGTAGCTCTCCCCGCCTGCACCAGATCGTCCACGATCCTAGGCAGCAAAAATTCCGCCTTCAGATCCCCTTCCGGGATGTTCTTTAAAAACCTCGGGAACTGCTCCTCCAGCTCGTCTAAAAAGGCGGGTGAAAAGCCCCACATGTTCATGGATACCAGCTGCCCCGGCTCAAGCTCCACCGGCTCTCCCTTTTCATTTTCCCCATAGAGGCCTTCCGGGCCCATCTGGATGCCAAAGGTCTCCCGCACCTGCTTTAAGGTGCCGTCTGGGTGGACCTGACAGGCTCCCCGGGTCACGGCACCGTTCTCGCTCAAGGTGTTCGCCAGCACGAAACCAGCCATACACATATCATAGACCGCCCGGTCACAGTCCATCTCCCGGACCATATAGTCATGGATCTTCCTGAAGGCTTCCTTTCCATAATAGTCATCTGCATTGATCACCAGGAAAGGCTCCTTTACCAGACCCTTCACGGTCAGCACCGCCTGTCCTGTACCCCAGGGCTTGGTCCGCCCCGCAGGCACGATAGCCCCTTCCGGGATATCGGACAGCTCCTGATAGGCATAATGCACCTCTGCCAGCTTTTCGATCCGGTTACCGATGATCTCCTTAAAGTCCTTTTCCAGATCCCGGCGGATGATGAACACGATCTTGTCAAACCCCGCCTCCAGGGCATCGTGGATCGAATAATCCATGATGATCTCCCCGCCCGGCCCCACCGGCGCCAGCTGCTTGATCCCGCCGCCAAACCGGCTGCCCAATCCGGCTGCCATGATCACTAAAGCCGTATCTTTCATTTCCTGTACACTCCTTTTGTTCTTTGGCATATCTCCATAGCCCTACTATACCATACTGCGCCGAAAAAGGCTAGTCTCTTTGGCCTTTGCCGCTAATCCACCAAAAGCTCATCCACGGTCACAAATTGCCATCCATCGGCCAGGAGCCGGTCCACGATATCCAGCGCCGCCTCCTTGGAGGTCCGGAAAATGTCATGCATCAGGATGATATCGCCGTCTTCCACCTCCCGGCATACCTTTTCTACTACGCGGCTCCGTTCCCGGTATTTCCAGTCCAGGCTGTCCACATCCCACAAGACTGTGGTAAGACCGGTCTGGCATTCCAGCTCCTCGTTCCAGTCTCCGTAGGGCGGCCTGACATACTGGGGCTTTTCCCCGGTCAGCTCACGGATCATCTCTCCGGTCCTCTCGATCGCCTGGCAGACCTCCTCTGTCCCGGCCCGGGTGAGCTGGATATGCTCATAGCTGTGGTTGCCGATCAGATGGCCTTCCTGGGCCATCCGCTCCACGATCGCCTCCTTCCCCGGGATGTTCTGCCCCATGAGGAAAAAGGTGGCCTTCACTCCCCGCTCCTTCAAGCCGTCCAGGAGCGCAGGGGTCCATTCCTCGTGAGGGCCGTCGTCGAAGGTGAGGGCCACGGTCTTTGCGCCTTCCACCTCCCGCCTTACCGCTGCCTCCCCTTTCTCTGCTGTCTCTCCTCCCTCTCCTTTCTCTGCCGTCTTTCCTCTCTCTCCTCTTTCTGCCGTCTCTCCCTTCTCTTCCGTCCCTCCCCTCTCTTCCGCTCCTTTTTGTAGACCATCAACCTCCATCCTGCTCTTCCCGCCCAGCTCTTCTCCTGCTCCCAGCCCGGCTCCCGTTTGCTTTTCGATCCATACCCGGTCTTCTCTGACAGAAACCTCTTCGGTCAACAGCTCTGCCGCTCTCACCCCGAAGACAAGAAGGCAGAAAGCCGTCAGGATCCCTAGACCGAACGAACTTTTCCAGCTTCCCACATCCTATCCTTTCCACGCCCCTGCGGATCTGTCGTTTTCTTTTCTTACTATATTTATGTCGCTCCATCCTTTCTATGAGTCAAACCCCTCGCCGCAAGCACGGTGACCGGCTCACTGCCCTTAGGGATGCAGGCGTTCTTTTCATAAAAAGTGTGCGTCTTAACGCATCCTGAGCGGAGCGTTTTTGTTTCATAGGACACACTTTCCTATGAAAAAAAGAAAACCGTCAAGGGGATGGCGGCTTTCTCATTATGGGGTATCGATAAAAAACTTGTAGGCATATAAAAATGTTACTTGTTCAGGATGACCCTGTAGGCCTCGGCCATCCCCTTCTCCTGGATCAGGTCATAGTACTCCTGGACCATGGGGATCATATCCGTTAAGTCGGCCTGCCAGTAATCCTCTCTCTTCATGATCTCCTCTACGGAGGCGGTCTTCATGAACTGCATGATCTCCTGGCCGTCATTAGCCTTATCGGTGCGGTAGAAGGAGATCAGACTGGCCATGGAAAGGGTCAGGGCCACCGGGTACTTTCCGAACTTCTCTTTATATTCCAGGATGGTGGGCAGTACCCGCACCTGGAACTTGCTCACGGAGTTCAAGGCAATGCTCAGCAGCATGTGCTTGATAAAGGGATTGGAGAAGCGCTCCAGCACATCCCGGGCGAACTTCACGTCGGCATCGCTGTTCCCCAGGGTGGGGACGATCTCGTCGAACAGGCACATCTCCAGATAGGAGCGCACCACCTCGTCCTTTAAGCACTCGCCCACGGTCTCTAAGCCGTACAGATACGCGCCTAATACCATGGAGGTATGGCCGCCATTGAGGATGCGGACCTTTCTCTTCTTATAGGGCTTCACATCATCGGTCCAGACGATATTGTAACCGGCCTTGTTAAAGGGCAGCTCGTCCTCATGATGGCCGCCGATCACCCACAGATGGAAGATCTCCGCCGTGTCGATCAGGTTATCGGTGTAGCCGATCTGCTTTGTCAGCTCCTCCACCTCATCTCTGGGATAACCGGTAACGATACGGTCCACCAGGGTGTTACAGAAATCATTCTCTGTCTCGATCCAGGCCTTAAACGCATCGCCCAGCTCCCAAAGGTCGGCATACTTTAATACACAGTCCTTTAAGTGATCCGCGTTATCATCGATCAGCTCACAGGGAAGGAGGATCATCCCGGGGAGGCCCGCCTGGAAGCGCTTGTATAAGAACTGGGTCAGCTTGGCCGGATAGGACTTAGGCGGTGTATCCGTCAGCTTCTCCGTACCCAGATACTCGATGCCCGCCTCCGTGGTGTTGGATACCAGCACCCGCAGATCCGGGCTGGTGGCTAAAGCGATATAGTCCTCATACTGGCTATAGGGGTCCAGTGCCCTGGAAATGGAGGTCACATGGGTGTGCTCATTGACCACCTGGCCGTCCTCAATCCCCCGAAGAAAAAGATTATACTGACAATCCTGGTCTGCCAACATCTTGCACATCCCTCTTTCGATCGGCTGTACCACCACGATCTTCCCGTCATATAATCCCTTCTCCTGGAGCTTATGGAAAAAATAATCCACAAATCCACGTAAGAATCCGCCCTCGCCAAACTGGATCACGGTTTCCTTTACCTGTGCGCTCATCCTTTGCTACCTCCATCCATATTGTTTTTGTAAGTACTTACACCATCCGCTGCTTAACGTTCTCACTTTGTTGTCTAGGGTTAATATACTACATTTCCAGGAGAAAAGCAATAGTATTTGAAAACTTTTTGTAAGCGCTTACATTTTCGGATGCTTTGCATCAGGTGGGCAAACGGTCTGCGGCGAGAACGCGGTGACGTTGTGGCCGGTCCCCCCCGGAGCGGCCGCCTCGCGACATATCTTCATGTAAGGCCCTCCAGCACTAGGTAAAGACATCCATTTCCATCACACCAAAAGGCAGAGCCTTCCCACACTTTTTCGCAGGAAGACTCTGCCTTATCATTATCATCTTAAATATCTACCGCATCCCGAACGTACTCGTACATGGATGCCCAGATCCTTACAGCATCGCGTCTACCATCGCCTTTACGGCTTTGCCCATAGCATCGGACTTCTCGTCCGCATCTGCCAGGGATGTGCCTTTGATGCCGTAGTAGAACTTGATCTTCGGCTCGGTGCCGGAGGGGCGTACGCACAGCCATGCGCCGTCTTCCAGGTCGTAGTACAGGACGTTGGAGGCGGGAAGGCCGGTGGGCTTTACTTCGCCTGTGGCCATGTCTTTTACGGTATCCAGCTTATAGTCTCTGGCGGAGACCACCTTGTAGCCGCCCACCTCTGCCGGGGTATTGTTCCGCAGGGTCTCCATGATGGACTGGATCTTCGCCAGACCCTCGATGCCCTTTAAGCCGATGGACTGGACCGCGTCTTTGTAATAGCCGTATTTCTCATACATAGCCACCATGGCATCCCACAGGGTCATGTTTTTTTCTTTATAATAGGCGGCAGCCTCGCAGAGGGCGGCGGTGGCAGAGATCGCGTCCTTGTCGCGGGCATAAGCGCCGATCAGACAGCCGTAGCTCTCCTCCATACCAAAGAGGTAGGTGCCCTTCCCGGTCTGCTCATTCTTTAAGATCTGCTGGCCGATCCACTTGAACCCGGTCAGTACTTCTACCAGCTCGCAGCCGTAGCTCTTCGCCACCGCGTCTACCAGGTTGGTGGTCACGATCGACTTCACCACCTCGCCGTCGGCAGGGATCTTGCCTGCGGCCGCCTTCTGGCTCAGCACATATTCGCAGAGGAGGGAGCCGGACATATTGCCGGTCAGCGGGATATATTCGCCGGACTTATCATCCTTCACATAAACGCCTAAGCGGTCCGCATCCGGGTCGGTGGCCAGGACCAGGTCCGCGTTTTTCTCTTTAGCCAGCTTTAGGCCAAGCTCGAAGGCTTCTCTCGCCTCCGGGTTCGGATAGCTGACGGTGGGGAAATCGCCGTCTGGCAGCTCCTGCTCGGGGACCACATAGACATGCTCAAAGCCCAGCTCCTTCATCACACGCCTGGCCGGGATATTGCCGGTGCCATGTAAAGGCGTGTAGATGATGGTGATCTGATCCTGCATCTTGTCGATGGCGGCCTGGTTCACCACCTGGGCCTTGACCTGGGCGATATATTTATCATCGATGTCCGCGCCGATCACCTGATATAACCCGGCCGCGGTAGCGCTGGCTTCGTCTGTGACCTTGACCGTGGACAGATCCTCGATCGCCAGGACCTCCTCGGTCACGCCCTTGTCATGGGGCGGCGTGAACTGGGCGCCGTCCTCCCAGTAGACCTTATAGCCATTGTACTCCGGCGGGTTGTGGCTGGCGGTGATATTGATACCGGCGATACAGCCCAGCTCGCGGACCGCGAAGGAAAGCTCTGGGGTGGGGCGCAGGGACTCGAACTTGTACGCTTTGATCCCGTTAGCGGCCAGGGTCATGGCGGCTTCCATGGCAAATTCCGGGGACATATGGCGGGAATCATAGGCGATCGCCACGCCCTTAGAAGCGCCGCCCTGCTTGATGATGTAGTTGGCCAGCCCCTGGGTAGCGCGGCGGACCACATAGATGTTCATCCGGTTGATGCCTGCGCCGATGATGCCCCGAAGGCCTGCCGTGCCAAACTCCAGATCCATGTAGAAGCGCTCTTTGATCTCGTTCTCATCCTCTGCGATGGCACGCAGCTCTGCTTTGGTCTCCTCGTCAAAATAGGGGTTGGCCAGCCATTCATTGTAGATCTTCATGTAATCTTTCATCTTTCTCTACTCCTCCTGCTCTTTTTGCCATACCTCAGATCGCGGCAGCCTTCCTGTCGGGATGACCTCTCCCCCGTCAGCTCCCGTCTGGCCCGCGCCTGGGTCATGTCTGTGGACATTATAGCATAAATGGCGGGGAAATGGAAATGAAAGTTGTTGATATTTTCTGTATACATTAAAACAGGTTACCTTTCACAGGTTGGCCAAGGGTCCGCGGAGGGAGGGGGGAGCATGTAATGGGACGCGCTCTCGCTCCGACCAGAACGTAACGGACGCTAAGCTCGTGAAATACCTCGCTAAGCGCCGACGTTCCGCTAGGGTCCCGTTACATGCTCCCCCCTCCCTCCGCTACTTTATGGCTACTCTTCGGCCATACAGCACGCCAGTTACCTAGCATCCGGAGGCCCGAGAGCGCGTCCTGTTGTGACATGCCCCTTCCGCAACGTACCTGTCACAACGTCACCCTGCTCACCGGCTCCACCCCCACAACCTCTCCAAGAACCGCCGCCTTTCCCCTTCCTGTTCCTGGAGCCCCACGATCTTATCCATATTCCGGGCCGGGATCCATGCCTTGTTGGCATTGAAGTAATAATTGATCTGCTTCCAATATTTTTCCGGATAAAGGAAGAGATAATAAAGGCTCTCCTTGTCCTTTTGCTCCAGGGAAAGGACCTTTTCGTAGGCCCCCAGCATATCCATCCCCAACCCTAAGCTCCAGTTATGCTTTTCCATGGCCTTGCGCATGAACCGGTATAAGTCCTCCATCTGCAGTCCTAAGTGGAGCCGGTTATAGCCTACCACCGCCACATAGCCTTCCCCCACCAGCACATGATGCTGGTCCAGATCACCGTGGCACAAAAAACGGGGCGCCTGCCCATCCGCCCATAGCCCAGCGATCCCTTCTGCAGCTTCCTTTGCCTGCCGGAAAAAGGTCTCGAAGCTCTTCATCACACAGAGCTCGAAATCCGTCTTTTTCCGCTTCCCGCGGATGTAGCTCCTGGCTCTTTTCAGTTCCCGGTTGTGCCGCTCCATGTCCTGGATGGCCAGGCTGGGGAGGGTGGAGCCCATGGTCCAGTCCTCCTCAAAGGGGATATCCCGCAGACATCTATGTAAACGTGCGATGCAGGTCACAGCCTGGCAGACCTCTTTTCCGTCCTTTAAGCTGCACTCCCGGTCCCCATACCAGTCTTTCAGGACGAACCGGGTCCCGTCCTCCGCTGTGCTCAAAAGGCTATCCTCCATGTTCCGGACATACTGGTCGGCAGCCAATCCCTCCAGACCCTTTAGTCGGGTCAGCACCTGATCCTCGAACTCCAGCCGCTTGACCGTGCCCTGGTATTCCCGCAGGCTCTTGGCCCCCTGCTCCGTCTCACAGATCCAGGCCCCCCGCCCTTTTCGCACGCTCTTTACCTGGAGTGCGTACTGTTTTAATACCTCCTCATATCGATCGCTCATGGACATGGATATCCCCCCTTACGTTTCTTCAGAAGCCGTTCTGCCATCTCCCGGCCATTTGCGGCAACAGGACAAGGCTGCGGGCTACAGCGCCGGATCGGCTACTTCAAGCCTATGTGGCATCAGGGGGGATCATGACTGAAAAATAGGGGAGAGACTGCTGCCTTCTGCCTGCAGTCTCTCCCCTTATCGCACCGCACGAGAACCTCTCTCCTTTTTGCCGCACCATGCACAGGATCCTCTCTCTTTTACCGCACCGCCCGCAGGATCGCCTCTGTCATCACCTGCGCCGCCAGGGTCCCGGCCATATTGAGGTCCGCCTCCTCGCCTCCGATGGAGGCGGCATAGATCGTATCCCCGTCCGCCATGGTCCCCACCGGGTCGATGCAGCGAGCATAGGCGTTCCTGGCCATGGAGGCGATCTTAGCCATCTCCGCTTTAGAGAAACGGCCGTTGGTCACCACCACCCCGATCGTGGTGTTGCTGTTGAACAGATCTCTTCTCTGGCTGATCTTGTATAGCTCTGTGCGGGTATCTCCGAAGCCTTTGCCGTCCTCGCTCCTTAAGCCTGCCACCTTTTTGCCGGTCTTCGGGTCAACGATATCCCCTACCGCGTTGACCACCACGATGGCCGCCATCTTCAGCTTTCCCACGGCCACCGCGCAGATACCTAAGCCGCCTTTCATGGAACGCTCCATCCCGTAGAGCTTTCCCACGGTGGCCCCGGTCCCGGCGCCGATGCGCCCCATCCGATCCGGTGTCTGCACAGGCGCCTCCTGTCCCGGCCCGTCTGGCCGCACCGCGTCCGACCCTGCCTGTCCCGGCACATCCGGACCCGACACTACCATTCCCGGACCAGGCTGCCCTGACGCGCCTGCTCCCGCTGCGCCCAGCCCCGACGCAGCCCTTCCTACCTCTGCCTGCCCCGCTCCGCTCCTCTCCGCGTCCACACAGGCCCCGTAGCCCATGGCGCTGTCCGGGCGCACGTCCGCCCTGCCGCAGCCCAGGTCGTAGATGCAGGACTGGCAGACCAGGGGCACCTTGGCAAAGCCGGTGTCATAGCCGATCCCCCGCTCCTCCAGATACCGCATCACCCCGTCGGAGGCCGCCAGCCCGAAGGCCGACCCGCCGGACAGGACGATCGCGTCCACCGGGTTATCCGCCGTCAGCGGCAAGGCCAGGGGCGTCTCTCTGGAGGCGGGACCGCCGCCGCTGATATCCACGCCCACACGGGCTCCCCGGTCAAAGAGCAGGACCGTCACGCCGGTCATGGCCTCCTCATCCTGGGCATGACCGATGCGGAGACCTTCGATGTCCGCCAGGGAGATCTCTCGTACCATAGCTTCCCCTTCCTCCTTTTTCATCCTTCTTTCTCCTCCTGATGTTTCCCTTGGTCGTGGATCCGTATATCACCTGAAGATATAGCATCTACCACTCTGGCAGTAGCAGTATCCGTTCGTTTCGTTAGTAGAGAGGATATCAATACATTTGTATCAAATACCGCATAATACATCATCTCCTGGCTTTCCTTTCCGCCCTCGCCGCATCGATCTTCGCATTGATCGCATCCAGCGTCATTTCTGGAAGATCTGCCGCTTCTGCCCGTATGCCATCGATCACACTTTTTGCTCCTTCTCGGGTCATCCTTTTTCCGGGAAGTACCGCTGTAAACCCTTCTCTCAAGCCACGCACACCCCGCCCTTTTGCAGAGCCGCCGACAACCCATAGGACACCGCGCTGGCGATCAAGGTGCAGGCCACTGCTTCGATCATCCCCTGGAGCCCTACAAAGGCCACGACGAACAGCAGCGCATTTTTCGCCCCCAGTGTCTGGGCGATCCCCTGGATATAGTCTGTATGATAGAAGAACGCCACCAGCGACCCCATGAACAGCGCGGTGTTTAAGAGCGGGCAGGACAAGCTGGCGATCAGATAGGCGCTGTTCTTCGAAAAACGTTTAGCGGTCAAAAAGATCAGCCCGCAGAGCCAGCCCTCAAAGACCCTGGGCACGATACAGGTAAAGGCCATGCCGAAAGGGTTGATGGTCAGGAGCATAGCCGCCAGCCCGCTGCCGCCTATCAGCCCCTGGATAAAGCTGGTGAGCCCAAAGGCCAGCCCGCACACCGCCCCTCCCTTAGGGCCTAGGATCACCGCTCCCACAGCCACCGGGACAGTCAGAAAGGTGATGGATAAGCCGGGAGTCCGCAGATACCCCAGAGGCGTGAAGGCCATCATAAAGATGATCGCCACCATCATCGCCAGCTCCACCATGTAAAGTGTCTTCGTTACGTTCTTGTTCTTCATCTTCTCTCCTTTTTTGCCTGATAAAACGGCGCGTGAGCGTCCCCTGCTTTTCAGGACTTATCATTGTGGGGATAAAATAGATAAAATGATAGAGATAAAAGAACGATCCGCAAGATCTGCTGCCGCATATACGCACTGACTGAGCAGCACGCCAGCCACCTCACAAAAAGCAAAGGCAGACTACATCTGGACCATAGGACAGGTCACCGTCCACAGCCTTACTGTCCACAACAGCAAAAACATCAAGATAGAGATAGAACGATACAGTTCAGGGAGGTTGCCGCCAGCACCTGGTCAGCACTTCCGAAAGGGTGGTACTCTATACTCCGGCTGGTGGCCGGAGGGCTGATGCGTTTCCATGCGGATAACGTTCCTATACAGTATACCATGTGCTCACGCACATGCTAACGCTTCGCGATGCACACTCGCTCCGCTCGGCGCTGGTATAATGCCTGTCGCCATTATACCATAAGTTCTGAAAATTACAAGAATGGAATGGAAAAAGACAAAAAACTATGCTACAATCAAGTTATGTACATTTGACCGGATATCCGCCAGGCTTTTCCACATCGTTCGTGCTGTTTTCACAAGATATCCACCTTACTGATACCAGGACAGATAGAAAGACCGTTACAAAAAACAAAAGAAAGGAAGTAGATCGGCTACCATGGAATTATCGACCACCCAGCAGCAGCGGCAGATGCTGTCCCAACAAACGATCCAATCTGCGAACATCTTACAGATGACCGCTCAAGAGCTTTACACCTACCTTCAGGAGACCGCATTAGAAAACCCGGTCATGGAGATCCGCGGATCTTCTGCTCTGAAAGAGCATCCGGCATTTGGATCCGGCCTGCGCCGGAGGACCATCGAGCAGACCGAGCAGCTGAACGCTTCAGATGAGTCCAACCGATATTTTTACGAACAGGAGCATCTGGAACGGGAGAACCGTGACCCCTTCGACTGGCAGTCTGCCAAAAAGCCCCAGGGCATCTCCCTGTCTGCCTCCCTGTGGGAGCAGCTGGTATCGATCCCCTTCCGGCCAAAGGATGAGGCCACCCTCCACTATATGCTGGATTCTCTGGATCGCTGGGGGTACCTGCGGGAACCCTTAGAGCAGGTCGCGGAAAAGATGGGGCAGCCTATGGAACGGATGGAGCAGCTCCTTTTTGTGGTCCAGTCCTTAGAGCCGGCCGGTGTGGGGGCCAGGGACCTTTCCGAATGTCTCCTCCTCCAGCTTGAGCGCCGGATGGAATGTCCGGAACAGCTGCGTTTCATCGTCACGGACTGTCTGGAGCTGCTGGCGAAGAACCAGATCCCGGCCATCGCCAAAAAGGCCCAGATCCCGGTGAAGGAAGCCTCCCGCCTCTGCCAGATCGTCCGGAGCTTAAACCCCAAGCCAGGAGCCGTCTTCTCCACCGAGGACATCTCCCGCTACATCCAGCCGGATGTGCTGATCGTGACGAAGGATGGGGGTTTAGCGGCCCAGCTCAACGACACTCTGTATCCCAAGCTGGAGATCGACCAGTATTACCGCCAGCTGGCCAAGACCACCGAGGAGAAGGAGGTCAAAAGCTACCTCCAGGAGAAGATCTCCCAGGTCCGGTGGATCCGCACCTGCATCGCACAGCGCAATGAGACCCTCATGAAGGTGGCCTCTGCGATCTTAGAAAAACAGCAGGACTTTTTCCATTCCGGACCCTCGGCTTTAAAGCCTCTCAAGCTGTCGGATATCGCCAGATGCCTGGACATCCACGAATCCACCGTGAGCCGCGCCGTCCGCAATAAATATCTGCAGTGCAGCCAGGGGATCTTCCCCTTGAGCTATTTCTTCTCCGCTAAGCGCCTGCCCTCCTCCAAGACGGCCGCGCCGGGCCAGGAGGAGTCCACCGTCTCCACGGCCACTGCAAAGGCAGCTCTCAGGAAACTGATCCGCCAGGAGGACAAGAAGGAGCCCTTGAGTGACCGCGCTCTGGCCGAAAAGCTGGCCGAGGAGGGCATCCAGATCTCCCGCCGCACAGTGGCAAAATACCGGGAGGCCATGGAGATCCCCGATGCCAGCGGGCGGAAAGACTATAGTCAGGCGTGAGACAGGCCTGCCTTCCGGCTTATATGCCCATAAAAAGATCCCGCCATAGAACGGCCCGCCCCTCTTTGATCATATAGGGGCCGCCCGTTCCTATGGCGGGGTCTTCCTGGCTCAGCACCAGCTCGCTATCATAGATCTTGTCCGGGATCTATCTGCCTTTTTCCCATCCCGCTTTCGTCGGGCAGCTCACATGGTCTGCCCGCTCCTTATGGTCCTCCAGACACGCCAGCAGGACCTCCTTCCGGTTCAGCTCCGGCCGCTCCAGCACCAGCTCCAGCAGCCTGGAAAGCTCTGCGCCCAAGGCCTTCCCCGGCTCCATGCCGGCACCGATCAGGTCCTTCCCGGTGACCGCCAGGGTTTTTAGCGAGATGCACTCTCCCGCCTGCAAGATCTCCCCCGCCAGCCGCTCCAGCTGATCGATCCGAGCCGCCTCTGGCTCCCAAGATCCGCTTTCTTTTAAGACACCTTCTTTTGATGCGCCTTCTTTTGATGCGCCTTCTTTTAAGCCATCCTCTCCCGATCCGTCTTCTCTCAAGCCATCCTCTCCCGATCCGTCTTCTCTCAAGCCATCTTCTCTCAAGCCATCTTCTCTTAAACCGTCTTCTCTTAGGCTATCTTCTTCTGCCCCACCCCTTTTTAAGACCAGAAGATCGGCAAAAAGCTCCGGCCCGATCTGGCTCATGACCCGCCGGATGGCCGCCTTTTCTGCCGGGATCGGCCTGTGGATCCACCGGACCAGAGTGCGGACCCGGAAGATGGTGTCATTATCCAGCTTAAGGTCCTTCAAGATCTGGACCGCGTCCTCTTCTTCCTCGTCCTTTAAAAAAGCGGCCCACCGGATCGCTTTTCTGGCCGGGAGGCGGCTGGGGATCTTAAGGCGGCTAAGGTCCACCTGGTGGAAGCATCCCGATATATAGGGACTGATCCCGGCCTCGTAGACCTGCCGGATCTGCTCCGGGCGGTCGGATAAGAGCAGCTTGGTAAGCTCAGTGCAGATCCGCTCCTTGCTGACCTTAGCGATGGCAGGGGCCGTCTCCCGGATCGCCTCCCAGGTCTGCTCCTGGATCGGGAAGCCCAGCTGGGCGGAAAACCGGATCGCCCGCAGGATCCGCAGGGCGTCCTCCCCGAACCGCTCCATGGGGTCCCCCACGCACCGGATCAGCCCGGCCCTTAGATCGGACAGGCCGCCGAAGGCATCCACGATCCCGGTCTTGTGGCTGTAGGCCATGGCATTGATCGTAAAGTCCCGGCGGCGCAGGTCTTCCTTCAGATCCGAGGTGAACTGTACGGACTTGGGATGCCGCCCATCCTCGTATTCCCCATCGATGCGGTAGGTGGTCACCTCGTAGCCTACATGGCCCTTCATCACTGTGACCGTCCCGTGGAGGATCCCCGTGTCGATCGTCCGCTTGAACACCGCCTTTACCTGTTGGGGGGAGGCGGAGGTGGTGATATCCCAGTCCCCCGGCTCCCGCCCTAAAAGAGTGTCCCGGACACAGCCGCCCACGGCGAAGGCCTCATAGCCCCGGCTCTCCAGCCGCCCGATGATCTCCTCCACCGCTCGCGGGACGCGGATCCTCTTCGGGTCCCCGCTGGCCTCTCCTCTTTCTGGTACGGCCTCTCTCTCACCTTTCAAACAGCCTCAGTCCCATCTATCTCTTCTTAATAGGCCC
Source organism: uncultured Lachnospiraceae bacterium (assembly GCA_910585635.1). Classification (GTDB taxonomy): domain Bacteria; phylum Bacillota; class Clostridia; order Lachnospirales; family Lachnospiraceae; genus Caccovicinus. The sequence goes on along the minus strand of CAJUFE010000043.1, from coordinate 18,405 downwards.
GTCCCCAGTAGACCATCTTCTTGGCCGGCTTCCCGCAGCATACGCAGGTGTCGGCCAGATGCTCCTGGGCAAAGGGCATGCACCGGGAGGTGGCTCCCGTCTCTTCCTTGATCTTATCCTCGCAGGCCCGATCGCCGCACCACATGGCCTTGATGAAGCCCGCTTTCGTGTTGACCGTCTCCACCAGTTCCTCCCAGGTGACGGCGGTGGAGGTATGGGTATCCCGGTGGGTCCTGGCCCGCTCCAGCATATCCCCCTGGATCGTGTCTAAAAGGCTCTCCACCTCTTTCTCCAGATCTGCCAGGGCCACGATCTTCTTCTCGTGGGTGTCCCGGCGGACCAGCACAGCCTGCTCCTTCTCCATATCCTTGGGTCCGATCTCCACCCGCAGGGGGATCCCCCGCATCTCGCACTCGCTGAACTTCCAGCCCGGGCTCTTATCGGTGTCGTCCACTTTTACGCGGAAGTTTGACAGGCGGTCCTTTAACTCTACGGCCTTCTCAAGGACCCCTTCCTTCTGCTGCTGGATCGGGATCACGATCACCTGGGTGGGCGCGATCTTAGGCGGCAGGACTAAACCGTTGTCATCGCCGTGGACCATGATCAGCGCGCCGATGATCCGGGTGGATAAGCCCCAGGAGGTCTGATGGACGTATTTTAACACATTATCCTTATCGGCGAACTGGATGCCGAAGGCCTTGGCAAAGCCGTCGCCGAAGTTATGGCTGGTGCCGGACTGGAGGGCCTGGCCGTCATGCATCAGGGCCTCGATCGTATAGGTAGCCTCCGCCCCCGCAAATTTCTCCTTATCCGTCTTCTGCCCGCGGATCACCGGGATCGCCAGCACCTCCTCACAGAATTCAGCGTAAACGTTCAGCATCTGGATCGTCCTGTCCTCCGCGTCCTGGGCGGTGGCGTGGGCGGTGTGGCCCTCCTGCCATAAGAACTCCCTGGAACGCAGGAAGGGACGGGTGGTCTTCTCCCAGCGGACTACCGAGCACCACTGGTTGTAGACCCGGGGAAGATCCCGGTAGGAATGGATATCCTTGGCATAAAAGTCACAGAACAGGGTCTCAGAGGTGGGCCTGACGCACATGCGCTCCTGGAGCTGCTCCTGGCCTCCGTGGGTGACCCAGGCCGCCTCCGGGGCAAAGCCCTCCACATGATCCTTCTCCTTCTGCAAAAGGCCCTCCGGGATGAACATGGGCATGTAGACATTCTGCACGCCGGTAGCCTTAAAGCGGCGGTCCAGCTCCTGCTGGATGTTCTCCCAGATCGCGTAGCCTGCCGGTTTGATCACCATGCAGCCTTTCACGCTGGAATAGTCACAGAGCTCCGCCTTCTTTACTACATCTGTATACCACTGGGCGAAATCCTCGTCCATGGATGTGATGGCTTCCACCATCTTCTTGTCCTTCGCCATAATACACTCTCCTTCTCTCGCCGGCTCCGGCTGTTTTTGCCTGCAGCCTTGCGCATGCTCGCGATCTCTTTAATATTTATGCGATCAGGGTCAAAAGGCCTGTGATCGAACACAAGCCTCCCTGTGGGTCCCTTCAGGCGCCCGGCCCCTCCGGTCAGTCGTCCTCCTCCTCAGCCTTGGTCACGGTAAAGGTGAACCGCTTCCTGGCCATCTCGTCGCTCTCCAGATACTCATCGTAGGTGGTGATCTTATCGATCAGCTTGCCCCCGATGATCTCCATGATCCGGTTGGCCGTGGTCTGGACGATCTGATGGTCCCGAGAGGAGAAGAGCAATACGCCCGGGAACTTGACCATCCCGTTGTTCAGGGCTGTGATCGATTCCATATCCAAGTGGTCCGTGGGCTCATCCAGCATCAGCACATTGGCCCCGGAGATCATCAGCTTGGACAGCATGCAGCGCACCTTCTCCCCTCCGGAGAGGATCCGCACCTTCTTCACCCCGTCTTCCCCGGCAAAGAGCATACGGCCCAGAAAGCCCCGGACATAGGTGACATCCTTCTCCGGCGAATACTGGGTCAGCCAATCCACGATGGTGTCGTCATTGTCAAATTCCGCGCTGTTATCCTTGGGGAAATAGGACTGGGTGGTGGTCAATCCCCACTTATAGCTGCCCTCGTCCGGCTCCATCTCGCCGGCCAGGATCTTAAAGAGGGTGGTCTTGGCCTGCTCATTAGGTCCCACGAAGGCCACCTTGTCTTCATGGCCCAGGATAAAGGAGATGTCGTCCAGCACCTTCACCCCGTCGATCGTCTTGCTCAAGTGCTCCACGGTCAGGACCTCGTTGCCGATCTCCCTGAAGGGCCTGAAATCGATGTAGGGGTACTTCCGGCTGGAGGGCTTGATCTCGTCTAACTGGATCTTCTCTAAGGCCCGCTTCCTGGAGGTAGCCTGCTTGGACTTGGAGGCATTAGCCGAGAAGCGCTGGATGAACTCCTGCAGCTCCTTGATCTTCTCCTCCTTCTTCCGGTTGGCTTCCTTCATCTGCTTGATCATCAGCTGGCTGGACTCATACCAGAAATCGTAGTTCCCGGCGTAGAGCTGGATCTTGCCGTAATCGATATCCGCGATCTGGGTGCAGACCTTATTTAAGAAATAGCGGTCATGGGACACCACGATCACCGTATTGTCGAAGTTGATCAAAAATTCCTCCAGCCAGGCGATCGCGTCCAGATCCAAGTGGTTGGTAGGCTCGTCAAGGAGCAGGATATCCGGGTTCCCGAAAAGGGCCTGGGCCAGCAGCACCTTCACCTTCTGGGCGCCGGTCAGGGTGGACATGACCGCGTAATGGAGCTCCGGCTCGATCCCCAGCCCGTTCAACAGGTTAGCGGCATCGGACTCGGCCTCCCAGCCGTTCATGGTAGCGAACTCGCCCTCCAGCTCCGCTGCCTTGATGCCGTCCTCGTCGGAGAAATCCTCCTTCGCATAGATCGCGTCCTTCTCCTTCATGATCTCATAAAGGCGGGCATTGCCCATGATCACCGTATCCAGCACCGGATACTGGTCGTATTTAAAATGGTCCTGCTGCAAGAAGGAGAGCCGCTGGCCTGGTGTGACGGCGATCTCCCCGCTGGTGGAATCCAGCTGGCCGGACAGGATCTTCAAAAAGGTAGACTTTCCCGCGCCGTTGGCGCCGATCAGGCCATAGCAGTTGCCTTCCGTGAACTTGATGTTCACGTCCTCGAAAAGGGCCTTTTTGCCCAAACGCAATGTGATGTTGTTCGCACTGATCATATCAAAACCTCATATCTCCTTAGATAGCGCAGCTGGGAAAGGTGCCGCAGCCGCTCATTTTGCTGGTAGTTGTGCCACTTTCTACTATTATACATAAAAAGGCGGGGATTTCAAGAAAAATAGGTGGAGGGAGGCAAAACTCTTATGATAAATGGTTGCTTTTCACAGGTTTGCCAGAGGTCCGCTCCGGGAGGGACCTGTCACAACGCCACCACGCTCTCGCTCCGGCGTTTTTCTAGGGGTTCCTTTTGTGACAGGACCCTCCCTCCGCTGCTTCAACCGTTTTCTTACTCTTTTCTGAAGATTTTCTTCTAGGCATTCTTAAATTATCGTTTTTCGATAAATATTTATTGATATTCGATCCATCCTGTGCTATCCTTACCCTAAACAAAAAGCCCTTGCACTCGCGGGAGGCGATATCCCCCCGCCGCAGACAGGCCCGGGGGCTGTCTTTTAAGGAGGTTTCTCTATGCGCTGGTCCTATCACCGTTCGATCATCCTGACCAAGCTCTGCATCCTGGTCTTTGTGGCCGGGTACTTTGCTGTCATCCTCGGCTGTCCCAGGATGATGGATCTTTTTGTCCGCACCAGCTTTTCCGCCGCCGGGAAGAGTCGGTGGCTGTTCATCACCACCGTATATGCCTGCGCTCTCCCGATAGGCCTCCTGCTCTTAAGCCTGTGGAAGCTGATCGGGGATATCGGTCTGGAAGAGATCTTCACCGGGGCCAATATCCGGCGGCTGAGGATCATCTCCTGGATGTGCTTTCTGGTGGGGGCGGTCTGCCTGGCCTCTATGGCCTACTATGTGTTCTGGGGGATCATCGGTGCCTGCATGAGCTTTATGGGCCTTTTGATCCGGGTGATCAAGAACGCTTTTGAGCGGGCTAAGGAACTTAAGGAAGAAGTGGATTATACCATCTAAGAAGGAGGGGGCTATGCCGATCATCGTGAACCTGGATGTGATGATGGCCAAGCGCAAGATCTCCGGTGGGGACCTTGCCCAGCAGATCGGGATCACCCCGGCCAATCTGTCCATCCTGAAAAATAATAAAGCCAAGGCTGTGCGGTTCTCCACTTTGGAGGAGCTCTGCCGGTGCCTGGACTGTCAGCCGGGGGATCTCTTGCAGTATGTGCCGGAGGAGAGCCCGAGAGATGCACGATAACATCCCGAAGATCTCAGAACGCTCGCAGAGCGTGAGCGGATCAGGTATGCGGGCAAAAAGTATGCGGATAAAAAATAGGCTCATATCGATAAGGGATAGCCGATCTGCAAGCAGATCATAAACATAAAGAAAGGTGGATGCATATATGGACGAGAAAAAGATCATACCAGAGAACGCAACGGCTGGGACCCCGCAGGCTTTTGATGCGGATATGCCACAGCAGCCTGTCATAGAGCGCGCGGCAAGGAAAGAAAACGATCTGACAGGGGCGGCACCGGCGATCGGGACAGACCGGTCAACGGGGACGCTCGATGCGACCGAGGGCTCTGAGACGGACAGGATGTCCGAAACGGCCGAGATGACTGGGGAAACAGACACAGCCGACATGGCACAGTCTGCCGGGGCGACGGGTACAGCCCCACTGGTGCAGCATCCCTTTACCTATGGGACGCCGCCAAGGAACCCTTACCCGGACGGCTGCTTCCATGCAAAGGAGAAGGAGCCGGCTCCTTTAAATGCGCACCAGCTCCAGCTAAAAGACCATTTTGAACGCTACGGGCTTTTCGCCCTGGCCGTGGGCCTGTTAGCGGCCTTCTGTTTTTTCCGGAACCCGTCGGGGATCACCTACCCGGTGTTCATTGCAGCCCTCTATCTGGCGGCCTTTAAGCTGCTGCCCACCCTGCAGATCCCGGTAAAGAAGGATAGCCTCTTCCTTTTTGCCGCCGCCCTCTGTCTGGCGGTCAACAGCTGCGCCACCGCCAGCCCGATCATCCACTGCCTGAACAACATCGCCCAGTTCCTGCTGGGCCTCATCTTCCTGCTCCATCAGTGCTACGATGACCGGCGGTGGAACATCGGGAAATACCTCCATTCCATGCTGAAGTTCTTAGGCTTGAGCCTGGCCTCCCTGCCCCTCCCCTTTTCCCACGGGATCGGGTTCCTGAAAAACTTAAAGAGCGCCAGGAGCAAACGGATCTTAGTGGCCCTCACCGGCTTCTGCGCCGGGATCCCGGCAGTCCTCTATCTGGGCTACCTGCTGGCCAGCGCGGACGCGGTGTTCCACTCCATGGTCCGCACCCTGCTGATCGACCTGCTGGACCCGGCCGCCTTGTGGGAGATCTTCCTGCTGGTGTTCCTTTCTGCACTGGTCTCCTACTGCTTTTTGGGGAGCGCCTGCTCCATGCAGATCTCCGGGGAGATCCCCGATAAGCGGAGATGGGACCCCCTGGCCGCCGTGACCTTCACCGCCATGATCTGCCTGCTCTACCTCATTTTCTGCGGGGTCCAGGTCCTCTATCTCTTCGGACAAAAGGGCGGGCTGCCAGGGGATATGACCTACGCCCAGTACGCAAGGCAGGGCTTTTTCCAACTGCTGGCGGTAGCGGTGCTGAACCTGTGCCTGGTCTTAAACTGCTTAAAATACTTTCGCAAGAGCAAGGTGCTGTCCATCCTGCTGGTGGTCATCAGCCTCTGCACCTATGTGATGATCGCGTCCGCCGCTTACCGGATGGCTCTGTATGTGGACGCCTATTCCCTGACCTTCCTGCGGATCTTCGTCCTCTGGTTTTTAGGCCTCTTATCGATCCTGATGCTGGGCGTCCTGCTCCTGATCTTCAAAGAGCAGTTCCCCCTGTTTCGGTGGTGCCTGACCGCCACCATCCTGGCCTATGCGGCTTTTGCCTGGTGCCGGCCTGACTATCAGATCGCCCGGTATAACATCGCCCGCCAGGACGGCATGATCGACCAGGAGAACATCGACAGCCTGCTCCTTTTATCCGCCGACGCCGCCCCGGCCATCGCCCACGCCCAGATCGCCCCGGACCTTTTGGGTCAAACGGTCGATGTCTATCAGCGCCGCTGGCAATACACTGCCGTCACCAGTACCGCTCAGCTGATCGGCTGTCTGCGCTATATCGGCTGGAAGCCTGTCACGGGCTGGGCCAAGATCACGGAGCAGAAGGTGCAGGTTGCGGTAGATGGCTGGAGCCCGGGCATCCTCCGCTACAACTTCTCCCAGGCCGCCGCCTGGCGGCTGGCGGGAGGCGGCAAATAGATGGCCTTTTGATCAAAGGCCCCGTTGCAAGCAACGTAGGCAACGTGATATCAAGCTTATAGCTCTGCAGAACGGCGAGGTATCTGACCCTTGCGGCATCACTCACAAAGATCCGACAAAACGCGTCACTGGCGCGTTTTGCCGGATACTTCGTAATAAAGCCCTGGCGTCGTGACCCAGGTCTCTCCTGGTTCCCGATCCCGATCCTCCTAGCCATGCCCCGTCCCCCTTTCCGATCACACCCGCTGCCGGTCTCTCCTCACCCTCTCAGCTCCGGATCCTGATACACCACCCGGCCGTCGCAGACGGTCAGCTTCACCTTCCCCTCCAGCCGCTGGCCGATAAAGGGGCTGTTCGACGCCTTGGAGACAAAATGCTCCACCGTCCACGCCTCCCCTTCGTCAAAGAGCACCAGATCCGCCGGAGCGCCCGCTTCGATCCGACCGCAGTCCAGCCCATAAAGACGGGCCGGGTTCAGGCTCATCTTTTCCATCAGCTCTACCATGGTCAGATAGCCCTTTTTCACCAGATGGGTGATCCCTAATGCCAAAGAGGTCTCCAGGCCGATGATCCCGCTGGGTGCTTCTGTCAAAGGCTTAGCCTTCTCCTTCGCGCTGTGGGGCGCGTGGTCCGTGGCGATCATATCGATCGTGCCGTCCTTCAATCCCTGGATCAAAAGCTGCCGGTCCTTCTCTGTCCGCAATGGCGGGTTCATCTTCGCCAGACTGCCGTGGGTCAGCACCGCGCTTTCCGTCAAGGTCAGGTGATGAGGGGTCACCTCCGCCCACACCTTCGCTCCCAGGCTCTTGGCCAGGCGCACCATGGCCACCCCGTGGCCGGAACTGATATGCTGGATATCCACCTTCGCCCCCGTCTCCAGGGCGATCATACAATCCCTTGCTACCAGCACATCCTCCGCCAATGCCGGGGAACCGTAGATCCCCAGCTGATCGGATACCGCCCCATGGTTGATCCCATTCTGTCGGATAAAAGCCGGATCCTCCTCATGGAGGCTGATCGGCATATCCAGCCTGGCGGCCTCCTCCATGGCCCTTCTCACAAAGGCCCCGTCCTTTAGAGGGATCCCGTCATCGGTAAAGCCAGCCGCCCCAGCCGCCTTTAAGGCCTCCATGTCCGTCAGCTCCTGTCCGCCAAAGTCCTTAGATACCGCCCCGCAGCACAGCACATGGATCCCGGTCTTCTTTCCTTCCTCCAACACATACCGCAGCGTCTCCACCGTGTCCACCTTCGGCTGGGTGTTCGCCATGCAGATCACCGTGGTGAACCCGCCATGGGCCGCCGCCGCCGCGCCGGTGTGGATATCCTCCTTGTAGGTCAGGCCCGGATCCCGGAAATGGACGTGGACATCCACTAAGCCTGGCGCCACCACCAGGCCCTGGGCATCGATGACACGCTCATACACCATGGCCTCCTGGTCTTTCTTTCCAGGAGGCAGCTGCCCAGCTGCTGACTCCTCTCCCCCTCCTGTCAGGCGCGCCGGCTGTCCGGCCCTTCGCCCCTCTGCTCCTTCTGCCACACTCCCAGCCTTGACGACCCTGGCGATCTTGCCGCCCTCTAACACCACATCGGCGATCCCGTCAAAACCGGATGCCGGATCCACCACTCTGCCTCCACGGATCAATACCATCGATGCTCTCCTTTCTCTCCTGCTCCGTAACAGTTCAGATCCCCTGAGCTGTTACGGCATCCGGCCATTGAAGATCGCTGCGCGATGGGCCGGATGCTTGCGATCACCACGCTTTCGTACGGTCAGCGCGGCAAACGCGCAGACCTATCTGAGCTGTTACCCTGCTCCCCATATATGCGGCCCTCCGGCCATCCCCATGGCCGGGACCTAGGGCCGTCTCGCATCTCTGCCACTATGACCGGATACCCAGACAGTCCACTCATCTCAGCCGACACGACTGGGACCCAGGGCGATCTTTCATCTCAGCCGCTGCCCGCACTTGGGGCAGTAGTTGGAATCCCCAGGCGCTTCATACTTGCAGATCGGGCAGCGCAGCTTCTGGGCAGGATCTGGCGTCTGGCCCTCCTCACCCTCCTGCCCACTCTGCGCTCCGCCATAAGCTCCATACGTCCTGTAGCCTGGTCTCCCGTCACTCACCAGCTTTAAGTCCTGGTCCAGGATATCCATCCCTTCTCCCCTGGCGATCGCCTTCCCCACCTGGGGATCCAGCTCATACACCGCCTCACAGCAGGCCATCTTCACCAGGAAACGCTTGTTCCATTTGAACAAGGGGATAAAAAAGAAGCTAAAGTATGTGTAAGTCATTAAGATCTGGCATCCAGCTATACTCCCGCAGAACTTACATTTTAAAGAGCCTGTGTACGGCAGGACCTTGGAACCCTGCCCCATCCCTCCGATAAAGATCATGATCGAACCCTCCCTTTACTGACGCAGGCACTCCCTTACTGGAAGGCCCGGTATATCTCTTATGTGATCGTAACCATTCTAACACAAAATAGGACTTATGGAAACAAAAAAAGCCAGGTCCGCTACAGGAGAGATCCTCTGGCTCTGCTATCATCGACACCCGCTATGTAATGACGGAAGGGGCCTCAAAGGCCCCCGCGTCTCAAGCTGCCATATCCCTGGTCCTCCCGTAAAAGGTCAGCAGATACAGCCCGCACAATCCCACCACCGCATAGATGACCCGGGACATCCAGTTGCTCCCAAACAGGAAGGAGACCAGATTAAAGTTAAAAAAACCGATCAATCCCCAGTTCACCGCACCTACAATGCCGATCGTCAGCGCTGTCCCATCTAAAGCCTTACTCATAGAAAACCCTCCTTGCTCTTTTCTGTATAGTTTTTTGTTCACATATAGAAAGTGTACCTCAGAGCAAGGCTTTCTATCCAGGAAAAACGCATCTATCGTGGAAATTTATCCCATTTTTATCTTCTCTCCTCAGATCCTCCCTAACAGCTCCTGCTCCCGGTCGTCGAACATCAGCCGTTCATTGTAGGCATGATACCGCTCACACGCATATTCCTGCAGGAAACCTACAGCATAAGGGGATGTGTTCAGCTCGGTGATGAAGATGACCATCTCCTGGCTGTCCCCGAAAGCGGCCTCCATAAAGTCGAAGCCATGCTCCAGCATCTGGGACGCCGTCCCGAAGTCCTCCTCGAACCGGTCGCTGTCCGCAGCGAACCGCTCCCGAAGGAATGCCCAGCCTGCCGCCAGCCCGGCACCCCCATCTACCTCTGATCCCGGATCCAGGGCCGATCCTCTTTCCGCCTCTTCCAGCGCCTGCAGATAGCCCTCCAGCTGCCTTTGCACCTTCCGGTAGAGCACGTCCTCCCGCCTGGTCAGCAGCTCCTGTTTCTCCAGCCCCTCCCAGTCCTGCTCCGTCTCCCAGATCAGCTGCCGCAGCCGTCCGGCGGGATCTGGCTCATGGGGATCCGGACCATCTGCCTGCGCCAGGACAGTCTCTGTCTCCTGCCCCGATGCAGCCTCTGTCTCCCCCTCTCCCGGCCTGTACCGCTTTAGGATCTTCATGACCCGGTCCATCACGTCCTCTTGCTCCAGCACATCTCTGAAGTGCCGCCCCAGCCGGGCCAGCAGGATACTGATCACCCCCAGCCGCTCATCAAAGGGCGCACGCGCCATCTTATCGCAAAAGCTCTCCCGGATCACACCGGTCAGGATATCCTCGACCTGCTGCTCCTCCTGGTATTTCTGGTACAGAGAAAGGTAATTGGCAAAATCCTTGGCGATCTTCGGATGCTGGAGATACTGGACGATCGTCTCCCGGTCCGCTTTCTTTCCCATCTCCTCATAGACCTGGATCAGCCTGGACAGATCCTCCCAGCCTCTGGGGGTGGCAAAGAGCTTTCCGTCCACTGTGGTCTCGATGCAGCAGAGATACTGCTTTTTAGACTGCAGATAGGAGCAGACCGCCGGATGGATCCCCTCCTGGAGAGCATACTCCCGCCAGACCTCATAGTCCGGCTCCACCACGATCTTCTTGATCCGGTCCAAGGTGACCACGTCGAAGTCCCGGACCGACTTATTATACTCCGGCGGGTTCCCGGCCGCCACGATCATCCAGCCCTCCGGGATCCGATGGTTCCCGAAGGTCTTGCACTGGAGGAACTGGAGCATGGCGGGCGCAAGGGTCTCCGACACGCAGTTGATCTCATCGATAAATAAGATCCCCTCCTTCAGCCCGGTAGCTTCGATCTTATCGTAGATCGAGGCCACGATCTCACTCATGGTGTACTCTGTGGCCGAGTACTCTTTTCCCCCATACAGCTTTTTACTGATGTACGGCAGGCCTACCGCGCTCTGCCGGGTGTGGTGGGTGATCGTGTAGGCCACCAGGGCCACCTTGCACTCCTTGGCCACCTGCTCCATGATCTGGGTCTTCCCTATCCCCGGCGGGCCGATGAGCAGCACCGGCCTCTGCCTGATCTGGGGGATCGCGTACTGCCCGAACGCGTCCTTATATAGATAAGCCTCGATGGCATCCTTGATCTCTTCCTTTGCCCGTTTGATGTTCATCCTGTCTCAACTCCCTTACTATGAGTTTCCCTTCTCCTTCTCCCGACTTATAGTCCTCCCAATGACCGGCCTGACCACCACATCCGGCTGTTTCAGACCGTCCACAGCGGATCCCCCTCAGCCATCACAGACCGTTCTGCGGCAGATCTTGTGGGCCTGTCAGATCTTGCGGCGGATCTTCCGCCCAGACCTACCCCAGCTGCATCCCCAGCTCCTCCGACGAGAGGATCAGCTTCATCGCCCACCCCGGCACCGACATATCCTCGTAGTCCTCCTTCAGGAACACAAAGACCGTGTCATAGGGCGGCTTTTGCACCGGATAGATCCCCTTTCCATCGGTAAAATAGATCAGCCCCTTCAATCGATGGAACTCCCCCTTAGCCAGCAGCCCGGCCACATGGGCAAAGGCCGGGCGGAAGTCCGTCCCCCCATTTCCCATGACCGTAAAATGCTCCATATAGGCCCTCATCTCCTCCTGGCTGGCGATCCGCACATCGGACCGGACCTTCTCGTCACATTGGAGGATATGGATATCCACCTTGTGGAAATAGCTCTCCGAGGAGGTCAGTACAGAATAGGTCTCCTCCAGAAAACGCCGGATCAATGGCCCCGAGCAGGACATGGAGGTATCGATCACGATCACAAAGTCCTCGATCCGACAGACCTCCTTCGTCTCTAAAGGCTCCACCAGGGGCATATCACCATATAGCTCCAGCCCGTAGGTATAGAAGATCGGGTCAAAGGAGTCCGGGTCCACCATGATCTCCTCCCGCAGGACCGAAAATTTTTTCAAAAAGGCCCGGTAATCGTACCGCTCCCTGTTCTCCACCTGTACCTGCTGCATGAGGCCCCCCTCATCCTCCCCCTGCTCCTGGGCGCTCATAGTCTCCATCGCCGTCTGCATCCTCTCCCGGTTGTCCTTCCACAGCTCCTGGCGGCGGACCATCTGGCTCTTTGGCAGCTCCTGCTCCCACAGATCGTGGCCGTCCACAAAGAACTCCTCCTTCAAGCGCTCCAGACGCCTCTCGTCAAAGGCCAGCTCCAGGAGCTTCTTGTAGATCCCTTCTGCGTTCAGCACGGTCAGCCCCGCATTTTTCAGCCGCAGATAGGTCTCCCGCCGGAACATGGACGGGGGCCTTCGGACACATCTGATCAGCATCCCGTCCAGTATGGACTCGATGGCGATATCGCAGGCTAAGTGCCACAGAGGCACCGCCCGCCCCTTCCTGTTGTCTGGATGGCCAAACAGGCAGTGGAGGAGCATATGGAGGAAGGCCCTGTCCACCAGCACCCGGCCCTGGCGGTACAGCGCCAGCAGGAAAGGCGGATCATAATGGATCAAAAAGCCATCCGTGGCGATGCCGCCCCGCCCCCAGTCCGCCTCAAAGCCCAGGCTGCTCAAGGAAACATCCAGATAACGCATGTTCAGGTACAGCTCATTCCTGGCCATAGTCCAGATCTTCACGCAGAGCTCCACCTGATCCAGCTCTTCCAGCTGGCGGTGTCTCGCAGGGTCGATCATATGCATGCCTCCTTTCTTGATCCTTAGACCAAAACCCGATCCTAAACATTACATTTGTCCTGACCGCCTCTAACACCCCCTGCGCTGACAGCAAGTACGCACGCCGTCACGCTCTCTATCTAGCGGGTGTATCTGGGCTATCTGATGAGTATATCTGGCCTATCTGGGCCCATGCCCATCTACAAGCTGAACCGTCTGCGCCGCTTGGGCTCTGGAGCAAGGCTTTTTCCATCATCTCGGCCGCTGGCCCTGTCCATATCGGCTCCAAGACCGGCCTGCTTTACCCTTCGTCTATGCCGGACCGCCATCAAGATGCCCAAGGCCTGGGGATCCTTTGCGTCCCTCCCCGCCTCCAGCATCGCCTCAAGGCAGGCCTCCCCGCACCAGGATGCCTCTGCGGCCGCCCGTAAGAGCGAGGGATCCTTCTCCCGTTTTGCGATCCGGAAGATCTCTTTTCCGTGGCTGGCCGCATAGGACTCGTAGATCTGCCGCCGGTCCTCCATCAGCTGCACCGGGTACAGCAGCCGTCCCAGCACCAGCTCTGTCACCAGCTCCGGCTTTTCCTGGACCTGGATATGGGGGAACAGCTTATCATAGACCAGGTATTGGAACTGGGTGCCGCTGAAGGCGTTCCGATATCGATGGCCGCAGCCGTGCATCTCCTGGGTCAGGATCCTGGCCGGTGTGTTCTCGATCGACTCCTCATAATACTCTGGAAAGAGCAGCTTTGCCTTTAGCCTCCCATCCGCCTCCAGGCAGTCCACCCGCAGGGTCTGTTTAAACTCGGCCAGGACCTCCTTTAGGCAGGATTTCCCGGGGAGCATCCAGAGGGTCAGATGCTCCACCCCATGGCAGCCCGTAAAGAGACCGGCCCCCAGGTCCTGGAGGCTGCTGGGGATCTCCAGTCTTTCCAATCTGGCACAATTGTAAAATGCGTAGGCCCCGATCTTGCGCAGCCCCCCAGGAAGGCGGACCCGCCGGAGGGCGTCTCCTCCCAGGGCAGGCGTGCCGTCTGCCAAGGCCTCTGCACCCACCAGATCCTCTCCTGGGTCTAAGGCCTTGCCGTAACAGGCAGACCCTTCATCGGCCAAGCCTCCATCCAAACGGATGCCATCGTCCGGCCGCTCCGTCATCCGGCAAGCTCCATCCGTCTGCCCGCCGGTCACCTCCACCAGATACTTCTCCCCCGGCGTCTGCCGTCTGACCAACTCAGAAAACGCATAGGGTCCCAGCTCCGTCACGGCCAGCCCTCCGATCCGATCCGGCAGCTCCACCTGCCCGTCATAGCCGAAGCAGCGCAGGATGCGGACGCCATCCTTTACCTTATCATATACAACCTTCATTTTTCTATCAAAGCGCCCATGCGCTTTTTCACTCCTCCAGCTTGATCTGAGCCAGAGCCTGGGCAAATGCGTTGTTCACCGGCTCTGCCCCTTCTTTCTTCTGCCGCTCCAGATACCGAGCCACGTCCTTTTTCGACACACCGGCGCCTTCCTTCTTCCGCCGTTCCTGGAAAGCCGCCAGCTTTTCCTTATGGCCGCAGGCGCAGACGAAGATCTGCCCGTCTCCTTTTCCCCTAAGCTCCATCTTTTTATGACAGACCGGGCACCGGGCGTTGGAGGTCCTGGAAATGGTCTCCCGATGGCCGCAGGCACGGTCCTGGCAGACCAGCATCTGGCTGTTCTTGCCCTTCACTAAGAGCATCCGCTTCCCACACTCCGGGCATCGGGTATTGGTCAGGTTGTCATGGCGGAAGGTGCCCTCCCCCGCCTTGATCTGCCCGATCAGCTCCTGGGCGTAGTCCTGGATATCCTGCATAAAGTCCGACCGTTTGAGACTGCCCTTGGCGATCGTGGACAGCCGCATCTCCCACTGGGCCGTCAGCTCCGGTTTTTTTAAGTCCTCCGGCACCAGGGTCAGGAGCTGGCGTCCTTTGGAAGTGAGGAAGATCTCCTTCCCCCGCTTCTCCACCAGGAAGCTGGAAAACAGCTTCTCGATGATATCCGCTCTGGTGGCCACCGTTCCCAGACCGCCGGTCTCCCCCAGAGTCTTTACCATGGCCTTATCCTTCGTCTCCAGATAGGCGGAAGGGTTTTCCATGGCGGATAACAGGGTGGCTTCATTAAAGGGGGAGGGGGGCTTTGTCTTCCCCTCGGTCACGGCGAAGGTAAGGCCCTCCAGCCGGTCCCCTGCCTTTAAGGATGGGAGCTGCTGGCTTTTGATCGTCTGCCCTTCCCGGTCTGCTGCTCCCGCCTCCCGGCGCTCCCAGTCCGCACTCCCGTCCCACTCCGCATCCTCATCCCAGCTGCCTGCTCCGCCGCTCCCGCCGCCAACCCCGGCCTCTTCTCCATAAGCTGTCTTCCAGCCCATATCCTTCACCACAGCCCCGTGGGCCAGGAAACGCTCCCCGCCCACCTCCACGGTCATGGCCATCTGCTCATACTGGTAGGGCGGCATCAACACCGCCAGGAAACGCCGGACCACCAGGTCGTAGATCCTCCGCTCATCGATGGTCATATGGTCCAGCTGGACATACTGCTCCGTGGGGATGATCGCGTGGTGGTCGGAGACCTTTTTATCATCCACGAAAAAGGGCTTTGTCGGCAAGGGCTGATGGAGGAGCTGGGCCGCCAGTTTTTTATAGGGGCCTGTGCTGCAGGCCTTTAACCGCTCCTTGATCGTGGGCAGGATATCGCTGCTCAGATATCGGGAATCGGTCCTGGGGTAGGTCAGCACCTTGTGGTTTTCATAGAGCCGCTGCATGATGTTCAAGGTATCCTTGGCCGAAAGGTCGAACCGCCGGTTGGCCTCCCGCTGCAGCTCGGTCAGGTCGTAGAGCAGAGGCGCCTGGGTCTTTTTCGGGGAACGCTTGATCTCCGTGACCACACCCCTAGCACTCTTTCCCTGCAGTTCCTTAAGGATCTGCTGGATCCGGATCTTATCAAAGGAGCGGAAGCTTTTCGTCTGTGCCTCCTGCCAGGTCAAGTTCAAAGGCGAACCGTCCTTCGGCTTCCATATGGCCTTCAGACCATAGTAAGGTTTGGGGACAAAGCTCTTGATCTCCTGCTCTCTGGCCGCGATCATGGCCAGGGTGGGGGTCTGCACCCGACCGCAGGAGAGCTGGGCATTGTACTTGCAGGTCAAGGCCCTGGTGGCATTGATCCCCACCAGCCAGTCCGCCTCGGCCCGGCACATGGCCGCGTCGTACAGGCTTTCATACTCCCGCCCGTCCTTTAGATGGGCAAAGCCCTCCCGGATCGCCTTGTCCGTCACAGAGGAGATCCAGAGCCTTTTCACCGGCTTTTTGCAGCCGGCCTTTTTTAGGATCAGCCTGGCCACCAGCTCTCCTTCCCGCCCCGCGTCCGTGGCGATGATCACCTCACCCACATCCTTTCTAAAAAGCTGGGCCTTCACCGCCTGATACTGCTTGGCCGTCTGCCCTATCACCTCCAGCTTAAAGGGCTCCGGCATCATGGGGAGGTCTTCCATCTTCCATTCCTTGTACTTCTTATCGTAGTCCTCCGGGTCCGCCAAGGTCACCAGATGGCCCAGGCCCCAGGTCACGATATAGGCGGGGCCTTCGATCGACCCGTTGTTATTCTTCCCACATTTCAATACCCGGGCGATATCCCGGGCTACCGATGGCTTTTCGGCCAGTACTAATGCTTTCATATCTGTCACTTCCTTAATTTTGCAGCCTGCTGTATCTGCACACCCCGCGATGGTCATGCTGCTCACTACCCTTGCTCGCGATGGCCCGATCTTCAGCGGTCCGTTATGACTGCGATTATAGCACAAGACCGATAAGTCTACAATGTATGATCCCATTTTCATAAAGACCTGTCCGTTCTTTCGGAAAAAGAACGGCAACTTTACATCGGGTTGTTTTTCATGGTATTTTTTTGTTTTCTTAATTCTATACTGACCAGCACAACAGATAGGATAAACGCAGAAAGATCAGCTACAGGCCCCGCGAGCAATACACCCATAATCCCAAAGCGGAGCGGGAGCAGCAGGATAAGAGGGATCAGGAAAAAATCTGCCTTGTCAATGCCAATAAAGCGCCTTTTATCGCTTTCCCTATGGCAGTAAAAAAACTGGATGAAAGTAGCTGCACACCGTTTACCAGCACCATAAAAAGATATACACGCATGAACAGGACTGAAAACTCAAAATACAGTTCATTTCCATCTCCAAAAAGGGAAATGATAAAGTGAGGGAAGCATTGGAACAGGAAAAAACCGACCGCAGAAATGGCCAGAGCCCACTTCACTGCAAGCAGATATGCTTCCCGCACACGGGGGTATTGCCCCGCGCCATAGTTAAAGCCTATGATCGGCTGGGCTCCCTGTGATATCCCCACCACCACCGCAAGGATGATCGCATTTGTCTTTATGACGATCCCGCAGGCGGCTAAAGGGATGTCCGTGCCGTAGACCGTTTGCGCCCCGTAATAGGTCAACGAATTGTATAGGACGATCTGCACAAAGGTGATCGCGATCTGGTTTGAGCTGCTGCTGATCCCCATGCCGCAGGTCTTCAGAGCCTCTTTGAAATCTAGCCGAAAACGGCTTTTTTCAAAAATGGATGGTTTTGAAATGCCATAAGTAACGTATAGCAAGGACAAAGGAAATGATCTGTCCCAGGACCGTTGCCAAAGCCGCTCCCAAAATGCCCCAATGGAAGACGAAGATAAAGATCGGGTCAAGGATGGTATTGACAATAGCTCCTGCGATCATACAGGTCATAGAATACTTAGGGCTCCCGTCCGCCCGGATCAGATTGCTCATGCCATTTGTCACAATGAGAAACGGAATTCCTATCAAAGTGATCCCGGCGTACTGCTGTGCATATGGGAACACTTCTGTAGTAGCTCCGAACACGATCAAAAGCTGGGTCAATAGGAGCTCCCCTATCACCAAGTAAGCAAGTCCTAAGATCACCATTAAGACAATACCATTGCCGGCTGTTTTGGCGGCTGATCTTGCATCTTTATTTCCAAGATAAAGTGAAACACGGCCGATCCCGATCAGCAACGAGATCGCAAGACAAATGGTAGAAAATGGGTAAGAGACATTGGTTGCGGCGTTTCCCAGATAACCTACTCCCTGGCCTATGAAGACCTGGTCTACAATGTTGTAGAGTGAACCGACAAGAGCCGCCAAAATACTGGGAATGGCAAAATTCTTCAACAGTTTTGAGATCTTTTCATATCCCAAGGGATTTTCAGTCATCAAACTCCTCCCCCTTTCTTTCTATATGGAGCTCCGATGTGATATTTTTGCCGGCCCGCATCAGAAGATCCAAAAAGAGGTCCCGATCGGATCCACTGATGCCCTGCAGTAAAAGAGCTTCTGTCTTCTCACATACCGTCTGTACCTGATCGACCACAGACAGCGCACGTTTTGTGGGATACAGCTCACATGTCCGCTTATCCTTAACATGGGGGGAACGTGTGATCATCCCCTGCTTTTCTAGCGCCGCGACCGTCCGTACGATATTGCTTGGGTGAACATAAAACATATCCATCAAAGAATCCTGTAAAATACCGGGTGACTGACAGATCTTAATCAAAAACATATGCTGGCTGCTGTTGATCCCAAAGGGCGCGAGCTGTTTGTCCAAATAGATCTTGTAAAATCGGTCTGTTACTGAAAGCCATTTTAATAGTTTCATAGATATATCCCTCCTAACCTCAGATAGTATACTATAATTTGCGTGCGCACGCAAGTTTTTGGCTTCCGACAACTGATCCTGACATTAGCACGTCCTAGCATACGTCGGTCTTAAAAACTTAAAGGTAACAGTTCAGACAGCCCCCCCTATCTCCACGACGGATACACCAGCCATCAGATGACTGGTGTACCGTCCATGAGGCCTATGATGCTCTGGAAGATATTGAGGCCTCTCCGTTTTACGGTCT
>CAJUFE010000042.1 GCA_910585635.1 uncultured Lachnospiraceae bacterium | reverse complement strand
GCAAGGGGTCCGCTGCGGGAGGGGCATGTCACAACAGGACGCGCTCTCGCTCCGATGTCTTGGCAGGGACGTAGCGGATGCTAGGCTCGAAAAGACCTCGCCAAGCACCGACGTTCCGCTAGGGTCCTTTATGTGACATGCCCCTCCCTCCGCTACTTTAGCTGGCGGATCTTTTAGTATGCTGCCCGCAACTATCTAGCATTTGGAGGCCCGGTCCCCCACAGGGACGCGCTATCGCTCCGAGGTTTGGCGAGAGCACAGCGGTACTAGGGCGCGAAAAGACCGCGCCCAAGGACCGGCGTTCTGTTAGGGTCCCCTTAGGGGGATCCTCTGCTCTATACCAGCAGCGTGCAGTTGATGATCCTCGGCGGTGCGGCGCTGGAAGCTTCTGCGATCTGGCCGAACTCATATACGGGATCCCCAGGCTCTCCGGCATGGGCCACATGGTTTAAAAAGTCTTTCTTGCTCTCCCACTTTTCGGTGAGGATCAATACACAGGGCTCCTCCTCAGAGCGGAGCAAGTTGTAATAGATCAGCCCTTTTTCGGAGCGAGAAAGGGTGACCAGATGAGAAGCGGCGTTAATGACCGTATCGACGCACTCTGGTCTCGCGGTGATGATACTGATACATTGATGCATATGGGACCTCCTTATCTTTTTCTTGCGCTGGCATTGGGCAGGATCAGGAAGATGACTGCCAGTAGGACGGCACAGACAGCAGCCAACAGGAACGCGGTATCATTGATCCCTCCGGCGATGGGAGTGATCACATAGGATGGGATAACGAAGGCTCCGGCCATCATGACGGTGCTGATCAGTCCGCCTGCAGCCCCCATCTTTACAGGGCCGATCTCTGGCAGAAGTGCCGGTATGGACATGATCGTGGGCAGGAGGCCTCCCAGGCAGACCGCACAGACCGCGATCAGGATATCGCGCACGATGGCCGAACTGGATCTCCAGCTCAGATACAGGGTGATGCCGGATGCAGCGGCCAGGATGGCGCAGAAGAGCTTAGTGTTAGACTGCTTTGCGATGATGCCGGGCATGAGGATGGAGCTTGCCAGGGCTATCACAGAGAAGATGACGATGGTCAGGCTGGCGGATCCGTCCGCCACGCCCTTGGCCACCAGGCCTGGGCTCATCAGCGCGGACACGGACAGATTGACCCCCATGAAAAGGGCGGCCCCGGCAGCGGCGACCCAGGTATATCGGCTCTTCAGCACATCGCCCAGATCCACCTTGGGCATCTCTGCGCCTTCCGGGAGCTCTACCTTGCGTTCCTTGACAAATAGGATCCAGAGGACTGTGAGGACAGCGAACATGATGCCTCCGTAAAGAAATGCTTTGGATACATCAGGGGAGAGGCCTTTGCCGATCATCATCGCCAGGATGGTCCCTCCGTTGCCAGCGGCGACTACGATGCCGATAGCCAGCCCTAACTGTTCCGGTGAGAACCAGGTGCTCATGAGTTTAGCGTTATTGGAGTTTAGCACCGTTCCGGCGACCCCCATCAGGATCGTGACCAGGAGCAACATGCCATAGCTGGGGGCGAAAGCCCGGGCGACGGCTCCGATCGTGGTGATGACCAGCGCGACGGCTACGGTTTTTTTCACGCCGAACTTATCACCCAGCGTACCAGATAGAAAGCTGATGAACACGCCTACCAGCATGGGAGCCGTTGCGATGGTCGCATACTGTTGCTCCGCAAGGGAGAGCCTCTGCATCAGATCGGCGGCGTAGGGGGTGGCCTGAAACTGACAGACGGACATCCAGAAACAGGGAAGGAAGGTCATCAACAGGATGACCCAGCGATAGGAAGAGGTTTTTTGCTCATTCATTGAAGCATAGTCTTCTTTCGTGCGTGCTTTTTCCTCTCAGGGCCGAGAGGATACATCGACAGTAGATATCCTATATCCTGGGGGAGCGGCCCGGGCCGATCTTGTCCCCAGGGTCTTTAAACCTGCCAGGGGACAGGGGCTTTCGGATATAGAAAAAGGCAAAAGCAGGTGGATGCCTTTGCCCATAGTATATAAAACGGCGTTTTTTGAGGGAAAGCAAAAATTATTATGAAGCAAGAAGAAAAAATGTTAAAAGGGATTAAAAGTCCAGTGGCACCCGGGGATCGGATAAGACCCTGATCAGCCGCATGATTTCTGGGCGGGGATCATCCTTTTGTGCCGCTGCGGTCAGCTGAAATTTTAATGGAGCATCCAGCGGGACAGCTCGGTAGGTATCTGGGATAAAGCGTTTGCAATAAGTTGGGACCAGGACGATGATCGCCGGGTCCAGCTGGATGCGGAGGATGATCTCTTCGATGGTGTAGACATTGTGCTTGACAGAAAGGTCCGGCATGGTATGACCAAGATCGGCCCACATCCGCTCCATGTTAAATCGCGTATGGGGCATTTTGGTCAGGTTCACGGCAAAAAGCTTTTCCGAAGAAATGTCCGACAGCGTAAGTGATGTTTTTTTAGCCGGGTGATGCTGTGCCGAACAGAGGACATCCAGCTCAAACTCAGCGATACTATAGGTATGGGTGATCGTACGGTCAAATTCATAGGGCCAGCTAATCGCCACGTCGCACAGGCCGTTGTTCAGCTGGTGAGCGATGGAAACGGTGCTCTGGATGCGGATCTCCAGCTCCACATCAGGATATCGCTCCTGAAAGCATTGAAAACGGGGCATGATGACGGAGCCTTCCATGGCGCTGGGGATCGATACCTGTATGGTGCTGATCTTTCCGCTGGCTACATCGGCGCTGTACTGGACCGCCTGGCTGTAATCCGCCAGAAGCTGTTTGATCCGGATGTAAAAAGCCTCTCCGGCCGGGGTCAGCGATACTTTTCGTGTAGTGCGGCTGAAGAGTCGGAAACCAAGCACAGTCTCCATGTTGTTGATATGCTGGCTCATGGCCGTCTGGGTGATCTGACATTCATTGGCCGCTTTTGTAAAATTCAGGGTCTCCGCTGCTTTGATAAAATATTCCAGTCCGTTGATATCCATCCTTCTGCACCTCTCCTTCAAAAAGTAGGCAACGTATGTATTTTGCCCTCTAATCTGGATAAAAAGAGTACGTTGGTGATATTGTACCATTTTTTGTGGAGAAAAACCGTTTATCAAATAAAAATATAACATGATAAGTTTTGCTCATGAATGACAAAATGCACAGATTGATATTTTTATCGACATCTGCTATCCTATTTTTGTAGATATAGACAGATGGGCGGAGTGTAAAGGGGACCTGGCACGGCGTATCTGTCCGATCCGTCGGAGCGGCGGCGGATCGATCTTTGCGGTGAGACAAAAAGAAAAATGTAGAAAGGAGTCAACAAAATGGATGCAAAACTGATCGTCTCCCAAGCTGTGGAGCCGTCTGGACCGGAGGGGCTGGGGAACCATATCGTGCAGTATCCTCCGGAATATTCTCTGTGCACAGGCTGTGTCTCCTGCACGATCATGTGCGGACTGACCCATGAAGGGTTTACCGGACGTGGGAACGGGCGTATCCAGGTGGATCTGGATGCCCGGTCCATGATCCACCATGTGCTGGCCTGCCAGCAGTGCAAGGACCATCCCTGTTACGAGGCATGTCCGAAAAAGGACCATGCCATGTGCATCGATCCGGAGACCGGGATCGTCTATGTGGATGAAGAAAAATGTATCGGCTGCGGACTGTGCCAGAAAAACTGTAAATATACCCCATCCCGCATCTCGATGAAGAAGAGCCGGGACAGGAAAGGATGGAAAGCGGTGAAATGCGACCTTTGCCGCGGTGTTCCGGAGGGGCCGCAGTGCATCAAGTGGTGTCCCGTGCGCTGCATCGGGCTCAGCGAGGATCCGCTGCCATGGTCAGAAGATGTCTGCCCGGCCAAAGAGTGAGAAGGGAGGAGTATCATGCCAAATTATAGTGCAAAGGATGTTTTAGAAGACCCTAAGAATATAGGCAAGCTGTATGGCTATTGTGGAAAGATCGCCCGGATCGACCTGACCACCGGGGAGATCTCCCGGGTGGATACGTATCAGTATGTACCGAGATATGTAGGCGGGCGCATGCTGATCCACCGGATCTTCTGGGATGAGGTGCACCCGGGGACCGGTGCCTTTGACGAGGGCAATAAATTTATCTACATGAGCGGTCCCACCACCGGGACGGGGATCCCTGCGGGCGGGAGGAGCGCCGCCTGCGCGATTGGCCCCAGCGTGAACCCGGAGCAGTTCACCTTTGGGAATATCGGCGGATGGTTCGCCACGGAATTAAAGTATGCAGGCTATGATGGCTTTATCATAGAAGGAAAGGCACAGCAGCCGTCCATCATCAAGATCGAGGATGATCAGATCTTGGTCCTGCCGGCCGGCGATCTGTGGGGCATGCGGATCCACCAGACACAGCGGGCCTTAGAGGAGCGGTTCGGCCACGAGTACAAGTCCATGGTGATCGGCCCGGCGGGCGAAAAGCTGGTGCGCATCGCCAGCATCACCTCGGCCAACGACTGCTGTCTGGCTAAGGGCGGGTTCGGCGCTGTGTGGGGCAGCAAGAACCTAAAGGCGGTCACCGTCCATGGCTCCGGCGTGGTGGCGCCTGCGGATCTGGAGAAGATCAAATATCTCCGTCTGAACATGAACAAGCCCAGCATGTCCCCCTCCCCCATCCTCCACCTGGACAAGTTCGGCGTGCCCGGCGGCGAGTTTGAAGTAAGATATGACCGGGGCAATGTGGCCTGCAGTCCCGGCTGCAACCAGCGCTGCAACGCCTTGCTTCTGAACGGCGCCAGCGCCTTCGAGGATGAGCCGGTGAACCATGTGGAAAAATGCGTGAGCGCCAGCACCTTTGCCTGGGGCACGGATATCCCGGCACCGGACTTTTCCGACCCGTATTTCGAGGAGCAGGGGAAGGTGATCCTGCCAGATGCCTATAACCTGTGGAAGGCGGACTACGAAAAAGGCACCATCATCAATGACTTATGTAACGAATATGGCATTGATAAATGGGAGATCGATGTATGGCTCCAGACCTGGCTGGCCATGTGTACGAAGGAACATCTTTTTGACGGCATGGACCTGGGGACAGGCATGGAAGTGGACGTGGAAAATGTGGAGTTCATCAAGCGTTTCATCACCAACCTGGTGTATCGAAAGGGCTATTACGGGGACCTGTTCGCCGAGGGCATGGCCCGGGCCATACGGGCCATGGGCTACGAGAAGTACAGTGATACCATCTATCACGGCCGTTTCTCCACGGAGCTGGGCGGGAAGCGCACCGACATCCCGGTGAGCCTGGAGGGCGGCTGGGGCCAGAGCGTCCACTGGCAGGGCAGAGGCTATGAGGGCAGCGTGGAAAAGCCTACCTGGCTGGCGGCCAATATCATCCGTATGCAGTCTACCAGAGACGCCAACACAGTGGAGCATTTTCACAGCAAGATCGACCACCATGCATCCGCCATGGCCGATCCCTATCACGACCCCGATCTGATCGCGGCGATCATCAACGTGCAGAACAATGCGGAGATCAAGGATTCGGTCATAAGCTGCGAATGGCAGAGCCCCGATCCCTGGTGGCCCACGATGGAAGCGGAGATGTATGCCGCGGCTACCGGGTATCCCATGACGGCAGTGGAGCTTTATGAGGCGGCGTACCGTTCGAAGCTCTTGATGCGGGCCATCCTGATCCGGAACCACGGCAGGGACCGCCGGATGGAGATCGAACAGGTATGGCGGGTCATGTCGATCCCGGACTCCTGGGATGAGGTGGCGGACTGGCAGCAGTGGAATGAGATGGTGGATCTGGTCTATGAGGCCAGGGGCTTCGATCTGGAGACCGGCTGGCCTTACCGGGAGACTTATGAGCGATATGGGCTTAAAGATGTGGCCGACGAGATGGAGGCCCTGGGCCTTTTGCCCGAACGTCCGGCAGAACGCTGGTGCGACTACGGCGAGCCGCCTTACGTCCCATTTGTAGAAAATCAGGAGCGGGAGGCCGCAGAGAGAAGGAAGGCCGTATCGGACAGTGCCAAGAGCCCGTAACAAGGAAAAGAGAAAACAGGGATGCTGAAAAGTGCGGCATCCCTGTTTTTATGATCGTCCATATGAAAAAGCTATTGCTTTTTCTGAAAAATATGGTATCCTATAAATAATATGATCTATAGACAAAATGTCATAACAATTTGTGAGCAGACGGGCGATAAACGGCGGTGACAGACTGGCCTGATCGCCTGGCTGAGAAAGGAGAAGTGTATGCAACTTACCATCCCAAAGGGGTTTTTTATGGGGGCCGCCATGTCCGGTCCACAGACAGAGGGGGCTTATAAGAAGGACCATCGCCTGGAGAGCTTCTGGGACCATTGGTCCGATCTCTCGATCTCCGACTTCTACAACAAGGTGGGCAGCTATGTGGGGAATGACTTCTATGAGAAATACGAAGAGGACATCAAGCTGTTTAAAAGCCTCCACCTGGATTCCTTCCGCACCTCCATCCAGTGGACCCGGCTCATGGATCAGGATCAGAAGCTGAATACGGAAGGGGCGGCATTTTACCATAAGGTGTGCGCCTGTGCCAAGGAAAATGCGATCGAGCTGTTCATGAACCTATACCATTTTGACATGCCCTATTATCTGTTCGCCAGAGGCGGGTGGGAAAATAGGGAAGTGGTGGAGGCCTATGCCGTGTATGCCAGGACCGCCTTTAGGGAGTTCGGCAAGGAGATCCGGTACTGGTTCACCTTTAATGAGCCCATCGTAGAGCCGGATCAGGAATACCGGCATGGCGTCTGGTATCCCTTCCTCAAGGATGAGAAGCGGGGGATGCAGGTGCAGTACCACATCGCCCTGGCCCACAGCCTGGCGGTCCGCGAGTTCCGCAAGGCCAAGGAAGAGGGGTATCTCTTAGAGGATGCACAGATCGGCCTGATCAATGCCTTCGCGCCTCCCTACACCAAGGAGGATCCCACGCCGGAGGATCTGGAAGCGCTCCGCATGACCGACGGGATCCATAACCGCTGGTGGCTGGATCTGTCCACCTCCGGGACACTGCCAAAGGATGTGCTGGAGACCTTGAAGGCCTGCGGCATGGCGCCGGAGATGCGTCCCGGGGACGAGGAGATCTTAAAATGCGGCCGTGTGGACTGGCTGGGCTTTAACTATTACCAGCCCACCCGTGTCCAGGCCCCGAAGGAAAAGGTGGACGCCTCCGGCTATCCCAAGTTCGCCGATCCCTATATCTGGCCGGAGAGAAAGATGAACGTATACCGCGGCTGGGAGATCTACCCCAAGGGGATCTATGACTTCGGCATGAAGATGAAGCGGGAATACCCGGATATGAAGTTCTTTATCTCGGAGAACGGCATGGGCGCGGAGCACGAGGACCGCTTCCGCGATGCAGAAGGGGAGATCCAGGATGACTATCGGATCGAGTTCGTCCGGGACCACCTAGAGTGGGTCATGAAGGCCATCGAGGAGGGCGCCAACTGTGTGGGCTACCACTACTGGGGCGTGATCGATAACTGGTCCTGGAGCAATGCCTTTAAGAACCGGTATGGCTTTATCGAGGTGGACCTGATGGGCAACTATCAGAGGAGGCTGAAAAAGTCGGCCCACTGGATCAAATCGCTGATCCAGCAGAGGGACGGGCTGACATGCTGTATGACCGAAGAGCAGCCATAAAGTAGCGGAGGGAGGGGCATGTCACATAAAGGACCCTAGCGGAACGAGAGCGCGTCCTGTTGTGACATGCCCCTCCCGTAGCGGACCCTTTGCGTTGGTGTGAAAAGTAACCGCCTGGGGCATTTCTCAAGATAAAGTATCCGTGACATATTGACGATCTGGCCTTAGGGATGGTATGATAAGAAACGCAAAAGGCGGATATGGTGGAATTGGCAGACACGCCAGATTTAGGTTCTGGTGGGCGACCGTGCAGGTTCGAGTCCTGTTATCCGCATAGGAGCGGCCCCAGGAGAGCCGGATGGAGCCTGGAAAGTCCCATGGGAGCAGGGTTTTTGGAGAGATGATCCTCCAAAAGCCCTGTTTTTTATTGCGGGAAAGAGGTGGGATACGGGCAGGAAAGCCTGGTCTGACATCAACCGTGACATCAACGGCCATCAGATCAGAAGCGACCATTATACCAAAGCTTCATTTCCTCAGCCCAGTCTTCAAAGCCAGCATCTCGTCATAGGACCCGCTCTCAACGGCTCTGGAAAGGGGTGATATCAAAGGGTTTTTTAGCACAGTGCCGGACCCATATACAGGGAGGTTGCAAGATCATCACAGGTATGGTATGCTCAGGATAGGAAGAGGATGGACGGAGATGGTGAACGACATGGAGCGTTAAGCGTACACATGTAACGAGTGGAGAGAGATAAGGGGGGAAGGGACGAGATGGGGACACAAAAGACAAAAGAAGGCCTGGATACGGATACATCGATCGCGTATCAGAATAAAGATATCGTCTCCAAACTCTTTGGGGACAGGATGAAGGGGAAGCCGCTCTCGCTGTTTGGGTTTGGGAATGGTCTGAAGGTAGTGGATGTGAGATCGACTAATATCCCTATCGTCCAGGCCAGGGAACTTAAGATGGATAACCTGTTCGAACTGGAAGACGGGAGTGTGGCGATCCTGGACTATGAGAGCGCCTATAAGAAGGCGAACTTCACAAAATATGGCCGCTATATCATGGATGTGATCGATCGCTATCTTAGGGAAGAAAAAGAGCCGGATATCCATGTGATGGTGCTGTATACGGCAGATATCGAGGGGGCAGAGACCAGTATGGAACGGACTGCCTGTCAGCTGCAGGTGGAAGCTTCTTATCTGTCGGGAGTCCCGTCAGAGGAGTGGATGGAGGATGCTAGAAAGCGCATAGAGAAAGGCAGGATGACTGATGAGATGCTCATGCATCTGGTGATCCTCCCATTGACCTATAAAGGGGAGGGAGAGGAGCAGAGAGCGATCAGGGCATGTGTGGATCTGGCTCGGCAGATACCGGATAAGGAGCAGGAAACTTTTGTTCTGGCAGGGATACTGACATTCACAGACAAAGTGATCAGTGAGGAGACCAGGCAATATATCAAGGAGGTGATAGGGATGACGCAGGTTGGGAAGATGTTGATGGATGAAGCCAGGCAAGAAACGAAAAAGAAGACAGCCAGGAATATGCTCAAAAGAGGGGGTTCATTGGAAGCGATAGCAGAGGTCTTAGAGCTTTCCGTGGAAACGATCAAAGCCTGGGAGCAGGAAGCCTGTGCAATGGCGTAGCACGGGAGCAGATGGGCAGTCTGGCTATAGAAGGTAGTATCACTGTGGGCGATCCCATTTTCCAAGGAATTTGATGTGGCTCATATTGAGAAGGGATCCCGGATCGATCAAGAGATCCAAACTACTGGAGTGACGATCTATGAGAAGTGAGATCATTAGTGAAGATATCCCCACATTAAAAAATGATCGGGAAAGATCGATCTGACATCAACTGTGACATCAACAAAGAAAAATACACCGCAGCAGAACGATGGAAACGATCGATAAAAAGCGAGGTTTATGCTTTGTATGGATGCAGAAAACAGCCTGCCTCATGATTTAGGTTCTGGTGGGCGACCGTGCAGGTTCGAGTCCTGTTATCCGCAGCCTAAGGGGCTGTCGCAAAATGCAGCTTATACACGATATGTGGCTGTGACCGATCGGGTCAGAACGCCATATCCTGTATATAGCGGCTATTTTGCGACAGCCCCTTTTACATCCGTGCTGCATTTCCTGTTGCATAGTCCTGAAAAGCAGCCATTCCCTTTTATATCCTGGTCTTCCAGCCCGCAGCGCTTTTGCTCCAAAAGCCTTGCTAAACGTACGGCCACATACTATAATGATCGATATAGGACGTGACAAGGAGGGATCGGTATGCAGACAGAGGCACAGAAATTGTGGGGGCAATGGGGACAGGCCAACGCGTTATACAGCTTTTGGGCAGCATCAAAAAATATCAATTATTACCTGCTGTTCGTCCTCTATGCGCTGGACGGGCAGGAGGCCATGACACAAAAAAAGATCTGTATCTGTACAGGCCTGACCAAGCAGACGGTCAACAGCGTCATCCGATCCCTGAAGGAGGATGGGTATATCCAACTGAGCCCTGGGAGCGGAGACCGCCGGGAAAAGCAGATCGCCCTGACAGAGAAGGGGCAGGCCTATTCCCGTGAGCGGTTGGCACCCCTGCAGGAGCTGGAGCAGCGGGTCATCCGGAGCATGGGGAGCGACAGGGTCCGGCAGATGGTGGAGGATATCACCGTATTTAGCACGATGCTGGAGAAAGAAATGGAAAAGGCGATGTGAGAGCATCAAAAAAGACACCACAGGGTGACCAGCCCGAGGGGTGTCTTTTTTGATGGAAGCTCCAGAAGATCTCCGGGAAATATGGAAGATTAAAAAATTTTCTGCCTTGACAATTAGTACATACACGGACTATAATGCATATAGTACGTACAAGGACTAATTTAAGGAGGCTTGTCAGGATGAAAAGCATGGATATGGAACAGACAAGGCGTGTAAAGGATTTCTTCATGTATGTGATCCCCTCCATATTATCCTTTGCCTTATCGGGGATCTATACGATCGTTGACGGATTTTTTGTGGGGAACAGCATCGGAGATCTGGGACTTTCAGCGGTGAACATCGCCTATCCTATCGTGGCCGTCATCCAGGCGCTGGGCACAGGGATCGGCATGGGCGGCGCGATCTACTATTCGATCAATAGGGCGGAAAAGAAGGATGCACAGGCGAGGATGTTCACAGCAGGCGCGATATGGCTGCTGCTCATCTCCGGCGCAGCCTTGACGGTCGCAGTCTCCCTATTGGACCGCTCTCTGCTCAAGCTGCTGGGGGCAAGAGGAGAGATGCTCTCCTTGGGGGAGGACTATATCGCGGCGATCGCTGTGGGGGCGGCTCTGCAGGTGATCGGTACAGGGCTAGTCCCTTTCATCCGCAACCATGGAGGCTCCTTCTATGCGATGGCCGCCATGATCGGAGGATTTGTCACCAATATCATCCTGGACTATGTGTTCGTATGGATGCTGGAGATGGGGGTGGCAGGAGCGGCCTGGGCTACGGTGATCGGACAGGGGGTCACCATGCTGACCGCTCTGGTCTATATGCTCCGCAAAGGGCAGTTCACGCTGCGCATCCCTCTTTCCAAAATGGGGAAGGTATCCGCAGCTGTCCTCAAGATCGGGATCGCGCCCTTTGGGCTGGCCATGTCCCCGAACCTTTCTTTGATCATCATCAACCGTTTTTCTGTCTCCTACGGCGGCGATGCAGCGATCGCCACCTACGCCTGTATCGCCTATGTGATCTGCATCATCTACCTGATCCTCCAGGGGGTGGGAGATGGGTGCCAGCCATTGCTCAGCCAGTGCTATGGGGAGAAGGACCGGGAGGGCCTTATGTTCTTCCGAAGGCTGGCCTATGGGTCAGCTCTCACATTATCGGTGGCCGGCTGTATCATCATGTATCAGACCAGATGGAGCCTGGGAGGCTTGTTTGGCGCGTCAGCTGATGTAAATAGGGAGATCGCCAGGATCATGCCGATCTTCCTGGTATCGGTCCCCTTTGTGGCGGTCCTCCGCATCACCACCGCAAGCTTTTATGCAACAGAAAAGAGTGTCTACTCCTATATCCTGACCTTTATCGAACCGCTGCTCATGCTGGTGCTCATGCTGACCCTGCCGCCTTTGGCGGGCGGGCAGGTCATGATCTGGTGGAGTACGGTCTGGGCCAGGATCGGGTCCGCTCTGCTGGCATTGATCTTGAAGGAGCGCGCGGACAGGTGGCGATAAAGGAAAGGGGCGGTATAGCGGAGCAAAGACAGAAGAGGGGACTGCAGCAAGGGGGACCTCTTCGGACATCGGGTCAGAAAAACGCTTCCAGCCCATCCTCCAGGAAAACCTGCCGGTAGTCTGTCAGGTCCTCCTCATGGAGGGCCGCCACCCCCTCGTAGGGGTAGGCTCGCTGGAGCTTATGGTATTTGCCTTCGCCAAATTGATGGAAGGGGAGGAGCTGTACCCGTCGGGCGCCCACACGGGTGAGGAGTGCGGCCAGTCCGGCTGCGTCCTGAAGAGAGGCATTAAAGCCGGGGATCACCGGGATCCGCGGCAGCACACAGATCTTCTGGGCGATCGCCCACTGCAGGTTCTCTAAGATCTGCTCATTAGGGACACCGGTGCCTTCCTGGTGGCGGGTGCTGTCATAATGCTTTACGTCGAAGAGCAAAAGGTCGGCCAGGGGCGCCAGCTTTTGAAAGTGCTCTGGTCTGGCATAGCCGGTGGTCTCGATCGCCAGGTGGATCTGGTGCTGCTTGAGCGCGGTGAGGAGCTCTTCCAAAAACGCCGGCTGGGCCAGGCCCTCGCCGCCGGATATGGTCACGCCGCCCCCGGAGGTCTCGTAGAAATCTTTATCCTGCAGACAGACCTCTACCACCTCCTGGACCGTCTTTATCTCCCCTTCGTAGCTCAATGCCCCGGCGGGGCAGCCCTGTACGCACCGCAGGCACCCCATACAGCCTGCCGGATCGATAGAGACCCTTTGATCGGATAAGGCCACTGCTTGCTGGGGGCAGGTGCGGACACAGGCGGCACACTGCATGCAGCGGTCCTGATCATAGAGGATCTGGACTGCCGCAGACTGGGATTCCGGGTTCGCGCACCACCTGCAGTGCAGAGGGCATCCTTTAAAGAAGACCGTGGTCCGGACCCCCGGGCCGTCATTGGTGCTGAATTTCTGGATATTGAAGATCGTGCCTTTCTGCATGGCCGTTATCCTCCTTCTATATGATAAGAACAGGCGGGGAAGCTTCCTCGCATCCATCTTGAGCAGCTCTGGCCGCAAAGGCTCCTCGATACAGCGAGATATAGACTGATCAGATGGTGATCACATCGATCTGGCATTCCCTTAAGCTGTCGATAGTAGCCTGGGGGATCTGGCTGTCGGTGATCACCGTGCGTGGATAGTCCCGCAGGTTCAGCGGAACGACCCCATGGTGGATGAACTTCTCACTTTCCGTCAGGATCACGATGTGCTCGGCCTGGCGTGCCATATCCCGTACAGCCTGGGCCCGCATCTGGTCCCGGTTGGTAAAGCCAGTCTGTCTTGAATAGCCGTCTGTGCCGACGAAGAAATGACGGACATAGAAATCCTCCACACACTGCCGGACCATCGGTCCCACCAGGACCTGGGCATCCTGCTGGTAGATCCCGCCTAAAAGGACGAGCTGGAAATTCGACTTTCCCCGGATATACGCGGCAATGAAGGCACTGTTGGTGATGATGGTCAGATCTTTTTTAGAAAGGGCCAGCTCTTCTGCCAAGAGGGCACAGCAGCTCCCGCTCTCGATCATCAGGGTTTCCCCGTCCGCGATCAGCTGGGCGGCGCGTTTTGCGATCTTCCGTTTGGCCTCATAATGGTAGGCGATCCGCCCGTGGAGGTTATCCGCGCTCCCCAGGCAGGCAAACCCATGCTCCCGGACGATGATCCCCTGCCGCTCCAGCTCATCTAAGTCCTTGCGCACCGTCACCTGTGAGACCCCCAGCTTTTCCGCCAGCTGGGAGACCTCCATCTTATTTTCTATAGTCAAAAACTCTAATATCTGGTTTGTCCGCTTGTTCATAGTGGGTCTTGGCTCCTGTTTTCTTTTTATCCTATCATAAAGGAGATATGTTTGCAAGTTATTTGCTTACAAATGAAACAGCTTGCCTGCGTGATGGGTACTTTTCACATGGGGAGCAAAGGGTCCGCGACGGGAGGGCGGAGGTATAGAAAGCCTCGAACTTTCTGATCTAAATATAGCTGCGAGAAGATATACCTTAAGAACAGCCAACTAAAGTAGTGGAGGGAGGGGCATGTCACATAAAGGACCCTAGCGGAACGTCGGTGCTTGGCGAGGTCCTTTCGAGCCTAGCATCCGCTACGTTCCGGTCGGAGCGAGAGCGCGTCCTGTTGTGACATGCCCCTCCCGGAACGGACCTTTTACGATATAGGCACATATTTAATACGAAAATGCTAAAACTTACGAATAAAATATAAATGATCATCTTCGAAATATACATTGCATTTTCTCCCGGATCATGATATACTAAATTTACGAACAAAAACAAATTCGATCTCGAACGGAACAACAAAAGGAGGGCAGTCATGAAGAACGTAGAGCATTTTGGAGACCTGACCCCAAGGATGGCCAGGTTCAGGGAAGAGGTGCTGGATAAGAAGCCCTATATCTGCGCGGAGCGTGCCATGCTGGCCACAGAGGCCTATCAGGCGCATAAAAACCAGCCTGCGGTGGTGAAGCGCGCGCTGATGCTGAAGAACATCCTGGAGAAGATGTCGATCTATATCGAGGACGAGACCCTGATCGTGGGGAACCAGGCCGCTTCGAACAAGGATGCCCCGATCTTCCCGGAGTACACCTTAGATTTTGTCATCGATGAGCTGGACACCTTCGAAAAGCGGGACGGGGATGTGTTCTATATCACCGAGGAGACGAAGGAGAAGCTGCGCTCGATCGCCCCTTTCTGGGAGAACAACAACCTGCGGGCCAGGGGCGGCGCATTGCTCCCGGAGGAAGTGGATGTATTTATGGAGACCGGGTTCTTTGGCATGGAAGGGAAGCTGAACTCTGGGGACGCCCATCTGGCGGTGGACTATAAGACCATGCTGGAGATCGGGCTGAAGGGCTATGAGGAGAGGGTCCGGGAACTGAAGGCCGGGCTGGATCTTTGCATCCCGGAGAACATCGATAAGAACTGCTTTTATAAAGCGGTCCTGATCGTCATCGAGGCAGTGAGGACCTTCGCTCACCGCTATGCGCTGCTGGCCAGAAAGAAGGCTGAGACCGCGGACGCCGGGAGGAAGATCGAGCTTTTGGAGATCGCCAGGATCTGTGACAAGGTCCCCTACGAGCCGGCCCAGACCTTCCGTGAGGCCGTCCAGGCCACCTGGTCCATCCAGCTGATCCTCCAGATCGAATCCAACGGACATTCCCTGTCCTATGGGCGTTTTGATCAGTATATCTATCCCTACTACAAGAAGGACAAGGAGGAGAAGATGATCGCCCCGGACCAGGCGGTGGAGATCCTGACCAACCTGTGGATCAAGACCCTGACGATCAACAAGGTCAGGAGCTGGACCCATACCTTGAGCAGCGCGGGGAGCCCCATGTACCAGAACGTGACCGTGGGCGGCCAGACCCGGGATAAAAAGGACGCGGTCAATGAGCTGTCCTTCCTGGTGCTGCGCTCCGTGGCGCAGACCAGGCTGCCCCAGCCTAACCTGACCGTCCGCTATCATAAGGGGTTATCCAAGGCCTTCATGGATGAGGCCATCGAGGTCATGAAACTGGGCACCGGCATGCCGGCCTTTAATTCCGACGAGGTGATCATCCCTTCCTTTATCGAGAAGGGGGTGAAGGAGGAGGACGCCTATGATTACTCCGCGATCGGCTGTGTGGAGACCGCGGTGCCGGGCAAATGGGGCTACCGCTGTACGGGCATGAGCTACCTCAATTTCCCCAGGATCCTGCTGATCGCCATGAACGACGGCATCGACCCCACCTCCGGCAAGCGGTTCGTCAAGGGCTGCGGCCGGTTTGAGGACTTTAAGACCTATGGAGAGCTGGCCGCGGCGGTGGAGGCGGCCACCCGGGAGCTGACCCGCATGAGCGTGATCGTGGAGAACGCGATCGACCTGGCGATCGAGCGGGAATGCCCGGATGTCTTGTGCTCCGCATTGACCCAGGACTGCATCGGCAGGGGCAAGACCTTGAAGGAGGGCGGCGCTGTCTACGACTTTATCTCCGGTCTCCAGGTGGGGATCGCCAACATGGCGGACAGTCTGGCGGCGATCAAGAAGCTGGTCTACGAAGAGAAAAAGATCACGCCCCAGCAGCTGATGGATGCCCTGGCGGATGATTTCACCAGCCCGGAAAACCAGAGGATCCAGCGGATGCTGGTAGGTGACGCGCCAAAATATGGCAATGATGACGACCGTGTGGACCAGCTGGTGGTGGATGTCTACAATGTCTATATCGATGAGATGAAGAAGTACCCCAATACCCGGTATGGCAGAGGCCCCATCGGCGGGATCCGCTATGGAGGCACCTCCAGCATCTCCGCCAACGTAGGTCAGGGCATGGGGACCATGGCCACCCCGGACGGGCGGCGGGCCCGCCAGCCCCTGGCGGAAGGCTGCTCCCCGGCCCACGGCATGGATAAGAACGGCCCCACCGCCGTGTTCAAGTCGGTCTCCAAGCTGCCCACCCATGAGATCACCGGCGGCGTGCTCTTAAACCAGAAGGTGACCCCTCAGCTGCTGGCTAAGGAAGAGAACAAGGAGAAGCTGGAGATGATCATCCGCACCTTCTTCGACCGCCTGGATGGCTACCATGTGCAGTACAATGTGGTCTCCAGGGAGACCCTGCTGGACGCCCAGGCCCATCCGGAGGACCACAAGGACCTGATCGTCCGTGTGGCCGGGTATTCCGCCTTCTTCAATGTGCTGTCCAAGGCTACCCAGGACGATATCATCGGGCGGACAGAGCAGACATTATGACAGGGGCAGCGTGGACCATCCCCGAAAAAGCCGCAAAGGCAGTTTTTCTGAAAATGACCGCTGTTAGCATCGATTCTTCTGAAAAGTGATCATGCACGTTCAATAATAGAGAAAAGGACGGCCGATCGAGGCCGTAAGGAGGATATCAACATGAAGCTATGTATCGATGACGCGAATGTGGAACGGATCAGGCATATCTATGCGTATTTCCCGGTGGACGGCGTATCCACCAATCCCTCGATCCTGGCCAAGACTGGACGGACGCCTTATGAGGTCTTAAAGGAGATCCGCTCCATCATCGGGGAGGAGGGCGAGCTGTTCGTGCAGGCCACTGCCCAAAAGGCGGAGGCCATGGTGGAGGAAG
Organism: uncultured Lachnospiraceae bacterium; assembly: GCA_910585635.1. GTDB lineage: Bacteria > Bacillota > Clostridia > Lachnospirales > Lachnospiraceae > Caccovicinus. Next base: position 25,845 of record CAJUFE010000042.1, on the reverse strand, counting down.
CACACCGCATCGTCAAGGAGCTGGGGGAGACCACACTGGTCAAGGTCCCTTGTACGCCTGAGGGTTTCAAGGCCATGAAGGGGCTGCATGAGGAAGGCATCCGCTTCATCGGGACTGCGATCTACACCACCATGCAGGGCTGGCTGGCGGCAAAGTGCGGCGCGGAGTATGTGGCGCCCTATGTGAACCGCATCGATAATATGGGCTTTGACGGGATCCAGGTATCTAAGGATATCCATGATGCGATCTCTGGCAGCGGCTTTGACAGCGGACTGTTAGCGGCCAGCTTCAAGAACAGCCAGCAGGTGCTGGAGCTGGCCAAGTATGGCGTGAAGGCGGCAACGGTGGCGCCGGATATCATCGAGGGACTGGTGAAAAACGCGGCGATCGACGCGGCGATCCGCACCTTCACAGAGGATTTCGAAGGACTGTGCGGAAAAGGGAAGACCATGGCGGACCTGTGAGGGCCCGCTTTTTGATACGGAGCTTTTGTAACAGCTCCACCGGGGCGTTCACCGCAGTTCCTCTGGTACCTCGGCCTCAGGCCTTCCGGCACCAGTCCCGTAAGCCCATAAGCCCAGCACGCACCTTTTGCGCCTCTACACCATATAGTAGACCAAGCCCCCAGATCGCGGGGCGCATGGATGTCCGGATATCCAGAGAGCAGTCCTGTTAATGGCGCATGGCCAAGGCATACGGCACGACATTTGTGCCGGGAGGACCGGGCTCTCTGCATAAAGGGCATACGATAAGGAGGTGCAGAGATGGGGATCATCCAGGAAAAGGTCACCCCGGAATTTGTCAAATGGGTGGGGTATTGCGAGAAGGATAAAACGAGTCAGATCGGGACCTATGAAGAGCCGGAGGATAAGGTCAAAAATGCAGGAAGAGGAAATTATACGGTGTTCGCTAAGCTGTATAAGGAAAAGACCGGGATCGATGTCCAGGCCCAGCCGTGGTGCGATTCCTTTTTTGATACGATCTTGATCCACCTTTTCGGTGTGGAGAAGGCCAGGGCGCTCTTAGGCGGATTTTCCGCTTATACCCCCACATCCGCGTCCTATTATAAGAAGATGGGACGGTATCATCAGGACCCGAAAGAGGGGGACCAGATCTTTTTCCGCAACAGCAAGAGGATCTACCATACTGGTTATGTGTATAAGGTGACCTCAAAAACGGTATATACCATAGAGGGGAACACCAGCTCCGCCCAGGGGATCGTAAATGAAGGGGGATGCGTGGCTTATAAGCAGTACCCCCTGGGAAGAGCCGGGATCGACGGCTATGGCCGGCCGGATTATTCGCTGGTAGAGACCTATGAGGAGGGCTTTCTGCAGGCGGCGGACGGCAAACGCTGGTGGTACCAGTTCAAGGACGGGAGCTATGCCGCCCACGGCTGGCGCTGGCTCACGGAAAAGACTAGCGGCACATCGGGCTGGTATCTGTTCGATGACGCCGGCTATATGCTCACCGGCTACCAGACAGCGCCGGACGGAAAGGCCTACTACCTGTGCCAGCAGCCCGGGATCCATGAGGGGAAGTGCATGGTCACAGACCAGAAGGGCGTGCTGATGGTCGCGGAGTGGGACAGCAGCAAGGAGCACTTTGTGATCTGAACGCGCCACCCAGATCCGCTTTGCGCCGGCAGGTCCGCGGGTGATCGACCCGGACTATATCAGCATCATGACCGCCGGCCATCAGCATCCCATGTTCACCGATCCCCAGGAGCGTTTGATCCAGGAGGATGTGAAAGAGGTGCTGGCGATCTGTACTCCTGATACATATCCGGGGGGATATTTTCAGATCGCCATTGTATGGACGGAAGACCAAAGATCGGGTATACTATAGCCATGATCGATCAAGATTTTTATATGGCGTATCAAGATGAGAGAAGATATCCGGCAGCATCTGACCGGTGCTCGATAAAGTGATAGCAGGGAGGCATGGATCATGAATGGGAACGACTTAGGATTTGTTTATTGGAACCGTAACGTATGCCCGCAGTGGGTGTCAGGTGACCGTTTTTATAACTGTGATGGCTTTTGCCAGGCCATTTCAAGGAGCGGTCTCCATCTGGGCCAGTTCTTCCACCGCACGGTAGAGTTCTGGGTGAACTGCCTGTAAGGGCGCGGCTCCTGCCCATGTGCTGGTATCCGGCGTACAAGGCATGGGGATAGGATGCCCGTGCTGATGCAGGAGAAGGACAAAAGGGTATAGAAAGGACATAGGGACTGCCTCTCATTTGGGGGGCAGTTTTTTTATGCTCTGCTGATAAAATTAGCACTCGACGCTTGACAGTGCTAATTTTATGTGTTATATTACGGATATAACAAAGATGATGAGCTACCTGCAAAGGAGGTACGGCATATGAACATCAATAAATTTACCCAACGATCGATCGAAGCGATCCAGGCCTGTGAGAAGCTGGCTTATGAATATGGGAACCAGCAGCTGGAGCAGGAGCATCTGCTCTCCAGCCTGCTCTCTGTGGAGGACAGCCTGATCGCCAAGCTGATCACCAAGATGGAGATCAACGAGGGGCAGTTCCGGAACGAGGTGCTGCAGGCGGTGGAAAAGCTGCCCAAGGTCAGCGGCAGCGGCCAGGTCTATATGAGCAACGATCTGAACAAGGTCCTGATCCACGGTGAGGATGAGGCGAAGGCCATGGGCGACGAGTACGTCTCCGTGGAGCATCTGTTCCTGTCTATGCTGGGGCAGCCAGACCGGACCATGAAGGAGCTGTTCAAGCAGTACGGCATCACCAGGGAGCGTTTTCTGCAGGCCCTGTCCACCGTCCGGGGGAACCAGCGGGTGGTCAGCGATAATCCGGAAGCCACCTATGACACCTTAGAAAAATACGGCTACGACCTGGTGGAACGGGCCAGGGAGCAAAAACTGGACCCGGTGATCGGCCGGGACGGGGAGATCCGGAACGTGATCCGGATCCTTTCCCGGAAGACGAAGAACAATCCGGTGCTGATCGGGGAGCCCGGCGTGGGCAAGACGGCGGTGGTGGAAGGCCTGGCCCAGCGGATCGTCCGGGGCGATGTGCCGGAGGGCTTAAAGGATAAGCGGCTCTTTGCCCTGGATATGGGGGCGCTGGTGGCAGGCGCCAAGTACCGGGGCGAGTTCGAGGAGCGTTTAAAAGCCGTCCTGGAGGAAGTGAAAAAGAGCGACGGGCAGATCATCCTGTTCATCGACGAGCTGCACACGATCGTGGGCGCGGGAAAGACCGAGGGCTCCATGGACGCGGGCAATATGCTCAAGCCCATGCTGGCCAGAGGAGAGCTCCACTGTGTAGGCGCCACCACACTGGATGAATACCGGAAATATATCGAGAAGGACGCGGCCCTGGAGCGTCGGTTCCAGCCGGTGATGGTGGATGAGCCTACCGTGGAGGATACGATCTCGATCCTCCGTGGGATCAAGGAGCGGTATGAGGTGTTCCACGGCGTGAAGATCACGGACTCGGCCCTGGTCTCGGCGGCCGTCCTGTCCGACCGCTATATCTCCGACCGGTTCCTGCCGGATAAGGCGATCGACCTGGTGGATGAGGCCTGCGCCCTGATCAAGACGGAGCTGGATTCTATGCCCACAGAGCTGGATGAGCTGTCCAGGAAGGTGATGCAGCTGGAGATCGAGGAGGCTGCCTTAAAGAAGGAGACCGATCATCTGAGCAAGGACCGCCTGGCCGATCTGCAGAAGGAGCTGGCCGAGCTCCACGACCAGTTCGCCGCGAAGAAGGCCCAGTGGGAGAATGAAAAAGCCTCCGTGGACCGTTTATCCGGCCTGCGGGAGGAGATCGAGAGTGTGAACCGGGAGATCCAGGCCGCCCAGCAGAAATACGACTTAGAGCGGGCCGCCCAGCTGCAGTACGGCCGCCTGCCCCAGCTTTTAAAGGAGCTGGAGGCAGAGGAGGAGAAGGTGCGGGGACAGGATCTTAGCCTGGTGCGGGAGAGTGTCACCGACGATGAGATCGCCCGGATCATCTCTAAGTGGACCCAGATCCCGGTGGCGAAGCTGACGGAGAGCGAACGGAGCAAGACCCTCCATCTGGATGAGGTCCTCCACAAACGGGTGGTGGGCCAGGACGAAGGGGTGGAGAAGGTGACGGAGGCGATCATCCGCTCCAAGGCGGGGATCAAGGACCCCACCAAGCCGATCGGCTCCTTCTTATTCCTGGGGCCCACCGGCGTGGGCAAGACCGAGCTGGCCAAGGCCCTGGCGGAGGCGTTGTTTGACGACGAAGGGAACATGGTCCGGATCGATATGAGCGAATATATGGAGAAGCACGCTGTGTCCCGTCTGATCGGAGCGCCTCCAGGCTATGTGGGCTATGATGAGGGCGGCCAGCTGACCGAGGCCGTGCGCCGCAAGCCCTATTCCGTGGTGCTATTCGACGAGGTGGAGAAGGCCCATCCCGACGTGTTCAATGTGCTGCTGCAGGTCTTAGACGATGGCCGGATCACCGATTCCCAGGGGCGGACCGTGGACTTTAAGAACACGATCTTGATCATGACCTCCAACATCGGCTCCCAGTATCTGTTAGAAGGGATCGGTCAGGACGGACAGATCGAGCCGGGAGCAGAGGCTATGGTCATGAACGACCTGCGCGCCCATTTCCGCCCGGAATTTTTAAACCGTCTGGACGAGACGGTGCTCTTTAAGCCTCTGACCCGGGAGGATATCGGCGGCATCGTGGACTTGATGATCGCCGATGTGGACCGGCGGCTGGCGGACCGGGAGCTGTCGATCCGCCTGACCCCGGCGGCGAAGGCATTTGCCGCCGACCACGGCTACGACCCGGTCTACGGCGCACGTCCCCTAAAGCGCTATCTCCAAAAGAATGTGGAGACCCTGGCCGCCCGCCTCATCTTAGGCGACGGGGTCCGGGCCGGGGACATCATCATGATCGATGTCACGCCGGATGGCAGCGGACTTACCGCATATACCCAGAACTGAACCGTAAAAGGCTGGCTGCAGGCTTTGTGCAGCCAGTTTTTTTGTATGGATCCACAAAAAAAGAGCAGATCCATTGCAATCTTTCCGTCAATCTATTATAATCGCATTAAGAAAAAGTTTTCCACATTCTGCAAAAGGAGGATATCCGGATGATACCAAAGGATCCGATGATGCTCTTGAGTTATGTCAACACACAGCTGCGGGACCATTTCTCCAGCCTGGAGGAGCTGTGTGCTTCTCTGGATCTGGACAAGGAGGAGCTCCTTGCCAAGCTGTCGGCGGTCCAATATACGTACGATCAAGGGCAGAACCGATTTATATGATGATCGATATCGCGTTTTTCTGTATACTGGCGGCTGTGGGGTGGATCGACCAGAGGACCATGGAGATCCCGGACCGTCTGTCATCTGCCGTGCTGCTCCTGGCTGTAGCCGATCAGCTCACGGGCGGAGGGCCGGCGCTCTTTTCCAGCGTGCTGGGCACGTGCGCGGTCAGTGTCCCTATGCTGCTCATGACCCTGGCGATCCCGGGGGCTTTTGGCGGCGGGGATATCAAGCTGATGGCGGCCTGCGGCGCCTTTCTGGGCTGGCGTTTAGCATTGGAGGCGTTCTTTTTGGCGGTCCTGGGCGGCGGTGTATGGGGATGCTGGCTTTTAGTGAGCGGAAAGGCCGGAAGGAAGGATCATTTTGCTTTCGGCCCTTTTTTGTGTACCGGAGCGGCGGTGTCGTATCTCTGGGGGGAGAAGCTCTTGTCATGGTATCTGTCCCTGCTGCCGTGAGGGATCGGCATGGCGCCATAGAGGGCGGCGGTGTGCCATAGCAGGAGGATGTGGATAAAGGCCTGTGCCATGACCGGAGTCTGCCTGCGGCGCAGACGGCGGTATGAGGATGGACAGGAAGGGCGGGAGGGAGCGGAAAGATGCCGGTATATCGATATCGCGGGATAGATCAGAAGGGGGAGGAGGTGAAGGGACAGCTGCGGGCGGCAGACCAGGAACAGCTGTACGCACTTCTTCTGGAGAAGGGCTGCCATCTGACCTGGGCGAAGAAGATGGGGGAGATGAGGCGCGGCCGGCCGCTGGGGGCAAAAGAGCTGGCGAGGTTCTCGCGGGAGCTGGGGACCATGCTCCATGCGGGGATCTTGCTGCACCGGGCATTGGCCATCCTTTCAGCGGAGGATGGGCTGCGGTCGGATATCCGGCGGCTGTATGAGGATCTGCTGGAGTCGATCGGCCAGGGCTTTTCGCTGTCCCAGGCTATGGAACAGCAAAAAGGGGTCTTTCCGCCCATGATGATCCATATGTTCCAGGCGGCGCAGATCGCGGGGGACATGGATGAGACGGCCCTGCGCCTGGCCGACTATCACAGCCGGGAATATAAGCTGGCCTCCAAGCTCAAGAGCGCGCTGCTCTATCCGAAGCTCCTTATGGTGCTCCTGGCGGCGGTGACCGGTTTTCTCATCAGCTTTGTCCTGCCGCAGTTTAAGGGACTTTTTGAGCTGATGGACCAGCTCCCGCTCCCCACCCGGATCTTATACGGGGCGGCAGAGCTGGTGACCGGGTATTGGCATCTGGCGGCGGCCGGTGCAGCCGCGGCTTTTTTGGCATGGGGGCCGATCAAAAGGACAAAGCCGGTACGGGCCTGGCTGGATAAGGCAAAGCTCCATGTCCCGGCATTTGGGAAGCTCCAAAAAACCGTCTGTACAGCCCGGTTCGCCCGGACCTTGAGCACACTGTATGCCTCCGGGGTCCCGGTGGAGCTGGCGCTGCGGACTGCGGCCAAGACCCAAGGGAACGTGTACATAGGCGCACAGCTGGAACAGGTAACAGCTATGGTAGAGAGCGGGCTCCCATTGAGCCAGGCGCTGGAGACGGTGGACGGCGTTTTGAAAAAGCTCTCCGGGGCGGTCAAGGTGGGCGAAGAGGCCGGCAGCCTGGATACGATGCTCCTATCCATGGCGGATTCTATGGAATACGAAGCGGAGCTTGCGACCGAACAGATGACCGCATACCTGGAGCCGTTGGCGATCATCGTGATGGCATTGGTGGTGGGGTTTGTGATGATCGCGGTGATGATGCCGATCTACGGCTCCTACAACGCGGTCGAAAGGATGGGGTTTTAAGCGGGGATGAAGACAGTGATCTATTTGTATGACCGGACCGTGCGGGCGGTGGTGGGAGAGGCGGGGAACGGGTCCGTCACCATCGAGAGGGTCTGTGTGGAGGAAGCGCCGCCCTTATCGATCGTCAATGGACAGGTGACAGACGAGGGCGCTTTCGGGCAGTTCCTGAAAGGATTCTGGGAAAGGAACCAGCTCCCGAAGAAAGATGTCTGTCTGGTGGTGGACAGCACCCAGACCGCGGTCCGTTTCTTTGACGCGCCCAGGATGCCCCACAGAAAGATGATGCGCTGTCTGCCCGGACGGTTCATCGGGATCGAGCGCATGCAAGATCCGGTCTACAGCTGCGGATGCCTGGAAAAGGATAGAAAGGGCAGAGAGGGCAGAGAGGAGGCCCGGATGTATGGGGCCGTGATGGATAGGAGCTTTTTAAGGGAGCATGTGGAGCGGTTCCGGGCGCTGGGGATCAGGCTGGCGTCGGTGGAAACGGCTTTGATCGCACAGCTGCGGTTTTTATCCCATCTTGAGCGCCTGAAGGATGCGTGCTGTATCATCCAGCTGCTGGACGGGATGGCCTTGCTCAGCATCCTGTGGGCGCATGGTGAGATGATCCATTTCAGCAGGACCAGGCTGAGAGGACAAGGGAGGAGCGCGCAGATCGGGGCAGGCTGTGCGGGGGCGCTGGATCCGCTGCTCCAATTTGCCCGGACCCAAAAGATCGATGGCAAGATCCGGGAGGTCTACATCGGCGGCCTGACCGAGAGTGAGCTGAAAAGGTGTGGACAGTCGATCTGCCAGCTGGATCCTGCTCTCCAGATCCATCCCTTCAGGGATGTGACCGACGGCTTTCTGCTGTGGGCCCAAAGGACAACGGAAAGCGATCTGGCAGGATGGGAGGAAGGAGCCTGTGAGCCGGGAAGGATCGCGGCGGCCATAGGCGGTCTGCTCACCTGTCCGGGAAGACAGGGGCTGCTCTTTCAGTACAAAAGAGATCCGGAGATGATGGCCCGCCGAAAGGCCATTTTTCGTTTTTATATGCCCTTTTTGGGGACCGTCGCCTTGTTGACATCGGTGGTGGCGGCCCAGGGGGCAAGATGGTTTTATCTGAGCGGTCAGGTGGATCGCTGCCTGGCCCAGATAGCCGACCCTCAGGTGCTGGCCGGGATCGCCCGATATGATAAGCTGACAGAGGAAAATACACGTTTGCGGGAGCGGCTGCAAGCTACGGAAAAGGTCCTGTCGGTCATGCAGACCTATCCGGTGATGAGCACGAAGATCGACCAGGTAGTGGAACGCTGTGCCGAGGATCTGGTGACGGCTAAGATCATCAGCTTTCAGGCGGACCGCAGCATGGTCCTTGTAAGCTGTTCGGCAGAGGACGAGCCGTCCATCCACCAGTTCATCGACCGGTTAGCAGCAGAAGAGGCGAGCTTTTCGGGCATCCGATATACGGGCTTTGAGTATGTGGAGAGCGAACAGGTATGGCGGCTGTCCGTGGAATGCTATCTGCGGACGCCGGGCGGGGAGGAGGGGCAGCCATGAAGCTGGAAGTGACAGAGCGTGATAAGGCGATGCTGCCGATCCTGGCGGTCCTGGGGATCGTGGCCGCTTATGTGTGTTTGGGGATCTGGCCGCTGCACAGGGCGAACGTCCAGATGAGGGCGCAGCTGGAAATGGTCAGGGAGGATATGGGAGAAAAGCAGAAAAAGCTGGATGGACTGCCCATCGTCCGCATAGAGAACGAGAGCCTTAAGGCGGATCTGGGAAGGCTCCAGGCGCCCTTTTATCCGATGCTGGAAAGTCAGGAGATCGGGAAGCTCTTGACCGCCATGGCACTGGAGCATGGGTTATCCGTAAGGAAGCTGGAGATCCGGATGCCTTCTGCGTCCCCTGCTCTCTACGCCTTTGACACGGAAAAGGAAGAGCAGGAGCCCGCCAAAGGGGCAGCGGACAGTGTATCCTGTGCCCAGGTGCTGCTGGAGGTGACCGGTCCGAAGGAGGGCAGGGACGGCCTTTTGGATGCGCTGGCATATGAAGAAGAGGGGATCCGTACCGTTACCATGCGCAGGATAACAGCCAGGAGCATGAACGCAGGAGATGGGCCGGTCTTTGAGGCAGGGGAGGACAGCCCCCTGCCGGTAGTGGGCAAAGAAGAGGGAGAGGATGTGCTGGAGCTGCAGTTGGAGATCTCCATGTGCCATAAGGAGGGGACGGGATGATGGATCAGGAGCAGGGGCCTCGCCATAGCCGGATAGGCGAGATCCTAAAGGAGCTGGGATACGTGACGGATCAGGAGCTTAAAGAAGCGTTGGCCTATCAAAGGACCCATAAAGGGATGCGCCTGGGGAAGGCGATGATGGAGCTGGAGCTGATCTCGGAGGAGCAGATGTTAAAGGCGCTGGGGATGCGTCTGGGATTAAAGCTGGAGGACCCTTCGCGGCTCCAGGTGGATCTGGAGGCGGTGGCAAGACTGCCGGAACGATCGGCCCAGCAGTATCAAGTCCTCCCGGTCCGGGCAGAGGAGGGGATCTTGACGGTCCTGACCAACGATCCGCTGGACCTTTACAGTCTGGAGGATATCCGCCAGACCACAGGGATGGATCTGGAGCTGCGGCTGTGCAGAGCAGAGCCGCTGGAACAGAAGATCCGCTACTACTACGCAGAGATCCGGGCCAGGAGGGCGGCCGGGGAGGCCAATGCGTTCCGGCGGCAGCCTGGGAAAGGGGCTGTGCCGGTGGTCCGTTTACTGGACGATCTTTTACAGCGGGCCCGCAGGAATGATGCCAGCGATATCCACATCGAGCCATTTGCAGATGAGGTGACGGTCAGGATGCGGATCGACGGGGTGATGGCGGATTTCGTCACCCTGAAAAAGGAGCTGCACCAGCCGCTGATCGCCAGGCTGAAGGTGCTGGGAAAGATGGATATCGCAGAGCACAGGCTCCCCCAGGACGGACATTTCCGGGTGACCGTCGATGGGGAGATCGTGAACACCCGGGTATCGGTGATGCCGGCTGTCCACGGCGAGAAGGCGGTGATCCGTCTGCTGTCCGCAGGGGACCGGATCGACCATAAGGACACCTTTGGCATGAGCTCCAGAGATTATGGGCTCTTAAAAAGGATGCTGAAGGCTCCTAATGGCCTGATCTATCTCACTGGCCCTACCGGCTCAGGAAAAACGACCACCCTATATATGGTGCTGGATGAGCTGGCGAAAGGGCCGGTGAACATCTGTACGATAGAAGACCCGGTGGAGCAGGAACTGCCGAAGATCAGCCAGAGCCAGGTGAACGGGCAGATCGGTCTGACCTTTGAGACGGGGCTCAGGGCTCTGCTGCGGCAGGACCCGGATATCATCATGGTGGGAGAGACGAGAGATGAGGAGACGGCGGCTGTGGCTGTCCGGGCGGCGATCACGGGTCATCTGGTCTTATCAACGCTGCATACCAATGATGCGGTCTCTTCGATCATCCGTTTGGAGGATATGGGCGTAGCGCCGTATCTGGCTTCGGCTTCACTGGTGGGGATCGTGGCTCAGCGTCTGGTGCGGAAGCTGTGCCCCAGGTGTGCAAGGCCGGCGGAGGCGACACAGGAGGATCAGAGGCTGATCGGGAAAAAGGTGGAGAAGATCTGGGCCCCCACAGGCTGTCCCGCCTGCGGCGGGACCGGGTACCGGGGGCGGACGGCGATCCATGAGATCTTGACCATCGACCGGCAGATCCGGCAGATGATCGCGGACCGGGCTCCCCAGGAGGCGATCTTGACCTATGCGGTCAAGGAGCAGCAGATGCGGACGCTGAAAGGCTGCGGGGCAGAGCTGGTGGAGCAGGGGACGACCTCAGTGGATGAGCTGAGAAAGGCGGTTTATCACGATGCGTGGGAGATGGAGGAGCCTTAGGGGATCTGGAGATGGGTTTACCTTGGTGGAGATGATCGTAGTCCTGGCTCTCATGGCCATCCTGCTGGCCGTATCTGGCGCGGGGGTGCTCCGATACCGCCGATATATCCAGTGGAAAGAGCAGGATGCCTATGCCCGGCAGGTCTATCTGGCCGTCCAGTCCGAGCTGGCCAAACGTGCCGGGGAGGGCAGGCTCTATCCCTTGGAGGCGCTCTTTGGCCAGGCGGATATCCTGGACTTTACCGGTCTCATCGGCCCGGATGGACAGCCGTTGACAGCGGGAGATGTGTGGCGTACAGAGGAAGGGACGATCTATGTGCTGGAGGTCCCGGCAGTCAGCTGGCAGGAGCAGGTGCCAGGTCTGGACGGTGAGGGGCGGGCAGCCGATCCCAGATGGCAGGGAACGGCTCTGAGGGGCAGGGCTAAGGCGCTCTGGGAGCTTTTGGGCCCCTATATCCCGGACAGGACGTTCCTGCTGGAGGGCTCCATCCGCATAGAGCTGGACCCTTCTGCCGGATCGGTCTACGGGGTCTTTTACAGCCGTTACTGGCCCGATGGCTTCGAACGCGGCATGGATGGGACTGATGGGACGAAAGGAGATGTGACAGACCGGAGGACGGAAGCTCTGCGTGAGCAGCGGATCGGCTATCATGGGGTGGATACCCTGGCCGGCACCGTGGACGGCCGGGCAGAGAAGCCCCAGATACACGGGCTGACGTTAGCGACGGCAGGAGATGGGGGTACGGGTAAGGGAACAGGAGACGGTGAGGAGGAAGGGCAGATCCTCCTGCATTGGCAGGTTGAGGCAGAGGATGTGGTGGCCTGGAAGGATCTGACTTATGAGATAAAGATCTTCGGGGACTTTCGGGAGGATGGCAGCCTCATGGCAGAGGAAAAGGGTCCCGGAGGAACGGTCAGGCAGGAGATCTGCAGGATCATCCTGGATCCGGAGCTTTTGGGGGAAAGATGGCCTATGGCATACCCGGGGATCCCAAGCCGCTTTATGAGCCTGGACCCGGGCGGCGGCTATCAGGTGATACAGGCGGTCGTCTGCCAGGGGGAGGAGCAGCGTTGGTATAGTTTTCCAGTCCTGCTGGATGAGGCGCGCTGCCAGATCGTTCTGGTATTGGACCAGTGGGGGATGGCCGACGCAGAGGCAGAACAGGCAGATGGAGAGGACAGGAAGGCAGACTGGGAAGATGGAGAGGACAGGAAGGCAGACTGGGAAGATGGAGAGGACAGGACGGCAGACCGGGAAGATGGAGAGGGTAGGACGGCAGATAAGGCAGAAGACGGGACAGAGGATCTTCTGCCCTGGTCCTCCCTGCGGGAGCTGGTACAGGAAGCCGGATGGGAGCTTTCCCAGCTGGAAGGCATAAGCTGCACGGTGGTGGGCTATGGCGACGGTTATGTCGATACACGGATGAAGGAGAGCAACTGGATGCCTCTGGAATTTACAGAAGAGGAGGTTGACGGACTGGCGGAAGAGGGCATCGAGCCAGAAGAAGAGACTGGCGGGTCTGGAGGAGTAGGGATCAGGCCAAAGGAAGAGGAGAACGGATCAGAGGAAGAGGTCGACGGATCGGAGGAAGAGGTCGATGGGCCAGGAGATGAGACGGACAGGTCTGGGGGAGCGGGCATCAGGCTAGAAGAAGAGGGGAACGGATCCAAGGAAAAGGTAAGCAGGCCAGAGAAAGAGGACAATGAGCCGGAGGAAAAGGACGTTGGGACGGGAGAAAAGTCCGGCGGGCCGGAGGAAAAGGGCGTTGGGGCGGGAGAAAAGTCCAACGGGCCGGAAGAGAAGGGGGACGGATCAGAAGGGGGCGGTCGGCTAGAGGAAGAGGCCGGTGGGATGGAAGAAAAAGCCGACGGGCCAGAAGGAGAGGATGACAGAAGGGAGGCGGGAGAGGAGTCGGAGAAAGAGGCCCATAGGCCGGGAGAAAAGGGGGATGATCCGGCGGGGCCAGATGGCGTCCCAGCGGGAGCAGATGGCAGTCCGGCGGGAGCAGATGACGTGGAAGTGGGGACAGACGGTGGACAAGCAGGAACAGATAGCGAACCGGTGGGAGGGAAAGACGACCCGAAAGGACTGGATGGCAGATAGGTGGGAGGATATGGCGGCCCGGCAGGAACGGACGGCAGATCAAGGGAGCAGGATGAGATGGCAGTGGATGAGGACGAGAGGAGCGATGGGATTGGGAGCAGCTAGAAAAAGGCCGGCTGCCCAGATGCAGGATGCAAAGGAGCCAGGGACAGGAAAGCCGGATGGGGAAGGGCAGAACGCAGGAAGACGGGGATGCAGAGAGCTGCTGGCGGAGCAAAAGGGTTCTTCCCTGCTCCTCATCCTCTGCATCATGATGGTGGCCGCAGCGTTGAGCCTGTCCATCCTGTTGGCGGTGGGTTCTCTGCTGGCCACAGCCAGAAGAGTATCTTCAGGAGAGCAATGCCGCATCATGGCCGATTCGATCGGGCGGTCCCTGGATACGGAGCTGGCGGACCGTCCTTACCGCGAGATCCCATCGGGGAGCATCCAGGGAGACGGCCTGTGGGAGTATGCAGGAGCCTATGTCTGCAGCAGAGACTCAAGCTGGAAGGACTATGACCCGGAGGGAGGCCCGGAGCACGCACTTTCTGCGGTCAAGCGCAGCTTTCAGGTGGAGGATGGCAGCTGGCCAAAGGAAGCCGGGGCCGTCCAGATCGATCTGTACTGGGAAAAGGGGTGGAAAGAGGCCTGGGACGGAGAAGAGGAGTGGGAGGCGTATTTTTACCGTATGGACATCGACCTGCATGTGGAGATCACCTGCTCCTTAGGAGATAGTGCATGCACCATCCGCCGGATCTATCAGAAGGTCAACAGCGGGGGGACATATCTTTGGAAATGGTCGCGGATCGTAGAGAGGGAGTGAGCGGAGTATGGGGACGCGGAAAAAGGAGCGCCAGAAAGATGCGATAAAGGAAAGGCAAGGCCGGGGGGAGGCCGCGGCAGAAAAAAAGAGCAAAGGGAACACCATGGTAGAGGTCATCGTCAGCTTTGCGATCTTAACGATGCTGGCGGCGGTCTTCTCCAATGTCTTTATGACCGGCAGCCGCGCCGTGGTCCGGGCAGTCCGTCTCATGGAAGAAAAAGAAGCCCTCTACGAGGCCTATCACCTGGGAGAAGGGGTGCAGGCAGAACGGATCGGCGGAGGGAGCATCCGGTTTGAGCGGGTGGATGGGGATGGCTGGGAGGACGGCTTCATCCTGGATGGGATGGAGGTCTATGGCTATACCAGCACAGAAGGTCTGGCAGGGATCGTTTATGATGTGGGGGCCAAAGAGGAGCGATGAGAGTATGGTACAGGATAAATGGGCCAGTGGGCAGTGGAGGAAAGCAAAAAAGAGGACAGAAGGCTACACCCTTCTGGAGATGATCGTCAGCCTGGCGTTGACTGCCATACTCCTGGCGTCGGCCACGGTCCTCCTGACCCAGAGCCTGCGCCTCCATGAACGGCTGCGGGCCGCGACGGATGCGCTCCTGGTCAGTGAGATCATCCTGGACAAGGTGACAGGGGAGATCGCCGGGGCCAAGAACAATGGATATGAGGGCAGTACAGTGGTCATCGCATCAGAGGGGAGCCGGGGCTGTCCCTCGGTCACGCTGACCACCAGGGGGGACCGGCGTGTGGAGATCACATCGGACCAGACGGAGGAGGGTGCCGGCCTCCTGCTGGTATTTTCCCCCACAAAGGCAGATCCAAAGGAGACCCTTTGGACCCTGGATGAAAAGCTGTACCAGGGCTATAGGCTTGAGGAGCTGGACTTTGAACCGCTGTCCCGAAAGGACGGGAGCCGGACCAATGTGATCCGGGTCAGCGTAAAGCTCTGCAACGAAAAGACCGGCTCCACCTATGCCAGGAGCCGGTCTGTGGCGTGCAGCCATTTTGTGACCGAAGAAGATCTGGAACGGATCTTGACGGAATGAACCGATCTTGCGGCTGTGGTCCAGGCAGCCTGAAGGAGCGACCTGGGCAAAAGAGGGCAGAGGACGCATGGGTCAGCGGACCCTTCCCATCTTATTTAGGGGCCAGTAGCGGACCAATACCTTGGCGATGATCTTTTCCCTCTTCACAAAGGTGTTCTCCCAGTAGCGGGCATCGTAAGAACGGTTCCGGTTATCCCCCATCATAAAGTACGAGTCCTCCGGCACCTCGAAATGCATGGCCTCCTCCGGGAGCATCTTTTCCTTAAGATAGGGTTCCTCAAGAGGCGTCTCGGAGCCATTGATATAGACCTTTCCTTCCAGGATATCCACTGTGTCACCAGGAAGGCCGATGATCCGTTTCACATAGTAGATAGACTCGTCGTCCGGGAAACGGAAGATGGCGATATCGCCCCGCGCCGGATCGGAGAAACGATAGGTGAGCCGGGAGCCGATCACCCGGTCATCTGTCATGATCGTGTTTTCCATCGAGCCGCTGGGGACCTTGCTGTTGGCGATGATAAAGGTATTTAAGACAAAGGCGATGCAGGCTGCGGTGACCAGGATCTGGATCCAGCTGAGGATCTCTGCCTTCAGAGTCCCGGGAGGCAGAGCCTTTTTTTTCCGGGACCGGCCCTCTGCCGCCTGCGGCGCGGCATCCTGATCTTCAAAGGTGACATCTGTAGTTTTGTTCTCGTTGTCCATGGGCTTTCCTTGATCCTTTCTTTTACACGTTCTTGGTCGGATCTGTTACAAGTATAAGAAAGAGTATATTTTAGTTCTGGCGTTTCCGCAAGGGATTTTCGAAGATCTTAAGAAAAAAATCACTTTTCACAGGTGCGAAAGGGGCTCGTGCGCCAGCACCTATCTGGCGATCGGCGTGGGTGTGAAAAATGGCGCTGGAAGATATAACCAGAAGGAACGGGAGAAAAAGACTGGAGAAGCCGGGAGAAAAGAGGTAAGATAGAGGTAAAGCAGATGAAAAATGGCAGCATTCCCAACTGCCTGGATGATGACAGATGAGCAGGAGGCACTCTACATGAAAGATAAACGGACCTTGATCGGCAGCATTTCTTTAGCTTCAGCCCTTATCCTGCAGCTGGCGGCCCGCTGTATCCCCGGCTTTGGCGAGTGGTATGGAGGCACGGTCTATCCGGTCCTGGTCCGTATCTCTGGGTCCTTTTTGGGCAGCCTGCCCTTCTCCGTGTCCGAATGGGGCCTCTATCTCCTGCTCTTTAGCGGTCTATGGTATGGTGTGTCCTCCGTCCGAAGAGCTCTCCTCCAAAAGTGGACCTGGCGGCAATGTATCGGAAGGCTGGCCAGCATGGGCTTTTTGGTCCTGTCGCTGCTGGCCTGTTCCTATACGGTGGGCTGCGGGATCAATTATTACCGGGCGCCCTTTTCCTCTTACCTGGATCTAGAGATACGAGAGTCCTCCGTAGAAGAGCTGGCGCAGCTCTGCTCCTTCCTGGCAGGGCAGGTGGAGGAGGCCAGCCAGGAGCTTATGGAGGAGCAGGGCGGCATCTATCCGGATGAGGGGATCCGCACTCGCTTTCCGCAGCAGGCGAGAGCCGATATGGTGGCGCTGGGGGATCGATATCCCCAGCTGGCCGGATATTATCCGCTCCCCAAGCCGGTGGCCCTGTCCCAGATCCTTTCCGTCCAGTCCTTATCCGGTGTGTATTCGCCCTTTACGATCGAAGCAAACTATAACAACGATATGACCGCCTACAATATCCCCCATACCGCCTGCCACGAGCTTTCCCATCTAAAGGGGTTCATGCGGGAGGAAGAGGCGAATTTTATCGGTTATCTGGCCTGCATAGGGTCGAGCAGCACCTATTCCCGGTACAGCGGCTATCTGTCCGGGTTCATCTATGCCAACAATGCCCTCTTTCGCCAGCAGCCGGAGCAGGCCGCCCAGCTGCAGGCCGGACTGCCCGAGGCGGTGCGCCGGGATATGTGGGACAATAATGCCTTTTGGCAACGCTATGAAGGGCGGGTGTCGGAGGCGGCCACCCGGGTGAACGATACCTATCTGAAGGTGAACAGCCAGGCCGAGGGTGTGAAGAGCTATGGCAGGGTGGTGGATCTGATGCTGGCCTACCACCGCCAGGAGCCGGAGGCGTGATGCCTGCCCGTGGTGCCGGCCGCGATCAGCCGGTCGGTCAGGATCGAACGGTCAGGATCGAACGGTCAGGATCGAACGGGCAGGATCGAACGGGCAGGATCGGACGGGCAGCGGTCAGAGGGGATGGGGATCTGGCGGGGATAAAAGGCTGAAGATCCGGCAGGATCTGACAAAAAGTCGAAAAAATCAGGAGAAAAACGGGAAAATAAGTAAGAAATACATTGCCGATCTTTAGAAAAAATGGTAAAATGGTGACAAAGATAAAGGGAGAGAAGGGGGCACTTTTATGGAGAAAAATTTATACGATCTATTAGACTGGGCAGCGATCGAAGAGCTGATCTATTCGGAATCATCGGACCCCCATCGTATGCTGGGACCACATGTGACAGAGGAAGGGCTCCTTATCCAGGCGCTGCTCCCTACGGCAAAGTCCGTAACGGTAAAGCTGGCGGATGGGAAACAGTATCCGATGGAGGATGTGGATCCGGATGGGCCTTACCGGGGCTTTTATGCGGCGCTGCTCCCGAAACGGGCGTCTAAGGACTATGTCTACCAGATCGTCTACCAGGATGATGTGACGGAGGAAGTGCGAGACCCCTATGCCTTCAAGCCCCAGATCACAGAGAGCGATCAGAAGAAGTTCCAGTCCGGGATCCACTATCAGATCTATGAGAAGCTGGGCGCCCATCCGATGAAGATCGGGGATGTGGAAGGCGTATACTTTGCGGTGTGGGCGCCATGCGCCATGCGGGTCAGCGTAGTGGGTGATTTCAATGTCTGGGACGGACGCCGCCATCAGATGCGCAAGCTGGGCGAGTCCGGGATCTTCGAGCTGTTCATCCCGGGCCTTGGGGAAGGGGCGGTCTACAAATACGAGGTCAAGACCATGAAGGGCGAGCCGATGATGAAGACGGACCCTTATGGGAATTACTGTGAGCTCCGGCCCAACAATGCGTCGATCGTCTGGGATCTGAGGCAGTTCCAGTGGGAGGATAAGGAGTGGATGGAGGCCCGTGCGAAAGCCGACACGAAGGATAAGCCGGTCAATATCTACGAGGTCCATCTGGGATCCTGGATCCGCAAGAGCCTCTCGGTCAATGAGGACGGAACGGAGATCGTCGGTTCCGAGTTTTACAACTACCGCGAGATCGCGGTGAAGCTGGCGGAATATGTAAAGCAGATGGGCTATACCCACATCGAGCTGCTCCCGGTGATGGAGCATCCGCTGGATGCATCCTGGGGCTATCAGGTGACCGGCTATTATGCGCCCACCAGCCGTTACGGCACGCCGGATGACTTTATGTATTTTATGGACTATATGCACCGGCAGGGGATCGGCGTGATCTTAGACTGGGTGCCGGCCCATTTCCCCAGGGACCTGAACGGGTTAGCCTGCTTTGACGGGAGCTGTGTCTATGAGCATGCGGATCCGCGCCAGGGAGCTCATCCCCATTGGGGGACCCTGATCTATAATTACGGACGCCCCGGCGTCAGCAACTTCCTGATCGCCAATGCGATCTTCTGGGCCGATAAGTTCCACGCCGACGGGATCCGTATGGATGCGGTGGCTTCTATGCTGTATCTGGATTACGGCAAGAATGACGGCGAGTGGGTGGCCAATATGTATGGCGGCCATGAAAACTTAGAGGCTGTAGAGTTCTTAAAGCATCTGAGCTCCGTGTTCAAAGGCAGGAAGGACGGGGCGGTCCTGATCGCAGAGGAGTCCACAGCCTGGCCCCAGATCACCGGCGATGTGAAGGAAGGCGGCCTGGGCTTTGATTATAAGTGGAACATGGGATGGATGAACGACTTCTTGAATTATATGAAGTGCGATCCCTACTTCCGGAAGAACAACTACGGCGCGCTGACCTTCAGTATGCTGTATGCCTACAGCGAGGACTTCATCCTGGTGTTCTCCCACGATGAGGTGGTCCACGGAAAGGCCTCCCTCCTAGGCAAGATGCCGGGAGCCTCCCTGGAGGAGAAGGCCCGGAACCTGCGGGTAGCTTACGGCTACTATATGGGCCATCCCGGAAAGAAGCTCCTCTTTATGGGCCAGGAGTTCGGCCAGGTCCATGAGTGGAACGAGAATGCCAGCTTAGACTGGGATATCCTCCAGTTCCCGCTGCACAAGCAGATCCAGGATTATATGCGGACGCTGAACGCTTTCTATAAGGAGCATCCGGCCATGTATGCGGAGGATTACTATCCCGAGGGCTTCCAGTGGATCAACTGCACCTATCATGAGCAGAGCATGGTGATGTTCCTGCGCCAGACCAAGAAGCCGGAGGAGACCCTGCTCTTCGTCTGCAACTTTGATAATGTGGAGCATGAGAGCTTCCGGGTCGGCGTTCCCTTCTATGGGAAATACAAGGAGATCCTGAGCAGCCAGGATGTGCGCTTCGGCGGAGACGGCGCGGCAAATCCCAGAGCGAAGACGGCGAAGGCGATCGAGTGGGATGGGAGAGACTATTCCATCGACATCCACATCCCGGCCATGAGCGTATCGGTCTTCTCCTGCACCCCGATGAAGGAGGAGAAGCCGAAGAAAGCGGCGGCCAAGGCGACCGCGAAGACGGCAGCCGATAAGGCCGCGGCCAAGACCGCGTCGAAGACCGCAACGGAAAAGGCCTCAGCCAAGGCAGCAACGGAAAAGGCCTCAGCCAAGGCAGCAACAGAAAAAGCAGCAGCGAAGATGACGGCGGAAAAGGCCCCAGCCAAGGCAGGGGCGGAAAAAGCAGCAGCGAAGGCGACGGCGGAAAAGGCGGCAGCAGAAAAAGAAACAGCCAAGACCGTAGCAGAAAGGGCTGCAGCGAAGGTGGCAGAGAAAGCGGCGAAGGCAGCGACGGAAAAGAAGGCAGCGGAAAAGAAGGCCCCCAAGACAGCTAAGGAAGAGAAGAAGAAGGAGACGAAGGCCGAGGCGGCAAAGCGCGGCACGAAAAAGAACGGGAAGAAATAGGAGCGGAAGAAATGGACGGCGTCACGGTAAGGGAGCCGTGAGATAAAGAAAGCTGCGAGATCATACAACCTGTCAAGAGGCTGTATGGTCCCGCAGCTTTTTACGTTCTTACCATGACGGACCGCCGCCAGGCCTTTGTGCGTGGTGGCGTTGGCCCTCAGCGCAGCTTCCAGATGTCCCGGTCATATTCTTCGATCGTCCGGTCGGAGGAGAAGAAGCCGGCCTGGCTGATGTTCCGTAACATCTTCTGCGCCCAGGCGGTCCGGTCAGCATGGTCCTTGATCGCCAGATGCTTGGTCTTTACATAGTCCTGGAAGTCCGGGAAGGTCATGAACCAGTCCTTGTTCAGGAATTCTTTATACAGCCGCTCCAGATGCTCTTTAGAACCGATGGAGAGCATCTTCTCGCTGACGATAAAGTCCACCGCCTCCTTAAGCTCCGGATCCTTCTCGTAATATTCGATGGACTTATAAGAGCCTTCTGCATAGCGCCCGATCACTGTGTCGCTGGACTCGCCGAAGATATAGATGTTCTCGTCGCCCACCAGGTCGTGGATCTCTACGTTAGCTCCGTCGTCTGTGCCCAGGGTGATGGCGCCGTTCAGCATGAACTTCATGTTCCCGGTGCCGCTGGCTTCCTTAGAGGCCAGGGAGATCTGTTCGGAGATATCACAGGCCGGGATCAGCTTTTCCGCCAGGGTCACATTATAATTTTCGACCATCACCACCCGCAGCCAGGGGCTCACCTGGGGATCCTCTGCGGTCAGCTCCTGCAGGCATAAGAGCAGATGGATGATATCCTTGGCGATGGTATAGGCCGGGGCCGCCTTTGCACCGAAGATCGCGGTGACCGGGGCAGAGGGCAGCTCTCCCTTCTTGATCTTCAGGACCTGATGGATCAGGTAAAGGGCATTGAGCTGCTGCCGCTTATACTCGTGGAGACGCTTGACCTGGATATCAAAGATCGAGGAGCTGTCCAGATGGAGCCCCTGCGTCTTTCCCAGATACTCGACCAGTGCCGCCTTGTTCTCTTCCTTGATCTGCAGGAGGGCTTCCAGTACCTTGGGGTCGTCCTTGTACTGCCACAGCTTTTCCAGCTCCCGGGCATCCTTCTTATAACCGTCTCCGATCAGAGAGGTGATCAGGGAGGCCAGCTTGGGGTTGCAGTGCAGCAGCCACCGGCGGAAGGTGATGCCGTTGGTCTTGTTGGAGAACTTCTCCGGGTAGAGCTTATAGAAGTTGTTCAGCTCTGTGTTCTTTAAGATCTCTGTGTGCAGGGCAGCCACACCGTTGACGGCAAAGCCATAGTGGATATCGATGTGGGCCATGTGGACCCGGTCTGTGCGGTCGATGATCGCCACGGACTCATCGTCATATCGCCGGCGGATCCGGTCGTCTAAGATCTCGATGATCGGCACCAGCTGAGGAACGCATTTTTTCAGATAGGCGATCGGCCATTTCTCCAGGGCTTCGGACAGGATGGTGTGGTTGGTGTAGGCGCAGGTCTTAGAGACCACGTCGACCGCGTCGTCCATCGCCATGCCCCGCTCCATCAGCAACCGGATCAGCTCCGGGATCACCATGGTGGGATGGGTGTCATTGATCTGGATCACGGCATAGTCCGGCAGGTCGTAGAGGGTACAGCCCTTTGCCACACACTCGTCTAAGATCAGCCGGGCGGCATTGCTGACCATAAAATACTGCTGGTAGATGCGCAGCTGATGACCGGCCTCGTCGCTGTCGTCCGGATACAAAAATAAGGTGAGGTTCTTCTCGATCGCCTCTTTATCAAAGGTGATGTGGTCCGCCTCCACCAGGCTCTCGTCGATGCTCTCCACATCGAACAGGTGGAGCTTATTGGTCCTGTTCTCGTAGCCGGTCACCGCGATGTCATAAAGGCGGGAGGTCAGGGTAAAGCCCTTAAAGGGGATCTGGTAGGACACATCGGTCTTGGTGAGCCAGGACGGGTCTGCGAGCCAGGGGTCGGGCGTTTCCTGCTGGAGATGGTCCTTGAACACCTGCTTGAACAGGCCGAAATGGTAGTTTAAGCCGATGCCATCCCCGTTCAGTCCTAAGGTGGCGATCGAATCCAGGAAGCAGGCGGCAAGACGGCCTAAGCCCCCATTTCCCAGGGAGGGCTCCGGCTCCACCTCTTCTACCTGGCTCAGCTCCTTGCCGTGGGCGGCCAGCAGCTCCTTTACCTCATCATAGATCCCCAGATTGATCAGGTTATTAGATAAGAGCTTGCCGATCAAAAATTCGGCGGAGATGTAGTATAGTTTTTTCTTGCCCTCTGCGGATACCTTTTCCTGGGCCATGGACTGGACCAGGGAGAGAAGGCCTGTATAAAGCTCCTCATTGCTGCAGAGGCTCAAGTCTTTTTTACAGCGTTCCTGTAACCTTGTTTCCAAAGTCTGCCCCATCGTAAAAACTCCTTTCGTAATAGAACATTTTGAAATTTTACCCCTATATCATGCATATTCCGGGGCTGGATGTCAAGGGGATGGGTGGCTTTTCTGGGGGTTTTGCGCATTTTTGGTTACTTTTCACATCCACGTCAGCTGTTGGATAGGTGCAGGAGCATGGTCGGCCACCCGTCCGCATCTGGAGGCCCGGTCCCCCACGGGGACACGCTCTCGCTCCATGCGGTACGCAGCGGTACTAGGGCGCGAAAAGACCGCGCCCAAGGACCGGCGTCCCGCAAAGGTCCCCTTAGGGGGATCCGGGCCTTCGGATGCTAGGTGGCTGGCAAGCCGTATGACCGAAGAGCAGCCATAAAGTAGCGGAGGGAGGGTCCGCCAGGAAAAATAGAGATGGGAGATATTGCGGCGAGGGTCCGACCATGCTATACTTCTTACTAAAAGAGATCTGCCGCGGGATGCGTGTGAGGGCGGTACAGATCGCGGAAAAGGAGGATCAGTCCATGAGAGAGTGTGGGATGCTGCTGCCGATCGCCAGCTTACCGTCGCCCTATGGCATTGGGGCATTTTCGAAGGAGGCTTATGCATTTGTGGATACATTGCGGGAGGCGGGGCAGCGATATTGGCAGATCTTGCCATTGGGGCCCACGGGCTATGGGGATTCTCCCTATCAGTCTTTTTCTGCCTTTGCGGGGAACCCCTATTTTATCGACCTGGATACGCTGGCAGAGGAAGGGCTCTTGACAAAAGAAGAATGCCGCGAGGCCGATCCCGGGATGGGGCCCCGCTATATCGAGTATGCCATCCTGTATGAGCGCCGTTTTCCAGTCCTGAGGAAAGCCTTTGGCCGCTGGCTGGAAAAGCTGGGCAGGGAGAAGGCGGAGGAGCTTTTGCAAGAACGCTTGCTTAAAGAGACCTGGGAGTACTGTTTTTATATGGCCTTAAAGGACCATTTCCAGGATGAGCCCTGGACCCGGTGGGAGGAGGATATCAAGCTGAGCCGTCCTCAGGCCATGGAGAGGTATCGAAAGCTCCTTTGGGAGGAGATCATATTTTACGGCTTCCAGCAGCTGAAGTTCCAGGAGCAGTGGAAGGCCTTAAAGGACTATGCTAATGAACAGCAGATCAAGATCATCGGGGATATCCCCATCTATGTGGCGGCCGACGGGGCAGATGCCTGGGCCCACCCGGAGCTGTTCCAGTTTGATGAAGAGAACCTGCCTTCCGCGGTGGCAGGCTGCCCGCCGGATTATTTTTCGGAGACGGGCCAGCTGTGGGGGAACCCCTTATACCGCTGGGACTACCATGAAAAGACGGGGTTTGCCTGGTGGCTGGAGCGGATGGCCTACTGCTTCCGCCTGTACGATGTGGTGCGCGTGGACCATTTCCGGGGCTTTGACGAGTATTATTCGATCCCCTATGGCCATGAGACCGCCGTCCATGGACATTGGGAAAAAGGACCGGGGATCAAGCTCTTTCAGAAGATGGGGGCGCATTTTAAGACCAGGAAGCTTCCGATCATCGCGGAAGACTTAGGGCTCTTGACCCCCAGCGTGACGGAACTTTTGAAGGATACAGGGTTCCCCGGGATGAAGGTGCTGGCCTTTGCTTTTGACCATAATGGCCAGAGCGCGTACCTGCCCCACAACCATGTGGAGAACTGTGTGATCTACACCGGCACCCATGATAATGACACCCTGGCCGGATGGCTTAAGACCATGCCGAAGGCGGACCGGCGGTTCGCATGGGAATATATCAAGGGGGAGACGGGGGAGGGGCCTCTGGATACCTGGGATATCATCCGTCTGGCTCTGGCCAGCGTGGCGGCTCTGGCGGTGATCCCGGTCCAGGATTATCTGGGACTGGGGAGCGAGGCCCGGCTCAACGAGCCCTCCACCCTGGGAGATAACTGGAAGTGGCGTCTCCTCCCCGGTGAGCTGGATGAGACCCTCTGCCGGAAGATCCGCAGGATGGCGCAGCTGTATGGGCGGAATGGGCTGACCGGATAACGGCGGTAAAAGCTGGGAGGTATGCGCTAGAGTAGAGGTCCACGGATGCTCATAAAGGGTTGTTAAAGATAGCGCAAAAAAGATCCCACAGGAAGACCTCCGATCTGCAGAAGATCAGGGGAAGCCCTGTGGGATCTTTTTTGCGTAGAGATATTGCAAAGGGACCCCTCCCTCCACTACACGATATCATGGCGTGGTCGTGTCGATGTAGATGCTGACCTGGCTGTCCGCCTCAGTCTCTGCCGCCCGTTCCACATCGATGACCGCCGGGCTCATCCCGGCTTCCTGGGCTCCGGCCAGAGCTGGATCTCCTTCAAGGCCTTCATACCCGCCCAGAGCGGGGTCTACAGGCAGCCCGTCCGGGCCTAAGACCTCCATGTGGGTGTTAAAGGTAGCCTGCATGGCATTCCCCGCCAGATCGCTGGCGTGGACCACCAGGGAGCCTTCGCTCATGTCAAAGGTAAAGGTCCCGGTCTGCTTGTCGATGGAGGTGGGGGAGAGGGAAGCGCCGGATGGGGTGGTGGCATAGACCGACTGGGGATCCAGCCCGGACTGGCTGTCGTCCAGTGTCAGGGTCAGCACATCCTCCTCGATGGAATACGCCTCCCCCAGCATAGGCCCCACATCATCCAGGATATTGACATGCTCATAACGGGTATCGGTCATACCGTTGATGCAGGCAGCATTGATCTCGATCACCCCGTTCTGGACGATCTGTACGGTATACTGCCCTTTCTCGCCCCCCTCCAGTGCTAAAGGAGCGCCCTCCTGGGTCGAAGTGATCTCCTTTAAGGGGAGGAGGCATTTGATGGTCACGGTGGCCGTGGTGGTCCGATAATCCTTCGTATCCGCCACCCGTATGGTGATCGCCGGCTTCGCCGCTACCAGCAAGAACAAGATGCCGTTCACGATCACGAAGGGAAGGCAGTAAAACAGCAACACATCCATCCATCCACTGCGCTTTTTTGGGTGCTTAGCACGCCTTCCCCCATCCTGTCCCCCGGCACGTCGGTCGACGCGGGGGTCGCGTTCGTATATCCTCTCCATAGTGGGTTCTCCATTCCTTTATAAAACCGTATTGATAAAAACCGTAAAAGCCTGGGGCATCGGTGCTCCTCACATGTACCTGCACCTATCCAACATCTGGCGTGGGTGCGAAAAGTATCTATAGCATAGCAGAAAACCCCCGATCTTACAAGTTTATCTTCTATATTTTCCCCCGGTGTGTTACAATTAGTTTACTGTTCACGGCTACGCCGTTCACAGCAACAGGATGCACACAAAATGGGCTGACCGCCCATTTTGGCGCAGCAACCCTCAGGTTTCTTGTGACCTTTGCTCACAAGAAACACCTCGCGAGATCGGAAGAGCGTCGTGTAGGGAAAGAGTGT
>CAJUFE010000041.1 GCA_910585635.1 uncultured Lachnospiraceae bacterium | reverse complement strand
TTGATAGTATAGATTGTTCAACTTTTCCTGTCCACACTTATATACTAACACCACATGCCCCTCCCTCCGCTACTTTAGTTGGCCGTTCTTTTGGGCTGCTCCTTGCTAACTGCCTAGCATCCGGAGGCCCGGATCCCCCTAAGGGGACCTTTGCGGGACGCCGGTCCTTGGGCGCGGTCTTTTCGCGCCCTCCCATCCGAGGATAAGGCCAGCGCGCGATATTGACATCTTCGGTAGTTGCGTATATGATAATGGATAGGAGCGGCCATTGGTCAACTCCCTTTTTTGTTACGGGGCATCGGCCAGAAAGCTCTGTCCGATCGGGGCAGGGAAGGCTTTAGGAGATGCACAGATAGGAGATGGCACAGGTGGGAGGTGGCACACATGATAGGAGATCTGGTGACCGTGACGGTGGACCGGCCGTTAGGGAGCTATCACCCAGAGTATGAGGATCTGTATTATCCTGTAAATTACGGATATATCCAGGGGATCATGGCGCCGGATGGCGAGGAGCAGGATGCTTATATCCTGGGGGTCCGCCAGGCAGTGGAGACCTTCACCGGACGGGTGATCGCGGTGATCCGCCGCCAGGATGATGTGGAGGAGAAATGGGTCGTCGTGCCGGAAGGCGTATCCTTTAGTAAGGAGGAGATACGGGCGCAGGTGGCGTTCCAGGAACGGTATTTCCAGTATGAGATTATGATGTGAGCTCTGCATGGGAAAAGGGTGCGGGTGGTATCGGCCCAGAGAGATGAGCCTTGTACATCCAGCGGTGTTAAAGGACACAGCGATGTGGAGGGCAGAGCGATGTAGGGGGTAGAGCGATATGGAAGATAAAAAGTTGGATGCGCGGTTTGTTTTTCGGGATATCCTGCCAGAGGAGGCCGGGCAGGCGGTGGCGATCGAGCAGATCTGCTTTCCGCCCAACGAGGCCTGCTCGGAGGCTATGATGCGGGAACGGATCAGGAAGGCCCCGGAGTTTTTCCTGGTGGCGGTGGATAAGGAGACCGGGAGGCTGGCCGGGTTTTTAAATGGTATCGTGACAGACGAGGCGGTCTTTCGGGATGCCTTCTTCACGGATGCCGGACTGCACGATCCGGAGGGGGAGAGCGTGATGCTCTTAGGCCTGGATGTGCTCCCCCAGTACCGCGGTCAGGGTCTGGCGCGGGAGATCATGGCCCGCTATCTGGCCCGGGAAAAGGCGCGGGGGAGAAAGCGGGCGATCCTGACCTGTCTTGAGGAGAAGGTAGGGATGTACGAGAGGATGGGCTACAAGGATCTGGGTCTGGCCGGATCCACCTGGGGCGGGGAGCAGTGGCACGAGATGCGATATGTGCTGGAGCCATAGCTGTGCTGACCGGAGCCACGACCGCGTCCGACGGTGAGGGGACCATAGCCGCGCTCCATGGCGCTTTTCGGGAGGCTGACCGAGATCTTTGTGCAGTTGATCCTGGAGTCGCAGAGGACTGTGTTCATGACAACGCATGATCCATTGGTGTTGGATGGTCTGGATCTGTGTCCAGGAAGAAAGAGTACCATGGCATCAGGATACCAGGAAAGAAGAAAAGAGCCTCGATATACAGGCAGTTCCTGCCCAGGCTCTGCGGGCAGTGGGAAAGAGTGGTGGAACAGTGTTATAGTGCGAGATGCTTTGACCGCAAAGTAAAGCAGATGCTTGGAACAACAAGTCCTAAGAGCTGACACCCTGGCCGCGGCTGTAGTCCGCACTTGAGATACTATATAGAGAAAGGAAAAAACATGCGTTTTACAAACCACGATGACCGGATACGATACTACCCATTGCTTTTGGAGCGCAGCTTAAAGGCCCTGCCATCCATCCCGCTGCCGGAGGGATACCGATTTGTCTTCTACCGGCCGGGGGACCGTGATACATGGATCGATATCGAGAGGTCGGCAAAAGAGCTTTCTAGCTATGAAGAAGGCATAGATGCGTGGTACCGCTACTATGGGGGAAAAGAGAGCATGCTCCTGGACCGGATGGTCTTTGTGGAGACCCTGGACGGGGAGAAGGTGGCCACAGCCACTGCCTATCTCGATCCGGCGGACCAGGGGGATCCGTATCGGGGCCAGCTAGGGGAAGGGTGGCTCCACTGGGTGGCGGTCCGCAAGGGATATCAGGGAAAAGGCTTGTCTAAGCCGCTGATCGCCTATGTGCTGCAGATCATGGCCGGACATGGCCACACCCACGTAAAGGTCCCCACCCAGACCACCACCTGGGTGGCCTGTAAGATCTACCTGGACTTACGTTTCAGGCCCGTCCCCCAGAACGCCGACAGCAGTAAGGATGGCTGGCGGATCGTCAAGGCGCTGACCGGTCATAAGGCCCTGGCAGCGTTTACCCCGGCGACGGCAAAGGAGATCTTGGCGGAAGGGACGGAGTAGGGAGGAGTACACAAAGCTGTTTGATCGACCGGTCCTGTCTTGTGTAGCAGATGGCCTTCGATCATAACAAGGTGACAGCAAGAAAGAGGTGGATATGGAAAGTACAAAAAAGATGAAAACCGACAAATTGCAGATATTCCTCAAAGCCATCTACGCCGGTTTTATGATCGGCATAGGCGGCATGATCTATCTGTCCATGGAAAATAAAGTCATAGGCGCTCTGCTCTTTTCCTTCGGCCTGCTGACCATCGTCACCCAGGGCTTCTTCCTGTACACGGGAAAGGTAGGGTTCATCAAGAGCTTTCAGGAGATCCTGGACATGCTGGTGGTGATCGCCGGGAATTTCGTGGGCACCTTCATCGCCGCCTGTTTAAGCCGGGCTGCAGGCCTTCCGATCAGCAGTCTGGAGCTGGCCGCTAAAAAGCTGGATAACAGCGTCCTGCACATCTTTATCTTATCCATACTGTGCGGCGTCATGATGTACTTAGCGATCGACAACCACAAACGGGGGAAAAGTCTCCTCTTCATCATCGCCCCTGTGATGATCTTTATCCTGGCCGGCTTCGAGCACTCCATCGCCGATATGTTCTACTTCCACCTGGCCGCCTGCTACACGCCGAAAGCATTTGGCTATCTGGCCGTGATGCTTTTGGGGAATGGGATCGGGGCGAAGGTGTTCGACTTAAAAGAGCTGCTGTAGAGCAGCTTTTTTTGTGGAAGGAGACGGGGGACAGCCGCACCTTGCAGGACCTTTTGGACACTCTGCCACGGTCCCCGCTGGCCCTCCTGTGAGAAGTGGATATCCTTCATCCTGGGCATGACAGAGCATAAGATCAGTGATATTGCATAAAATGTGACGATATTTTTGTGCGATATCCACAGCATTCAATTTTTTATCAAAAGGGTCTGGACATTTGGATCGGCACGTGCTACAATATGGACAAAACATGGAACGGGTTCCATTATAAACATTTCTAGTACCACAGGAACACCTGTGGTAAAAAAATAACAAATATGGAATGGGTTCCATCATAAAAAAATAACAAAGACGGAGGAAGAGACTATGAAAATGAAAAAGTTGGTCAGTGTATCACTTGCAACGGCGATGGCGTTGTCCTTAGCGGCCTGCGGCGGCGGGTCTTCAGGTGGATCGGCAGGCGGCTCATCCGACCAGGCCGCTGCCGGATCGGCAGAGGGAGGCAGTACAGAGGGAGGGAGCACCCTGACCATCTGGCAGCCCACCGATAAGGCATCGATCGAGGCATGGTGGGTAGAGAAGATCGGGGAGTGGAACGCAGAGCATCCGGAGCTCCAGGTAAAGCGTGAAGCGATCGACCGTTCCGATTCCTATGCTTATGAAAATAAGGTCACCACAGCGGTCACCTCCAACGACCTGCCGGATATCCTTTTTGTGGATGGACCTACCGTGTCTTATTATGCGGCCAATGGGATCATCGTGCCGATCACCGAGTATTTCAGTGAGGAGGACATGGCGGACTTCACGCCTTCCACGGTAGCCCAGGGTACTTATGACGGACAGCTCTACGCGATCGGGGCCACAGAGTCATCGGTGGCATTGTACTATAATAAAGACTATCTGCGGGAATGCGGGGTGGACGTGGAGGACATTGATTCCCGTACCTTAGATAACCCGCTCACCTGGTCTGAGCTGGCCCAGATCGCAGAGAAGTGTACCACCGACAGCTATGTGGGCACCCATGTGATCATGGACCATGGCGAGGGCCTGCCCTATGCGCTGGAGCCGCTTTTTGTCTCCAACGGGAAGGATTTCGTCAGTGAGGACGGTACTACGGCAGACAGCTATGTGAACAGCCAGGAATGTGTGGATACAGCAAAATGGCTTGCAGACCTGATCGCTAATAAATATGCGAATGTGGATCCGATCACCGATGAGTTCCTGAATGGGGCCTGCGCTACGATGTTAGGAGGCTCATGGGATATCGCCATCCTGGAGGAGAGCGCGACCTTTGACTGGGGCGTCACCTACTATCCGGTATCCGACAGCACCAAGAAGGCCGTCTCCCCATGCGGGGACTGGTCCGCGGCGGTCAGCAAGAACTGTACCAACGTTGCGGGGGCCGGAGAATTCTTACAGTGGCTGATGTCAACGGAGAATGTGGCTACATACGCGGCGGCGATCGCGAAGCCGGCGGCAAGGCTCTCGGCTTATGATCACGAAGCGATGGCAGACTATAAGGAAGGCCCCCGGGCGCTGATCGTGGAGCAGCTGGAGAACACGGCCTCTCCCCGTCCCAGGACCCCATCCTATTCCGTCTTCTCCTCGAGATTTGCAGAGGCACTGACCAATATCTTCTCAGACGCGGCTTCTACGCAGACGGTAGACCCGTCCTATATCCAGTCTGAGCTGGATGCCGTGGCCAGCGCGTTCCAGGAAGACTATGATATGTATTATGCACAGTAGCGATCAAAACAGATAGCCACAGGGGACTGTCGCAGGATGGCGATCGATCATCCCATTTTGCACAGTCCCTGCGAAATGAGCGATAAGAAAGGCAGGGAGAGAAAGGTATGTCGAAAACCGCAAAGGCCGCTGGCAAGAAAAAGCATGAGCATGTGGCAGCATATGTGTTCACATTGCCGGGCATGTTCTTATTATTAGCATTTCTTGGAGTCCCGATCCTGTATACAGCCGGATATTCCTTATTCCGCTATCAGATCGTACGGCCGGATGATATCGTGTTCATCGGTCTGCAGAATTATCTGAAATTGTTCGCGGATGCGAAGTTTTGGCTGGCGTTAAAGAATACCGTATACTTCACCGTGCTGGTGGTGCCGGCCCAGTGTGTGCTGGCCCTGGCATTAGCCATGCTGGTCTCGTCCAAGTTCCGCGGGGTCTCGATCTTCCGCACCATGTATTTCAGCCCCCAGCTGACCTCCATGGTGGTCATCTCGATCCTGTGGATCGTCCTTTATAACGCGAACCCCAACACCGGCCTGATCAACTCGCTGCTGGTCAACCTAGGGCTGGAGCCGATCAATTTCCTGACCAATGAAAAGACGGCCATGAACTCGATCATCTTCATGTCCGCATGGCAGGGCGCCGGCTACCAGATGATGATCTTCTTAGCCGGTCTCCAGGGGATCCCCAGGGATCAGTATGAGGCGGCGTCTGTGGACGGGGCGAACAAGGTCCAGCAGTTCTTATATATCACCCTGCCCGGTCTGCGGGGGACGATCAAATACATCGTCATGATCACCATGATCCAGGCCATGAAGCTGTTCACCCAGCCTTACGTCATGACCCAGGGCGGCCCCAAGGACAGCACCAGGACCCTGGTCTACTACATCTATACACAGGGCTTCCAGCAGGGCAACTTCGGCTACGCCTGCTCGATCGCCACCGTATTTTTCCTGATCGTGGTGATCATGTCCCTGTCCATGAAGCGGCTGATCGCGGATAATGGTTAAGGAGGAGTGGAAGGATGAAAGGATTAAAAGCAGCTAATTTTATGACGAAGTTTTTATTCTATGCTGGCAATGTGATCATCGGACTGATCTTCGTCTCTCCCCTGATCTGGATGATCTCCGCTTCTTTAAAGCCGGAGGCGCTGATCTTTGCCAACATGAACTCCATCACGACATTTATCCCGGTACAGGCGTCCCTGGATAATTTCGCGGAGGTGTTCTCCCGGCTGAACATGGTGCAGGTGTTCAAGAACACCTTCGTTTACATCGCCCTGATCCTGGTGTTCGATCTGCTCCTCAACTCGATCTGCGGCTACGCGCTGGCCAAGTTCGATTTCCGGGGAAAGGAGCTGATGCTGAACTTTGTGGTGGCCCTGATGGTCCTGCCCATGGAGGCGATCATGCTGCCGCTGTACATCGAGATGTCCCAGCTGGGCTGGGTCAATACCCTGGCGGCGCTGGTCATCCCCTTTGTGGCCAACTGCTTCTCGATCTACATGTTCCGTCAGTTCTTCTGTGATATCCCGGACGAACTTTTAGAGGCAGCGTCCATAGACGGGAGCGGCCCCATCCGGACCTTTTTCACGATCGTGATGCCGATCTCCAAAACGGTGTATGCCACCGTGTTCATCTTGGATTTCGTGGCCCACTGGAATGACTTCATGTGGCCGTTCCTGGTCATGACCGGAGAGACCAAACGTACCATCCAGCTGGCGATCCAGGTCTTCTTCGGGACCCAGCCGGTCCACTACAGCGCGATCATGGCGGCCCTGGTGGTCTCCGCGATCCCTATGCTGATCATGTTCATCTTCATGCAGAAGTATTATATCGAAGGTATCGCGTCCTCCGGGATCAAGGGCTGATAGGCTCCGTGTGTGCAGCGGTCGTAGACCTCCTTGCGCCCAGCGGCGGGACGCCATAGTGAATTGACAGATCTGGATAAAACCAGTATACTTATACCAAGATCAGGGAGATAGAGGATCAGGGTATGGCTACCATTCAAGACGTTGCAAAACACGCCCATGTAGGTGTAGGGACCGTCTCGCGGGTGCTGAGCGGGAACGGCTATGTGAAACAGGAGACAAGGGACAGGATCCAGCAGGCGATCGACGAGCTGGATTATACGCCGAACCAGATGGCGCGGAACTTATTTTTCAGCAGGAGCCAGATCGTGGCGGTGATCGTGCCGGAGGTGGGACATCCCTTCTTCGCGCAGTTTGTCAGCGCGGTGGAGGCGGCTCTGTGTGAAAAAGGGTATCAGACGATGATCTGTAATACCTACTATGAGAAAAATTATGAACTGCGCTATCTGGATCTGCTGAAGCAGAAACGGGTGGATGGGATCATATTTGGCGCCCACACCACCCAGGATATCTCCCGCTATAAAGACATCAAGCGTCCGATCGTGGCTTTGGACAGAGACTTAGGAGAGGATATCCCCTGTGTGATGGCCGACCATGAGCTGGGCGGACGGATGGCGGCGGAGGCGCTGATCCGGTCCGGATGCCAAAATGTACTCCAGATTGGCAGCACGGAGACCACGGATAAGGTGGTCACCCCTTCCCATATCCGCTATAAGGTCTTTGCGGAGGTGATGGAGGCACACCACATCCCCTGTCGGACGTTAGAGGGTAAATGGCCTACGGCAGATGCCGCGTTCTACCAGAAAGAGGCAAAGGACCTGCTTTTGCGCTTTCCGGACATCGACGGTTTTTTCGCCACAGATATGATGGTCGTGGCGATGCTGTGCGCCGCGCTGGCCCAGGGGAAGCGTGTGCCAAAGGAGCTAAAGCTGGTGGCCTATGACGGCACCTATTATATCGGAGCGGCCTATCCGCAGATCACGGCAGTGGTGCAGCCGATCGCGCAGCTTGCGGAAAAAGCCGTACAGCTGGTGGTCGGTCAGATCGAAGGGGACCCGGCGGGAGAGAAAAGTGTGCGGCTGCCCGTTTCCCTATGCTTAGGGGATACCACAGCAAGAGAGTGAGAGCTCTTTTGCTGTGGCATCTTTATGACATAGATGGAACCCGTTCCATTTAAATAAAAAGTGTTAAAGTTGAGGTGATCGATCATGGAAAAGGATAGATTGAGCAGAGCAAGAGAGTATGAACAGCAATATGGGAGCCAGATCGCTCCCCTGGAACGACCCATGTTCCATGTCACGCCGATGGTGGGCTGGATGAACGATCCTAATGGTTTCTCCTACTATAAGGGAGAGTATCATCTGTTTTACCAGTATCATCCCTACACCTCCCACTGGGGTCCCATGCATTGGGGGCATGTGGTGAGCAAGGATCTGCTGCATTGGGAGTTTAGGCCTGCCGCACTGGCTCCGGATCAGCCCTATGATCAGGGCGGGTGCTTTTCCGGGAGTGCACTCACACTTCCTGACGGCAGGCATCTGCTGATGTACACCGGGGTGCGGCTGGAGCAGCAGGATAATGGCAGGACCTGCGAAGTCCAGACCCAGTGCCTGGCCGTGGGGGACGGGACCGATTACGAAAAATACGCGGGCAACCCAGTCCTGGATGAGCATGATCTCCCGGAGGGGGGCAGCCGCTTTGATTTCCGGGATCCCAAGATCTGGCAGACAGAGGATGGGACCTATCGCTGCGTCATCGGGAACCGGCCGGCGGACGGCAGCGGACAGATCCTTTTATACACCAGCCCGGACGGCTTCCACTGGAGCTACAAGAGCACACTGGCGGCTAACCAGGACCGTATAGGAAAGATGTGGGAATGTCCGGATCTTTTTCAATTAGATGGGAAATGGGTCCTGCTCACCAGCCCCCAGGATATGCTGCCCCAGGGCTTTGAGTATCATAATGGGAACGGGACGCTCTGTCTGATCGGCCGCTATGATGAGGAGAAGGGCCAGCTGATAGAAGAGTATCAGCAATCCATCGATTACGGGATCGACTTCTATGCGCCCCAGACGGTCCTGACACCAGACGGGCGCAGAGTGATGATCGCCTGGATGCAGAACTGGGATACCTGCAGCATCCGTACGCCTGAGGAAAAATGGGCCGGTCAGATGAGCATCCCCCGGGAGCTCGAGGTCCGGGACGGACGCCTCTACCAGAGGCCGATCCGCGAGCTGGAGGCTCTGCGGACCGACCCGGTATGCTATAAAGATATCCTGATATCCGGAGAAGTCAGCCTGGACGGGGTCAAAGGGCGCACGGTGGACCTTGAGCTGACCTTGCACCCGGAGAAGGACGGGACTGGGTACCATAAGTTCGCGGTCCGCTTCGCACAGAACGACCGTTACTGGACCTCCTTGAGCTACCATCCCCAGGACCATATCCTGAAGATCGACCGGAAATTCTCCGGCAGCAGGCGGGCGAGCATCCATCAGCGCCGCTGCCTGGTCCGCGGCGAGAGGGATGGCCTGCGCCTGCGGATCATCCTGGACCGCTACAGCGCGGAGATCTTCGTCAATGACGGCGAGCAGGTCATCACGGCGACGCTCTATACGGAGCTGGAGGCCGATCAGATCACCTTCTATGCGGAAGGGGATGTGGAGCTGGATGTGGTCAAGTATGGGCTGGATACAGGCGGCTTTGATGGACTGGGGCGGACTTGATGGATCAGACCGTTGGCCAACCTGTGAAAAGTAACACCACAGCCGTTTTTTATGGACATTCCGCCCCCTTCCCCCCTTGTTTTCCAGCCCTCCCCTATGCTATAATCTACACAAGGGTCTCCCTGCCAAAATGCCCATGATATGGAAAAATGACGGGGCGGCTGAACAAATCGCTAAGGAGGGTTATCAAACATGCTGCACAAAACATTAAAACCATTTCCAAAAGATTTTTTATGGGGCGCCAGCACATCTGCCTATCAGGTGGAGGGCGCGAACTTAGAAGATGGAAAGGGTCCGTCCTGCCAGGACGTGAAGACTGTGCCTGCAGGGACCTCTGATCTGACGGTCTGCGCAGACCAGTATCACCGGTATAAAGAGGACATCGCCCTGATGGCGGAGATGGGTTTTAAGACCTACCGTTTCTCTATCGCCTGGTCCAGGATCCTCCCGGAGGGCATCGGGGAGGTCAATCCCAAGGGGATCGAGTATTACAACAATGTGATCGACGAGTGCCTGAAGTACGGGATCGAGCCGCTGGTGACCATGTTCCATTTTGATATGCCTGCTGCGTTAGATAAGAAGGGCTCCTGGTCCAACCGGGATTCTGTCGATTGGTTCGTGAACTTCGCTAAGGTCATGTTCGAGAATTTCGGCGACCGTGTGAAATACTGGCTGACGATCAATGAGCAGAACATGCTGACCCTGGTAGGCCCGGTGATCGGCACGCTGATGATCCCCGAGGGCTGCACCAATGTCTTAAAAGAGACCTATCAGCAGAACCATCATATGCTGGTGGCCCAGGCCAAGGCCATGGCTCTCTGCCATGAGATGCTGCCGAACGCGAAGATCGGACCGGCCCCCAACATCTCCTTAGTCTATCCGGCCAGCTGTAAGCCGGAGGATGTGCTGGCGGCCCAGAATTATAACGCGATCCGGAACTGGCTGTATCTGGATATGGCGGTCTACGGCGTTTACAATAACCTGGTATGGGCCTATCTGGAAGAGAATGACGCCTGCCCCGAGTTCGCCGAGGGCGACGCGGAGATCTTAAAGAGCGGCCATCCGGATTTCATCGGCTTCAACTATTACAATACAGCGACCGTAGAGGCCAGCGACGGCAGTGAGGCGCTGGATCCCGGCGCGGACCAGCAGACCGCACGGGGCGAGGCCGGGTTCTACCGGGGCTTTAAGAACCCCCACCTGCCCACCACCGAGTTTGGCTGGGAGATCGATCCCATGGGCTTCAGGGCCACGATCCGCGAGATGTATTCCCGGTACCGCCTGCCCATGATCGTCACGGAGAACGGCCTGGGGGCTTATGATAAGCTGACCGAGGACGGGAAGGTCCACGACGGTTACAGGATCAAATACCTCCAGGACCATATCGCACAGGTACGCCTGGCGATCACCGACGGGGCCGAGATGATGGGCTACTGTCCGTGGAGCGCGATCGACCTGATCTCCACCCATGAAGGCATGGTGAAGCGGTATGGCTTTATCTATGTGGACCGTGATGAATTTGACTTAAGGACCTTAGACCGCTACAGAAAGGATTCCTTCTTCTGGTACAAGAAGGTGATCGCTTCCAACGGGGAGGATCTGAGCGATCTGTAAAGGCGCTGGTCCGACGTTTTGTGAGGACCTGGCCGTTCAAAAAGGTGATGAGGGGAGCAGCTGCTCCCCTTTGTCATGGCTGCACAAGGCCCCGCGGGACTGCCCATCCCGGGCATGTCGTCCTGTGGACAGCAGAAAAAGCCTGC
Organism: uncultured Lachnospiraceae bacterium; assembly: GCA_910585635.1. Classification (GTDB taxonomy): domain Bacteria; phylum Bacillota; class Clostridia; order Lachnospirales; family Lachnospiraceae; genus Caccovicinus. The sequence goes on along the minus strand of CAJUFE010000041.1, from coordinate 31,847 downwards.
GGCTGCCAACAGGCCCCGGACAGCCTGGCGCTGTGGGCAGAAAAAAGAATGGAGATAAGGAAAGGGATATGAGAGAGGAAGAGATGAAAAAGATCCTGGAGGTGGGCGTCCTGCTCTCCTCCGAGCGGGACATCCACCAGCTTTTGGAGCAGATCCTGTCTTGCGTGATGGAGCTGGCCCACTGTGACGCGGGGACCCTGTACCTGCTGGATGGGGACGTGCTGCGTTTTAAGATCATGCGCAATGACACGCTGGGGACCTATTCCGGCGGGGACGGGAAGGATCCAAAGATGGACCCGGTGCCTATGGAGCGGGGGAATGTCTGTGCCCTGGCGCTGCTGGAGGACAGGACGATCTGTATCGAGGATGTAAAAGCAGATACAGGATATGACTTTTCCGGCCCGGCCCGCTATGACCAGAAGACAGGATATGATACCCGCTCCATGCTGGTGGTTCCCATGCAGAACCGGTCCGGAGAAAAGATCGGGGTACTGCAGCTGATCAATGCGCTGGACGATAAGAGCAAGGTGTGTGCCTTTGCCCCGGATATGGCCCTGGTGGTGGAGTCGGTGGCCTCCCAGGCCGCGATCACGATCCAGAACGTGCGCTATATCCGGGATATCAAGGAGCTGTTCCATTCCTTTGTCCAGGTGATGTCCGCCGCGATCGACGAGAGGACCCCCTACAATGCCAGCCACGCCCGCCATATGGCGGAATGCGGCAGCCGGTTCATCGACTACCTGGGGAGTGTTGGAGACCGGACCCCGCTCACACCGGATCAAAAGGAAGAATTTTTGATGAGTATCCTGCTCCATGATATCGGCAAGCTGGTCACGCCCCTGGAGGTCATGAACAAGGCCCGCCGCCTTTTGCCCACACAGAAGGCAGCGGTGGCCCACCGTCTGGAGACGATCCGGCTGCTGGCGAAGATCCACCGCCTGGAGGGCCGCATCACAGAAGCGGGAGAGCAGGAGCAGCTGCGGCAGGTGGAAGAGGCCCGGGAGCTGGTCCAAAAGGCCGATGGGGCCGGTTTTGTCACCGATGAGATGTACAAGGCCTTAGAGGGACTGCGGAAAAGGTATTATACAGGGGAGGACGGCAGGCCCCATCCCTGGCTGACCGAGGATGAGCACGCCATGCTGTCGATCCGGAAGGGGACCCTGTCCCAGGAGGAACGGCGGCAGATGGAGGAGCATGTGGAGGTCACCGACCGGCTCCTGTCCCAGATCCATTTCCCGGGGGACCTGTCCCATGTGCGCCAGTGGGCCGCCGCGCACCACGAGCTGCTAAATGGCAGCGGTTATCCTAAGCACCTGAAAGGAGAGGAGATCCCCGATGCGGTGCGGATCATCACCATCCTGGACATCTTCGATTCCCTGGTAGCCGATGACCGCCCCTATAAGCGTGCCATGCCGGTCGAAAAGGCCCTGTCCATCCTAAAGACCATGGCAGAGGAGGAGGGCAAACTGGACCCTGCGCTCACAGCCCATTTCATCGCCAGCCGGTGCTGGGAGGGCTGAGATGGCTCTTTGCAGGCCCCTCCCGGCGGCCCTGCGGAGCATGAACGAAAAACCTTGACAAAGCCCTCTGCCCTCAGTATAATAACTCCATATACACAAAGGCGATGAAGGAAAGAGTATCTTGCGGACCACCTTACAGAGAGCCCTGAGAAGCTGAGAGGGGGCAGGAGCGGCAGCAGGAGAACATGGCTCCGGAGCCGCGTATCGAGGCCCAGGCTGAGGTTACGACGGGAGACCGCCCGTTACAGCGGATGGTATTGTCAGATACCTGTAAGAGGTCTTGTGCGCCCGCCGCACAGGATGAAAAGAAGTGGTACCACGGGGATAGGCTCGTCTTCTGTTTAGGCAGAAGGCGGGCTTTTTATTTATCAGGAAAGTACGCCCTATGGAGCAAAACCCTTTGTCGATCCCATAACAGGACCTGTCAGCCCGGATCAAAACGGTAAGACCGAAATAGAAGGAGGACGTAACATGCCGATCAAAGTGCAAAATGACCTGCCCGCCAGAGCGATCTTAGAATCGGAGAATATCTTTGTGATCGATGAGAAGAGGGCCTTGAGCCAGGATATCCGGCCCCTGGAGATCTTGATCTTGAACCTGATGCCGGTGAAGGAGGAAACGGAGATCCAGCTCTTAAGGGCATTATCCAATACGCCCCTGCAGGTGGACTGTACCTTCCTGATGCTGTCCACCCACACCTCCAAGAACACATCATCCAATCACCTGAATAAATTTTATGTACCCTTCGAGAAGATCCGCCGGAGGAAGTTCGACGGGATGATCATCACCGGCGCACCGGTGGAAAATCTGGAGTACGAGGAGGTCCATTACTGGGAGGAGTTAAAGACCATCATGGAATGGACCAAGACCCATGTCCACTCCACCCTCCATATCTGCTGGGGCGCCCAGGCGGGTCTCTACTACCATTATCAGATCCCCAAATACAGGCGTCAGGAGAAGCTGTCCGGGGTCTACCGCCACAAGGTGCTGCATCATAAGGTGCCGCTGGTGCGCGGGCTGGACGACTATGTGATGGTGCCCCATTCCCGCTATACGGAGGTCAGGCGGGAGGATGTGGAAAAGCATCCGGAGCTGAGGATCTTGGTCGAATCAAGGGAGGCCGGGATCTTCCTGATGATGAAGGAGGACGGCAGCCAGATCTTTATCCAGGGACACCCGGAGTATGACCGCATGACACTGAACAATGAATATCACCGGGATGTGAAAAAAGGCCTGACGCCTGCACTGCCCTGCAATTACTACGAGGAGGATGATCCCTTTGCCCGGCCGATCTTGAGCTGGCGCAATGTGAGCAATACCTTATATGCCAACTGGCTCAACTACTATGTTTATCAGACCACCGATTATATCCTGGAGATGGATCAGGAGGATTGAAGCGGACGTAACCTTTGCCGCGATCTTCTGTTGACAAAATGGTAGAACGGCGTTATACTGTCCCCAATAAACAAATAAACATATCAAGAAAGTAGGTAATTAAAATGAGCAAGATCTATAAGGGTACATTAGGGCTGATCGGGAACACCCCGTTGGTGGAGGTGGCAAATGTGGAGGCGAAGGAAGGCCTGGAGGCCACCCTGCTGGTGAAGCTGGAGTATCTGAACCCGGCCGGCAGCGTAAAGGACCGCATCGCCAAGGCTATGGTGGAGGACGCGGAAGAGAAGGGTCTTTTAAAGGAAGGCTCAGTGATCATCGAACCTACCTCCGGCAATACCGGGATCGGCCTGGCGTCGATCGCGGCGGCTAAGGGGTACCGGATCATCCTGACCATGCCGGAGACCATGAGCGTGGAGCGGCGGAACATCCTGCGGGCTTATGGCGCGGAGCTGGTGCTCACAGAGGGCGCTAAGGGGATGAAGGGAGCGATCGCCAAGGCGGAGGAGCTGGCAAAAGAGATCCCCGGCAGCTTTATCCCGGGGCAGTTCGTGAACCCGGCCAATCCGGCGGTCCATAAGGCGACTACCGGTCCGGAGATCTGGGCGGATACGGACGGGGCGGTGGATATCTTTGTGGCAGGCGTGGGTACCGGTGGTACGCTGACCGGTGTGGGCGCTTATCTGAAGGAGCAGAAGCCCCAGGTAAAGGTGGTGGCCGTAGAGCCGGCTGATTCCCCGGTCCTTTCTGAGGGCAGGAGCGGTTCCCATAAGATCCAGGGGATCGGGGCCGGGTTCGTGCCGGAGGTCCTGGACACAAAGATCTATGACGAGGTCTTAAAGATCGAGAGCGACGATGCCTTTGCGGCAGCTAAGCTGCTGGCAAAGCAGGAGGGTGTGCTGGTGGGCATCTCCTCCGGCGCGGCTCTCCACGGGGCGATCCTGCTGGCGAAGCGCCCGGAGAACAAGGGCAAGACGATCGTGGCGCTGCTGCCGGATACAGGCGACCGGTATTACTCCACCCCGCTCTTTGCAGAGTGAGCCTCCATGGGGCCGGCGGCAGGACGTCCGTGGCGAGCTTCCATGGGCCTGGCGGCAGGATGTCCGTGGCGAGCTTCTATGGGTCTGGAGCAGGGCTTCCATGGCGAGCTTCCATGGGTCTGGCAGCAGGGCTTCTATGGCGAGCTTCCATGGAGCCGGTGGGGGCTCCACAGTGACACATAGTATCCAGGAAAGGATCTTACACAGCATGCGTGAGGACGAGATGAGGACCGCCGGGACAGGACCGGCGGTCCTGGAGAGAGAGGCGCGGCCGGGAGATGGACCGGCCGCCCTTTCTGGAGCGGAGAAAGTAGAAAAGAGCATACAAAAGACCTTCCATAAAGCCTTATTTTCCCGTTTTACCCGGGCGATCAACACCTATGAGCTGGTGGAGGAGGGGGATAAGATCGCGGTCTGCATCTCCGGCGGCAAGGATTCGATGCTGCTGGCGAAGCTGTTCCAGGAGCTGGAACGGCACCATAAGTTCCCTTTTGAGCTGGTCTTTTTGACCATGGACCCAGGCTACAGCCCGGCTAACCGGCAGGCGATCGGAGACAATGCCAGGCTGCTGGATATCCCGATCACCATATTTGAGGCCGATATCTTTGACGCGGTCTTTACGGTGGAAAAGTCTCCCTGCTATCTGTGCGCACGGATGCGCAGGGGGTATCTCTACAGCAAGGCCAGAGAGCTGGGCTGCAATAAGATCGCGCTGGGCCATCACTACGATGATGTGATCGAGACGATCCTCATGGGCATGCTCTACGGCGGCCAGGTCCAGACCATGATGCCGAAGCTGCACAGCACCAATTTCCCGGGGATGGAGCTGATCCGTCCCATGTATCTGATCCGTGAGGAGGATATCAAAAGGTGGCGGGACCACAACCAGCTCCATTTCCTCCAGTGCGCCTGCCGCTTTACTGAAAATGCCCAGAAGGAGCAGCCGGACCGGGGCGGGACCGGCGAGACCTCCAAGCGCCAGGAGATCAAGCACCTGATCGCTGAGATGAAGAAGGTGAACCCCTTTGTGGAGAGCAATATCTTTAAGAGTGTGGAAAACGTGAACCTGGACACGGTCATCGCCTATAAGGAAAAGGGGGAGCGGCACCATTTCCTGGAGCGGTATGGGGCGGGATCGCGGTGACGTTGTGCCAGGTCCCTCCCGCAGCGGACCCCTTGCGACATCTCTATGCGATAGGACTCCCTGGCGTGGGTGTGAAAAGTGATTTCCCCCGTTATATTTTGAGAAAGATCCGATGACATACTGGACAATAAAAGGAAAAACTGATAAAATCAATCCCATGGATAATATGTTTGGTGAGGCGATGACGATGGGAAAGTGGGATCAGTTAAAAAGGAAGATACGAAAGCTCCAGGGTCTGTACCTTTTCGCCCTGGTGCTCTTGCTGTCCGGCTGCGGTAAGGTCGGGAATACGGACACCTGGGTGGTGGAGGTGCATGTCCTGGAAAAGGAGACCGTGACGCGGGAGGATAAGGAGACCGGCAGCGAGGTGGTCTATCTTTTGAGCTGTGAGGATGCATCCGGCAGCACCCAGGTCTTTGAGCTGACGGACACGGCGCTGGACGGGAAATTCGAGGCGGAAAAAGCCTTTAAGGAATTGAGGACCGGGAAGTATTACAAGTTCCGTGTGGGCTGGCGAGGACCGGGCATCGAGGGAAGAGCCGGCCATCACCCCAGCATCTACGGGGCGGTGAAGATGGAAGGGTTCAACCTGGAATATCTGCCTAATAATATAGAAGACGGGACCCAGAGCGCCGAGACGGCAGACACCTCGCAGGCCAGAGAGGAGCAGTCGGAGGAGGAGAGCTCGCCTTCGAGAGAGCAGCCCCCAGAGGAGGCCCTGCGATCGGAGGGGGAGAGCTCGCCTTCGGGAGAGCAGCCGTCAGAGGAGATCCTGCGACCGGGAGGCCAGCCCACAGGGGAGGCCCTGCGGTCGGGAGGCCAGCCCACAGAGGGGATCCAGCAGACGGAAGGGAACGGACAGAAGGAAAGTCCCTTCGCTGAGGCAGAGAGCAGCGGGGAGCTGCAGTCTGAGCGTGGGCAGGAGGATATAGAAGCGGAGCTGGAAGAAAGCTTTGCGGCTGAGAGGGAGAGCTTGGCGAGAGAACAGGAGAGCCTGGAGGCAAAGCTTTTGGAGTTGGAGCAGGAGCTCAAGAGGCTGGAGGGCGCAGGCCAGTAGGAGCCGCGCGTCCCCTGCCTGGCGCATGGAGGCGCGGATACGAGGGATATGAGGGTTGGGGACGAGAGAAATGGCCTGCAGCAGGGAACAGGGCTGCAGGGGGATCATAGGTCCAGAAAGAGGAAGAGAAGGCCGCTGGGAACAGTCGGCCTTCTAGCTGGTCTGGGGGGAGCTATACTCCTTTTGGCCGTCGGCCTGTCCCTTTTTTGGGATGGCGGGAAGGGTAGACCCGAAGAGTCCTCACCTTTGTCTGCCGAGCCTGTCCATACAGGGACAGACCATGGGGATGCCGGTATCTTGGCTGGGGAAATAGACTCATCCGAGATCATGATCGGGGCAGATCTTGCGTTGTCGGAAAGCCAGGCGCGAGGGGACTATGAGGCTTACAAGGCATACCAGGCCCGGTTTGAAGGGATCGCTCACCAGTCCCAGATCCAGGAGGCGGGATTTTCCGTCATCCAGGAACAGGTATTCCCTCTGGAGACCGCCTGCTTCGGGCCAGTGACCGTGATCCCGGCCCTGGATGAGGAGCATCGCCGTCTGGGGCTGTTTTTTGCCGGGCCGGAGGGGGAGATCTGCTACCGGACAGAGCAGCTGGAGACCAACATCCGCCGAAAGGGATGCCTGGACCAGTGCAATGAGGGGATCGCGGCAGTATCCTTTCAGGACGTGGACGAGGATGGTCTGACGGATATCCTGCTGATCACCCTCTGCAGTAACGAGCGTGCCGGACATAGCGGCGAGGGAGTGGCAGCAGTCGAGGCAGGAGCAGGAGCCGAGGCAGGAGCAGGGGCAGGAGCAGGAGCTGAGGCAGGAGCAGGGACAGAGGCAGGAGCGGGAGCAGAGGCAGGAGCAGGAACCGAGGCAGGAGCAGGAGCCGAGGCAGGAGCAGAGGCAGAGGCAGGAGCCGGAGCCGGGACAAGAGCCGAGACAGGAGCAGGGACAGGGGCCGGGAGAGGATCTGGCGGTGGACGATATAAGATCGGGGATGTGCTGTTCCAGGGTGAGGATGGTTTTTACCGGGACTGGCGGCTGTCGGATAAGCTGAACCGCTTCAGCATGAACAAGAGTGTGCGCTTTGTCCTCTCCTTCGCGAAAGAAGGCCGTTCCACAGAATTTTTATATTCTGCGGCGACCCTGGAGGAGCTGGAGGCAGGCGGTCTTGTGATCGATGAGGCGCGGAGGAGCTGGCAGGAATTTGAGAAGCTGGGACGGCTGGAGGTGATCCCCGGTGTTTATCGGATGGCGGAGTATAATATCCTGATGGTCTACCTGGTGGATGAGCGGGGGGATATCGTATGGAGCTTCCAGCCTATGGGGGATCATGAAAACCTCTATGAGCTTCTGGGCGTGCGCTGCCGGGACTTTGACGGGGACGGCTTAAAGGATCTGGCGGTCCTGGCCCGTTACGGCTATGAGACCGATGAAGGCGAGATGGTGACCGAAAAGGATTATCAGATCTATTGCCAGAGGACCGGCGGCTTTCTGACCGATGAGGAGATGAAGGACTGGTATCCCTGCCAGGAAGAGACGGATATGGAGGAGCTTGAGGCACGGGCGGGACTTTTTTGGGGGTGGAGCGGATGATAAGGATATTGATCGTAGATGATGAAAAGCCCATATGCGACCTGATCGATCTGAACCTGTCTGCGGCGGGATATCACTGCACGTCGGTCCAGGATGGGATAGCGGCGCTGGATCTGATCGAGGAGAAGACCTTCGACCTGATCCTTCTGGATGTGATGCTGCCGGGGGTGGACGGCTATGACATCATGGAATACATCCGGCCCTTAAAGATCCCGGTGATCTTCATCACGGCCCGGTACGAGGTCCGGGACCGGGTGAAAGGGTTAAGGCTGGGGGCGGATGACTATCTGGTCAAGCCTTTTGATGTGGTGGAGCTGGTGGCCCGGGTGGAAGCCGTGCTGCGTCGCTATCACAAGGCGGACAATACCTTATCCGCCCTGGATGTGGTGGTGGACGTGGACGGGCGGCAGGTCATGAAGAACGGCGTGCCGGTGGTGCTCACCAATAAAGAGTTCGGCCTCCTGGTGCTCTTTATCCGCAATAAGAACGTGGCTCTGTTCCGGGAGACCCTGTACGAGCAGGTCTGGGGAGGAGAGTACACCGGGGACAGCCGCACCCTGGACCTCCATGTGCAGCGGCTCAGGAAAAAGCTGGGATGGGAGCATTGTCTGGCCGCGGTCTATAAGGTGGGCTACCGCCTGGAGGTGCCCGGGTGAGATTTTCGTTCAAGCTGCTTTTGTGGACCCTGGTGGTCATGGCCATCGCCTTTGGCCTGGGCGGCGCCTATTTTGTAAACTACGTGTTTGAGACCTCCATGGCACGGGAGACGGGACAGGCCTTAGAGGAGAGCAGCATCCTGCGCTTTGCCTTTGAGACGGCGGCCCTGAACGCGCCGGCCAAGTATGACGTGCTCCCGGACCGGACGATCGGACAGATCGCCTATAACCTGGCCGGAGGGGACGGCGGCCGGATGCTGCGGATCTTAGACGAGCAGGGGGCCGTCATCTATGGGAGCGAGGGAGCCGAGGGCGACGGCCGCCTGGTGGAGCAGACCGATGAGGAGCACAATGCCTATCAGGTGGTCCGGCGGGAGGAACGTTATCTGATCCAGGCCTGTATGCAGGTAGATGTGCTGGATCGGACCTTGTATCTGGAGACCATGCGGGATGTATCGGAGGTGTTCAAGGAGAGAGCCTTAGGCTTTACGGTGTACCGGCGGATGACGGTGGTGATGCTGATACTTGGCACCTTCATCATGCATGGGATCTCCTCCTGGCTCACACGGCCGATCCGGCTCCTGACCAGAGCTACGAAACGGATGGCCCAGGGCGAGTACGGCTATCGGGCCAGGAAGGTCAGCAGCGATGAGCTGGGACAGCTGACCCAGGATTTTAACCAGATGGCTAATGCGTTGGAGGAGAATATCGGGAAGCTGGAGGAGGAGCTCCGGGCCAGGGAGGATTTTGTAGGGGCCTTTGCCCATGAACTGAAGACACCGCTGACCGCGATCATCGGCTATGCGGATATGCTCCGCTCCCGCCGGCTGGATGAGGAGAAGAGCTTTCTGTCCGCCAACTATATCTATACGGAGGGGAAGCGCTTAGAGGCCATGTCCTTCCGCCTGCTGGAGATCATCGTCACGAAGCGGAGCCAGATCCAGCCCAGGATGATCGAGGCCGCATATCTTTTCCAGTATCTGCAGGATATGTATGCCAACGATCGGACGATGACGTTCTTGTTCCAATGTGGGGACGGGAAGGTCTGGGCAGATCCGGACCTGATCCGGTCTGTGCTGATGAACCTGATCGATAATGCCTGCAAGGCTTCGGAGCCGGGGGGCGCGGTCTGGATCAGCGGCCAGAGGCTGGAAGGAGGGTACCGCTTTTTCGTGGAGGACCAGGGCATCGGGATCCCCAGGGAGGAACAGGACAAGATCACAAAGGCCTTTTACATGGTGGATAAGTCCCGCTCCAGGAGCCGGAACGGGGCCGGCCTGGGTCTGGCCCTGTGTGCGGAGATCTTGGCGCTGCATGACAGCCGGCTGGAGATCCAGAGTGAGGTGGGGCAGGGAACGCGGATGAGCTTCTGGCTGCCGGATCCGAAGAAGGATGGGCTGTGATGGGGCACGGGCAGAGAGCGGATGGCAAGATCGCCCCGTGTGCCCCACAGCGGACATAACAAAGGGCGTAAAGTACATGCTGATGCAGCTTGCGCGTCTACAGAGGGATGGAAAGGGGCGGACAGGGAAGGCAGGACCGCAGAGAGGAGGGGATGGCCCCATGGGAAAGAACAGCATCCGACTGGCATTCCTGCTCTTTGTAGCAGTGGTGGTAGCCATATCCATATGGGGACCGGAGGCGCTCTCCCGCTATCAGGACAGTCGCCTTCTGGGGCAGGTCCACCGGCAGGAGGTGGATCTGGCAGGGGAAGGCTATCGCTATGTCCTGAGCAGCGGGGAAAAGCTGTATATCCTCTCCCAGGCCTTGAACAGCCGGAGCCTGCCGGAGAGTGAGCAGAGTGCCATGACCAGAGCCGGGGACAGCCGGGGGGACGGGGAGGGGTATGGAGAGCTGACCGGGTCCTACGCATTTGTCATGGACCGCAGAGGCGGGGCGGAGAGCCAGGTGTCGGATCAGGCGGTCTTTACGATCTGCGACCGGGAGATCGGGGAGCTTAAGAAGGCGGGCGTGCTGCCGGATACGCTGCAGGCCGTGGAGGCGGAGCTCTATGAGGCTCGTCTCTGCTCCGCCATCGACACCAGAGAGCCCAGGAACCATGTATCGGTGTGGAGCCTGACCTTATCGGACCGCCTGCGGAACGTGAGCAAGGAGGACCGCCTGATCGAAGCCTATATCGATGCAGATGACGGGAAGATCTACGGATTCTATGCCCGGATCGATAAAGAGTGGGAGGAACTGGATCCGGACCGGATCATCCTGGCCTGGAGCCAGTATCTGGGGCTTTCAGAGCCGGAGCCTTATGAAGGGGCAGATCCCCTGATGGAGATCACCCCTTATTTTCAGAAGTATGTGTTCCCGGGCGGAGAAGGGGAGCGGACGATCGTGACCGTCGGTTTTTATGAGGGGATCCGTGAGCTGTTCATCGCCACCAGCCTGGGGAGGTGAAGGGGAAGTTACTTTTTACAGGTTGGCCAAGGGTCCGCTCCGGGAGGGACCTGCCACAACGTCACCGCGCTCTCGCTCCGAGAAAAACGTAACGGACGCTAAGCTCGAAAAGACCTCGCTAAGCGCCGACGTTTTTCTAGGGGTTCCTTTTGTGACAGGACCCTCCCTGCGCTACTTTAGCTGGCGTGGGTGTGAACAGTAACGAAACCCGAGGGAAAAGGATCGGCCATGCACAGATCCCTTGACTTTTTCGGCTTGCTGTGCTACTGTGATAAAGTGCATGACGCATGGTCGGACATTTGCGATGGGGCAGGTGGAACATATCAGTTCCCCTGCTTTTTTATGTCATATCCCTTTGACGACCCTTGCAGTTATGCCTATCCCCTGCCGCAGGCAGGAACAACGGGAGGAAAAGTATGGTTGAGATGATCACAAAAGTCAATGGCATGGTCAACGGCTTCGTCTGGGGGATCCCGATGCTGGTCCTTTTGATCGGCACAGGGATCTTGATGACCGCCCTGACAAAGGTATTCCAGATCTCCCACTTCGGGTATTGGATGGCGCATACCCTGGGGAGCATCTTCACAGACAAGCACATCACAAAGCACACGGAAAAGGAGGATCAGTCTATCACCCAGTTCCAGTCCCTGTGCACGGCCCTGGCGGCCACCATCGGGACGGGCAACATCGTGGGGGTATCTTCCGCGCTGCTGTTCGGCGGCCCCGGTTCGATCTTCTGGATGTGGATCGTGGCTTTTTTCGGGATGATGACCAACTACTCGGAAAATGTCCTGGGGATCTACTACCGCCAGAAAAATGAGAGGGGGGAATGGTCGGGAGGCGCGATGTACTATCTGCGGGACGGCCTCGGCTCTAAGAAAGGCATGAAGAAGGCAGGTGCCGTGCTGGCGGTCCTCTTCTCCCTGTTCTGCCTGCTGGCCTCCTTCGGCATCGGGAACATGAGCCAGATCAACTCGATCGCAGGCAATATGAAGGCCGCGTTCATGATCCCGAACCTGGTCACCGGGATCGTGCTGATGATCCTGGCCGGGCTGGTGGTATTAGGCGGCATCAAGCGCATCGCCTCCGTCACGGAAAAGCTGGTCCCCTTCATGGCGATCTTCTATATCGTGGGCGCGCTGATCGTGTGCATCGCTAACGCCGGCCAGCTCGTCCCGGCACTGGTGTCAGTCTTTAAAGGCGCTTTTGCCATGAAGGCCGTGGGCGGCGGCATCGTGGGCGCCGGCGTGAAGATGGCCCTGACCTGGGGGATGAAGCGAGGGGTCTTCTCCAATGAAGCCGGTCTGGGCTCCTCGGTGATGGTCCACTCCAGCTCCAACGTGCGTGAGCCTGTCCGCCAGGGCATGTGGGGGATCTTTGAGGTGTTCGCGGACACGATCGTGGTCTGTACCTTGACCGCGCTGACCGTATTGACCTCCGGTCTGGTGGACTTAGAGACCGGCGAGGTGATCAGCGGGGCCGAGGGCTCGGCCCTGGTGGGAGAAGCCTTTGCCAAGGTGTTCGGGCCGCTGGGTCCGATGTTCATCGCCCTGGCCATCCTGCTGTTCGCCTTCTCCACTGTGCTGGGCTGGAGCCATTATGGTTCCAAGGCCTTCGAGTATCTGTTCGGCTCCGGCAGGATCGTCCTCTACCGCGTGGTCTTTATCCTGTTCATCCTGTGCGGGGCCACCATGCGCCTGGAGCTGGCCTGGGACCTGTCGGATACCTTTAACGGGCTGATGGCGATCCCCAACCTGATCGGCGTATTGGCCTTGTCCCCTGTGGTCTGCAAGATCACGAAAAATTATGTGGACCGTAAGATCCGCGGGCTGGATGCAGAACCCATGCTGTCAGCTTTTCCTGAGCTGCAAAAGATGCAGGCACAGGGGCTGGATGAGAGTGACTAAAGACGTACGGATGTGCGGGAACAAAAAACAGGCAGGGTCTCCCTGCCTGTTTTAGAAATGCGATGGAGATGGATATTTAAAGCTGTGCTTTTTTGACTAAGTTTTGGTCATCCATGGCTAATTCCAACAGACGGCTTAAAACAGCCCGATATCCTTCTCCAAAAGAATATGCTTTATCCATATTTTCCCTGGAGAGTTCCACTGTGACCAACTGTTTTGCTCTCTTATCGATCGCCGCCTGTCTATAACGTTGCATCTGCTCTATGGATAATCTTGGGGCATCTTCATCATAAAAAGGCGTTCTTTTTGCGGCTTCTCTTATTTCCAGGCGCTGCTCATCGGTCGGCTGCTGCCCTTTATATATCTGAACACCAACTGTCATGATAAAATCTCCTTTCCTGTTTTGTTGCCAAACGTGCAGAGATCATCCTCACACGTTCATCACGTATCGTATGCACAACAAAAAGAATATCCTCTACCAAGCCGATCGCGATATATCTGTCCTCATCTATGCTATGTTCGTCATCGTATAATTCGAGATAATGCTCATCCGCGAACACCAGTGCTGCGGCTTCGAACGAGATCCCGTGCTTCTTTTTATTTATTTCGTTTTTGTCAGGATCCCATTCAACAAAAACCCCATTTACTTCCTTTATCACAGGACTCTCTCCTATACTTAGATCGTACACGGATCTTACCATGCTGTTTATTTAAAATAGATCGGGGATCTTCCTCAAGACAACAAAAAAGCGGGTGATGGGAATCGAACCCACGTATCTAGCTTGGAAGGCTAGTGTTCTACCATTGAACTACACCCGCAAAAGATATATGAGATATAAAAAATGCCCAGAACCGGAATCGAACCAGTGACACGAGGATTTTCAGTCCTCTGCTCTACCAACTGAGCTATCTGGGCATCCGTTGCTTTTTGGCAACGAAGTTATTCTACTAAAGAATCCCGGAAATGTCAATAGCTTTTTCAAAAAATTTATCTGGGGCGAGATCTGGCTGTACGGTTGTCGCTAAATGGAAAATGCGGTATAATGATAAAACGTAGTAACAGCTCAGGGTATCTGGACTGTTACAAAACGTATGATGAAAAAGGGCGGTCTGGATGAGGGCGATCGGTGAGGGCGGTCCCCGGCCAGGCGTTCAGCCGGAGGAGGTTTCGGGATGAAAAAGAACAAGAGGAGAGTGTACGATGTCCTTCTGGGCCTGTGTATCCTGGTCTTTGTGGTCAGCGGAGGGACTCTGGGCTATAAGATCGTGGCCCAGCGGAAAAATGACGGACGCCTGGAGGCGCTGTCGGAGATCCTCGAGGAGCAGGCGGTGGCGGAGGCCGGGACAGAAGGGGATAAAGCGGCGGGAGAGGAGCAGACGGACCAGACCCAGGAGGATCTATACCGCACCCAGAGGGAAGCGCGGGTAAAGGCCTACAGCAAGGTCAAGGAGCAGAACGGAGACATGGTGGGCTGGGTGAAGGTGGAGGGGACCAAGATCGACTACCCGGTGCTCCAGAGCCCGGACACGCCGGATTTTTATCTGAAGCATGATTTTGATAAGAAGAGCAGCCCATACGGCGCCCCCTATGTGTCGGAGATGTGCGATCTGTCAGCAGACTGTAAGAATATCCTGGTCTACGGGCACCACATGAAGAACGGCAGCATGTTCGCGGCCTTAGACGGCTATCTGGATCCGGATTTCCTTGAGGAGCACCCGGTCGTGGAGTTTGATACCATGGAGTCCTATGGGGACTATGAGGTGATGGGGGTCTTTGCGCTGGATGCCGCGGACCAGGAGGACCCGATCTATGACTGGATCTACTGCAGCGACGAGGAGGCTTTCGGCCAGTTCGTTTCGTATGTCAAGAGGCGGTCCGTATATGATACCGGCATAGACGCCCAGTGGGGGGACCATCTGGTCACCCTGGTCACCTGCGAATACACCCATAAGAACGGGCGGCTGATCGTGGTGGCCAAGAAGGTCTGGCCGGTTCGGTGACAGAGAGGACAGATGGGGAAATAATGAAATAACGATAAAAAAAAGAAATGGGCTAGACAAAGACTGCCAACATTTATATAATATTCATTGTGCAGGATCGGTAGAAAGCAGGTGAGCGCATGGGGTATAAAAAGCAGGTCTTCCGTAGTCTGGCTATGGTGTCCCAGCTTGGCATCAGCGTCATGACGCCCATCTTTCTATGTATATCTGCGGGCTATTACGTAGACACGCATTTTGAGACGGAGACTATGCTCTTCTTTTTGATGATCGGCGTGCTGGCCGGGGGGCGTTTGGGCTACCGGACGGCACGGATGACATTCCTTGTCGGCGAAAAGGAGGAGCAGAAGGAGCGGGAAGAGCGACTGCGCCAGCAGGAGACCGCACCCAGATATGGAGCTGTCTCAAGACCGAAGCAGCCCAGCCGTGTCCGAAGGAGCGCGGGCAGCGAAGGTGAGAAAGAGTGACAGATGCGGATTGGCAGAAGACAAGGAGACAAAGATCAGGGGAGGAGCAGAGCGCCGGCATGACAGATGAGACAAAACGGTTGGTCCTGCAGATGTCTGCAGGGACGCTTTTGGGAGAGCTGCTCTTGGGGGTCATCGGGTTTTTTATGGGACCGGTCCTGGGATGGACCAGGCTGTCGATCTTTTTGGGATTGGCAGTGGGATGGCTCTGCGCGGAAGCGATGCTCCTCCATATGGCGGTGATCACGGAGCGCGCTCTGGAGAGCGGGAACGCGGCTTATGCCAATAAAATGACCGTGATCCATGCCATAGGCCGGAAGCTGGTCTACATCACACTCCTTTTGGTGATCTTATGGAAGGTCCCACAGGTGAACGTAATGGCAGTGGTCTTAGGGACGATGGCACTGAAAGCCGGAGCGTATCTCCAGCCCTTCTTTTCGGACAGGGAGGAGCGGTCAGGCGATGCCGGGTCCGCGCCGGATATGAGCCGGTGAGCGTGGGACGCTCCACGCGTCATGGGTGCGCCGCACAGCGCTCTTGCGGCTGTACGTTACGGAGGAAATTTTGGGGAAAGGAGGAATACGTATGGGGATAGAGCCAGTGATCCATGCAGAGGCAGATTTTTCGATACATGGTGTATTAAGCTACAATATCGGCGGCCATGAGCTCTGGATCACTACGACGACGATCGGTATGGTGATCGTATCGATCATCATCTTGATCCTGGCCTTTATGGCAAAGAAGACCATGGAAAAGGCTTCTGATGTGCCAGGTACTTTCCAGAACATCATCGAGCTTGGCGTAGAGATGCTGGAAAAGATGACGAACGGGATATTGGGGCCCAATGCGAGGAAGTTTGCCAATTACATCGGGACCATCTTTCTATTTATCTTGTTCTGCAACCTGAGCGGTCTTCTGGGCCTCAGGGCGCCGACGGCAGATTTTGGCGTTACCTTTTGTCTTGGTCTGTTCACGTTCCTGATCGTGCAGTACCAGGGCATCAAAAACCGGAAGCTGCGGCATTTTACCAGTTTGTTCGAGCCGGTGCCGGTGTTGTTCCCGATCAACCTGATCGGTGAGATCGCCAACCCGATCTCGATATCGCTCCGTTTGTTCGCAAACCTGTTATCCGGCGTCATCATCATGGCGCTCTGGTACGGCATGCTGCCGATCTTTGTGAACATCGGTATCCCGGCAGCGCTCCATGTGTACTGCGATCTGTTTTCGGGATGTATACAGACCTATGTGTTCTGTATGTTGACCATGGTCTATGTCAATGACAAGATGGAATGAGAATTTTTTTAATCTAGGAGGAGATCAGTATGAATTTTTCGGGACAGGATTTTATCTATGGTTGTTCTGCTATCGGAGCCGGCTTAGCGATGATCGCCGGTATCGGACCTGGTGTTGGACAGGGTATCGCGGCCGGTTACGGCGCATCTGCAGTGGGGCGTAACCCGGGCGCAAAGTCCGATATCACGTCCACCATGCTCTTAGGCCAGGCAGTGGCCGAGACCACCGGTCTGTACGGTCTGGTCGTTGCCATCATCCTGATGTTCGTGAAGCCTTTCGGTTGATCAAAAGGGCGGATATGAGCTATAATGCAGGAGAGGAGGCAAGGCCTTGGACGAATTTTTGAGGATCATAGGATTTGACTGGCAGTTAGTCCACGATGTCACATTGACTGCCATCAACGTTCTTATCCTGTTCTTCGCGCTGTCCTACCTGTTGTTCAACCCTGCCCGTGATCTCTTGGAGAAAAGGCGCCAGAAGATCGCCGGGGAGCTGGCGGAGGCGGCCCAGGACAAGAAGACGGCACAGGAGCTGAAGGCAGAGTATGAGAGCCGCATAAAGGAGATCGATAAGGAAGCAGATGCGATCCTTGCGGAAGCCAGAAAGAAAGCCATGATGAAGGAGAGCGACATCCTGGATGAGGCGAGGGCAGAAGCAGCCCGGATCATCGACCGCGCTAACCGCCAGGTAGAGCTGGAGCGCAAGAAGGCGCTGGATGATATGAAGCAGGAGATCATCTCCATCGCATCCCTGATGGCAGGTAAGGTGGTAGCGGGCTCTATGGATGTGAAGATCCAGGACAGCCTGATCGATGAGACATTGAAGGAGATGGGTGAGAGTACATGGCTAAGCTAGTATCGAAGGTATACGGCGATGCCCTGATGGAAGTCGCCCTTGACGGCCAGAAGGTGGATGCTCTATATGAGGAGGCCAGGGCGCTCTCCAACGTCTGGGAGGAGAATGCGGAGCTGGCGGCTCTCTTAGATAATCCCAAGATCGTGAAGGAAGAGAAGCAGGAGCTCCTTGAGAAAGTCTTCCGTGACAGGATCTCTCCGGAGATGTTCGGTTTCCTGACCACGATCGTGGAGAAGGGGCGGCACAAGGAGATCTCCGCTATCCTGGCGTACTTCATCGGACAGGTAAAGGAGTATAAGAAGATCGGCACCGCTCATGTGGCAAGCGCCGTGGCCTTAAGTGATGCGCAGAAGGCGCAGGTGAAAGAACGATTATTAGAGACCACCCAGTATGTGGATTTCGAGATCTGGCATACGGTGGACCCATCCCTGATCGGCGGCATGGTGATCCGGATCGGGGACCGGGTGGTGGATTCCAGCATCAAGACCCAGCTCTATGAGCTCCAGAAGAAGCTCTATGAGATCCAGCTCGCGTAAAGCGGGAGGGACAGGAGCCGGGAGAGAAGACCATGATCAACAAGGAAAGAAGGTGCAGACCTTAGTTATGAATCTTAGACCAGAAGAGATCAGTTCCGTGATCAAGGAACAGATCCAAAAATATTCTACCAAGCTGGAGGTATCGGACGTAGGTACGGTCATCCAGGTGGCTGATGGCATCGCGCGTATCCATGGCCTGGAAAATGCGATGCAGGGCGAGCTTCTGGAATTCCCGGGAGAGGTCTACGGCATGGTGCAGAACCTGGAGGAGGACAACGTGGGCGCTGTTCTCTTAGGGGATTCCTCCGCGATCAGCGAAGGCGATCTGGTGAAGACCACCGGACGCGTGGTGGAGGTCCCGGTAGGCGATGCCATGACCGGCCGAGTGGTGAACGCCCTTGGACAGCCGATCGACGGGAAGGGACCGATCCAGACCGAAAGGTACCGCCGCGTAGAGCGGGTGGCCCACGGCGTTATCGAGAGGAAATCCGTGGATACCCCCTTACAGACTGGTATCAAGGCGATCGACGCCATGATCCCGATCGGGCGCGGCCAGCGTGAGCTGATCATCGGCGACCGTCAGACCGGTAAGACGGCGATCGCGATCGATACGATCATCAACCAGAAGGGCCAGGGCGTACACTGTATCTATGTGGCCATCGGCCAGAAGGCTTCCACGGTAGCCAATATCGTGAAGACCTTAGACGAGTTCGGCGCTATGGATTATACCACCATCGTGGTCTCCACGGCATCGGACCTTGCTCCTCTACAGTACATCGCACCCTATGCCGGGTGTGCGATCGGGGAGGAGTGGATGGAGAACGGGGAGGACGTATTAGTCGTCTATGATGACTTGAGCAAGCATGCGGCCGCTTACCGTACCTTGTCCCTGCTGCTGAAGAGACCTCCGGGACGTGAGGCGTATCCCGGCGACGTGTTCTATCTCCATTCCAGATTGCTGGAGCGGGCCTCCAAGCTTTCGGATGCTTTAGGCGGCGGTTCTTTGACGGCTCTGCCGATCATCGAGACCCAGGCAGGGGATGTTTCTGCGTATATCCCCACCAACGTGATCTCCATCACCGACGGCCAGATCTATCTGGAGACCGAGATGTTCAACTCCGGCTTCCGCCCGGCCATCAATGCCGGTCTGTCCGTATCCCGTGTAGGCGGCGCGGCCCAGATCAAGGCCATGAAGAAGATCGCGGCGCCGATCCGTACGGAGCTGGCGCAGTTCAGGGAGCTGGCCTCCTTTGCCCAGTTCGGTTCCGATCTGGATGCCAGCACCAAGGAGCAGCTGGCCCAGGGCGAGAGGATCCGTGAGGTATTAAAGCAGCCCCAGTATCAGCCCATGCCTGTGGAGTACCAGGTGATCATCATCTTCGCGGTCACCAGGAAGTATCTGCTGGATATCCCGGTAGGCGAGGTCCAGGCATTTGAGAAGGAACTGTTCAAGTTCATCGATGAGAAATATCCGGAGATCCCTAAGTCGATCCGTGAGACTAAGGTATTGACCCCGGAGATGGAAGCGGAGCTGGAAAAGGCGATCACGCAGTGTAAGGCAGAACGTTAGAAAGCAGGTGGACCATCATGGCATCTATGAGAGATATAAAAAGAAGACGTGCCAGTATCCAGAGCACGGAGCAGATCACCAAGGCCATGAAGCTGGTTTCCACGGTCAAGCTGCAGAAGTCTAAGTCGAAGGCAGAGGAGTCTGCCGACTACTTCAACTTGATGTATGATACCATCTGCTCGATCCTGCGCCGTTCCGGGAACATCGAGCATAAGTACCTGACGGCAGGGGCTTCCGGGAAGAAGGCCGTGATCGCCGTCACCTCCAACAGAGGTCTGGCAGGCGGATATAATAACAATATCATCCGTCTGATCGCCGGCAGCGACGCGCTGCCCCCAAAGGATACTTATGTGTATGCGATCGGGAAGAAGGGCCGTGACGGCCTGGCCAGGAAAGGCTATGAGATCCGTGAGGATCACTCCGAGGTCATCAATGAGCCCATGTACCAGGATGCCGCCGATATCACGGCGGAGCTTTTGGATGCGTTTACCAAGGGTGAGGTCGGGGAGATCTATCTGGCTTATACGTTCTTTAAGAATACCGTGACCCATATCCCGAAGCTGATCAAGCTCCTTCCGGTAGAAGCCGATCTTTCGGAGGGCGGATCAGACGACGCAGGTCTTCTGATGAATTATGAGCCGAATGAGGATGAGGTCCTTAACGCCATCGTCCCCAAATATATGAGCAGCTTGATCTACGGCGGCCTTTTAGAGGCAGTGGCCAGCGAGAATGGCGCCCGTATGACCGCGATGGACTCCGCTACCAACAATGCGGAGGAGATGATCGAGAAGCTGAGCCTGCAGTTCAACCGTGCACGTCAGGGTGCGATCACGCAGGAGCTGACCGAGATCATCGCCGGAGCGAACGCGATCGGTTAGATCGATGTAGCAGAATAGAAAAAGGAGAAACAAAATGGCAGAACAAAACACAGGTAAGATCACGCAGATCATCGGTGCTGTTTTGGATATCAAGTTCAGCCAGGGCCATCTTCCGGAGATCAATGATGCGATCGACATCACCATGAAGGATGGGAAGCGGTTGGTGGCTGAAGTATCCCAGCATCTGGGTGATGATACGGTCCGCTGTATCGCCATGGGACCTACGGACGGCCTGGTGAGAGGGATGGAGGCTAAGGCCACCGGCGCTCCGATCACCGTTCCGGTGGGTGAGAACACCTTGGGGCGTATCTTTAATGTCCTGGGCGAGCCGATCGACGATCAGCCCAGCCCCACGGTAGAGGAGTATCTCCCGATCCACAGAAAGGCGCCCTCCTTTGAGGAGCAGTCCACGGAGACGGAGATCCTGGAGACCGGTATCAAGGTCGTAGACCTTCTGTGTCCTTATCAGAAGGGTGGTAAGATCGGACTGTTCGGCGGTGCGGGCGTGGGCAAGACCGTTCTCATCCAGGAGCTGATCCGGAACATCGCCACGGAGCACGGCGGCTATTCCGTGTTCACCGGTGTAGGCGAGCGTACCCGTGAAGGAAATGACTTGTACTATGAGATGAAGGAGTCCGGCGTTATCAATAAGACCACCATGGTCTTCGGCCAGATGAACGAGCCGCCGGGAGCCCGTATGCGCGTGGGCCTCACCGGCCTTACCATGGCGGAATATTTCCGTGATAAGGGCGGAAAGGATGTGCTGCTCTTTATCGATAATATCTTCCGTTTCACCCAGGCCGGTTCTGAGGTGTCCGCACTTCTGGGCCGTATGCCCTCCGCGGTAGGCTACCAGCCCACCCTGCAGACAGAGATGGGCGCGCTCCAGGAGCGCATCACCTCCACGAAGAACGGATCCATCACCTCTGTCCAGGCGGTATATGTGCCTGCAGACGACCTGACAGACCCGGCGCCGGCGAACACCTTCGCCCACTTGGACGCCACCACCGTGCTCTCCCGTTCGATCGTGGAGCTGGGCATCTATCCGGCTGTGGACCCGCTGGAGTCCACATCCCGCATCCTGGATCCCCGTATCGTGGGCGAGGAGCATTACAACGTGGCCCGCGGTGTGCAGGAGGTGCTCCAGAAGTATAAAGAGCTGCAGGATATCATCGCCATGCTGGGTATGGACGAGCTTTCCGAGGAGGATAAGCTGACCGTATCCCGTGCCCGTAAGATCCAAAGGTTCCTGTCCCAGCCCTTCTTCGTGGCCGGGCAGTTCACCGGCCTGGAGGGCCGCTATGTGCCGATCAGCGAGACGATCCAGGGCTTTAAGGAGATCCTGGAAGGCAAGCATGACGATATCCCGGAGAACCTGTTCCTGAACGCAGGTAACATCGACGACGTTCTCGCCCGCGTGAAGTAAGGGGGGATAGCGATGGCAGATCTCTTTAGATTACAGGTCATCACCCCGGACCGGAAGTTCTACCAGGGCGATGTGCAGATGGTGGAGCTGACCACCACAGAGGGACAGGTGGGTATCTATGCCAGGCATATCCCGCTGACCGCGGTGGTGGCTCCCGGCATGCTGAAGATCCACGAGGACGGCCAGGTGAAGGAAGCCGCTCTGATGGCAGGCTTCATCCAGGTGATGCCGGATGCTGTGACCATCATGGCAGAGGTAGTGGAATGGCCGGAGGAGATCGATGAGGAGCGTGCCAAGGAGGCGAAGATCCGCGCCGAGAGAAGGCTGCAGGCCGGAGGGGCCGAGCTGGATGTAGGGCGGGCCGAGCTGGCCTTAAAGCGGGCGCTGGTGCGTCTGGAGGCACGGCATTAAGAGCCGGTCGATCCGCTGGAAAGACTGAAAAGGGTTAAAAAGGACTGCTGCATAGGATCTAGGTTCTGTACAGCAGTTTTTTATCCTATAAGAAAATGGCTGGTGCAGGGATAGGAGGGTGCGGCTATGGAGGATTATGGTGGGATCACAGCGCTGCTTGGCCTTGCCGTTTTTTTCATGAGCATACCTGCAGGGATCGTTCATGCCGTGTGGAAAAGAACGTTAAAATATATGTGGCTGTTTGTCTGCATCGCCGGCTATTGTTTTTTTACATTTCTGAGACATGCGATCATTTTGATCTCGTATGATGATATCAGCGACCCTAATTATGAAGCGTATAAGGACTGGGATATCTGGAGTTTTATCCTGAGTGATGTAAAACGTTTGATCTTTTGGCTGGCGATCGGTGTGTTGGGCTATTTTGCTTTTATCCGTGGAAATAGGATCCTCCGACGGCTGTGTATCCTGGGGATCGTGCTTTTTTTGCTCTTGTTTTTGGCCATGTTAGTGCTTGGTCGTGTATCCTCGCTAGACGATAGCATGATCGTTGCGGTCCGGGCGATATCTTCCTGCCTATCTGCACGGATACAGCTGGCAGTCTAAAGCCCATTGAACAAGCGGTATGCTGCCCCTCCGGGAGCATACCGCCGCTTATTGGATGAGGGGTCGTGTTGATAGCCCCTTTTATGGTCTGCCTATGCAGACACTTATTTTTTGACATCGACCATGTTTCCGGTGGCATCGCCTACATGGGGCGTCTTCGTGTAAGCCGCTTTAGCCCGTGCCCGTTTGACTTTACGGGCTTCCGGTGTGACCTCGGCCTCGGCGCGGGTCATCTGCTGCTTGGCGGCGACTGCCTTTTTCCGGCGGACGCTGCGGTCGTAGGTGATCGACCGGACCTCTTCGGCTTTTTTGGAGGCGTTTGTGTCTATAGGCACTTTTTTGCTGGTCTCTGTGTCTGTAGGCACTGTCGCGGCCTTTTTCTCTGCTGCCGCCGCGTCCTCTTCTGTGGCTTCGGACGCGTCTCTCTCCGCTTCTGCAGCGGCATCCTTGTCGATCTCCTGTGGCGTATCGTCGGTCTTGTCCTCGATACCCCGCTCAGCATCTTGGGCTTCCTTAAGATCCTCTTCGGCCTGCCGCTTCTCTTCTTCGCTGGGAAGCCGCTTGTACTCTCCGCTCTGTACGAATTTCCGTTCGACCTCGCCAAGGGCATTGGACTTGGCCAGCTGTTCCATCATCAAAGCCAGCTTCTGCCCCTTGGGGATGTTCGGGTTGGACTCGATGTTCTTGACCTGGGCCAGAGCGGCGGTGGCATGGGCCATCTTCACCTTCTGTACCTCTTCCTTGGTCTTGCATCGCTTTAATTCCCTTTCATAGGCCTCACGCTCCATCTCGATGGCCTTCGCCTTCTTATAAAGCTCCGGATCGTTCTCACGGAGATAGTCCATCTCCTTGGAAGACAGCTTCTTTCCGGACATGAGCTTAGTGCGGATCTGGGCAGATGAGACCTTGGAGCTGTCGCCTAAGAGGTCGTCCATGGAGTCCATAGCGCCTTTTAGGAGCTTATCCTCCAGGCTCATAGCGCCGTCCGCGGTAAAGTCGCCAGAGGACTTCTTCTGCTGCCACTTCATCTGCATCTTCATGTTGGTGGTGTAGGTGTTCAGGGAACTGATCATCATCACGTTCATACGGGTACCCCCTTTCCTGGAACGTTGGGAGATCTTCAGAGAGATAACCTTATCTTATATATCGGCGGTGGAGGAAAAAACGTAATAGCGGAGGGTGGTTGTTGTAGCCAAATGTATGGTCACCTCTGAGCATTTTCCGCATTGTAACAGCTGTAAGATAAAAACTATAAAACTTCTAAAAGTTGGAAATGATAAAAAATCGAAAAAAAACTTGCCATATCTAAAAAAAGGAGGTATAATCATCACATCGGGCTCGTAGCTTAGCTGGGAAAGCGCTGCGTTCGCAACGCAGAGACCGTGGGTTCGAATCCCATCGGGTCCATCGCAAAGTGCTGTATCACAGCACTTTTTCTTTTTGGGATGGACCGATGATCACATGCGCATTGTTCCTGATCCGTTTACGGAAGAACGTCATGCTCTATAATGTATCTATCCATAGCGCACCACCTAAAAATATCGTTTTCAGCTGATCGTAACTTCTTCTCCATTGTAGGTGGCTGAGGCGATAAGTCAAGAAGATCGCGGCAGATTTTTGTTTAGATATAAAGATCGCCGAGATAATGAGGGCTAGCGGAGCGGTCACAACGGTTCCAGACGACACAAAAGATCCACAATACTAGGTTTGACACCCTCTATGTTCTGATGTATAATATGCCCATAAAGGAGCAAGGCGATCCGGTCTTGCTCTTTCTTTTACAGGGAGGCAGTATGGGGAAGAATTACGGTCTGACGGATACAGAAGCAGAGATCATGGAGTTGTTGTGGCAGTCTGAGGAGCCCCTTCCATTTAAGGCGATCATGGAGGTGGCGGAGCATAAATGGATGAAGAGCTGGAAGAAGCAGACCCTGAACACCTATCTGACCAATCTGCAGAAGCTGGGGCTGGTGGGGGCGGACAAGAATGCAAAGCATTACCGATATTACCCCCTCTGTACTAGGGAGGAGCATATCCAGCGGTGGACCCAGAAGCTGGTGAGGGAATGCTTTAACGATTCCATCAGCAGCCTGGTGCTGGCCTTTACCGGCGGCGGGAAGCTGTCAAAGGAGGAGGCAGAGCAGTTGAAGAGATTGCTGTGATCGATGGAGGACAGCTTATGGGTGATATATTTTCGGTCGATATATGATATAAGATGTACGGGATAGCCGCGGCGGGATCGTCTGCACCATCCGGATAGCACTGTGCGGTCTTTGGGTGACGCGGATATGGAGTATGGTCCGTTCCTGACCAGCACAGCGATGTACCAGAGGGTGCCGGGGCCTGGGGAGACCGGGCGGCTGGCGTGCATCTAACAGATACCGACTGAGGCGAAGGAGAGCCAGGGGAGGGTCGTACAGAAGACTTGCCGCTGGCAGTTTTTCTGTCTACGATGAAGCTCCGTCGTCGGACAGACGGCATGCATCCGGGTATGCCGATCGCGTCCGCCAGACCTTTATGTGTGGCGCGCGTCTGCTGTCGGACGTATGGAGGCTTATCTTCATGTGCGGCGTGCGTCTGCTGCCGGACGTATGGAGGCTTATCTTCATGCGTGGCGCGTCTGCTGCCAGACGTGTGGAGTTGATCTTCATGCGTGGCGCGTCTGTTGCTGGACGTGTGGAGTTGATCTCCATGTGCGGCGTGCGTCTGCTGCCGGGCATGAAGGTTTTAGCAAGAGGATGCAGAGGATGCTCTGCAGACGGAAAGGAGGGGGATGGCATGAAGATAGGTGGTCAAGAGGTCTATGCGGGAGCCTACGATGCCAAATGCCCCAAGCCGGTCTTTGAGCCTAAAGCGTACAGGCTGACCGACCAGCAGAAAAAAGGCTTGGTGGAGCAGATGAACGCGGCTGCGGTCAAGTATAAGCTCTTCGGAGAAGACTATGACTATGCCACGATCTCGGAGGAGGGCAGAGGCTTTAAGGTCAGCGACGAGATCATAGAGCTGGGCGAAGTGATCGACTTTGGCGAACAGCTGAAGCAGGAGACCATGGCGCTGAATGAAAAACTGCGCAGTGAGCATCTGGGCGAGGCCGACGAGCTCTTTTGGGGCAGTTCGGGGAGCCAGTGGCTGGTCTTCAGCCAGAAGCTGTATGACAAGGGCTTTTTTGATGATATGTCGGCCGAGGAGGCGGATAAGATCGATGGGATCCTGCGGTCGATCACCTATGTGATGGACGGCTACAGCTGCCATCAGTATGGCTACAGTGTGTCGCTCCATACCAAGTGGGAAGGCTACTTAGATCCAAGTACCCGCAATGGGGTCAATTACTGTGCCACCAGCTCCGATGCCCTTAAGTTCGCGCTGGAGTCGGCCACGGCGGCCCTCCAGTATTTCAGCGAGGGCTATATCCAGGACGAAGAGCTGAAAAAGGACTTCAACGGGCTGATCGATATATTCCACGACCATAATGCACAGAAGCTTGAAAAGCATATGTCCTTTGAAGAGATGATGGACAGAGCCAGATCCAAGCATCTGGTGTCGATCACGGCGGCTCTGGCGGCCAGCAGAGGACAGTACGGGGCTGGGTTTGAGGATTCGGTGGCCCTGGGGAGCGTGTCCCACACCGAAGAGGAGGAAAAGGGCTATCAGGCTAGTCTTTCCCTGCTGTTTGGCCAGCTAAAGAGTGGGACGGCGGTCCTGGAGGATGTATGGAAAAAGATGGAGGACATCTACACGGACTATGCCGCCAAGGGCGATCAAAAACAGAGTGTGCGCAGTCTGGCCCTCAGCCGTTCCGACGGGATGCTGGACCGGATGCATGATATGTGGGCCGGCCTTTTAGGGCAGGAGAAGAGGATGAGCGCCTTGGATGTGCGGGCATGATCGGTAAGGGAGCCGTGTGCTGTGTGACAAGCGGCAAGGTTTTTGATCGTTGAGAGACTGCAAGACCGTGATCTAAGTGGTACCGCGGACAGGAGACTGTCCGCCCTGAGTGTTTGTTCAGGGCGGGCAGTTTTTTTATATGTCGGAGAGCCTGCTGCGCGCATTGGTATCCCTCAACAAAGAAATGGAAATGCACTTAACGTTAGAACGCTCGCTATGGAGATATGTTCGTACATATGGAGTAGACGTACAGATATCTAACAGGTATGCAAACCTGGCGTACACCTGGCGTACAAGCCAGGGGACCGTCATCTGGGGGCAGAGGATCATTATGTTAGCACTGCAGGGCTGGATGGCATCACGATCAAAGACCTTGCTGCGAGCAACGGGGTATAGGCGGGGAGGATGTGAACTGTCACAGGGACTGTGAAAGGATCCAGAGTGCGTGAAATTGAACATAATGCATGAAAAATATTGTCTTATCATGCGGATCTTTGTAGTATATACATGTAACATCCGCGCGGGAAAAAGTTGATCGATCCAAACAGCGATCATAAGTAAAGGAGAAAATGTATGGGTGAGAAAAAAGGCACATTCATGCAGAAGGTACAGCGATTTGGCGGTGCGATGTTCACACCGGTCTTGTTTTTCGCCGTATTTGGGATCATCGTAGGGTTCGCTACGTTGTTCAAGAACGAGCTGGTGTTCGGCGCTATAGCACATCCGGATACCACCTGGTATAAGTTTTGGGATCTGATCTATATGGGAGCCAATACCGTGTTCAAGCAGATGCCGCTGTTGTTCGCGATCGGGCTTCCGGTCTCGCTGGCAAAGAAGCAGCAGGCCAGGGCTTGCCTGGAGACCTTTGTGATCTATGTCACCTTCCTGTATCTGACGAGCACCATGCTCCAGTATTGGGGGACTTCCTTTGGTGTTGACTTCGAGTCCACGGCCCGGACCAGCGGCCTGGCCACTGTGGCCAGCGTTAAGACCTTGGACATGGGCATCATAGGCGCTCTTTTGGTGGCCGGGATCGCCGTCTATCTGCATAACCGTTTCTTTGACTTGGAATTGCCCAAATATGTGGAGACCTTTAATGGCTCCCCATTTGTGGTCCTGGTGGGTTTCTTCACGATGATCCCTGTAGCTCTGGCGGCATGCCTGATCTGGCCCCATGTCCAGCGCCTGATCGCCAGCCTCCAGCAGTTCTTGGCCAGCACCGGCGTTTTGGGAGTGGGCATCTATACATTCATGGAGCGCCTCATGATCCCCTTCGGCCTGCATCATTTTATCTATGCGCCGTTTTTATATGACGCGGCGATCGTGGACGGGGGCGTGAAGGCCTACTGGGTCGCCCACCTATCCGAATTTGCAGCTGCGCAGGGGTTCCCTTGCAAGCATCTTCCCCGCCGGCGGCTTTGCTCTGACCGGTATGAGCAAGATGTTCGCGCCTCTGGGGATCTGCGGGGCGATCTATTCGACGGCAAAGCCAAACAAGAAAAAGAAGGTGCTGACCATCCTGGTCCCGGTATTTATCACGGCGATGTTCACAGGTATCACGGAGCCGCTGGAATTTACCTTTCTTTTCATCGCGCCGGTCCTGTATGTGTGCCATGCGGTCTTAGCCGGACTGATGTCGGCGATCACCTTTGCCTGCGGCATCAGCGGGGATTTCAGCCTTGGGTTGATCCAGAACGCTTCCTTGAACTGGCTTCCCCTCTGGAGCTCCCATGGGGGCAGCTATATCTTGCAGATCGGGATCGGTCTGGTCTTCTCAGGGATCTATTTTGTCCTGTTCCGTTTCCTGATCCTAAAGCTGCGATTGGAGACGCCAGGGCGCGAAGCAGACGATGCAGAGAGCAAGCTCTATAGTAAGCAGGAATTCCGGGAGAAGCAGGCCGCAAAAGGCGGAGATAAATATGGGCTCGCCGCGGCTGCCTACCTGGAAGGGCTGGGCGGAAAAGACAATATCATCGATGTGACCAACTGTGCGACACGGCTGCGTGTCTCTGTAAAGGACGTGTCCTTGGTAAAGCCGGATGGCTTTTTCAAGGAAAATGGGGCCCATGGCCTGGTGAAGAATGGGACTGCCCTTCAGGTGATCGTGGGGCTCACGGTCCCAAAAGTGCGGGAAGAATTTGAAAAGCTGGTCAGATAGAGCGGTCTGGGCCCAGTGGCGGCATACTTGGACACATGTCGCCTATCCGGCGGCAAGACTTTTAAAGTAAAGAAAGAAGGAAAAACGATGAGCAAAAAATATACTATCACGATCGCAGGCGGCGGGAGCACATATACACCAGGGATCATCCTTATGCTGATGGAAGAGACCTACCGTTTTCCGATCAGAGGGATCAAGCTATATGATAACCTGGCATCGCGCCAGGAGCCGATCGGCAAGGCGATGGAGATCTTACTTAAAGAGCGGCATCCGGAGATCGAGTTCTCTTATACGACAGATCCAGAAGAGGCATTTACAGGGATCGATTTTGTGTTCGCCCATATCCGGGTAGGTCTTTACGCGATGCGGGAGCTGGATGAAAAGATCCCCTTGAAGTATGATGTGGTAGGCCAGGAGACCTGCGGGCCAGGCGGGATCGCCTATGGGATGCGCTCGATCGGCGGTGTGCTGGAGATCCTGGACTATATGGAAAAATACTCTCCGAACGCATGGATGCTGAACTATTCGAACCCGGCGGCGATCGTTGCGGAGGCCACCAGAAGGCTGCGCCCCCATTCAAGGATCATCAATATCTGCGATATGCCAGTGGCATTGGAGAACATCATGGCCAATATCTTAGGGCTGTCCTCCAGGAAAGAGATGGTGGTGCGCTATTATGGGCTGAACCATTTCGGATGGTGGACCAGCATCACGGACAAGGCGGGAAAGGATCTGATGCCAGAGCTGAAGGCATTTGTAAAGGAAAAAGGGTATGCAAAAGAGACCGAGGACTATCAGCATCGCGCCCAGAGCTGGAAGGATACGTATCTGATGGCGAAGGACACCTATGCCTTAGATCCGGATACCGTTCCCAACACCTACTTGAAATATTATCTGCTCCAGGATGAAGTGGTAGCTCATTCCGATAAAAACTATACAAGAGCCAACGAGGTCATGGATTCCAGGGAGAAGGAAGTATTTGGGACAGCACGCAAGATCATTGAACAAGGGAGTGCAGAGGGCTGTCAGTTCGCCATGGGCGCACATGCTACATTTGTCGTGGATCTGGCTTGTGCGTTGGCATTTAACACGAAGGAGAGGATGCTGCTGATCGTCCCCAATAATGGAGCGATCTCCAACTTTGATGAGGATGCTATGGTCGAGATCCCCTGTCTGGTGGGGAGTGATGGACCGGAGCCCTTATCCATAGGCAAGATCCCCACCTTCCAGAAGGGGCTGATGGAACAGCAAGTAGCGGTGGAAAAACTGACCGTGGATGCCTGGATCGAGCATTCCTACCAAAAGATGTGGCAGGCATTGACGCTGAGCAAGACAGTCCCTGGCGCGAAGGTGGCCAAGAAGATCCTGGATGAGCTGATCGAAGCGAATAAGGCGTATTGGCCGGAGCTGAAGTAGGAGCGTAACCGTTGGAACATTGTCTGGACTGTTACGCAGGGGCTGCCTGAAAAGCGGTATGGATGCAGACAAAAGCGTGTCCTGTCCGCCTTTCTATGATACAATGGAGAAAAACAGGAAAGGTGGACAGGGCAATGCGACTGGAGTCCTTTGTAAGCAAGCATTATAACGAATTGAACCCGAACGATCTGATCATATGGCGCTATATCTATCAGCATAAGGAGCAGTGCCTGGCGATGAACATCGAGACACTGGCGTCCTTATGCAATGTGTCACGGAGCACGGTCATGCGGTTTGCACAGAAGATCGGGATCTCCGGCTACAGTGAGCTGAAGGCCTGCCTCCGCTTGGAGCTGGATGAAGCGGCTATGGATGCGTCGGGAGAGCTCACCCGGATCGTCTGCGACAGTAATGTAAAGGCGATCCGGTATTTTCAGAAACAGGAGTATACCCGGGTCTGCAAGCTTTTATTTGAGGCGGAGCGGATCTTCGTTTATGGGACAGGACGGGCGCAGCGGTCGGCAGCAGAAGAGTTCAAGCGGATGATGCTGTCATTGAACATCCTGATCTACCTCATCCCGGCGGAGGGCGAGTTGAGGAAGATCACCAGGATGATGCGGCCGAAGGATGTCTTTTTGGTCATCTCCAAGTCAGGTGAAAATGAGGCGGTCAGGACGGTTCTGTTTGAGATGGACAGCAAGGGCATCCCCACCATATCGCTCACAAGATATGGGAATAGCACGATCGCTAAGTTATGTGCAGAGAATCTCTTTGTGAACATTGAAGAGATCGCTGTGCTGGAGGATACGAATTTTGAATCGATGCTGCTGCTATTTATCATCCTGGAGATCTTGTTCACCCGGTTTGTGGAGTACCGTGCCCGACAGCTGGCTTGGACGAAGGAGGATGCCGGGAAAGGATAGCTGTGGCGAAAAGAACGGACAGGGCAGCAGGTGCGCAGATCTATGTGGACGGCCGCCCACGATCATGTCCCGTCAGGGAAAGGGGAAAGCATCATGGGGATA
The DNA here is from genome assembly GCA_910585635.1 of uncultured Lachnospiraceae bacterium. Lineage (GTDB taxonomy): Bacteria > Bacillota > Clostridia > Lachnospirales > Lachnospiraceae > Caccovicinus. The sequence goes on along the minus strand of CAJUFE010000041.1, from coordinate 614 downwards.
TTTGCTCTTTTTGGGAGAAAAAAAGAAAGCGGAGAGAAGACGGATGACAAGGTGGTCTACAGTCCTGTAAAGGGAGAGGTCATCCGGTTAGAGGATGTAGAGGATGAGGCATTTGCCAGTGGAGCCATGGGACCGGGGATCGGGATCAGACCCTTGGAGGGGATGGTCTGCGCGCCGGCGTCCGGCCAGGTGTGTGCCATATTTCCCACAGGACATGCGGTAGGGATCCGCCGTGAGGATGGTGTAGAGGTATTGCTGCACATCGGGATCGATACAGTGAACATGAAAGGCGATGGGTTTGATGTAAAGGTAGGAGAGGGCGCTCTGGTAAGAGTCGGGGACCCGCTGGTCAAGGTGGACTTGGATAAGGTGCAGACTGCCGGATATCAAACAACGATCATGCTCTTGATCACGAATGCCAGTGCGATAGGAGGGGAACTGGCGGACATCCATGTTGGCCCTGTAGAGGCGCGGGGACCCATATTTTCCTATACATCCGGAGGCCCGTGGGTCTGAGGATGAAAGATTTTTCTGGCCTGAAGGGTGGCTGTTTGGCATGAAAGGTAACAGTTCAGACAGCCCCCCTATCTCCACGACGGATACACCAGCCATCA
>CAJUFE010000040.1 GCA_910585635.1 uncultured Lachnospiraceae bacterium | reverse complement strand
TGTTGTGACATGCCCCTCCCGGAGCGGACCCCTTGCGACATCTCTATGCGATAGGACTCCCTGGCATGGGAGTGAACAGTAACCGGAGCGGACTGTTGGACAACCTGTGAAAAGCAACCCTTTCCATAACTAGATTTTTATGTTATACTGCAACATGGCCTATATTGTAACATGACCCGGATAAAAACGCAATGTTAAGGAGATAAGGAGAGGAAGACCGATGCTTAGAGGGAAGACCGTACTCTTAGGCGTGACCGGCGGGATCGCGGCCTATAAGATCCCCAACCTGGCCAGTATGCTGGTCAAGAGCGGGGCGGACGTTTTTGTACTGATGACGGAGAATGCCACGAATTTTATCACAGCCACCACCTTCGAGACCCTGACCGGCCATAAATGTGTGGTAGATACCTTTGACCGGGCCTTCGAGTTCAACGTGGAGCATGTGGCCCTGGCTAAAAAGGCGGATCTCCTCCTGGTGGCCCCGGCCACAGCCAATGTGATCGGCAAGCTGGCCCATGGGATCTGCGACGATATGCTGACCACCACGGCCCTGGCCTGCAAGTGCCCGAAGCTGATCGCCCCGGCCATGAACACCCGGATGTATGAGTCGCCGATCCTCCAGGATAACCTGAAGATCTGCCAAGGATACGGGATGCAAGTGATCGATCCCTCCCATGGCCATCTGGCCTGCGGGGACACCGGCGCGGGGAAGATGCCGGAGCCGGAGGTGCTCTTTGACCATATCTGCCAGGAGATCGGATATATCAAGGACCTGGCGGGGAAAAAGGTGCTGGTCACGGCCGGACCTACCCGGGAAGCCATCGATCCGGTGCGTTTTATCTCCAACCATTCCACCGGGAAGATGGGCTATGCCATCGCCAGGGCCGCTTCCAGACGAGGAGCGGATGTGACCCTGGTCTCCGGCCCGGTGGCACTGAAAGCGCCATTGCAGGTCCGCCTGGTCCCGGTGGAGAGCGCCAAGGAGATGTTCGAGGCGGTCACCTCCCTTGCCGGGGAGCAGGACGCCATCATCAAGGCGGCGGCGGTGGCAGACTACCGTCCCAGGGACGTGGCGGCGGAGAAGGTGAAAAAAGCAGACGATGCCATGTCGGTGGCCTTAGAGCGGACCGACGATATCCTGGCCTGGCTGGGAGAGCACCGTCGGGAGGGCCAGTTTCTGTGCGGCTTCTCCATGGAGACCCAGGACGTGCTGGCAAATTCCAGGAAGAAGCTTGAGAAAAAACAGATCGATATGATCGTGGCCAACGACCTGCGGGTAGACGGGGCCGGATTTGGGACCGACACCAATGTGGTCACATTGATCACCAAAGAACAGGAGACCGCTCTGGTGAAGATGGGGAAAGAGGAAGTGGCTCATCGGATCCTGGACGCGATCTTTCTGGCAAGATGAGCTCTCTGCAGGATGGGGCCCCATGGATATCTGTGCCGCGATAGAGGGCTGATCTGGCAGTCCTTACAGTATAGCAGACCGACAACATCCGTACGATCATGGAGGACCCTGGAAAAAGAGAAGATCAGAATAAAGATCGAGGAGCACAAGGAGGGACAGCGCGATGAGACAGCAGCCGTTTAAGATCGCCGTGCCGGGACAGAAGACCGGCCCGGCCATCCTTACCGTATATCAGATCGACAATATCAGCGTAGCCATGGAAAAAAGGCGGCCCTTTGTGATCGTCTGCGGAGGCGGAGGCTACGAGCGGATCTCCGACCGGGAGAAGGAGCCGGTACTCTTACAGTTTTTATCCTGCGGCTGCAGCGCCGCTCTCTTAGAGTACAGCGTAGGGCCCAACGAGTTCCCGGTCTCCCTGCTGGAGCTGGCCTCGGCCGTAGCCCTAGCAAGGCAGAACGCGAGAGATTGGCAGATCGATCCGGAGAAGATCCTGGTCTGCGGCTTCTCCGCAGGCGGTCACTTAGCGGCCAGCCTGGGCGTGTTCTGGGATCAGGACTTTGTATCCGGTCCCCTGGGCCTTACGCCGGCGGATCTAAGGCCGGACGGACAGATCCTGTGCTATCCGGTGATCACCTCCGGACCCAAGGCCCACCGCAGTTCCTTTGAGAAGCTCTTAGGAGGGCGGATCGGGGAGGAAGGGCTTTTGGAGAAGGTGTCCCTGGAAAAGCAGGTGACCGCCGCCGTGCCGAAGACCTTCCTCTGGCATACCATGACCGATGAGACCGTGCCGGTGGAGAACAGCCTCCTCTTCGCCCAGGCTCTGACACAGGCGGGGGTGGAGTATGAGCTGCACATCTATCCGGTAGGCGGCCATGGCCTTTCGCTGGCCAGAGAGGAGACGGCCGGAGAACGGGCGTACCATCTGCAGCCCTACTGCAGTGGGTGGATCGACCTGGCGAAGGCGTGGATCGAGCTGCATTTCCAATGCTTTTCCATGAAGCATTGAGCAAGACCGTACACTGGCGCTGTGTTTTTGTGGAACGAGCGTATGGTGGCGCCCGGATAGGCGGCATGGGCGCAAAAAGGCTCGGTATAATATAGATAGTAAGAACGGAGGACCAAAGTGGCAAGCTTAGCAGAAGAGATAAAAAAACGAAGGACATTTGCGATCATCTCCCACCCGGATGCCGGGAAGACCACCTTGACGGAGAAATTCCTGCTGTACGGCGGGGCCATCAACCTGGCCGGCACGGTCAAGGGCAGGAAGGCCGCCAAGCATGCGGTCTCGGACTGGATGGAGATCGAGAAGGAGAGAGGGATCTCGGTGACCTCCTCTGTGCTCCAGTTCGGCTATGACGGATACTGCATCAATATCCTGGATACACCGGGGCACCAGGATTTCTCGGAGGACACCTACCGGACCCTGATGGCGGCGGATTCTGCGGTCATGGTGATCGACGGCTCCAAGGGTGTGGAGGCCCAGACGATCAAGCTGTTCAAGGTCTGCGTCCTGCGCCACATCCCGATCTTCACCTTTATCAACAAGATGGACCGGGAGGCCAGGGACCCCTTTGAGCTGATGAGCGAGATCGAGAGCGTGCTGGGGATCCACACCTGCCCGGTGAACTGGCCGATCGGCTGCGGCAAAAATTTCAAGGGCGTATACGACCGGAGCGCCAAGAAGATCACCACCTTCACGGCGGCCATGGGCGGCGCGAAAGAGGTGGCCCACCAGGAATTTGACTTAGACGGCACGGACGTGGACGCTCTGATCGGTGCGGACTACCATCAGCAGCTGAAGGATGAGATCGAGCTGTTGGATGGGGCCAGCGACCCCTTTGACCAGGAAAAGGTCAGCGCGGGAGAACTGTCGCCGGTCTTTTTCGGATCTGCCCTGACCAATTTTGGCGTGGAGATCTTCTTAAAGCATTTCCTGAAGATGACCACCTCACCCCTGGCCCGGAAAACGGCGGAGGGCGTGGTGGCCCCCTTTGACCAGGCCTTTTCCGCCTTTGTCTTTAAGATCCAGGCCAATATGAACAAGGCCCATCGGGACCGGATCGCCTTTATGCGGATCGTGTCCGGGGAATTTCTGGCGGGCATGGAGGTGGATCATGTCCAGGGGGGCAAAAAGATCCGCTTATCCCAGCCCCAGCAGATGATGGCCCAGGACCGGAAGATCGTGGAGCGTGCCTGTGCCGGCGATATCATCGGTGTGTTCGATCCGGGGATCTTCTCCATCGGAGACACCTTGTGCGCCCCGGGAGGGAAGATCCAGTTCGAGGGGATCCCCACCTTTGCTCCGGAGCATTTCGCCAGAGTGCGCCAGGTGGACACCATGAAGCGGAAGCAGTTCCTAAAGGGCGTCAGCCAGATCGCCCAGGAAGGCGCGATCCAGATCTTCCAGGAATATAACACCGGCATGGAGGAGATCATCGTGGGCGTGGTGGGGGAGCTGCAGTTCGAGGTGCTGACCTACCGCCTGGAAAATGAATATAATGTAGAAGTGAAGCTGGATAAACTGCCGTATGAGTACATCCGCTGGGTGGCGAATAAAGAGCAGATCAATGTGGAAAAGATCCAGGGGACCTCGGATATGAAACGGATCAAGGATCTAAAGGATAACCCGCTGCTGCTGTTCGTCAACAGCTGGAGCGTCCGCATGGTCGAAGAGCGGAACCCGGACCTGGTGCTCAGCGAATTTGGGAATGCCTGATCCTTAAGACGGCTCTTGCCAGCGAGAAGCAGGGAAAGGCAGAAATTAGACGCCAAAAGGGCAGAAATTAGACAGCAAAAGGGCAGAGATCAGACAGCAAAGAGGCAGAGATCAGACACCAAAGGGGCAGAGATCAGACAGCAAAAGGACAGAAATTAGACAGCAAAAGGGCAGAAATTAGACAGCAAAAGGCAGAGATCAGACAGCAAAAAGGCAGAGGTCAAACAGCAAAAGGCGGAGATCAGACAGTAAAAAAGCAGAAATCAGACAGTAAAAAAGCAGAGATCAAACAACAAAAAGCAGAGAGCAGACAATAAGAAGACTGTATGGAGACGATAAGAAGGAGGAGGCCATATATGATCAAGAAAAAGATCGAGGCGTATATCGACGCCCACCGCCAGGAGATGCTGGATGATATCTGTACCCTGTGCCGGATCAACAGCGAGAAGATGACCTATAAGGAGGGGAAGCCATTTGGCGAAGGACCTTTCCTGGCATTGACGAAAGCCCTTGCCATGGCAGAGGGCTATGGCTTCTCGGTTACCAATTATGACAATTTTGTGGGGACAGCAGACTTGAATGACGGGGAGAGGACCCTGGATATCCTGGCGCATCTAGATGTGGTGCCGGCAGGGGAGGGCTGGACCGTCACAGAACCCTTTGAGCCGGTGGAGAAGGACGGAAAGCTCTATGGGAGAGGGACGGCCGACGATAAGGGGCCTGCCGTGGCAGCCCTGTATGCCATGCGGGCGGTCAAAGAGCTGGGCCTGCCCGTGACGAAGAACTGCCGCCTGATCTTCGGGACCGATGAGGAGTGCGGCAGCTCGGATATCGCCCACTACTACGATGTGGAACCGGAAGCGCCCATGACCTTTTCCCCGGATGGCGCGTTCCCGGTGGTGAACGTGGAAAAGGGGCGGCTGGAGGCCCATTTTACCAAGAACTTTGCGCCTTGTGCCGCCCTGCCCAGATTAGTATCCCTGGATGCAGGGATCAAGGCCAATGTGGTCCCGGGCAAGGCAAAGGCCCTGGTGGAGGGGCTGGAAAAGGACGCGATCAGGGCATCGGCCGACCAGATCGAAAAAGAGACCGGTGTGGCCTTTGAAGTGGCGGCAGAGGCGGGGAAGATCCGCATCACGGCGGTGGGGAAGGGCGCCCATGCCTCAACCCCCGAGGAGGGTGTGAACGCATTGACCGGCCTCCTGTCGCTGCTGGTCAAGATGCCCTTCGCCCCCTGTGGCCAGATCCAGGCGCTGACGGACCTTCTGGAGCTGATCCCCCACGGCGATACCTGCGGCGAAAAGCTTGGGATCAAGATGGCCGATGAGATCTCCGGCCCTCTGACCTTAGCCTTCAGTCTCCTTAAGGTGGACAGCGAGTCTGTAGATGGGACCTTTGACAGCCGCTGCCCGATCTGCTCCAACGAGGAGAACACCCTGGCGGTGGTCAAAAAGAACATGGAGGCTAAGGGCTTCACCCTGCTGACGGAGTCCATGACGCCGCCCCACCATGTGGACGGCGGATCAGCCTTTGTGAAGACCCTGCTGGAAGCCTATGAGCACTACACCGGCCGCAAGGGCGAGTGCCAGTCCATGGGCGGCGGGACCTATGTCCACAGCTTAAAGAACGGCGTGGCCTTCGGCGCGGCGATGCCGGAGACGGATAATAAGATGCACGGAGCCGATGAATTTGCGGTGATCGATGAGCTGCTGGTGTCGGCGAAGATCTTTGCGCTGGCGATCGTGGAGCTGTGCAGCTAAGGGGCGGGAGCAAGGGCTCACGGCCATGCCCTTCACCACAACGGCGGCCTTCGCAGGCTGGCTCAGGGGGCCGTGCCAGTTGACGTAGACGGACATTTTTTGTATCATATAGGTATCCGGTCTAAAGGACCGCAGATCGATGAAGAGGAGGATGAGCGATGAGCGAGAAGAGATTTGACGTGGTAGCCCTCGGGGAGCTACTGATCGATTTTACGGAGAACGGGACCAGCAGCCAGGGGAACACAGTCTACGAGGCGAATCCTGGGGGAGCCCCCTGCAATGTGCTGGCGATGCTGAACAAGCTGGGGCATAAGACCGCTTTTATGGGCAAGGTCGGCGTGGATATCTTCGGAAAGAAGCTGAAGGGCGTCTTAGACGAGGTGGGGATCGACACCAGCGGGATGCAGATGGACCCGGATGTGCGCACCACCCTGGCCTTTGTCCAGACCTTTGCCGACGGCGACCGGGACTTTTCCTTCTACCGGAACCCTGGCGCGGACATGATGTTAAGGGAAGAGGAGCTGAAGGAAGACCTGTTAGAGCAGTGCTACATCTTCCACTTCGGCACCCTGTCCATGACCCATGCAGACGTACGGCAGGCTACGAAAAAGGCGATCGCTCTGGCCAAGGAAAACGGCGCGGTCATCTCCTTTGACCCCAACCTGCGCCCCCCTCTGTGGTCCTCCCTGGACCTGGCCAAGGAGCAGGTGGACTACGGCCTGCGCCAGTGTGATGTGCTGAAGATCTCGGACAATGAGATCTTGTGGTTCACCGGCAAGAAGGATTACGATGAGGCCATCAAGGTCCTCCAGGACACCTATCATATCCCGTTGATCTTGCTGTCCCTCGGCAAGGAGGGGAGCCGGGCATACTATAAGGGCCTTCGCATAGAGCAGGCCCCCTACCTCCAGGAGGACACCATCGAGACCACAGGAGCTGGCGATACCTTTGGCGGGAGCTGTCTCCACTTTGTCTTAAAATATGGCCTGGACGGTCTGGACGAGGCGAAGCTGAAAGAGATGCTCTCCTTTGCGAACGGGGCCGCCTCCCTGATCACGACCAGGAAGGGTGCTCTCCGGGTGATGCCTGAGCCGGCAGAAGTAGAAGCGCTGATCAGAGGATGATCTGCATAAACTGATGGTAAGACCGACATCTGACCTTGGGAGGACATCCCATGCGCATATGCGACTTAAAATGCCGCGAAGTGATCAACATCAAAGACTGCCGTCGCTTAGGTTTTGTGGGCGATATCGACTTTGACTTAGAAAAAGGCTGTATCCTGGCGATCATCGTACCTGGACCCCCTACGATCTGCGGCTTTTTGGGGCGAGAAAAGGAATACATCATCCCCTTTGCGTGTATCCGGCAGGTAGGGCCGGATATCATCCTGGTGGAGATCGAGCCAAAGCCGCCTGAAAAGTGCAAGCCATGAACCGCACTTGCAAAACAGCAGTGCCTACGGTACAATAGGAAAAAATAAGGGAGCAAGTATTTGGGAGGGAACAAAAGTGAAATGCCCATTTTGTAATGCAGTGGATACCAAGGTCGTGGATTCCCGGCCGGCAGATGACAACACCTCGATCCGCAGGCGCAGGCAGTGCGAGCTCTGCGGCAGGCGGTTCACCACCTATGAGAAGCTGGAGACCATGCCGCTGATGGTGATCAAAAAGGATGAATCCAGAGAGACCTATGACCGTTCTAAGATCGAGGCGGGGATCATCCGTTCCTGTCACAAGAGGCCCGTATCTCCGCAGCAGATCGAGGGGATGATCGATGAGATCGAGAACGAGGTGTTCAGCAAAGAGGAGAAGGAAGTGCCCACGTCGGCGATCGGGGAGCTGGTGATGAAGAAGCTGCAGGCCCTTGACGAGGTCGCCTATGTCCGCTTTGCATCGGTATACCGGGAGTTCAAGGATGTGAACACCTTCATCGAGGAGATCGGGAAGCTGTTAAAGACCCAGGAGAGTCTGTAGCATGAGCAAAAGGAACAAGATCTTTTATCCGAAGGTATGGGCGGACAGCGCATACGGCCTGCCCTATGAGCATATGGTGGAAAAAGGGATCCAGGGGCTGATCTTCGACGTGGATAATACCCTGGCTCTCCATGACGCCCCGGCAGACGAAAGAGCAGTGGCCTTGTTCGCCTACCTTCGTCAGCTGGGCCTTAAGACCTGCCTGTTGTCCAATAATAAGGAACCCAGGGTGAAGGCTTTTGCTCAGGCAGTGGGCGCTCACTATGTGTTCAAGGGAGGCAAGCCGGGTGTGAGAGGCTATCAGGAGTCTATGGAGCGGATGGGGACCGACCGAAGGCATACGGTGGCGGTGGGCGATCAGCTCTTCACCGACATCCTGGGAGCGAACCGGGCCGGGATTTACAGCATCCTGGTGACCCCTATAGATCCCAGGGAGGAGATCCAGATCGTGCTCAAGCGGTATCTGGAGAGGCCCGTCCTGTGGGCTTATAAGAAGAGCCATCCCGGGGAGCCGATCGCCACTGTGCAGAGAGAAGGAGAGAGATGGCAACGATAGTGAAAGTTAGGAGTCTGCTCTTAGGTCAGGGCAGGCCGAAGATCTGTGTGCCGATCGTGGCGGCCACCGCAGAAGGGATCGAAAGGGCGGCCCGGGAGCTTAAGGACCTGCCCGCCGATCTGGCGGAGTGGCGGGCCGACTGGTATGAGGAGCTGGCCGATCAGGAAAAGGTCCTGGCCACCCTGGAGAAGATCCGGCAAGCCTTGGGGGAGAAGATCCCCCTCATCTTTACGATACGGACGAAAAAGGAAGGCGGACAGGCGGACATTTCCACAGAAAGATACATAGCCTTGAACCAGGCCGTGGCGGCTGCCACGGGGGCTGATATCCTGGATGCGGAGTTTTCGGCAGGAAAAGAGACGGTGGGCCAGATCGTGGAGGCAGCCCACCAGAATGAGAAGAAGGCGATCGTCTCCAGCCATGATTTCTTCCGGACGCCGGAGGTAGAGGAGATGATCGAGCGCATGCAGAAGATGCAGGAGTGGGACGCGGATATCACCAAGGTGGCCGTGATGCCGAAAAGCCGGAGAGATGTGCTGAAGCTCTTGACCGCCACCCTGATGATGCAGGAGCAGTATGGGGACCGTCCCGCGATCACCATGGCGATGGCCGGGCAGGGCGTGATCAGCCGTCTGTCCGGCGAGATCTTCGGGTCCTGCGTGACCTTTGGATGCGCCGGACAGGCTTCTGCCCCGGGACAGCTGCAGGTGGAAGAGCTGGATAAGATCCTGGAGACGATCCATAAGAGCCTGGGGAGCTGACGGATGAAAAATAGGCAGCACACTAAAAAAAGTGTTGAAAATGCGGGCGATATCGTATAGAATAGATACGATAATGAGATGAGATGAACGCATGGCCTGGAGATGAACGGCAGGAGCGTTCTTGTGATCAAAGGAGGAATATCTTTATGATATCAGCAGGTGAATTTCGAAACGGTGTTACCCTGGAGATCGACGGCCAGGTCGTTCAGATCCTGGAGTTCCAGCATGTAAAACCGGGCAAGGGCGCAGCCTTCGTCCGCACCAAATTAAAAAATGTGATCAACGGCGGCGTCGTGGAGCGCACCTTCCGCCCCACAGAGAAGTTCCCGCCAGCCAGGATCGACCGCGTGGACATGCAGTATCTGTATGCGGACGGCGACCTGTATAATTTCATGAACACCGAGACCTACGATCAGATCGCGCTGAACAGCGACTTGGTAGGCGATGCCTTAAAGTTCGTGAAGGAGAATGAGATGGTCAAGGTATGTTCCTATAATGGCAACGTATTCTCCATCGAGCCGCCTCTGTTCGTGGAGCTGGAGATCACCGAGACCGAGCCGGGCTTTAAGGGCGATACGGCTACCGGCGCTTCTAAGCCGGCCACCGTTGAGACCGGTGCGCAGATCAATGTCCCCCTGTTCGTGAACATCGGCGACCGGGTAAAGATCGACACCAGGACCAGCGAGTATCTGGGGAGGGCCTGATCGGTAAAAGACGAGCGCAGGAGAGCTTTTGAGAGCGCTCAAGATGTGTGTGGAGTTTGAGAGCCTGTGTCTTAAGGACGCAGGCTCCTTGTTACTTTATTTCCGCGAGCGATGAGCCTGCTCTAGAAAGGGGATAGGATGGAAAAGATCTTAAGAGTGATCGAAGAAGGTCTGCGGGGAGCATTTTCTGCATGCGGTTACGAGGAACGCTTTGCCAAGGCGGTCCTGTCCAACCGCCCGGACCTGTGCGAATACCAATGTAACGGGGCCATGGCGGCTGCCAAGGTATACAAAAAGAAACCGATCGAGATCGCGAACGATGTGGTGGCAAAGCTGAAGGAGAGCCATCTGTTCTCCATGTGCGACGCCGTGATGCCCGGCTTTATCAACCTGGAGCTGGACGGCGGCTTTTTGGCGGGGTATCTGGAGGAGATGGCGGCCGATGAGCGGCTGGGCCTGGAGGTGACCAAGGAGCCGAAGAAGATCATCGTGGATTATGGCGGGGCTAATGTGGCCAAGCCGCTCCATGTGGGCCATCTCCGCTCCGCCGTTATCGGAGAGAGCATCAAGCGGATGGGACGGGCCCTGGGCCATGAGATGATCGGGGATGTCCATCTGGGGGACTGGGGCCTGCAGATGGGGCTGATCATCGAGGAGCTACGGGACAGGCAGCCCCAGCTCCCCTATTTCGACGAGGGCTATACCGGCCCCTACCCCAAGGAGGCGCCCTTCACCATCAGCCAGCTGGAGGAGATCTACCCGGCCGCCAGCAAGAAAGCGAAATTTACGGCAAAAGAGGGACAGGCTCAGGGGATGAGTAAGGAGGAGATCCAGACCGCAGAGGAAACCTCCAAGGCCTTTGCCCAGAGAGCCCATCTGGCCACCCGGAAGCTGCAGGAGGGTTACCCGCCCTTCATGGCGATCTGGGCCCACATCATGGCGGTGTCCAAGGCCGATCTGGAGAAAAATTATGGGGCCTTAAAGGTCACCTTTGACCTGTGGAAGGGTGAGAGCGATGTCCAGAAGTATATCCCCGGCCTGATCCAGGAGCTGGTGGATAAAGGGCTGGCCTATGAGAGCCAGGGCGCCCTGGTGGTGGATATCGCGGAGGAAAAGGACCCCAAGGAGCTGCCCCCCTGCATCGTGCGCAAATCCGACGGCGCGGCCCTCTATGCCACCTCCGACTTAGGGACCATTATCGAGAGGGAGAAAGATATCCATCCGGACGCCTATATCTATATCGCCGATAAGCGGCAGGAGCTCCATTTTACCCAGGTGTTCCGGGTGGCGAAAAAGGCCGGCTTCGTGCGGCCGGATATGCCCATGGACTTCCTGGGCTTCGGCACCATGAACGGCAAGGACGGGAAGCCCTTCAAGACCCGCGACGGCGGCGTGATGCGGCTGGAGGTACTGATCGAGGATATCAGCAAGGCCGTCTATGAGAGGATCATGGAGAACCGGACCGTATCCCAGGAGGAAGCCCGGCAGACCGCAGGGATGGTCGGGCTGGCCGCCTTAAAATACGGCGACCTCTCCAACCAGGCGGCCAAGGACTACATCTTTGATATCGACCGCTTCATCTCCTTTGAGGGGAACACCGGCCCTTATATCCTCTACACCATCGTCCGGATCCGGTCGATCCTGGGGAAATATGAGGCCCTTACGGCAGATGGCCAGAGCGGACCGCAGAGCCAGGACGCGGGCAGTCCGCAGGCCCGGACCGGTCAACAGGCTGCGGGCGGTCTGCAGGTCCCGGACGAAGGGGCGGCAGGAAGGCTCCTTTCGGCCTCTTCCGACAGCGAGAAGGACCTGATGCTGAAGCTGGCCCGGTACAATGAGGTGATGGAGACCGCCTTCGAGGAAAAGGCCCCCCACAAGCTGTGCCAGTATATCTACGAGCTCTCCAATGCCTTTAACCGTTTCTACCACGATACCAAGATCTTAACGGAAGCGGATAAAGGAAGACAGGCCAGCTGGATCTGTCTGATCGGTCTGGTGAAAGACGTGCTGAACGCCTGCATAGACGTGCTGGGATTTGAAGCGCCGGAGCGGATGTGAGCGCATGGGATGGGTTCCAGCAGGTAATGCTTGACGATCCCCGGCGATCTGATAAAATGATAGACAGACATCCATAAAATACAAAGAAGAAACGAGGTAAGAACGATGGTAGACCAGGTAATGGAGTTCATCACGCAGCATGACCGAGAGGTGGGAGAGGCGATCTGGGCGGAGGCTGCGAGACAGAGAAGGAATCTGGAGCTGATCGCTTCGGAGAACATCGTGTCCCCGGCGGTCATGATGGCCATGGGCACAGTGCTCACCAATAAATATGCGGAAGGCTACTCCGGAAAGCGCTACTACGGCGGATGCGAGTGCGTGGATGTGGTGGAGACGATCGCCATCGAGCGGGCGAAGAAGCTCTTTGGCTGTGACTATGCCAATGTACAGCCCCATTCCGGCGCACAGGCCAATATGGCGGTGTTCATCGCCATGCTGGAGCCGGGCGATACGGTCATGGGCATGAGCTTGGACTGCGGCGGCCATCTGACCCACGGCTCACCGGTGAACTTCTCCGGCAGATATTTTAAGATCGTCCCTTACGGCGTGGACGCAGAAGGGTTCATCGACTATGATGAGGTGGAGAAGCTGGCCTTGGAGAACAAGCCGAAGCTGATCGTGGCAGGGGCCAGCGCCTATGCCAGGACGATCGACTTTAAGCGCTTCCGCCAGATCGCGGATAAGTGCGGCGCGTACCTGATGGTGGATATGGCCCACATCGCGGGCCTGGTGGCCGCCGGGGTCCATCCCAGCCCCATCCCCTACGCGGATGTGGTGACCACCACCACCCATAAGACCCTGCGGGGCCCCAGAGGCGGCCTGATCCTGGCCAATAAAGAGGCGGCGGATAAGTTCAACTTTAACAAGGCCATCTTCCCAGGCACCCAGGGCGGTCCCTTAGAGCACATCATCGCCGGAAAGGCCGTCTGCTTCGGCGAGGCCTTAAAGCCGGAGTTTATCACTTACCAGAAGAAGGTGGTGGAGAATGCCAAGGCATTGGCCGCTGCCCTTGAAGCACAGGGCTTTAAGATCCTCACCGGCGGTACGGACAACCATCTGATGCTGGTAGACTTACGGGGCATGGAGGTATCCGGCAAGGAGCTGCAGAACCGCTGCGACGAGGTCTTCATCACCCTGAACAAGAACACCGTCCCCAACGACCCCAGGAGCCCCTTCGTCACCTCCGGCGTCCGCATCGGCACCCCGGCGGTCACCACCAGAGGCCTGGTGGAGGCGGATATGTCCCAGATCGCGGAGTGCATCTGGCTGGCCGCCACAGACTTCGAAGCTAAGGCCGATGAGATCCGGGGGAAGGTGGAGCAGATCTGCAAGCGGTATCCGCTGTATGCGTGATCCAGTGGATGAAAGAAGATATCGAGTTTATCATATTGCAAAAGGGTATGGCATAGGCCGTACCCTTTTACTGTAGGCTAGATATTTCTTTTGGGTGGGTCGATGTAGCGTTGTCCCTATGATCGATCTCGTGGGCGATAAAAGGGGCTGTCGCAAAATAGCCGCTATATACAGGATATGGCGTTGTGACCCGATCGGTCACAGCCACATATCGTGTATAAGCTGCATTTTGCGACAGCCCCTTGGTCATCTATGGATGAGCCGGTCCACATGTTAGCCGGTGTGATGGGCTGCGCAGCCGTTATTGCTGCAGTGCCCCTTTAAGCTCCGAGGAAAAAGGCCGGACCGAGTCATTGCGCCGGATGTTATCCGCATGTTTCTGCCGTTCCAGGTTCTTCTGGGCCGTGGCCAGCATCAGCTTGATGCGGTTCAGCTGGTTCACCTCGCTGGCGCCGGGATCATAGTCCACGGCGATGATATTGGCCTGGGGATGGGCGCTGCGCAGCTCCTTGATCACGCCTTTCCCCACGATGTGGTTAGGCAGGCAGCCAAAGGGCTGGGTGCAGACGATGTTCTCCACGCCGTTGTGGATCAGCTCCAGCATCTCGCCGGTGAGGAACCATCCCTCGCCGGTCTGGTTGCCCAGGGAGACGAAGTCCTTGGCCATATCCGCCAGGTTCCGGATATCCGCCGGCGGCGCGAAATGGAGGCTCCGGGTCAGCTCCCGTCTGGCCGTACTGCGGAGGAGCTCTAAAAGGGAGATCCCCGTATTGCAGAGCCAGGCGGTGGAGCGCTTCCCGCCCAGATGATCGGCCTTGAAGTTGGTATTATAGAAGCAGTACAGCAAAAAGTCCATCAGGTCCGGCATCACCGCCTCCGCCCCTTCCGCCTCTAAAAGCTCCACGATGTGGTTGTTGGCCAGGGGCGAGAACTTCACCAGGATCTCCCCCACGATGCCCACCCTGGGCTTTTTGATATCCAGACGCGGGAGCGCGTCAAAGTCCCGGATGATCCCCTTGATGTTCCTGGAAAAGCCGGCCATATCGGTCCCTTTTTTGGTGAGGGACTGGATACAGCGCTCCCGCCATGTCCGATGGAGAGCGTCCGCACTGCCGGCCTCCTTCTCATAGGGCCTGGTGGCGTAGAGCACCCGCATGAAGACATCACCGTAGACCACCGCCTGGAGGCACTTGGTCAGCATGGGCAGCGTGAAGGTGAAGCCTGGGTTGGTCTCCATGCCGTTGGCATTGACGGAGATCACGGGGATCTGGGCCATCCCGGCCTTTTCTAAGGCCCGCCGGATAAAGCCGATATAATTAGAGGCCCGGCAGCCGCCACCGGTCTGGCTCATGAAGATCGCGGTGCGGTCTAAGTCGTAGCGGCCGGAAAGGAGGGCTTCCATAATCTGTCCGATCACGATCAGAGAAGGGTAGCAGGCATCGTTGTTCACGTATTTTAAGCCTACATCCACAGCGGCCCGGTTATGGTTCTGCAAAACCTCCACATGGTAGCCGCAGGAATTGATCGCCGGCTCCA
This sequence comes from uncultured Lachnospiraceae bacterium, assembly GCA_910585635.1. Taxonomy (GTDB): domain Bacteria; phylum Bacillota; class Clostridia; order Lachnospirales; family Lachnospiraceae; genus Caccovicinus. The sequence continues at coordinate 31,308 of CAJUFE010000040.1, read as the reverse complement.
GGAGGTCAAAGTGGATCGGGGACATCTGGGGACAGAGGATCGTGTAGTCCTTTTTCATCTCCTTGGTGAAGACCACCCGTTCATAGGCGCTGGAGACCGCCTCATGCGCATAATGCTTCTGGTCACGGACACGGAGCGCCGCGATCAGGGAACGGATGCGGATCCTGGCCGCCCCCAGGTTATTGACCTCGTCGATCTTTAGGACCGTGTAGATCTTGCCGGAGCTGGTGAGGATCTCGCTGACCTGGTCCGTGGTCACGGCATCTAAGCCGCAGCCAAAGGAATTGAGCTGGATCAGGTCCAGCCGGGGAGCCTGCTTTACATAAGAGGCCGCCCGGTACAGCCGGGTGTGGTACATCCACTGGTCGGTGACCACCAGGGGCCGCTCCGCATCGCACAGATGGGAGATGGAATCCTCGGTCAGCACGGCGAAGCCGTAGGAGGCGATCATCTCCGGGATCCCGTGGTGGATCTCCGGGTCCACATGGTAGGGACGCCCGGCCAGCACGATCCCGTGGCGGTCGTTATCCTCCAGCCATCTTAAGGTCTCCTCGCCCTTTTTCTCGATATCCCGCCGGGAAGCCTCCAGCTCCAGCCAGGCGGCATGGGCGGCCTTCCGGATCTCGCCAGCGGTCAGAGGAGCCGCGTTTTCAACAGCGGCGGAACGGGCGCTGTTGGTCGCAGCAGATCCGCCGTTAGCTGCAACAGGACTGCCGCTTGCCCCGGTGGTATGTCCGCTGCCGTCCACAACGTTTTTTTGGCTGAGGATCGGCAGCGGCGTGCCAGCCGGTCCGAAGGCCGCTGTAAACTCCCGGACCAGGGCGTCGGTCAGGATCTTTTCGTTGGTGAAGGCTAAGAAGGGGTTCATGAAGGTCACATGCTCCGTCTCCAGCTCCTCCACATTGTTCTTGATGTTCTCCGCGTAGGAGGTGACCATGGGGCAGTTGTAATGGTTGCCCGCCTCCGGGGTCTCCTCCCGTTCGTAGGGGATGCAGGGGTAGAAGATGAACTTCAGCCCCTTTCGGATCAGCCAGGACACATGGCCATGGGCGATCTTGGCCGGATAGCACTCCGATTCGCTGGGGATGGATTCGATGCCCAGCTCGTAGATCTGCCGGCTGGAGCGGGGGGACAGGATGGTCCGAAAGCCCAGCTCCTTAAAGAACGTAGCCCAGAAGGGATAGTTCTCATACAGGTTCAGGACCCTGGGGATCCCCACCTCACCCCGGGGAGCCATATCCGCCGCCAGGGGCTCATAGTCGAACATCCGGTGATATTTGTAGTCAAAAAGGTTCGGGACCTCTTTCTTCGTCTTGTGCTGTCCCAAGCCCCGTTCACAGCGGTTCCCGGTGATGAACTGCCGTCCGCCGTCGAACTGGTTCACCGTCAGGACACAATGGTTTAAGCATCCCTGGCAGCGGGTCATGACCGTCCGGTAGGACAGCTCCAAGATCTTGGCGATGGGCAGCATGGAGGTCTGCTCAAGGTCGCGGCCGGCCGCGTTATAGCGCTCCCTGGCGATCAGGGCCGCGCCGAAAGCGCCCATGATCCCGGCGATATCCGGCCGCACAGCCTGGCAGCCGGAGATCTTCTCAAAGCTGCAGAGCACGGCATCATTATAAAAGGTGCCGCCCTGGACCACCACATGGCGGCCTAGGTCCGAGGGGCTGGTGATCTTGATCACCTTGAACAGGGCGTTCTTGATCACGGAATAGGCCAGGCCTGCGGAGATGTCCGCCACAGAAGCGCCCTCCTTCTGGGCCTGCTTTACATTAGAGTTCATGAACACGGTACAGCGGGTCCCCAGGTCCGTGGGATCCATGGCAAAAAGAGCCTCCCGGGCAAAATCCTCCACCTCCTGGCCCAAAGACCTGGCAAAGGTCTCGATAAAGGAGCCGCAGCCGGAGGAGCAGGCCTCGTTCAGCTGGACGCTGTCCACGGTACCGTCCTTGATGCGGATGCATTTCATATCCTGCCCGCCGATATCTAAGATGCAGTCCACATCCGGCTCGAAAAATGCGGCCGCATAGTAGTGGGCGATGGTCTCCACCTCCCCTTCGTCCAGCATCAGGGCGGACTTTAGGAGGGCTTCGCCGTAACCGGTGGAGCAGGACCAGGCGATATCCGCTGTTTTTGGCAGCTGCTGGCTGATCTCCCTGATGGCCTGGATGGCGGTGGCTAAGGGGCTGCCGTTATTATTCTGGTAAAAATGATATAAAAGCTTTCCGTCCTCGCCCACCAGCGCTACCTTGGTGGTAGTGGAGCCGGCGTCGATGCCCAGGAAGCATTTCCCGTGATATGTAGAGAGGTCGCCTTTTTCCACCCGGTGCTCTCCGTGGCGGCGGCAGAACGTCTCATAGGAGGCCTGGTCCTCGAACAGAGGCTCCATGCGCTTAACTTCCACCTCCATCGAGATCCCGTCCTTGAGCCGCCGGATCAGCTGGTCTAAGGGGACGGCTTGGCTATCCTTTTTCGTTTCCATGGCCGCGCCGATGGCGGCGAAGAGATGGGAGTGCTCCGGCGCGATGATTTGTCGTCCCGTGAGCTTTAAGGTGCGGATAAAGGCTTTCCGCAGCTCCGGTAAAAAGTGCAGGGGGCCGCCTAGGAAGGCCACATTGCCCCGGATCGGTTTTCCGCAGGCAAGGCCGCTGATCGTCTGGTTGACCACCGCCTGGAAGATGGAGGCGGCCAGGTCCTCCCTTGTAGCCCCTTCATTGATCAGGGGCTGGATATCGGTCTTTGCGAACACGCCGCACCGGGCCGCGATCGGGTAGATCGCCTGGTAGCCGGCGGCATAGGCATTTAAGCCGGCGGCGTCGGTCTGGAGGAGGGAAGCCATCTGATCGATAAAGGACCCGGTGCCTCCCGCGCAGATCCCGTTCATCCGCTGGTCGATCCCGTTGGAAAAATAGATGATCTTCGCGTCCTCCCCGCCAAGCTCGATCGCCACATCGGTGTGGGGGGCATAGTCCTGGAGGGCAGTAGCTACCGCCACCACCTCCTGGACGAAGTCCGCCTCAAGATGCCGGGATAAGGTAAGGCCGCCGGAACCGGTGATGGAGGGGTACACCTGGATCGGACCAAGCTGCTCCCTTGCCTTCGCCAGTAAGGCGGCTAGCGTTTCCTGGATATTGGCATGATGTCTCTCGTAATCCGAAAAGATCAGCCGTGCATTTGCGTCTAATATGGCGATCTTAACCGTCGTAGAACCGATATCGATCCCCAGCGTATCAGGTCTTTTCATAAATATGGGGCGATCCCCCCTACCTCCTTTGGATAAAAGCGCGCTCTGTTCCGGGTTTTCTGTATATGATAGTGAAAACGGGATAAAAGTATGATAAAAGGAACCCAAAGCAACGATACTAAGTTTATCATAAAAGTAGAAGGATTACAATTGGTTGCTAGTGTTAAAAATATGTAAAAAATACGGGATTAATTGCAGAAAAGGAAGAAAACGGGCGGTTTGCCGCGGAAAACCCCCCAATCCATTTGACAAACCAAAGGGCAGAACCTATAATAAAAAACAAACATTATAGAAAAGGATGGGCCTATGAGATTTTTTGAGGAGTTGGAGCGGAAGCTGGGGCGTTATGCGATCAGGGATCTTCCCAGATATATCGCTATCATGTACGGGATCGGCACGGTGATCTTTTTCCTGAGCCCGTCGCTGTACAGTTTTTTCTTATGCCTGGATGGACGGGCGGTCCTCCACGGGCAGATCTGGCGGGTGATCACCTTTATGCTCTATCCGCCGGTGACCATGACCGGCCTGATGGGGATCTTGCTGAACATGATGATCATCCCCACCTATTATATGCTGGGCAGCACCTTGGAGAGGATCTGGGGGGCGTTCCGGTTCAATGTGTATTTTCTGCTGGGGATCGTGGGCCATGTTGCCGGGGCCGTGGCGGCTTACCTGATCTGGGGGATCAGCATGCCCTTGACGCCGGTGTTCCTGAACTTTTCCCTGTTCATCGCAGTGGCCCTGATGTTCCCGGAGGCGCAGTTCTTTATCTGGGGGGTCCTGCCGGTGAAGGCGAAATATCTGGCTACGGCGGAGACGGCCCTGTATCTGTATGAGTTCATCCGGGGGCCGGTGATCACCAAGCTGGAGGTGGGCCTGTCCCTGCTGAACGTGATCGTGTTCTTTGCCCTTACCAGGAACGTGCAGAAGTTCTCGCCCAAGGAGATCAGGCGGAAGAAGGCGTTCAAGGCCCAGGTCAAGATGAAGCCGGCGGGCCGGACCCGGCATCGCTGTGCGGTGTGCGGGCGGACAGAGGAGGATGGGCCCCAGATGGAGTTCCGCTTTTGCTCAAAATGTACCGGCAGCTATGAGTACTGCCAGGATCATTTATACACCCATCAACACGTTACCGGATCAGGAGGAGAAGTATGAATTTTAAGATGAAAAAGACGAAGATCATCTGCACCATGGGCCCTAACACCACAGATCCCAAGGTCCTTAGGGGACTGGCGGAAAATGGGATGGACGTAGCCCGCTTTAATTTTTCCCATGGCGATCACAGCAGCCACAAAGCGCAGCTGGAGCTGTTAAAGCAGATCCGGAAGGAAGCGGACCGTCCGATCGCGGCTCTTTTAGATACCAAAGGGCCGGAGATCCGCACAGGGCTTTTGCAGGATGAGAAGAAAGTGACCTTAAAAGAAGGACAGACCTTCATACTGACCACCAGAGAGATGATTGGTGACGAGCATATGGTCCATATCAACTATGATGGCTTACATGAGGATGTGGCGGCCGGTGATACCATCCTGATCGATGACGGCTTGATCGAGCTGCATGTGACCGAGGTAAAGGGGACCGACATCGTCTGCACCGTGATCAACGGCGGCGAGCTGGGCCAGCGCAAAGGGGTCAATGTCCCCAATGTGAAGATCAAGCTCCCGGCCCTGACCGACAAGGATAAGGAGGATATCCGTTTCGGGATCCGGGAGGGCTTTGACTTCATCGCCGCCTCCTTTGTCCGCAGTGCGGACGCGATCAAGGAGATCCGCCAGATCTTAGAGGAGGAGGGGGCGAACCTCCAGATCATCGCCAAGATCGAGAACGCGGAGGGGATCGATAACCTGGATGCGATCATCGAAGCCGCTGACGGCATCATGGTGGCCAGAGGGGATATGGGCGTGGAGATCCCGGCAGAGAAGGTCCCCTATCTCCAGAAGACGATCATCGCCCGCTGCAACGCCTGCAGCAAGGTGGTGATCACCGCTACCCAGATGCTGGATTCCATGATCCGGAACCCGCGTCCCACCAGGGCCGAGGTCACCGATGTAGCCAATGCGGTCTACGACGGCACCGATGTGGTCATGCTCTCCGGCGAGACCGCCATGGGCAAGTATCCGATCGAAGCGTTAAAGATGATGGCCACGATCGTGGAGGACAGTGAGTCCCACTTAGATTACGAGGCCTACAGGAAGCGCACCGTATCCCCGGATATGGAGCACAGCATCTCTAACGCGGTCTGTTATTCATCTGTGGCTACAGCCCATTCCCTGCAGTCTAAGGTGATCGTGGCCCCCAGCATCTCCGGCTATACCGCGAAGATGCTCTCCAAATGGCGGCCGGGCTGCCAGATCGTGGGCATGTCCCCGAATATGTCCGCCGTGCGCCAGATGATGATCTACTGGGGGGTACGTCCCGTCTGGTCCAGGAGAGCCGAGTCCACCGACGAGCTGATCGACGCATCCTTAGCGGAATTGAAGGAGAAGGGGATCGTGGCTGTCGGTGATATCACCGTGATCACCGCCGGCGTGGTATCCTACGCCAGACGGAACGAGCCGGCGACCGAGACCAACATCATGCAGGTGGTGCCGGTGGTCTGATCCATCCTTTGCGGCGCGGCCGGTCCGTATACGCTGTATGGGAGTCTGCACAGGCGCCGGAGGATCCGGTCACCGAGAGCGGCCGGCCCATGTACGCCGTATGGAGGAGCCCGCGGGAGAAGGAGTGTATGGGGAGGATAAAAGGTCTTAGAGAGGAAACCATTATGGAAAAGAAACCATTTGTCACAGCAGAACAGATCCGGGAGATCGTCAAGACTCACCCCACCCCCTTCCATCTCTACGATGAGCGGGGGATCCGGGAGAATGCCAGACGGCTCCATGAGGCCTTTGCCTGGAACAAGGGCTACAAGGAGTATTTTGCGGTCAAGGCCACGCCCAACCCCTTTATCCTGCAGATCTTAAAGGAGGAGGGCTGCGGCACCGACTGCTCTTCCCTGACGGAGCTGATGATGTCCGAGGCCTGCGGTTTTTCGGGCCCGGAGATCATGTTCTCGTCTAATGATACACCTGCCGAGGATTTTGCCTACGCCGGGAAGCTGGGCGCTACAATCAACCTGGACGATATCACCCACATCCAGTATGTGGAGGATATCCTGGGCTATATCCCGGAGACGATCAGCTGCCGGTATAATCCGGGCGGGGTCTATGAGATCAGCAACGGCATCATGGATAACCCGGGGGATGCCAAATATGGCATGACCAAGGCCCAGATGATCGAAGCCTTCAAGGTCCTCCAGGAAAAGGGAGCCAAGACCTTAGGGATCCATGCTTTTTTGGTCAGCAATACGGTGACCAATGACTATTACCCCGCATTGGCCAGGACCCTGTTCAAGCTGGCCGTGGAGCTGAAAGAGGAGACCAAAGCCCATATCGGCTTTATCAATCTGTCCGGCGGTGTGGGGATCCCCTACCGTCCCGAGCAGGAGCCCAATGATATCCTGGCGATCGGCGAGGGGGTCCGAAAGGCCTTTGAGGAGATCTTAGTCCCGGCGGGGATGGGGGATGTGGCCCTCTTCACCGAGTGCGGACGGTTCATGCTGGGCCCCTACGGCTGTCTGGTGACCAAGGCGATCCATGAGAAGCACACCTACAAGGACTACATCGGTGTAGACGCCTGCGCGGCGAACCTGATGCGGCCTGCGATCTACGGGGCCTATCACCATATCACGGTAGCCGGGAAGGAGGATGAGCCCTGCGGTCACAAGTACGATGTGGTGGGCTCCCTCTGTGAGAACAATGACAAATTCGCCATCGACCGGATGCTGCCCAAGGTGGAGAAGGGGGACTACCTGGTCATCCACGACGCGGGCGCACATGGCTTTTCCATGGGCTATAACTATAATGGGAAGCTGCGGTCAGCGGAGCTGCTGCTGAAGGAGGATGGATCGGTACAGATGATCCGCCGGGCGGAGACGCCGGGGGACTACTTCGCCACCTTTGATTTCTGCGATCTTTTAAAGGCATATACGTAGAGCAGCAGGACCCTGGCAGGATGATGATAAAGAAAAAAGGCACAAAAAAACCCTGTGTGTGACGGCACAGGGTTTTTTCAAGTTTGATCTCAAAAAGGAATTTAAAAGGATGATCTCTCGTGCATTTCTTATGGTCTAAGTATAGCACAGGCTTTTCGGGAATGTTTGAATGTTCCTTGAAAAGATCATTAAGAAATTCTTAATTTTCTTATATTTTTATGACCGGGCTGCCTGTTAGTCCAGGAGATCCGTTATAAAAAAGACAGGGATGACAGGGGCCTGTCCCCTCAGGTGCGGTCCTTGATGATCCGTTCCAGCTGCTTGACCGTAAGGACCAGGTTCACTCCGGCGGGGTTCAAGACATAGCCCTTGGAATCCTTTAGCAGGAACTGGGGCAGCTGCTTGATGGACAAGCTGGACATGCGCATCTTTAAGGCCTTCGGTCCGGCATACTTGCGGAATTCTGTAAAATCCGAGTAGATCGGCTGGTAGATATCGCCTTCCTTGCTCTTGATGAAGGGGATCCGGACGTTCTTTACGTCCACCTTTTCCGGGTCGGGGTTCTTATCCTCATGGACCGTCTCGATCCCCAGGATTAGGGTGGATCTGACCAGGTTTGCGATCATCTCGTCCTCCAGCTCATGGAGGCGAGGTAAGTCATGCTTTACAGGCCTGCGCAGCTCCTGGAGGAAATAGATCATAGTGAGGGTCAGCTGAGGGTTCATGATGGGGATCTTGGAGGCGGCCGCCTTTTCCATATCCGGCTTTATCGCCAGCTCCTCCACCGGCAGCCTGACCTCCCCTGCGTCGTCGCAAAAGACGGCCATATTGACATCCAGGGCATACAGGCTGGTCAGGAAACCGTTCATCTGGGGCTGCGGGATGTTCAGGGGGGCGGCGGGGATCTGCCTTTGGCTCAAGCCCTGTACAAAGTCCTTGCAGAGCGCTTCCGTGGCAAAGATATACACCTGGTCATCAAAGGTTTCCGGATCGCAGGCCACATAGGGCATCCGGGTCAGGGGGGAAAGGACAGTAAAAAAACCTGGTAGTTTTTGCAGTTTTTTTATCGTAAATCTATGATCGATCGACATGGTATAGAGATCCCTTTCTGAAAAGATGGTCCTGGTCTTATGTGCTATCCTATACTTTAGCACGATATGGGAGCAAATTCAATGTTTTTGTTGCGATCCTCCCTTTAACAGGCCTGCAGAGCGTATCCGTGTGACCGCATCGCCCTGCCGCGAATATCTTAGAACAAGAGCTTTTTAAAAAGGAAGGAACGCATGGACCAGGTAAAGAGGCTGCTGAACTGGGGGGACGGATATCGGATGGGGGTCACCGGAAAGGGGGTGGGCGTGGCGGTCCTGGATACCGGGGTGTACATGCATCCGGATCTGGCGGACCGGGTAGTGGCTTTTCGGGATATCGTGCGCGGCCGGATGACCCCCTATGATGATAATTCCCACGGGACCCATGTCTGCGGGATCATCGGAGGGGATGGCAGAGCTTCGTGCGGCCGGTTCCAGGGGATGGCGCCGGAATGCCATCTGATCGGGGTGAAGGTGCTGGACAAGAGAGGGAATGGCTTTGCCTCCGATGTGCTCACCGGACTCAAATGGGTCCGGGAAAATAAGGAGCGGTATGGGATACGGATCGTCAATATCTCGGTGGGTTCTTTTAACCGGAAGGTGATGAGCGAGGATTCGGCCCTGGTGCGGGGGGTGGACGCGGCCTGGGATGAGGGGCTGGTGATGGTGATCGCGGCAGGGAACCAGGGACCAAAGGAGAAGACGATCACCACACCGGGGATCAGCCGCAAGGTCATCACGGTGGGCACCTCGGACGACGACCAGGCCGTGATGGTCATGGGCGACAGGATGGTGGACTACTCGGGCCGGGGACCCACAGAATCCTGTGTCTGCAAGCCGGATATCGTGGCCCCTGGGTCTAAGATCATCAGCTGTGCGGATCGGCAGGGCCGGTACCAGATCAAGAGCGGGACCAGCATGAGCACGCCCTTGGTCTCCGGTGCGATCGCCCTCCTGCTGGAAAAATACCCATGCATGACAAATGTGGATGTCAAGCTGCGTATCCGGGAGCGGGCGGTGGACCTGGGGCTGCCCCATAACCGGCAGGGATGGGGGCTGCTGGATGTGGCAAGGCTGCTCTGTGACTGATCGCATAAAGGTTACTTTTGTGCCAGGACCCTCCCTGCGCTACTTTAGTTGGCGTGGGTGCGAAAAGTAACCATAAAGGAACTTGCCTGCTGCTGGAAGGCCTGGGGAATTGCCAGCATGGCCAAGTTGTGGTACAATGGCTTCGGACTTGTTAAAAGAGAGTGGTCCCGGATCAAAGATCCAGATCGTTCTATCTATAGAAAGGGTTCTGCCGTATGCTGTTTAGCTCACTGGTGTTCGTGTGGTTTTTTCTCCCCACGGTCTTTCTGCTCTACCACCTGCTCCCATGGAAGAAGGGGAAGGACCTGGTCCTTTTGCTGGCCAGCCTGTTCTTCTATGCCTGGGGCGAACCGAGATATATCCTCCTCATGCTGGCATCGATCGGCATCAACTATCTCTTCGGTCTGGCGCTGGCCAGGGCAGGAGGAAAGGGGAGCAGGAGGCTCCTCCTTCTTTTTTGCCTGGCGGTGGATCTGGGGCTTTTAGGGTACTTTAAATATTTTAACTTTTTTGCCCAGCTGGCGAACCTCCTGCTGGGCGGAGAGCGGATCGGTCTGCGGCAGATCGTCCTGCCGATCGGGATCTCCTTTTATACCTTCCAGGCCCTGTCCTATGTGATCGATGTCTACAGGCGGGATATCCCGGTCCAGAGGAACCTGTTCTACCTGGCCCTCTATATCGCCTTTTTCCCCCAGCTGATCGCGGGTCCGATCGTGAAGTATCATGATATCGAGGGACAGATCGCCCGGCGGGAGACCAGCCTGGCGATGCAGGCTTACGGGATCAAGCGTTTTTCTTACGGGCTGGGGAAAAAGGTGATCCTGGCCAATACCTTTGCTCAGGCGGCAGACCAGATCTTTGACCTGCCTGCCGCGGAGCTTGGGACGGCGATCGTCTGGTTCGGGGTGCTGGTCTACACCCTCCAGATCTATTTTGATTTTTCCGGCTATTCGGATATGGCGATCGGGCTGGGGAAGATGTTCGGGTTCCATTTCATGGAGAATTTTAACTATCCCTATCTTTCCGTCACGGTGTCCGAGTTCTGGCGCAGATGGCATATCTCCCTCTCCACCTGGTTCCGGCAGTATCTGTACATCCCCTTAGGGGGGAACCGAAAAGGACTTAAAAGGACCTGCATCAACCTGTTCCTGGTCTTTTGCGCCACAGGTCTGTGGCATGGGGCCAGCATCACCTTTGTGCTGTGGGGGATCTACTACGGGATCCTCCTGATCGCAGAGAAGCTGATCATGCAGGCGCGGCAAGGAGCTGGGATCATGCAGGCGCGGCAAGGGGCCGGGATCATGCAGGCGCGGCAAGGAGTTGGGATCATGCAATCGCGGCAAGGGGCCGGGACGGCACAGGGGCAGAGGCGTTCAAAAGAGGAGCGGCGGCACTCGCAGGGGGATCTGCGGGACCATAGGGAAGGTCTGCCAGGAGAGCAGCAGGAGGACCGGCAAAAAAGCCGGGAGATGGGTCAGGATAAGCCACAGCCCTCAAAGCTGCTGAAGGGTATCAGCCACCTCTACACCATGCTGGCGGTGATGTTCGGCTGGATGCTGTTTAGGGCGGAGCACCTGGGAACGGCGAAGGAGCTGCTTTTGGCCATGGTCACCTGGCGGAAGGGCCTCTATCCGGTCCGCATGTACGGCGACCCCAGGCTGTTCTTCTGGATGGCCGTGGGGATCTGTCTGTGCGGCCCCTTGCAGCATCTCTTCCCAGCTCTGAAAAAAAGGCTGTACCGGGAGGAGGGGACGGACCTGCTGGATGTATTGGTGATGGCGGCGGTGATGGCTTATTCTATCCTGCTGCTGGTGAGCAACACCTATAACCCCTTTATCTACTTCCGGTTCTGAGAGCGATGTGTTCCCCGCATTCTCTTTGGGGGATGGACCGGTGCGGTATGACGTGGCTCTGCAGAGAGGGTGATGCCTGGATGCTCGCACCACATCGCAGAAAGGAGACGGTGAAAGGGATCGCGATGAAGATGAGAAAATGGATGATCATATTTTTCTGGGCTATCTTGATAGTCCCGAACCTGCTGTGGCTGGCCCTGTCCCCTTATCGCACAGCAGAGGGGGAAAATGCGGAGAAGCGTGAGCTGGCCCCTTTCCCCCGTCTGGGTCAGGTGGACCTTAAGGGCTACCCGGCAGCGGTGGAAGCCTACATCAATGACCATGCTGCCTTTAGGGAGCAGCTCTTGAGCCTGAACGCGGGGATCGACCTGGTCCTTTTCCGGTCGGTGAGCAATCCTGAGGTGATCTTGGGGGAGGAGGGCTGGTATTTCTATAACGGAGGGAGCAGTGTAGCCGACTACCGCGGCCAAAACCTCTATACAGAGGAGGAGCTGGCCCTGATCGGGGCCAAGCTGGAGGCTGTCCGGCAATACTATGAGAACCGGGGGATCCAGTTCGCCGTGCTCTTAGCACCCAATAAAGAGAGCGTCTACAGCGAGTATATGCCCAAATGGTATACAAAGCTTTCCCCGGTCACCCGCTATGACCAGGTGGAGCAATGCTTAAAGGAGCGGACCGGCATCCCGGTGATCGCGCCGAAGGCCTATTATCTGGAAGACCGGGACCTGGAATGGTATTTTAAGACCGATACCCATTGGAACGAAGCCGGCGCTTTCGTGGCCGGGCAGATGCTGATCGACGCGGTAGGCGGACAAGCTGTGGCCACGGAGGATGTGATCATCCCTTACGAACAGCGGGACCGGGGCGATCTGGCCATGCTCTTCCATATGCCGGAGTCCTTCTTAGACGATCAGTTCTGTGTGGTCCACGGCTACTACGATGAGGTGGCGGTAGAGACCGCCGATGTAAAGGGTGACGGCTCGGTCCGCAGGTCCCATGCCCCCGACGCCCCCGATCCCCGCCGCCTGTCCTTCTACGGAGACTCCTTCGTCCCCGTGATGCTCAGCAAGATATCCCGGTATTTTCGAGATGTGGATTTTTATCACTGGCAGAGCTTTACGCTGCAGGAGCTGGAGGAAGCCCCGCCGGATATCCTGGTGTATGAGGTAGTGGAGCGGGAGCTGGGGCGGATCTTGGAGGACGCGGACAAGCTGATGCCCCAGACCGATCTTTTGGATCAGTCATAGTGGATATATATAAACGTAAGAAATTCCGACTTGTCTTTTTCGGCGCGCCATATTATACTGTAGAAGTTAAAAAGTTGTGAGGGACCGCTCAGAGAGCGGTCGACAGCGAGAAAAAGGAAGAGCGAAGGACCGTTTCAGAGAGGAGTCACGGATCATGGGTGTTAATGTCTATCATATGATCAATTGGTTTTTTATGTTCAGTTTTTTTGGGTATCTGTTGGAATGTATCGTGCTCAGCTACGAATACCGGACGCCGGTGATCAACCGGGGCTTTGGCCATGGGCCCTTCTGTATCATCTACGGCTTTGGCGCGCTGGGCGCCTGTATATTCCTGCAGCCCTTTGCATCACAGCCCCTTAAGCTGTATCTGGCCACCTCGATCATGGCCACCACCATGGAGCTGGTGACCGCCCATCTGATGATCCGCCTCTTCGGCTCCTTCTGGTGGGACTACAGCCATAAGTGGATGAACTACAAAGGGATCATCTGCGTCCAGAGCTCTGTGGCCTGGGGATTCTTGGGGATCTTCTTTTTCCGCTTCCTCAATGGTTTCGTACACCGGATGGTGGGCTATATCTCGGGCAGCTTTGAGAAATGGACGGCATTGTGCTTGCTGGCCTTTTATTTCTGTGATTTCGTCTATAGCTTCAGACTACAGCTCCGCAAAGAGGACGATGAGGACGAGCCTGTGCTTGGACGGCTGAAGATCTATTGACAGATCGTATAGACGGGTCGGCGAGCCGCCAGCAGCACACGGATGGGGGCAGGTCTGACCAGATAGGAGTGGATAGGATGGGACAGCGGTTCATATTAGCATCGGCTTCTCCCAGGAGGATCCAGCTGCTGCGGCAGATCCAGATCGAGGCGGAGGTCATACCTAGCCACATCGAGGAGTCGGTCCATGGGCTGGGGCCGAAGGAGACGGTGATGACCCTTTCCCGGCAGAAGGCTGCCGATGTGGCAGCCAGGCAGGGCGAAGGTGCTGTGGTGATCGGAGCGGATACCGTGGTGGCCATCGAGGATAAGATCCTGGGCAAGCCATCAGATAAAAAGGAAGCGGCTGCCATGCTGGCGCTCCTGGCAGGGGAGACACACCAGGTGTATACCGGCGTGACGGTCCTCCCTCCCCACGGGGAAAGTAGCCTCACCTTTTGTGAGCGGACGGATGTGACGGTCTATCCCATGACAGAGGATGAGATCGTAGCCTATGTGGACAGCGGGGAGCCGATGGACAAGGCAGGGGCCTACGGCATCCAGGGGAGGTTCGCGGCCCATATCCAGAAGATCCAGGGAGACTATAACAATGTGGTGGGCCTGCCTGTGGGGCGCCTGTACCAGGAGCTGAAGGCCATGGGCGTTCTTGTTCCACAGGAGGTCCTATGAGATAAGAACGCGCACATTTTTTAAGGAGGATGAGAGATGATCAGACTGATCGCATCAGATATTGACGGGACCCTGGTACGGGACGGGGAAAATACCTTAGATCCAAGGATTTGCGACCAGATCCTCCGCCTGCGGGAAAAGGGGTTCCAGTTCGTGGCTGCCAGCGGGCGCCAGTGGCACAGCATCGAGCGGATCTTCGATCCCATCAAAGAGAAGATCTTCTATGTTTCGGATAATGGGGCCTATGTGGGCTGCTATGGCCGGAACCTGTTCGTGACCCCGATCGACCGTCAGATCGTCATGGATATGATCCGGGATGTACGAGCCTGCCCCGGACTGGACATAGCGGTCAGCGGCCCGGACGTGATCTATCTGGAGACGAAAAATGAGCAGTTCATCAACTGGCTGGTAGAGAGCTATCGGTTTGAGGTAGAGTGTGTGCCGGATCTGACCAAGGTGGAGGATCAGTTCATCAAATTCTCGGTCTATAAGGAGCATGATGTAGAGGCCGCCGCCAGAGATATCTATGAAAAGTATCGGGATAAGCTGAAGATCACGATCTCCGGGGATATGTGGATGGACTGTATGGAAAAGAACGTGAGCAAAGGCGCGGCCCTCAGACAGATCCAGGAGAGTCTGGGGATCGGCCCGGAGGAGACCATGGCCTTTGGGGATCAGCTCAACGACTTAGAGATGCTGGAGAGAGCTTATTACAGCTATGCTGTGGGCAACGCCAGGCCGGAGGTCAAGGCGGCGGCTCGTTTCCAGGCGGATACGAACGTTGCCCAGGGCGTGCTGAAGGTGCTGCAGCTTTTGTGACAGAAAACCGGACGCAGGCCGCCTGATGGCCCGCGGGACTTTCAGAGCAAAGGACAGTGCGTATGGATAGAAGATACGGATGCCGGCCTTGCCCCATCCTGTTCATCCTGCTCATAGCCCTCTTCTGTCTGGCGACAGGCTGCGAGCGGAGCGAGCCGGCCGGGGCAGAGCAGGGGCTTGAGCTGGAATTTGACCGGGCAGAGCTGATGCTCATCGTGGCTACGGAGCGGAACCGGTATGAAGAGGTGTATACGGACCAGATCTGGGATGTGGTGATATCGGAGAACGGGACCACCTTCCAGGACCATCTGCTAGACCAGATCAAGCTCTTTGCCACCGATATCCAGGTCATCGTCGCCATGGCGGGGGAGCGGCAGATCCAGCTGGATAACAGTGAGAAGGAGCTGATCAGGAGGCTGGCCCAGGACTACTACAGCCGTCTCACCCCGGGGGATAAGGCCTATACGGGAGCTGACGAAGAGGACGTGCAGGGGCTGTACGAGGATTACCATCTGGCCTGTAAGACGGTGGAGGCTTTGACCGAGGACGCAGGACTGGAGATCAGCGACAGCGAGGCAAAGGTGATCCATATCCAGCAGATCGTCCTGCAGGATGAGGCCTCCGCCCGCAAGGTGTATGAGCAGGTGCAGGCAGAGGGGGCGGATTTCGCCCTCATCGCCCAGTCGAACAACACCGCAGGAGAGAACGACCGGAAGCTGGAGCGGGGAGCCGTCAGCTCCCGGGTGGAGGAGGCCGCCTTTGTGCTCACCACAGGTGAGATCAGCCCGGTGATCGAGGAGAACGGACGGTATCACATCCTGAAGTGCGTGAGCGATTATGACCAGGAGGCTACCTTAAAGCGAAAGGAAGAGCTTTCCCGCCTCCGCAAGGACGCGGCGCTGCGGGAGGCTTATGATGCCTTTTTAGAAGAGCATCCCTTGTCCATGTCCGATGAGATCTGGCTGGGGATCAGCTGTAAGACCAGGGAAGATACCAGCACTACGGATCTTTTTGAGCTGTATAAAGAATATTTCCCGGATCGATGATCGATAAAGGACATTGTGTGATCCGTAGAAGACCTCGTAAGATCCGCAGCGGATCCTACGGACAAAGATGCGGGTCGAGCCAGGGGCGGCAGGAGGATGAGATAGCATGATCGCATTGCAGATCGAGGATACAAAGCTGTTTACACGAAAGCTTTTTTTAGAGACCGACCTTGACGACCTTCTGCTGAAGGAGGCGGAGGTGGTCACCTTCAACCGTTTTACGATCGACGGCCATATACGCCGGAGCTTTTACCAGAAAGAAGAGCTGGAGCAGAAGAACATCGGAGAGTTTTCCTCCTGGAAGATGCTCCGGCCTTTTTGCTTCTCCCTGATCAAGGGCAAAAAGCTGCCGGAAAGCTTCCAGATCGTTTTCATGGCGGAGCCGGAACGGGTGGCCGCCTTTTTAGAGAGCCGTCAGATCGCCTCCATCACCCAGGAGCAGATCCAGGGGCTCTATCTCCATATCCGCTACGAAGAAGGCAGGCTCTCCTGCGTCACCGGGACCTCCCTTGCGGTCTTCACACTGGATAAGACGGTGGAGACGGAGTGGGACGGGTATGTGGGGCGGCTCCTGAAGGAGATGGGGGTGGCGGCGGCTCCCTATTAGAACTTCTCGTAACAGTTCACAGGGTATCTGAACTGTTACGACTTATCAGGTTACTTTTTCACACTCACGCCAGGGAGCCTTATAGCATAGATATGTCGCGAGGGGTCCGCTCCGGGAGGGTCCTGTCACAACGTCACCGCGCTCTCGCTCCGAGAAAAACGCAGCGGTACTAGGCTCGTGAGAGACCTCGCCAAGGACCGGCGTTTTTCTAGGGGTTCCTTTTGTGACAGGACCCTCTCTGCGCTACTTTAGCTGGCTTTTCTTCGGTCATACGATACGCCAGCCACCTAGCATCCGGAGGCCCGGATCCCCCTAAGGGGACCCTAGCAGAACGCCGGTCCTTGGGCGCGGTTTTCTACGCGCCCTAGTACCGCTGCGTTCTGGTCGGAGCGAGAGCGCGTCCCCGTGGGGGGACCGGGCCTCCGGATGCGGACGGGTGATCGACCATGCACCTGCACCTATCCAGTATTAAGTGTTCGGTGTAGGTGTGAAAAGCAACTTTTTTATCAGCACTCAACGAAAAGGAGTGCTGATTTTCTATTGACTTTTTGTTCTACCTGTATTAGAATATGGATTATCGGTCCTAGATCCTATGAAGTGACCTGCAAACAGAGCAAGATGTGAGAGATAAAAAGAAAGCTGCAGAAAGCTGAGAAAAGGAGCGCTGATCATTATGGCAAAGTCAGGTAATCTATCGATCAACAGTGAGAACATATTTCCGATCATCAAAAAGTGGCTGTATTCCGACCACGATATCTTTTACCGCGAGCTGATCTCCAACGGCTGCGACGCGATCACCAAGCTAAAGAAGCTGGAGCTGATGGGCGAGTTTGAGAAGCCGGAGGATATGGAGTATAAGATCCAGATCACGGTGGATCCCAAGGAGAAGAGCATCACCTTTGTGGATAATGGTCTTGGCATGACAGAGGCCGAGGTGGATGAGTACATCAACCAGATCGCATTTTCCGGCGCCCAGGCTTTTATGGAGAAATATAAGGACAAGGCCAACGAGGACCAGATCATCGGCCACTTCGGCCTGGGCTTTTATTCGGCCTTTATGGTGGCGGACAAGGTGACGATCGATACCTTATCCTATGAGAAGGATGCTAAGCCGGTCCACTGGGAGTCGGAGGGCGGTACCTCCTTTGAGATGGGCGAAGGGGATAAGGAAGGCATCGGCACGAAGATCACCTTGTACTTAAACGAGGACAGCACGGAGTTTTCCAATGAATATCGGGCAAGGGAAGTGGTCGAGAAGTACTGTTCCTTCATGCCGGTCCCGATCTTTTTAGAGGACAGCACCAAGGAGCCCCAGCACGAGACGATCGAGAAGGACGAGCTGACCGACAAGGACACGGTCGTGGAGACGATCGTGGAGGAGGCGAAGACCGAGGAGAAGGAGAACGAGGACGGCACCAAGGAAGTGGTGGAGATCTCCCCGGCTAAGGAGAAATATAAGATCGTAAAGCGCCCGGTGGCCTTGAACGATGTGTCCCCGCTGTGGAACAAGCATCCCAATGAGTGTACAGAGGAGCAGTACAAGGAGTTTTACCGGAAGGTGTTCATGGATTTCAAGGAGCCTCTGTTCTGGATCCATCTGAACATGGACTACCCCTTCAATTTAAAGGGCATCCTGTACTTCCCTAAGATCAATATGGAGTACGACAGCTTAGAGGGGACCATCAAGCTGTATAATAACCAGGTCTTCATCGCGGATAATATCAAAGAGGTGATCCCGGAGTTCTTGATGCTCCTAAAGGGTGTGATCGACTGCCCGGACCTGCCGTTAAATGTTTCCCGTTCTGCGCTGCAGAATGACGGCTTTGTGAAGAAGATCTCCGATTACATCACCAAGAAGGTAGCGGATAAGCTGTCCGGCATGTGCAAGACCGACCGGGAGAACTATGAGAAGTACTGGGATGATATCAATCCCTTCATCAAGTTCGGCTGTATCAAGGACGAGAAGTTCCAGGAGAAGATGAAGGACCACATCATCTTCAAGAACCTAGAGGGCAAGTACCTGACCCTGCCGGAGTGCTTAGAGGAGAATAAGGAGAAGCATCCCAACAAGGTCTTCTATGTGACCGACGAGAAGGAACAGAGCCAGTATATCAATATGTTCAAGAAGGAAGGCTTAGACGCGGTCCTCCTGACCCATAACATCGACAGCCCCTTCATCAGCCAGATGGAGCAGAAGAACCAGGATCTGAAGTTCCTGCGGATCGACGCGGATGTGAGCGAGATCTTCAAGGAGGCTTCCGAAGAAACGGAGGAGGAAAAGGAGAAGGCAAAGGCAGACGGCGAGACCTTGGCGGCCGCTTTTAAGAAGGCCTTAAACGACGAGAAGCTGGAGGTCAAGGCGGAGAAGCTTAAGGATGCTTCCGTCGCCTCCATGATCACGGTGACCGAGGAATCCCGCAGGATGCAGGAGATGATGCGGATGTACAATATGTACGGCATGGATCCCTCCATGATGGGCGGCGCAGGGGAGACCCTGATCGTCAACACAGGCCATCCGCTGGTCCAGTATGTCTTAGCCCACAAGGAAGGGGAGAACGTGGAGAAGATCTGCGGACAGCTCTACGACCTGGCGAAGCTGAGCCACGGCAGCCTGTCTCCAGAGCGGATGACCGGCTTTATAGCCCGTACCAATGAGATCACTATGCTCCTGGCCGGCGAGGAGGCATAAAACAGTAAGGACGTCATAAAGGAAAAACCGGGCGCACCCGCAGGGGATGCGCCCGGTCTTTCCTTTTTTCGTCCGTTCCGTCGTCGATCGAGCAGATCAGCCTTTGTCTTCGTTCATATCATCGGCGATCGCCCCTAAGCAGCTGGACACTGTGGAGATGGTCACAGCTACGACAAAGAGCGCTAAAAGGATGATGGAGCCAAAAAAGGCTGCTAAAAATCCAAATTCCATGAGATCGGTCTCCTTCTCTTTTTTATCTGTCTCCATTTTTTTGTGCTGCTGCCCATGTCCGTTCCATCCGCAGCAGTCCTTTTATCCATAACAGTCCAGATACCCTTGACTGTTACCTTCTAAATTAGTATAGCACAGAAAATACCATATGAAAAGATTGAAAATCGAAAAAGATAATGCTATAATATGTAGTGATCAAAACTACATGATGTAGAATAGGAGCGAGAGCAGTCCGCGGCAGAGGGACTGCTGCTGGGAGCGATCGGAGGATATCATGACATATAAGATCATAGGTGACAGCTGTCTGGATCTGACAGAAGGATTGAAGAAGGACCCCCATTTTCAGGTCGTACCTTTGACCTTGCAGGTGGGACAGAGCACAGTGGTGGATGATGACACATTTGACCGGACAAGGTTCATCCAGATGATGAAGGAGTGCCCAGATCCCCCGAAGACGGCCTGCCCTTCGCCGGAAAGCTTTAAGAAAGCGTATGAAGGGCCGGAGGAGGCTGTCTTTGTGATCTGCTTATCCGAGCATCTGAGCGGGAGCTATAACAGCGCCCAGGTGGGGAAGCAGCTTTATGAGGAGGAGCATAGCCAGGAGAGTGGAGAACGGAAAAAGAACATCCTTGTCTTAAGCTCATTATCTGCGTCGGCGGGACAGCTGAACCTGGCGCTGTATATCCGGGACCTGTGCGAGCAGGGCCTGCCCTTTGAAAAGATCGTGAAGCGCGCCACAGCTTACCGGGATGACATGAAGACCTACTTTGTCCTGGAATCCTTAGATAACCTGCGCAAGAACGGAAGGCTCAGCGGTCTCCAGGCATTTTTTGCCACCACCTTGAACATCAAGCCGGTGATGGCCGGGGATAAAGGGGTGATCGTGAAGGTGGACCAGGCCCGGGGGATCTCTAAGGCGCTCCAGCGGATGTGCGACCACGCCGTGGCCGCTGTGGAGGATACCCGGGACCGTACCCTGGTGATCGCCCACTGCAACTGCCCGGACCGGGCCAGGCAGGTGGTCCAGGAGATGGAAAAGCGGGGGAGCTTTAAGGAGATCGTCATCACGGAGACCGCCGGGGTGGCCACTGTATATGCCAATGACGGCGGGATCGTGATTGCATTATAGGTGAGAAAGCTGGGATATGGCGGCTATCTTGCGACAGTCTGGCACATCGTCGATAAACTATCTGGGTAGCGAAAATACATGGGAGCCGTTGCATCTTATGCGACAGCTCCTCATTTGTATACAGGGGCCATGTGAGGACAAAAGGGAAGATGTCCAGAGCCCAAGTGAGGGCAAGAGGGGAAATACCGGGGGCCACGTGAGAGCAAAAGGGGAAACACTTGGGTCCCAAGTGTGGGCAAAAGGAGAAGTGTCCAGGTGTTCTGCAAATGTTGAAAAGAAGATACCCGTGGGCGATGCGGGAGAAAAGGGAGAAGGATGGAAGGGAAGAGCAGAAAAAAGCGGAGCAGAAGGAATGGGGGCTGGATCCTCCTGGGCGTTCTGGTGGTGGTGGCCGGGTTATCTGTGACCGGCTTTATCGTAGCAGATCATATAAGAAAAGTAGCTGGAAATGGCGTCCTGAGCGTGTTCTTCGTGACAAGGGGGAAGGGCGGAGCCGGAGGAGGTGGTGGACCTGGAGAGACAGGGATCTCTGGGGTATCAGAGACCGCTGGAGAGGAAGAAGCTCCGGGAGGGACTGGAGGTTCTGGAGAGGCCGGGGGTTTTGGTGACAAGGGGAGCGCTGGAGATGGAGCGCAGCAGCCTGGCAGCGGAGCGCAGGAAGCCACCATCGTGATCCGCACAAAGGATGGCGGGGACGGTGATGAGGATGCCGCGGTCAGAGGCGGGAACGGGGAAGAAGGATCCGCTCTTGCCCAGGGACATGACGGAAAGCCGGAAGGAGATGGTGCAGAAGGCCGGGAGGCTGGCGGGAGCTTGGCAGAGGGGCAGGAGGGGACGATCACCCTGGCATTTGCCGGGGATGTGTTCCTCTCGGACCATGTGCTGAACGCTTATCAGAAGGGCGGCGGGATAACAGGCGTGGTGGGGGAGAGTCTCCTCCAGGCCGCCGGTGAGGCCGACTTTTTTATGGTCAACCAGGAATTTCCCTTCAGCAACAGGGGGACGGCCGCGCCGGATAAGCAGTTCACCTTCCGCCTGCCACCGGAAAAGGTCCGTCTCCTCCAGGAGATGGGGGTGGATCTGGTCACATTGGCGAATAACCACGCCTTGGATTTTGGACAGGAGGCGCTCCTCGATACCTGTGCCGCTCTGGACGGGGCAGGCATCCCCTATGTGGGAGCCGGAGAGGATCTGGAGCGGGCTAAGGCATTATACACCACCCAGCTGGGGCGGTGGACCGTGGGCTTCCTGGGGGCTACCCGGGTGATCCCCGTGGCCGACTGGGCCGCCACGCCCTACGGGCCGGGGATGCTCAGCACCTATGACCCTGCCGTCCTTCTGGAAGAGATCCGAAAGGCAAAGGAGATCTGCGACCTTGTGGTGGTCTATGTCCATTGGGGGATCGAGCGGGAAGCCTATCCCAAAGACTATCAGCGCCAGCTGGGCCGCCAGTACCTGGATGCCGGAGCTGACCTGGTGATCGGGAGCCATCCTCATGTGCTCCAGGGGATCGAATACTATGATGGCAAGCCGATCGTCTACAGCTTGGGGAACTTTGTGTTCGGCAGCAGCATCCCCAGGACCGTCCTGCTAAAGGCGGGATGGGATGGCGAGGAGATGAGCCTTTCGATCGTCCCTGCCACCTCCAGCGGAGGCTATACCCGGGAGCTGACGGATCCGGCAGAGGCTCAGGCCTTGTTCCAGTATGTGGAGTCCATCTCGGAAGGGATACGGATCGATGGGGATGGGAGGATCTGGGAGGAGTAGAGGGCGCAGGAGGCACCTCCGGGGACAAGAGGACCGGAGGCTTGGGCATTCCAAAACCACCGTAAAGATCATCAAGGCATGAAAATAGGATCGCAACACGACGTTTTTTCTTTTTGCCATCGTGCGGCGGAAATTGTTTGATCGAAACTTGTATATGCTTGATCGAATGCCCGTTATCGACTGTATTGCTGATAACGGGCATTTTCTACCCTTGATCACGCTTTTCCTCTGCACTGGCTATAAGTCGATCAAAATCGCTCTGATACAGGCGGTCTTGGATGACACGATACTGTTCGAACTCACTCTCTGCAAAGGATCTTGCGATTGCAGCAGTAACCTTCCCTTTGTTCTGCAAGACTTCTGCATCGTTAAATTGCAGAAACGCGTCCAGTTTGGAAGCCCAATCTGCCATTGTCATGGGGATATGCCGTCTGGCCTGCCTTGTGGCATAGTCCAGATACATCGTGACGATCTCGTTTAGCTCCTGTATTTCATCAATGGATAAGTAATTTTTGGCGATGGATACATCCGCTTTAACAATTTTTCCGTCGGGAGCATTACGCCATGAGGTTAGTCCCATATGTTCTTTTGTGTGGTCTGCTCTGGCAAAGATGACCTCCGCTGCGGTATTGCCATGAACGGCATAGTGCATTTTATTTTGTACTGTCGCAAAGAAGTCTTTTGTGATCTGGCTGTCCAGGGAATAATCAACGGCAGTAGCATAGATGTCTGTGATCTTTTGATAAAAACGGCGCTCACTGGCTCGGATCTCCTGTATCTCGGAGATCAAGTGGTCAAAATAATCCTCGTCGAAGATCTGACCGTTGATCAATCTGCTCTTATCTAAAACATACCCTTGCTTCGCAAAGGTATCCAGCACTTTCGTTGCCCATTGCCGGAACTGTGTCGCCCTGCCGGAGTTGATACGGTAGCCAACGGCGATTATAGCAGATAGCCGATAAAATTTATATTGATAGGTTTTTCCGTTATCCGCAACTTGTGCAAAATTTGCACAAGTTGATCCCGCGGACAATTCGCCGCTTTCATAAATATTTTTCAAATGCTTTGTGACAACACTTCTGTCCACATCGAAAAGCTGACCGATCGCTTTTTGCGTCAGCCATACATCGTGATCCTGCACACGGACTTCTATACCGTCCTCATGGGCATCCTTTGTAAATACAAGGAAATCCACGGTGCTGTTCCGGATCTGTAATTTCGTATTCTTGTTCTCAGCCATTAGGCATCACCATCCCCTTATTTCGCATCAGGATCATCCTTCTTCGCCCTGTTCGTGTAAACATTATGCTCATCCTTACACTGCAGGCTGTAAAACACGGCGCTTGGCCTGCTTGCAACAAAGGCTTTGGTATAATGCTTGCAGAGCCAGATCGGATCTTCGCTGTCTGTCAGCATGAAGATGATGTAAGTATAACATAGACCGTTACTTTTGGCTAGATTAGGCCATCGTCTAAAGCCAGTAGGATCGCAGCAGCCTTATTTCACAGGATAAGTTCTCTGAGGATCTTAGCAAGTGGCAAACGCGGGAGCTTCTGAAGAAATGAGGAACATCTGTTCGAAAGCGCTTGAAACCGAGATTGAGATATGCTATACTTACTCTACTGATCCGCAAGAGGGATCATCGGATAAAGACGAGGTGCAGCTATGGCAAAACAATATATCAAGATCCGCGGCGCGAACGAGCATAACCTAAAGAACATCTCCCTAAACATCCCGCGGAATGAGCTGGTGGTGCTGACAGGCCTATCCGGCTCCGGGAAATCCTCCCTGGCCTTTGATACGATCTACGCGGAGGGCCAGCGGCGTTACATGGAGTCCCTCTCCTCCTACGCCCGCCAGTTCCTGGGGCAGATGGAGAAGCCGGATGTGGAGAGCATCGAGGGCCTGTCCCCGGCGATCTCCATCGACCAGAAATCCACCAACCGGAACCCACGTTCTACGGTGGGCACCGTGACGGAGATCTACGACTATATGCGGCTTTTGTACGCCAGAGCCGGTATCCCCCATTGTCCTAAGTGCGGCAAGGAGATCCGGAAACAGACCGTGGACCAGATCGTGGACCAGCTGTTGTCCATGCCGGAGCGGACGAAGATCCAGCTCTTAGCGCCGGTGGTGCGGGGCCGGAAAGGCGAGCATGTGAAGGTCTTAGAGCAGGCCAGGAAGAGCGGCTACGTCCGGGTCCGCATCGACGGGAACCTTTACGAGCTGTTGGAAGAGATCAAGCTGGAGAAGAACATCAAGCATAATATCGAGATCGTGGTGGACCGCCTGGTGGTCCGTCCTGGGATCGAAAAGCGTCTGACCGATTCGATCGAGACGGTGATGGCGCTGGCGAACGGTCTTCTTTTAGTGGATGTGGACGGCGGGGAGGTGCTGCGCTTTTCCCAGAGCTTTTCCTGCCCGGACTGTGGGATCAGCGTGGAGGAGGTGGAGCCCAGGAGCTTTTCCTTCAATAACCCCTTCGGCGCATGCCCGGAATGCTTCGGCCTGGGCTATAAGATGGAATTTGACGAGGATCTGATGATCCCGGACAAGTCCTTAAGTATCACCCAGGGGGCGATCGTGGTGATGGGCTGGCAGTCCTGCGCGGATAAGGGGAGCTTTACCCGGGCGATCCTGGATGCCTTGGCCAGGGAATACCATTTTAGCCTGGACACCCCATTTGAGGATTATCCTGAGGATATCCACGATATCCTGATCTACGGCACCGAGGGGAAGGAGATAAAGGTCCATTATAAAGGGCAGCGGGGGGAAGGGGTCTATGATGTGGCCTTTGAGGGCCTTTTGAAAAATGTGGACCGGCGCTACCGGGAGACCTTTTCGGAATCCTCTAAGGCGGAGTACGAGACCTATATGCGGATCACCCCCTGCCCGGTCTGCCACGGGCAGCGACTGAAAAAGGAATCCCTGGCGGTGACCCTGGGCGATAAGAACATCTTCCAGGCCACGGACATGTCCATCACCCGGTTTAGGGATTTTATCGATCAGCTGGATCTGACCCCCATGCAGAAGGCGATCGGCGGACCGATCCTAAAGGAGATCCGGGCCAGGGCCAGCTTCCTGATCGATGTGGGGCTGGAATACCTGTCCATGTCCAGGGCTACCGGCACCTTATCCGGCGGCGAGGCCCAGCGGATAAGGTTGGCCACCCAGATCGGCTCTGGTCTGGTGGGCGTGGCGTATATCCTGGATGAGCCCAGCATCGGCCTCCACCAGCGGGATAATGACAAGCTGCTGAACACCCTGATCCATTTGCGGGACCTGGGCAACACGGTGCTGGTGGTGGAGCACGACGAGGATACCATGCGGGCGGCGGACTATATCGTGGATATCGGCCCGGGGGCCGGGGAGCATGGCGGCCAGGTGGTGGCGGCCGGTACGGTAGAGGATATCATGGCCTGCCCGGAGTCCATCACCGGCGATTATCTCAGCGGACGCAAGAAGATCCCGGTGCCGGACAAAAGACGGGAGCCCACAGGCTGGCTCACCGTAAAAGGGGCGGCGGAGAACAACCTGAAAAATGTAAAGGTAGATATCCCCCTGGGCGTGATGACCTGCGTCACCGGGGTCTCCGGCTCCGGCAAGAGCTCTCTGGTCAATGAGATCCTATACAAGGCCCTGGCGAAAAAGCTGAACCGGGCCAGGACCATCCCGGGTAAGTTCAAGAGCCTGGAGGGAGCGGAGCAGCTGGATAAGATCATCGCCATCGACCAGTCCCCTATCGGACGGACGCCGCGGTCCAACCCGGCCACCTACACCGGCGTCTTCGACCTGATCCGAGACCTGTTCGCCTCCACCACCGACGCCAAGACCAGAGGCTACGCCAAGGGCCGGTTCAGCTTTAATGTTAAGGGCGGCCGGTGCGAGGCCTGCAGCGGCGACGGGATCATCAAGATCGAGATGCATTTCCTTCCGGATGTGTATGTGCCCTGTGAGGTCTGCGGTGGAAAACGGTATAATCGAGAGACCCTTGAGGTAAAGTATAAGGGGAAGAGCATCTATGATGTGCTGGATATGACCGTAGAAGAGGCGCTGGGCTTTTTCGAGCATGTGCCCACCATCGCCCGGAAGATCCAGACCCTGTATGACGTAGGCCTTTCCTATGTCAAGCTGGGCCAGCCCTCCACAGAGCTGTCCGGCGGCGAGGCCCAGCGGATCAAGCTGGCGGCGGAGCTGAGCCGCCGCAGCACCGGCAGGACGATCTACGTCCTGGACGAGCCCACCACAGGCCTCCATTTCGCCGACGTCCATAAGCTGATCGAGATCTTGCACCGGCTGTCGGAGGGCGGGAACACGGTGGTGGTCATCGAGCATAACCTGGATGTGATCAAGACGGCGGACTATATCATCGACATGGGGCCTGAGGGCGGCGACCGTGGAGGCACGGTCATCGCCAAGGGGACGCCGGAAGAGGTGGCGGAAGATCCCGGGTCCTACACGGGGCAGTATGTGAAGCGGTATCTGGGGTAGTGAGGTGGAGAAGCGCCGGTGGTGTTACTTTTCACAGGTAATATCCCGCGAGGTGTTTCTTGTGAGCAAAGGTCACAAGAAACCCGAGGGTTGCAGCGCCAAAATGGGCGGTTAGCCCATTTTGTGTGCATTCTGTTGCTGTGAACGGCGTAGCCGTGAACAGTAACCCGGTGGTCCAGAAAATCCTGGAATTTCGACAAAAACACTTGCTATTTGCGGGAAGAACGGCTATAATCATACCATACGAAAGAGAAAGAGAGATTGTGCCAACGTAGGTGCAGTCTCTCTAAGTTTTCAAAGGATACCGGCAGGCAGCCATACACAGCCTACATACACAGACCGAAAGGTCTGTGCAGCTTACGAAAGAACTTTTGTGCAGTTTTGCGATCAAGAGCTGAGGTACAAAAGAAGGCTGGGGCCTTAAAGAGGGTCCGGTCTGTGAGACACTGTGCAGGATACAGAAGATAAATGCAGAAGGATGCAGTCCCGGGAGCCGGGAGGCTTTTGGGATGGTCTGTACGAAAGAAGATGCCTGCCGAGATGAGAGATACAAATGATACAGCCGGACTCACTTAGAGGATGGCAAAACCTTTGGAGGTGTATCCGGAACATGTTATATGGGAGGGGTACACCTTCTTTCCATTTTGTATCCCTGGTCTTTTGTGGTAGGTTTGGTAAAGGGTGGAGGTATCTGCCTGTGCCAGGTCTGACGAGGGCAGTATGTGTTTACGCTATGTCTGCACCAGATCAGGTGCAGGGTAGCGATGGATCGCCGACCATGTTGGGCCGGACCGATGAGCGCATAAGGCCGGTCTCATGTCCGCAAGGACCAGAGATACACGCACAGAAAGGAAATTTGCTATGGACAGAGAGATGATCATCGTCCTGGATTTTGGCGGGCAGTATAACCAGCTGATCGCCCGCCGGGTCCGGGAGTGTGATGTTTACTGTGAGGTACATCCTTATACTATGGGATTGGAGAAGATCCGGGAGATGGCTCCCAAGGGGATCATCTTCACCGGCGGTCCCAACAGTGTTTATGACGAACGTTCTCCCCACATCCCGGCAGAGATCTTCACCATGGGGATCCCGATCCTGGGGATCTGCTATGGTTCCCAGCTGGTGGCCTATACCCTGGGCGGGGAGGTGGCGGGCGCCCCGGTCAGTGAATATGGAAAGACGGAGGTGGAGGTGGATCAGACCTCTGTCCTTTTCAAAGATGTGGAGCCAACCACCATCTGCTGGATGAGCCACACAGACCGCATCCTCAAGGCCCCGGCAGGCTTTAAGATCACCGCCCACACGCCGGTATGCCCGGTGGCGGCCATGGAATGCCCGGAGAGGAAGCTGTACGCCACCCAGTTCCACCCGGAGGTGATGCACACAGCGGAGGGGATGAAGATGCTCCGCGCCTTTGTCCGGGACGTATGCCAGTGCAGCGGCGACTGGCGGATGGATTCCTTTGTGACGGCCCAGATCCAGGCTCTGCGGGAGAGGATCGGGACGGGAAAGGTGCTGTGCGCATTGTCCGGCGGTGTGGATTCCTCTGTAGCGGCGGTCCTGCTGTCAAAGGCTATCGGCCGCCAGCTGACCTGTGTCTTCGTGGATCACGGCCTGCTGCGCAAGGACGAGGGCGATCAGGTGGAGGCGGTGTTCGGGCCGGAAGGCCCCTACGAGCTGGACTTCATCCGGGTCAATGCCCAGGAGCGTTTTTACAGTCAGCTGGCCGGCGCAGAAGAGCCGGAGCAGAAGCGGAAGATCATCGGGGCAGAGTTCATCCGTGTATTTGAAGAAGAGGCGAAGAAGATCGGAGCGGTGGATTTCCTGGTCCAGGGGACCATCTACCCAGATGTGATCGAATCCGGCCTGGGCGATTCCGCTGTGATCAAATCCCACCACAATGTGGGCGGTCTCCCCGACCATGTGGAATTTAAGGAGATCCTGGAGCCATTGCGCCTGCTGTTCAAGGACGAGGTGCGCAAGGTAGGCCTGGAGCTGGGCCTTCCGGAGCATCTGGTATACCGCCAGCCCTTCCCCGGCCCCGGCCTGGGCATCCGGATCATCGGCGAAGTGACCGCCGATAAGGTGCGCATCGTGCAGGAGGCGGACGCCATCTATCGGGAGGAGATCGCTAAGGCTGGGTTGGATAAGAAGCTGGGGCAGTATTTTGCCGCGTTGTCCAATATGCGGTCTGTGGGGGTCATGGGAGATTTCCGGACCTATGACTACGCGGTGGTGCTGCGGGCGGTGGAGACATCGGACTTTATGACCGCAGAAGCGGCGCAGATCCCCTGGGAGGTGCTGCAGAAGGTGATGGGGCGGATCATCAATGAGGTGCGAGGGGTCAATCGGGTGGTGTATGACGTGACCTCGAAGCCGCCGGGGACGATCGAATTTGAGTAACGGATAGAGATTTCGGAAGCCCTGATCTTACTGGGTTTCCGAGGTTTTTCTATCTCCAAAAGTTCCAACCGTGTTCCATTTTAAGCCCAAAAGAGGTAGCGATAGCAGGGCTTTGTGGAAAAAGCAGATAGAATTTATAAGCTGTATATATCAGAAAACTATCGTATGGACGAAGATGGGAAATACTGTATGGGCAAAAGCGGGGTATTCTTTCTTTTCTGTGGAAGAGCTGCTGGAAATCTGATTGCGTTTCGGCTGCCAGATGAGTATAATATGAATAAGGAAGGGAAGATGCGTATGCAAAAAAAGACACCGGATTATGATAATGTATTTAAGACGATGAAGATGAAGCACAAAAGATTGTTCGTCTCCGTCATCAATGATGTGTTCGGCAGAGATTACCCCAAAGATGTAAAAGTGGAGATCTTACCCTCAGAGGGTTATCTGACGGAAAATGAAACGGCGGACGGCAGCAAGGAAATAGAGGAACAGGTTTCAGATTTTCTGATCAGGATAGGGAGCGAAATATACCTCTTAGAGTGCCAGAGCTATGATGACGGCTCTATGGCGATTAGGATAGCGGAGTACGCTTTTATCGTAGCCAGACAGTTTGCAACATGGGATATTGGTCATGCAACGATCCCAATGCCGAGATTTTCAATTATTTATGTTAAGAGAACGGACAGGACGCCAAAAACAACGACGATCACCTTTACCTTTCCAGACGGGCAGACAGTGGACTATCGATCGGACAATGTGATCTTAGAGGATCTTACAAAGGAAAAGATCATTGAAAAAAGGCTGTTTCCTTACATCCCATTTTACATTGCAAGATATGAGAAAGAGATCTCATCAGAGGGCGATATTGAAAAGGTTGTTGAGGAACTGGTGTATTTTAGGGACGAACTGGTGCGTCTGTATCAGGAGGGCGAATTATCAGATGATGAACTGATAGACTTGAAAGGATTTGTAAACACTATCATTACGCATATCACAAATGGAAATAAGAATGAAGAAAGGCTGGTGGATATTATGGGCGGAACTGTTATTGAAACGGAATCTGAAAGATTGATGCGTGTGGGAGCAGCTCAGGGAGCTGCAAGGATGATCGTCGAACTTGGACAGGAGGACGGACTTGATGATGCAATAATTATGAAACGGATGCAGGAAAAGATTGGGCTGTCCTTAGAACAGGCAAAGGTTTATTTAAAGCAGTATGGAAAACAGCTTGTATAAGGTAATGGATCTGATGTAATAATAAAAAGTTTTTAGGCAGAGGGAAGTATTTCTGTTAAAGATGGAGATACTTCCCTTTTTGCGTGGAAAATTTCTAAGTAATTGCGAAACAGGTCTACAATCTTGATGTCAACGAGATGGGGATCCAGCAGGGCCAGATATCCAGGAGGTGCAAGTAAAAGATTGGAGCTTAGGGCATGAGAACAGAGCAGATAGGGATATCTGCCTATGAAACAGTAAGTGATATGTGGTTTATGCGATCAATGGCTTTAAGCTGCGGATGTACTGATGCTTATGCTTGCTACGTTACCCCTCCCCAAAGGGTTTAAAACCGGGACAATCCTGAATATTAGCCATTTGTATCACCCATCTATATTGTATACTTTACTTTTTATGGATAAAAAGTACGATTCTTGAAACGTTTGATTGAGGAAAGTACTTTAAAGTGATATACTTGTAAAGGGTGATAGTTAATAGCCTGATATTCTGCCGCGGACAGCCGCGGGAATGCGGGAAGGGTTGAGATTGACTTTGGATTAGGTACATATATGGAAAAAAGTATGGGGTAAGCTACCTCCCAATATTTGAAAACTACTGATTGACAGAAAAATCAAGGAAGCAGATTTAAAAGCATCAGCTAAAATATCACCGGGAACCTATGCAAAGCTCAATAGAGATAAATTTGTATCAATGGACGTGATTGCGAAGACCTGCACAGTCCGAAATTGCAAAGTTGAGGACATATTTGGAACTGGTTCCGATAGGATTTGAAGATTAGGGATTTAAGGGGTAGGACGATGGCTATTATTATTGACCGTGAGCCTGGATACAAGGGAGAGAAGAAAGTAAGGCAATCGATTGCAAATTTTTTCTCCGATGATCGTGTGGTCTACAATAATAGGGAGCTTCCTGTATAATTCAAATATAAGGAATTCCAAGAAGGGTGGTTGATAAAA
>CAJUFE010000039.1 GCA_910585635.1 uncultured Lachnospiraceae bacterium | reverse complement strand
GGGTTCCTTTTATGACAGGACCCTCCCTGCGCTACTTTAGCTGGCCTTTCTTCGGTCATACGGTACGCCAGCCACCTAGCATCCGGAGACCCAAAGAGCAGCCATAAAGCAGCGGAGGAGGGGATCTATCCCGTCTCGCTTACAACGAGAGCGCCCCCGCCTCCTCCAACTGCCTGATGATGGAATCACTGTCGATCCCCAGGCTCTCCCGCAAAAGACTCACATTCCCATGCTCCACATACGCATCCGGCAACGCCACCTGGAAGACGCGCACCTGGGGGAAGCGGTCGTGGACATAAGCGGTCACCGCCAGTCCGAAGCCGCCCTGGAGCACATTTTCCTCCAGGGTCACCAGGACCTGATGGTGCTTTGCCAGCTTATAGACCAGCTCGGCGTCAAAGGGCTTGATAAAGCGGCCATTGGCCAGGCTGCAGCGGATCCCCCGCTTTTTCAGCTTTCCGCGGATATGCTCCGCTGTGCTCACCATGCTGCCCACGGCCAGCAGGGCGATGTGGAGGGCTCCGTCATCTTTGGGGACCTGGACGTTCCGGTCATCTGTGGTCGCCTGGACGTTCCGGCCATCTGTCAGAGCCTGGACGCTCTGGCCATCTGTGGTCGCCTGGACAGCCTGTCCCGCTTCTGGCCCAGACGCTTTTAAGCCGCAGCCGATTGAGCCCTCGTCGTACAAAAGCTCCCCCTTCCCGTACCGGATCGGAGCCCGATGGTCCTTTAAGCCCCGGTAGGCCTCGCCTCTGGGATAGCGGACAGCCACCGGGCGGCCGAAGTCTACCGCGAAGGCCAGCATGTCCTCCAGCTCCCAGCGGTTCTTGGGGGCCATCACGGTCATATTGGGGATGCAGCTTAGGTAGCTGTAGTCGAAGATCCCCTGATGGGTCTCCCCGTCGCTGCCCACCAGTCCGGCCCGGTCCACGGCCAGCACGATCGGCAGCTCCTGGATGCAGACATCGTGGAGGATCTGGTCGAAGCCCCTCTGCAGAAAGGATGAATAGACCGCCACCACCGGTTTTAACCCGGCGGCTGCCATGCCGGCAGCGCTGGTGACCCCGTGGGCCTCGGCGATCCCCACATCAAAAAAGCGCCTGGGGAATCTTTTCGCGAACCGCTTTAAACCAGTGCCGTCGGGCATAGCCGCTGTCACCGCTACGATCTTGTCGTCTTTCTCCGCCAGACGGCATAGTGTCCTGGAAAATACGTCTGTATAGGATGGGTATTTCTTTTCCTTTAAAAATGCGCCGGTCTCCACATCGAAAGGTTCCACACCATGGAACCGGGCCGGATTCTTCTCCGCCGGTCCGTAGCCCTTGCCCTTTTTGGTGATCACGTGGACCAGGACTGCATGGTCCAGCTTCTTCGCCTCCTGGAGGGTCCTCTGGAGCAGGCGGATATCATGGCCGTCCACCGGCCCTAAGTAGGTGATCCCCATATTTTCGAAGAGCATCCCCGGGATGAGGAGCTGCTTGATCCCGTTCTTTGTCCGTTTGATCTTGTCGATCATCTGAGGGCCGAAGCCCGGGATCTTCTCCAAGGCCCCCACTACGCTCTTTTTCAGATCGTTGTATCCGTCGCCGGTACGGATGCTGTTCAGATACCGGGACATGCCGCCCACATTTTCTGAGATGGACATGTTATTGTCATTGAGGACGATGATGAAGTTATCCTTCAGCCTGGCCGCATTGTTCAAGGCCTCGTAGGCCATGCCGCCGGTCAGCGCCCCGTCCCCGATCACGGAGACCACCGAGTAGTCCTGGCCTAAAAGGTCCCGCCCCTGGGCGATCCCCAGCCCGGCAGAGATCGATGTGGAGCTATGCCCGGTGTCAAAGGCATCATAGGGGCTCTCCTTCCGCTTCGGAAAGCCGCTTAAGCCCCCGTACTGGCGCAGCTCGCCGAACAACTCCTTCCTGCCGCTCAAGATCTTATGGGTGTAGGACTGATGGCCCACGTCCCAGATCACCTTATCCCTTGGCAGATCGAACACCAGGTACATGGCGATGGTCAGCTCCACCACACCCAGGTTCGAGGCCAGATGGCCTCCCGTATGGCTGATATTCTCGATCAAAAATCCCCGTATCTCCTGGGCCAGCTCTTCAAGCTCCTCTGTCCGCAGGCCCTTTACATCCTCCGCCCCGTGTATCCGCTCTAAGATCATCATTCCCTCTATCCCGGGCAATATCGTGGCATACCCGTTATCTTTCTCTTGTGATCAGCATCCGGATGAGCTCCTCTAAGAACTCATTTTTCCCTTCCAGGGAGGCCAGCAGGCCGATGGCTTCCTCTGACAGCCGCTCTACCTCTGCCCTGGCCCGGTGGATGCCCTCTAAGGTGACGTAGGTGGTCTTGTGGTTCTTTTCGTCGCTGCCCACCGGCTTCCCTAAGACCTCCTGGCTGCTGGTCACATCCAGGATATCGTCCTGGATCTGGAAGGCCACGCCCACGTCCAGGGCGATCTGCCCGATCTTCTCAAGCTCCGCCTCATCCGCCCCGGCCAGGGCCGCTCCGATCATCATGGAGGCCTCCAGGAGCGCCCCGGTCTTTAAACGATAGATAAAGTCCAGGGTATCCTTTGAGATCTGCAGATCCGTCAGCTCCACATCGACCACCTGACCGCCGATCATGCCATAGATCCCGGTCTTTTCCGCCAAGATCCTTATGGCCTTTGCCACCCGCTCCGGATGAGCCGTGGTCATGAAGGCTCTCGCCGCCACGGCAAATGCCTCCACGATCAGGGCATCCCCTGCCAACACACCCATATCCTCCCCGAACCGGGCCCAGGTGCTCTCCTTCCCCCTGCGGTACAGGTCGTTATCCATGCAGGGCAGGTCGTCGTGGATCAGGGAGGAGGTGTGGATCATCTCGATCGCCGCCATAAAAGGCGCCGCCTCCTTCTCCTCCCCGCCGAACAGCCTGCAGGTCTCTGATAGGAGCAGGGGCCTGAGCCGCTTCCCGCCGGCCTTCATGCTGTAGGCCATAGCTTCCAGGATGGTCTCCTGCCGCCCTTTTACCGGCGGCAGATAGTCCTCTATGATCCTTTCGGTCTCCTTCACCCGCTCTGTCAGCGCTTCCTTAAAGTCCCTCATCTTCCTCGTCCTCACTCTCGTCCTCATCCGGCCCTGCAAAGGATGCTGTCCGCGCCTCCTGCCAGGTGTCCTGCAATATGATCATCTGCTTTTCCACTTTATCGATCTGGGCGGAACAGCTCTGCACCAGCTCGATCCCCCGCTTATAATAGCTAAAGGCCTCCTCCAGGGAACTGTCCTCATCCTCCAGCTTATCTAAGAGCTGTTCCAGCTTTGCAAAGGACTCCTCCACGGTCAGGGGAAGCGGACGGCGCTCCTGCTCCCCTGCCACAGCCTGCGCCTTTCCCGCTGCAGCCTGCGTTCCTGCAGCCTGTGCCTCTGCCGCCGCAGCTTGTGCTCCCTTCGCTGCTATGGCCCGGACCGCCTCACGCTCCGGCAATATACGCTCTTTTTGCATCTCTTCCTCCTTCTGGCACACGTCTCCCGCCGCCTCCCATCTGTACGCAGATGCCTGCGGTCCGCGATGCTCTCCTCCAAAGGGGCTCCTCACAGGCAAGGGCCGCAAAAGATCCGAGGGCATGCCATTTATGATCATCTTTCCCCAAAATATCCAAAGCCAAACGATCCATCTCACGATGGGGTCCCGCCGCACCGGCCGCATGCATCCAGGGGCGCTGTGTACCAGTGTCACATGTCCAGAAACCACCAGAGCCGGCCGTGCCCGCCGAGCCTTCAAGTATACGCCGCCTGGCACATAGAGGTCCTCATATCGGCTCTACCTGCTCCACCCGGGTAAGGAGCTTCCCGTCCCGGATCTGGACCTGGACCAGATCGCCCGGCTCCACCTGGGAGACGCTGGACACCCTGTCCCCTGCCCCGTCGGACAGGAAGCCGAAGCCGCCGCTGATCTTCTCTAACGGAGAAAGCCCCTTAAGGCGGCTGGCCAGGAGCGCCAGCTCATGCTGCCTTTCCTTTAGCTTTCCTTCCATGGCCCGTCCCATACGCTCCTCTAAGTCGGCCAGGCGCTGCCGCTTTTCATCCAGCTGTCTGGCCGGATCCTTCAAGCGGAGGCGCAGCTGATATTGCATCAGGCGGCTCTTCTCTTGCAGCAGCTTCCGGCTCATAGCAGACGCCAGGGACTGCCCGCACCCGGACAGATCGGCCATGAACTGCCGATAGTCAAAGACCGCCAGCTCCGCGGCGGCCGAAGGGGTGGGGGCTCGTAAGTCCGCCACATAGTCGGCGATGGTCACATCGGTCTCATGGCCCACCGCCGAGATCACCGGCGTGCCGCAGTCAAAGATCGCCCGGGCCACGATCTCCTCATTAAATGCCCACAGATCCTCGATCGAGCCGCCGCCCCGCCCTACGATCAGCACGTCCAGCCCCAGCTCGTCCAGGGTCTCGATCCCCTTCACGATGCTGGGCGCGGCCATCTCCCCCTGGACCAGGGCCGGAAAGAGGATCAGCTGCACATAAGGGTTCCGCCGGTGGGCGATGTTCATGATATCCCGGATCGCCGCCCCGGTGGGCGCGGTCACGATCCCTACCTTCTTCGCGTATCTGGGGATCGGCTGCTTATACTCCGGGGCGAACAGCCCCATCTCCTGCAGCTCATCCCGCAGGGCGATAAAGCGGGCGAACAGCTCCCCCTGTCCGTCCAGCCGGATCTCCTTCGCGTATAGCTGATAGCGCCCGTCCCGCTCATACACATCTACCGTGCCGGTCACCACCACCTGCTGGCCCTCTTCAAGCCGAAAGGAAAGGCCCGCCCGATGGCTGGCGAACATGACCGCCGACAGGGCGCCCTTCCCGTCCTTTAAGGTGAAATAGATGTGGCCGGAGGTATGGTACTTACAGTTGGAGACCTCCCCCTTGATCGACAGCCGGTTCAGGACAAAGTCCTGCACGAACATATTTTTGATGTAGGCGTTCACCTGGGAGACGGTGTAGGCCCTTTCCCCCGACATCCTGCGGATCTGTGCCATAGGCTACACCAGCTTGGCCAGGATCCCGTTGATGAACGCGGAGGAGTCCCGGCCGCCGTATTTCTTCGCCAGCTCCACCGCCTCGTTGATCGCCACCTTCTCCGGGACCTCCTGGTCATATTTCATCTCATAGACGGCCAGACGCAGAAGGGTCAGCTCCGCTTTTCCCATCCGCTTGACCTTCCAGCCTTCCGCCACCTGATCGATCATCTCGTCGATCGAGGGGACCAGCTGGAGGATCTTCCCCACACGGTCCTTCAGCCACTTCCTGTCCTTCTCCTCCATCGCCACATCGTGGACGATCGTCTCGTTCCCATCCCCGTCCTCTTCCTCGACCGGTAATGCTAAAAAATAATACGAAAGCTGCTCCTCTGCCTCCTCCGCCGGATAAAGCTCCGCGCAGAACAGCATCTTAAAGCAATGCTCTCTCAACCCTCTCCTGGTCATGTCCTTTCCTCCTGGATACCCAGATCACAGCCTGTCATCGATCCCGACTGCATATCGCCAGACCTCCGATGCTATTTCCATAAGCTGGCTCTTTGTTACGCGATACTTACAGTTTTGGTTTATTATAGCAAATTTAGATCCTTTGCACAATAGTAAGATCCACCTCTGAAATATGGCCCCATGGAGCGGGGCCCTGTCTACGGCCACGCCGTTCACAGCAACAAGATGCACACAAAATGGGCGGACCGCCCATTTTGGCGCTACAACCCTCGGCGGCTCTGCTCTATGGACGGCAAAAAAGGCATTGCGTTTTACAATGCCTTTTTATCTTTATGGATCGATGCCGTGCTATCATCAGCCCTATAGGCCAAAGTATTGATACCACCTTGCGATGATCGTATCACGGTTCGCCCATATATACTTTTGGATCTTCTTTAATTCATTTTGCGGGATGCCGCTATTATTGTGGACTAATTCGATGGTGTCGCGCTTTATCCAAAATTTAGTGGCATTTTCTGTCTGTTTCCCTTTCGAGATATGGATATGGATCGGCTCTCCGCCTTCATTTGACCAAAAGAAGAACTTGTATCCCATAAAATCTAGCAACACCTCAGGCACGGGCAGTCCCTCCATTTTCTCTCGCGATCTCCCAGATCAACGCCTCATTATTTTTCAGGTACTGTCCAAGCTCCATCAAGTCATCTTCAGAAAAACCAAAGGACTTGTAGAAGATATTATTGGGCAATTTCCCTTCTGCAAAATCGAAGCCGTCCGAATGGCCTGCACGTTCAAACCGTACACTGATCTCATCAAACCCATTATTTTCTTCTATATCGGAAAAGGTCAGTACGATATCATCCAATGTGCTATAATAATTTTTCAAGCTGCATCTCTCCTTTCGTGTCCCTGCTGCCGAGATGGTCCATGCTCTCAGGATATACGCCCATTATATCGTATTTTTTTTACCTACGCAACAAGACTCAGCATCGGCACAGTAGGAGAGACCGCGCAGCGTTACTTTTCACACCCACGCCAAGGAGCCTTATAGCATAGATATGTCGCGATAGGTCCGCTCCGGGAGGGACCTGGCACAACGTCACCGCGCTCTCGCTCCATGAGGAACGTAGCGGACGCTAAGCTCGTGAAAGACCTCGCTAAGCGCCGACGTTCCTCAAGGGGTTCCTTTTGTGCCAGGAACCTCTCTGCGCTACTTTAGCTGGCCATTCTTTTAGTCTGTCCCTTACCAGCCACTTAGCATCCGGAGGCCCGGATCCCCCTAAGGGGACCTTTGCGGGACGCCGGTCCTTGGGCGCGGTCTTTTCGCGCCCTAGTACCGCTGCGTACCGCATGGAGCGAGAGCGTGCCCCCGTGGGGGACCGGGTCTCCGGATGCGGACGGGTGGCCGATCATGCACCTGCACCTATTTAATGATCGGTGTGGGTGTGAAAAGTAACCCGCGCAATGCTTTCTACTTCCCGACATAAGCCGCCGCGCTCTCGCCGGCGATCCGGCCGGAGGTCCAGGCGAAGCCGCAGGCCAGGCCTTCGTATGGCGGGTAGCCTAAGCCGTTGTAGTAGCCGCCCGCGCCGGTGCCTGCCGCGTACAGGCCGGGGATCGGGTCGTAGTCGCCGTCGATCACCTGCAGGTGCTCGTCCACCTTCACGCCGCCGATGGTGCCTAAGTATACGGCGCGGCAGTCGAAGGCGTATAGGTCGCCCTCACCTACAGTGAACTTGAGAGAGGCGGCGGCTTTGTCGTAGTCTGTATCCTTGCCCGCCTCTACCATGGTATTATACCGTTCAATGGTGGCTTCCAGCTCTTCCGCCTCCATGCCCGTCGCTGCTACCAGCTCGGCGGCTGTAGCGCCCTTAAAGGCGGTGCCAGCCTGTACGGCCTGCTCGGCCAACTCCTTGAAGTCGGCAGGGTCCATGCAGGCGCCGGGGCCGGACTTGGAGATCCGCAGGGTATCGCCGTCGGTGTAGGACTGGAGGGTGGCCTCATCTACGATGAAGTAATACCGGCCGCCTGCGGAGACCGCCGCGTTAGCCCAGAAGGCGGTGTCGTAGACCACATCCTCATTGGTGAACCGGCTGCCGGAGGCATCCACCCATAAAAGGGGAGACATGAGGAGCTGGGTCAGGCTGCTGCTGGAGAAGCCGGCCAAGGTCTCGGAGGAGGATTCTGTGGTGACCTCAGATTCCGCCAGCTGGCAGGCGTGGAGGAGCGGGGTCCCGTCCAGGTCGATCGCGCCGGCCTTGACCATAGCGTCGTAGCCCTCGCCCATGTTTGGCATGCCGATGGAGGCCATGTAGTCATTCTTCACCTTGGCGAAGGCACGCTCACTGTCACCGCCAAAACCGCCGGTACACACGATCACCGCGTCGGCATGTACGGTCAACTGGCCGCCGTCCTCCTTTGTGGCCACGATGCCGGTGACCTTGCCGTCTGCTTCCTGGATCAGGTCGGTGAAGGTAGTGTTGAGCCGGACCTCTGCCCCCATCTCGTCCAGCTTCTGGTACAGAGCCTCAAAGCCTGCCCCGCTGTCCTCATATTTATGGTAGCATTTGTACTCATAAGGATCGTCCTCATGGGCGAACTGGGTGGTCTCCTGCTGGAGGTAGAACTTCATCCCCATATCGTCCAGCCAGGCCACCGTATCCGCGGCCTTTTCCACGATCGCTCTGGTCAGGGGGCCGTTCGATAAGTAGTTATTGAACACCAGCAGGCGGTTGACCGCCACATCCACGTCCAGATCCAGGCCTTCCTCCTGCTGCCATCTGGAATCGATCGCGAAAAAGCCGCTGGCCAGCTTAGAGTTGCCGCCTACGGAACCCAGCTTTTCCACCACCATGACCTTCGCGCCCGCCTCTGCCGCCGCAAGGGCTGCACCGGTACCGGAACCGCCTGCGCCTACCACCACGATGTCCACAGTGGCTTCCTCGGCTTCCCCTTCGGCCTTCTCCACCACCTTGGACTTCCAGCTCTCCACATCCACGCCGGCCTCAGAGAGGGCTGCCTCCGCCGCGGCCAGGACTGCCTGGGAGGTGATCGTGGCTCCGGACACCGTGTCCACCGCCAGGCTCTGGCTGTCCAGGATCTCCTGGGCGATCTTGGGCGCTGCTTTCCCACCCAGGTCCGGGGTCTCGCTGTCTGCCGTCACATCCACAGCTGTCACCTTCCCCTCGCCGTCCACCGTGACCTTCACGGTCACATCGCCGCCAAAGCCCTTTTCCGTAACTTCGTAAGTACCTTCTTTAGCCCCGCCCTCCGGGGCTTTGCTCTCCTGGTCAGGAGCCGCCTCACTCTGGCTCTCCTCCGCTGCCGCTGTGGTCCCTTCGGTCTGGGCCGCGGTGGTCGCTTCCCCGCTGCCGCCGGAGCAGCCGGCCATGGCGGCCGCTGTCATGGATACGGCCACGATCATGCCTAACCCTTTTCTGCCTCGTTTCCTCATCACTGCTTACCTCCTCAAGGTCTGTTATTTTTTTAACATCTTTATTATAACATGGAAGGTATCTGTACTAAAAGCTACCTATTTCGGCAAAAAGTGGTTTTTTTTAAGATTTTGTGGTATACTCAGCCCATACCTATCGATCTATATACCACGGTAAGGAGGCGACCCGAGATGCCCATACCTGCGACCAAAGCCACTCCTCCCTCTGCCCCGGACAATGTCCGGGAGGCTCTTCTATCGGGAGCCAGCTTTTATCTGGCAGACCGTCTGTCCGATCTTCCCGCTCCTGCCGAGGGGCAGATCCGGATCCTGTTGATCTCAGAGCGCTGTCTCCTGCGCCTTAACGGCAGCCTGACCGTCTGCTCACCCGGGAACATCCTGATCACCAAGAGCGGCTATCCTGTAGAGGAGGAGGACGCGCCGGTCCCTTCCTTATTACTGACAGAGGATTTCTTCGACTCCCTGTTCTTCTCCCAGATCATGGACTGCCCGCTGTTCTTTGACTTCTTGCGCACCCCCTCCAAACAGGGACGGCTCCTCTATTTTGACTGCTCCCCCGCCAGCATGGACTGGGCGATCGCGAAGATCCTCTTCTACGAAGCCGCCAAGGGGCCTGCCGGGGGGAAGGCGGTCCACGCCGCCTGCACTCTGCTGCTGTCAGAGCTCCACCAGTGCCATCGGCAGAAGCTGCTGATCGGCCGCTCCGCCATGATGACGGAAAATAAGATCGGGGCGGTGCTGACCTACATATCCGACCATTACCGGGATATCACCTTGGAGAGCGCGGCGGCGGCCTTCCATTACCACCCGGCTTATTTCTCCGCCTGGTTCAAGAAGCATGCCCACGTCACCTTCCAGCAGGAGCTCTTAAAGATCCGGCTGGAGCAGGCCCGCTTCCTCCTGCGTGAGACCCGGCTGCCGGTACAGACCATCCTGGAGGAGGTGGGGTTCCAGGAAAAGAGCCATTTCCACCGCTGCTTTAAGCGGGAGTGCCAGATGACGCCCCTGGCCTACCGGAAGATGTGCCAGGCGGGCGGGGTCGCTCATATACCAAACTCCCTCTCAAGTTCAGCATCAACCTCATCTGCGGTGTAGGTCTTGCCAGATCGTAAGGATCTTACACCTTTCATCAGTTCAGTATCTGATCCTGTACGGCTCATGCCGCCGATAGCTGTGGGTTTTGCAGATGGAAGATGCAGATCCAGCGGCAGCCCTCTTGTCAGTACGATCTGACTGTAGCGCAAGCGATCGCAAGCACTCCATCCTTTGACCACGCAAAAAGACAGGCCTCCGCGAAAACCGCGGAGATACCTGCCCTTCCAGATGATACCCGGCTACTGCGTGGACCGTTGCCCAGCTGTCTCCCTATAAAGCCCCGCCATCAAGGCCTTGGATGCTCAGTGGGCGCCCTCCATGTTCACAC
The DNA here is from genome assembly GCA_910585635.1 of uncultured Lachnospiraceae bacterium. Taxonomy (GTDB): domain Bacteria; phylum Bacillota; class Clostridia; order Lachnospirales; family Lachnospiraceae; genus Caccovicinus. The sequence continues at coordinate 35,966 of CAJUFE010000039.1, read as the reverse complement.
TGGCGATCTTGATGTTCACGTCCAGCACCGACAGACCGGTCATGTTCTCGATCGCGGTCTTTACCCGGTCCTGCACTCTTTCGCCCACCTCCGGGATATTGTAGCCGTATTTTAAGTTCAGGGACAGATCCACGGACACATGCTCCTCGGTCACGTCCACTTTCACGCCTTTGGAAAGGTTCTTCATGCCCAGCTTGCCCACCAGCTCATTAGTGATATTGCCAGCCATGGAATCTACGCCTTCCACCTCCGTAGCGGCCAATCCGGCGATGATCGCCACCACCTCATCCGCGATCTGTACCTCCCCCAGCTTATCCTTTTCGTAGACCTTATGGGTACTTCTATTCTCGATCTCTGCCACGATGCTACCTCCTGCTCCTATGCTCGTCTTCCTGATGCGCCGCCCTCCCTGATAGGATATGCCGACACTGCCTTTTCTATCGCTTTCTTTATCAGTATACCAGAAAACAGGCTCTTTGCAAAGGATGTTTTTCACTTGTGCTGATCTGGCTGATCTGTCAAAAAGCCTTTTCCCACGATCTCGCCCCATGAAAAACGGGGTACCTTTTGCAGCAGGACCCTGATCCAAAAGTATAAAAGATCTGTGCAGATAATGATAGGACTCTATCAACCGATATGCTATACTAAAGGATAGATCACGAAAAAACGAGGAGGGATATCATGTTTGCCGACTATCATGTACATACGGCGTTCAGCGACGATTCGGTCTATCCCATGGAGGATGTGATCCGGGACGCGGTCCGGATGGGGATGGAGGAGATCTGTATCACAGACCATGTGGACTATGGGATCAAGGAGGACTGGGACTGCGGAAAGGAGATCCTATATCGGAACGGGGAGCCTCTCGCCAATGTGGACTACCCCCGATATATGGAGAAGCTCAAAGAGCTGCAGCGCCTCTACGGCGACCAGATCCAGATCCGGACCGGGATGGAATTTGGGGTGCAGATGCATACGATCCCCCAATTTGACACACTCTTTAAGCGGTACCCCTTCGACTTCATCATCCTGTCCATCCATCAGGTGGAGGATAAGGAGTTCTGGACCCAGGACTTCCAGCGTGGAAGGTCCCAGAAAGGCTATAATGAACGCTACTACCAGGAGATGCTGGATGTGGTAAAGGCCTATAAGGAGTACAGCGTGCTGGGCCATGTGGACCTGATCGTCCGATATGATGAGCAGGGGATCTATCCCTTTGAGAAGGTGGAGCCCATGATCCGGGAGATCTTCCAGGTGGCGATCGCGGACGGGAAGGGGATCGAGCTGAACACCTCCTACCATCGCTATGGGTTAAAGGATACCACCCCTTCTGTAAAGATCTTAGAGCTGTACAGAGAGCTGGGCGGCGAGATCGTCACCCTGGGCAGCGACAGCCATAAGCCAGAGCACCTGGGGGCCTATATCCGGGAGGGGCAGGCACTGTTAAAGGAGCTGGGCTTTAAGGCTTTCTGCACCTATGAAGGGATGGCGCCCGTGTTCCATGATCTGTAAGATATGGAGGTTTTATGAAAAAGATCAATTGGAGGATCGTAAACCTGGCGCTCTGGCTGGAGGTCATCCTGTCCTATCTTTTGCCCTTTCAGGTAACGGATACGTTCCAATATCGCGCGGGGTTCCCCATGCCCTTCCTATCGGTGCATGCCGGCAGCCCCGGCATATCGCCATTTCTGTCCATGCACCTAGATCCTGTGGGACTGCTCCTTGACGTGACCATCCTCTACCTGGCCATCTCGGCCGGTGTAAAGATCTGTAAAAGATCCAGATGAGCCTGTCCGCAGTCCCACATCAGCCTCTTGTAGCATAAGCTGATAGAGAGGTGATCAAATGGATCTATGTGGAACGACTATGTACGTGACCGCGCTGGCCAATTCCATTGCCTGCCAGCTGTCGGATGAAGACCTGGACATCGCTGCCGCTGTCTTTACACAGGTCGGGGATACCCTTGCGACTATCTCCGCACTTCGGTCAGGCTGCAAAAAGCCAAGCTATGATGCGGGCGGACAGTAGATCTGATCAACCGTCTTCCAGGCCAAAAATGGGCGCCGGGATATCCTTCCCGACGCCTGTCTGTGCACGAGGCAAGGAGCTGGCTGGCCTCCCGTCCGCGCTGCTCTTATGTTCTATCACGCCTTGCCCCCTACACTCACTCCGCCAGGTTCAGCAGCGAGATCACGATCTGGTCGGCGGAGGCCTCGGTCTTCCGCTTGACGATATCCTCGATCTGGGCCCGCTGCTGATCGGTGATGCTGGCGGCGTTGATCACCACATCCACCTGCCCGGAGGACACGCTGACCACCGGGTCGGCAAAGCCTTTGGCCATCAGCAGGGTCTCCGCCGCGTTCTCCTTCTCGGCCACCTCTGTCAGCGTGATCATATCCTGGATCGCCTGCTGCTTAGCAGCCTCCTCGATCCCCGCGCTGTTGATCAGCTCCATCAGCGCCTCCTTGTTCTTGGCGCGGACCTGTTCCCGGCTGAGCTGCACATTGGCTATGTAATCCGTCACGCTCATGCCGCTGGTCAGCACAGCCTCGCCAGGGTTCTCCAATCCGGTCTGTGCGGCGCTGGCCTGGCCTTCCCCGTCCGCTGCGCCGTTCTCCTGGCCTTCCCCGCCTGACAGGGCATCCTGCTGTCCGTTCCCGGCCGCATACTGATAGCTGTCCTCCATGGTCGCCTCCGCGATCGTTTCCTCTAAAAAGTCCTCATCCAGGCTCCCGATCTCCGCCATGGTCTCCCCGTAGTAGGGGCTGGCCTGGTTCTCTGCCAGGATATCCTCGTCGGAGATCTCCAGTACCCCTGCCTCGTACACCTGGCTGCCTGCTGCCAGCTCCTGCTTCCCGGCATAGTTTAGGTATCCGGCAGCCGCGATCATCACCGCCAATGCCGTGATGATCACCTGGTTACGACGGAACAGCTTCTTCATGTTCAACTCTTTTTTCGGTTTCATTGTCCTCGCTCCTTTATTCCACCCGCTTTACTACTTCATCTTATTCGGCCAGTCAGAAAATATTCCTGTTGCCAGGCTTTTGTCTCATTCGGCCCGCTTTAACACTTTTATCTTATGAGCAGGCAGGTCAAATAATGCCTCCATGGCCGCCGTGATCTCCGCTTTTACCGAGGCCTCCCCCCCGCCCTGGGCGCTGATCACGATCCCGGACACCTCCGGGCGCAGCTCCTTTTCCAGGAGGGGGCCGTTCCCCTCTGTCCCTGCGGCCGTTCTGCTGCTGTCCTCGCCCGCCAAAGCGCCGCTCCCGGCCCCTCCCCAGAGGCCGCTGCCCCCAAGTCCCGCATGGAGGCTCACGTCGCCGCCTTCTACCAGCACGGTGCTGCGCTCCTCGTCCTGCTGGGCGATCTGCCGCATCCCGCCAGAAGAGTCTTGTTCTTTGGTGGAGGAGTACAAGGACTTCCCGTCGGTCTGGTACACCTTCTGCTCCGAGGACTTCAGCACGATCAGCACATCCACCTCCCCTACTCCCTCCACCTTGGCCAGCATCTCCTTTACCCGTCTTTCCATCGACGCCTCATAACTATAGAGGTAGGCTCCCTGGCTGCTATCGGGCTCCCCCTCCCGGGTACGCTCCCCACCTAGGGCAGCTACGGTCCCGGCCTCACGGTCAGTCCCCTCTGCTGCCCTTCCCCCGCTACTGCCGTCCTGTCCGCCATAAAGCCCTGTTCCGTCCCCCCATGCCCCCTCGGCTTGTTCCTCACTGCCGTCCAGTCCCAGCATCTTACGCCAGCTCCCTGCGGCTCCCCGCGAAGGCATAGCCGCGGTCAAAAAGAGCAGGCCTGTGCAGAGAAGGATGATCCAGTTCCCCTTAGTCATCTTTCCATGTGATCCGGACCGCTTTTTCATCCAGTCCATAATACCCTGCCACTTTTCTCTGAAATCCATATAGCGCCTCCTGCTCACTATGACCTTCCTGCTCCTTATCACCTTTCTGCCCCATATCGCCCTTCTGCTTGGATCCGTGGAAGACGGTCCGGCTCCCGGCCCCTCCGCCTTCATCCTCCAGCCCCACTTTAATGTTGATGGGGGCCACCTCCCAGCCGTTCACTCCGACTGCGGCCTCGGTATCCGTCGGGTCGGCGACAGTCTGCGCGGCAGCAGGCGGGTCTGTGGCAGCCAGAGCGGCGGCAGGCGGGTCAGCAGCAGTCGGAGCAACAGCTGCCGGAGCAGCGGCAGTCGGAGCAACAGCTGCCGGAGCAGCGGCAGCCGGGGCAACAGCTGTCGGAGCCGCGGCAGCCGGGGCAGTGACAGCCGGGCCGGCGGGTCCACCCGGTCCCAGCACCAGCTCCACGGCCGCCACCTGCCCGAAACACGCCTCCCCCTCCCGTCCCTCGATCCGCACGCTGACCTGTCGGCAGGAAAAGCCGGCCTCCTCTGCCATCACCTGGATATCCTGGGCCACCGCTTTCTCGTACTGGGCGAACACCCGCTCCACCTGCTCTGCCTCGATCTTTTGCAGCCTGTCCGCAAACTCTGATGAGCCTGTATCCCCTTCCATGCACAGGGCCTCGTAGGCCTGAGCCAGCATCTTGTCCAGCTTGAGCCCTGCCGTCAGAGGGCTCACTACCAGCAGGATAAAGACGATCCCATAAAACAGCTTGACGTACCGCTCATATCGGGTATCCGGCATCAGTCCCGAGATCAGGCTGATGAAGACCAGATAGTAGGTGATGTTTTTTACCCATTGAAAGACCCATTCCATGCTCATCCTCCAAAATACACCGCATTGGTCGCGCTGCAGATCAGTGCGATGGAGATGGAAAAAAGGAGCACCACCGCCAGAGCGGTCTCTAACAGCAGGCCATGGGCCCTTCCCATCCCGTCGGCGCAGGCCACGATCCGCTTATCACAGACCGGCTCCATCAGTGCCGCCGCCCCCCGGTACAGCACCAGGAAAAAGAGGAGCTTGGCCACCGGGACAGCCGCCAGGACGGCCAATACAGCCACAGCGGCTCCTCCGATCGTGTTCTTGAGCAATACGCCGGAGCCTACCGTCACCTGCAATACTGCCTCCGCCCCTGCCCCCACGCCGGGGATGGCCGCTACCAGCTTCTGCAGGCCTGACCGTTTCACACTGTCCGCGTAGGGGAGGATCATGGTCTGCACCAGCTGCAGCCCCAGAAATATACCGGCTCCGGCCTTTAAGCTCCACCCGACCCCGGCCTCCACGCCCTTGGTCAGCCTGGTGACGAAGCCATCCCCAGAAAGGTTCCCGGCCATCACCAGCAGCACATACACCTTGATCAACGGGATGAGCACCACCTTGCACAAAAATCCGGCTCCACCTACGGCTCCGGCCACACTGCCGTACAGGGCCGCCCCGGATATGCTCCCTCCGGATAGGGCCACCCCCAGGAAAAATGCCGGGAGCAAGATCTCCATGAACTCCAGCACCAGCTGGAGCATATCCTCCACCGTATCCACACTGGTAAAAAAGCTGGCGGTCAGACAGATGAAGGTCAAAAGATAGGTGATGAACGCCCCGGTCTCCGCCATACGGCTTTCCGGGAACGCGGCCGCCACCTGGGCAAAGACTGCCCCCACGATCCCCAGCACCACCGCCCGGGCTAAAAAGTGGATGCTGCCCCCAAACTCTTTCGCTACCGTCTCCCGAAGAGCCGTAAAGAGCCGGTCGGTCAGACCTGAGAGATCCCCGCGGACCAGGTCCTCCATCAGGCCAGAAAAGGAGATCCGGGCTGCCCCCTGCCTTTGATCTAAAAAGGCCTGGATCTCCCCCAGCCCCAGATCCGGCAGGTCGGACAAGCCGGGGATCTGCAGGTTTGCGGTATCTGACCCAGTGCTGCCATCCGCTCCAGCCCAGTCAGTCCCGGCCGTCATCGGCCCGCCCCGGCCCGCCACGCCTCCAAAGACCACCGGCGCCGCCCACATCCTTACCACGCACAGACCGCACAAAAACAGGAAGACCCGCACCGCCCCTTTCATGACAGGAACCTTTCCAGCGTGTCCAGCAGCGCCAGCACCACCGGTGCGCTGACCGCCAGGATGGACAGCCTCCCAAAGATCTCGATCTGTCTCCCCAGGAAGCTGCAGCCATTATCCTTACAGATCCCGGCAGCCGCCTCGCCTATGTATGTGATCCCCACCATCTTCATCAATGTGACCAGATAGATATCATCCAGGCGGATCGCCCTCTGGATCGTCTCCAGCACCGCCAGGATCGTCTCCAGCTTCTTAAGCCCGTAAAAAAAGATGAACAGCCCGGCCGCGGCCGATAAGAAAAAGCTATAGCTGCTCTTCATCTCCTTTAGCTGGGCAGCTAAAAGCACCGCCGCCACACCTATAGCGGCTACTGTCACGATCGTCATGTCCCTCCCCCTTACCAAACGGTCACAAGGAAAACAGATCCTTCATGGTCTCAAACAGCTCATAGATATACGGGACCATCCAGAACAGCACTAAGATCAGTCCGGCCAGGCTGGTCAAAAAAGCCTGCTCCTCCCTTCCGCTGTGCTTGAGCACCTGGCAGATCACCGATACCAAGATGCCCACTGCCGCGATCCTAAAGATCAAACTCACTCCCATAGCGCCACAGCACCTCCCGTTCCCCTTTGTCCCGCCCTCATAACATCGCCACCGTCAAAAAAAGCCCGCCCATGATGCCCAGGCTGGTATAGAGCTTTGTCCTCTCTTTCAGGTGCATGCGCAGATAGCCGATCTGCCCGTCCAGCTGTTCCAGGTAGAGGAGCAGATACCGCTCCTGCATATCCAGGTCCAGATACCCCAGATGCTTGCCCAGCTCCTGCAGGCTGGCCACGTCCTCTTCCTTTAAAGGGGTCTCTTTGATCGGATCCAGCTCCTCCCTCCAGATCGTGGAAAAGGCCTCTCCCTCCTGCTCCTGGATCCTCCGCGCCACAGACAGGAAAAAAAGAGGCAGTTCCTTAGAGCCTCTTTCTCCTTCCGCCCTCTGGCATCGTTTTCCAACCCGTTCCAGGGCCTCCCCTAAAGCCGTATGTCCATATAGGATCTCTCCCTTCAGAAAATAGATCATCTGCCTGAGCTGCTCTAACCACCTAAGGCGCAGCCTCCACTGCTGTGCCATATGCCGCCCCAAGCCAGTACAGCCCGCCGTCACCAGACAAGCGCCGATCCACCGCACCCTGACCGCCTCCTCTCTTCCATATCTCCCACATGCCTCCTGGCATGGGCCATCCTCCTCCGCGCTGGGTCCATCGGTCTCCCACACGTCCTTTGCCGCTCTCCTCTGGCCTCCCTCTGCCGCTTTACCCGACGCAGCGGGCCGCACGCTACCTCTTTACCCGGCGCAGCGGGCCGCGCGCTGCCTCTTTACCCGGTGGGGCGGGCCGCGTCCTGTCCCTGTCCATAACGCCACAGGCAGCGTCCGTCTCCATCTAATACCTCCCGCACCTGCCCCGGCCTCTCCCGGCTCTCCAGCACGACGGACCGCTGGAACAGGCCTTCCGCCATCAGCTCCTTGAATACCGGCTTTTTTCGGATATCCTCCAGAGAACAGCCGTGGACCGTGGCCAGCAGCTTGCAGCCACAGTTTTTCCCATATCGGATCGCCTCCAGATCCTCTGGGCTCCCCACCTCGTCCACTGCCACCACCTGGGGAGCCATGCTGCGGATCAGCATCATGATCCCCTCTGCCTTTGGACAGCCGTCCAGCACATCTGTACGCCTGCCCAGATCGTTCTGGGGTCTTCCCTGGCAGCAGGCGCCCAGCTCCGACCGTTCATCCACCACGCCCACGGTCAAGCCCTTCACGAGCCTCCCCCGCTCCTTATCCTGCCATCCATCTGACACCTGGCGGATCATATCCCGGAGCAGCGTGGTCTTCCCGCAGCCCGGGGGCGAGATCACCAGAGCCGAACAGACCCTTCCCTTTTCGTAGATATACGGAAGGATCTTGTCCGCACAGCCCGGGACTTCTCTGGCCACCCGGACATTTAAAAAAGAGATGTTCTGCAAGGTCTTTACCTTCCCGCCCTCCAGCACCGCCTGACCGGCCACCCCCACCCGATGCCCGCCCTGGATCGTCAAAAACCCCTGCCGCAGCTCACTGTCAAAGGCGTACAGGGAGTACCGGCTCATATATTCCAGCGTTTCCCGGATATCCTCCGCGGTCACCAGGTAACCGGGCGCGGAGCGCTCCCGGCCCCCATCCTTTTCCCACCGCGTCCCATCTGCTCCCAGATACCACTCCTCCCCCTCAGCCTTCATCAGCAGGGGCTGTCCGGTCCTTAAACGCAGCTCCTCCGCCTGAAAATGCTCCGTCCCCGCTCCCCCCAGCATCATCCGCAGCTTCCGCGGGAAGATCTTCACCACCTGCTCCATCTGATCCATCCTGCATCCCCCCTTACCGCAAATATATGGACAGCCTGGCCCCTTTATGCCTACGGGCAAGAAATTTGCATAAAGATCCTCCATACGCCGCAGACTATAGCGTGATGGGCACATCCAGGTGCCACCATAGACTATCGAACAACAAAAAGGAGATAAAAAATGGGAATCCTCATAGCATTGATCTCAGGCGCGTTGATGAGCATACAAGGGGTGATGAACACCGGGGTCACCAAGCAGAGCAGCATCTGGACCGCCGCAGGCTGGGTACAGCTCTCCGCCTTCTTAGTATGTATCCTGATGTGGTTTTTAAGCGGCCGCCAGCCCATCAGCGCATTATGGCAGGTAGAGCCCCGCTATATGCTGCTAGGCGGCATCTTAGGCGCGCTGATCACCTACACCGTCATCCGCAGCATGGACAGCTTAGGCCCGGCCCAGTCCGCCCTCCTCATCGTCATCTCCCAGATCGTCATCGCCTACGGCATCGAGCTCTTCGGCCTCCTGGGCGTGGAGAAGGCGGCTTTTGAGTGGAAAAAGCTCGTCGGCGCCCTGGTGGCCATCGTCGGGATCATCATTTTCAAATACTAAAAATATCCTTAAGAAAAAAGCCAGAAATTAAGACTTGTTTTTCAATGGCACACCTGGTAGGATAGTAATACAGGCTGAAATGGTATCCCCATCACAAGGATGCGATATCGATATTTACGATGGATAAAGATCACATTGACCGTTCTGCTCATGATCCTGGCCGGTATCCTGTACAGTTGTTCCCGGCGGGGTGCGGACGGGCTTTTTTCTGATGGGAGCGAGAACGGGGTCCTGCTCCTGGAGCAGGAGGACAGGGGGAACGGCACATCGGAGGCAGGCGTTCTGCCTGAAGGCGGCCAAAGCTCCCCATCCGAGACAGGGGACCTCCCAGAAAGCGGGCAGACAGGGACCACCTCTACCGGACCGGAAGATGCGCAGGCAGCGGCCACTGGACCAGCGGACGGACCAGACCGGCCCTCGGCAGAGCTTTCCGGAGCAGGTGCCGGGACAGACCCGGACACCTGCTTTGTACATATCTGCGGCGCCGTGGAAAAGCCGGGGGTCTATGGACTGCCCAAAGGGAGCCGGATCTACCAGGCGGTAGAGATGGCCGGCGGTTTTCTCGCGGGAGCGGATGAGCGCTATGTGAACCTGGCGGCCCTGGTGTCGGATGGGATGCAGGTCACGATCTACACGGAGGAGGAGGCAGAGACCGCGCCCCGGACCGTCTCTGCGCAGGATGGAGCCGGAGCAGGCACAGACCGCCCCGCTAGAGCAGGGAGCGGCCCGGAGCCGTCCAAGATCGATATCAACACAGCTGGCAAGGAAGAGCTGATGACCTTAAAAGGGATCGGGGAGACCCGGGCCCAGGCGATCATCACATACCGCGAAGGGCATGGTCCCTTCCAGAGGATCGAAGATATCATGCTGGTCCCCGGGATCAAGGAGGGAGCCTTCCAAAAGATCAAAGAAGAGATAACGATATGAGGCCGGGCCTATACGGCCAGCCGTCCATGACCGGATGGCTGCCCATGACCCTTAAGTCCCGGCATCATGACCCATAGAGCAGCAGATGGCTGACAGAGCATGGAGGCAGGGGTGGAGTATGGCGAGTATCTTGGTAGTAGATGACGAAAAACTGATCGTAAAGGGGATCCGGTTCAGTTTAGAGCAGGACGGGATGGAAGTCGATCATGCCTATGACGGCGAAGAAGCGATCGAGAAGGTAAAGCTGAAGGAGTACGATGTGGTCCTTTTAGATGTGATGCTCCCCAAGCATGACGGGTTAGAGGTATGCCAGACGATCCGCGAGTTTTCCGAGGTCCCGATCATCATGCTGACCGCCAAGGGCAGCGATATGGATAAGATCATGGGCCTGGATTACGGCGCTGACGATTATATCACCAAGCCCTTTAACATCCTGGAGGTCAAAGCCAGGATCAAGGCGATCATGCGCCGCAGCGCGAAGAGGAACAAGACCAGCAGTGAGCCGGAGAACAAGGTGGTGACCGCCGGGGACTTAAAGCTGGATGTGGAGAGCCGCCGGGTCTTCATCGCCGAGAAGGAGATCAATCTGACCGCAAAGGAGTTCGACCTTTTAGAGCTTTTGGTCTGCCACCCCAACAAAGTCTACAGCCGGGAATCCCTCCTCACCTTCGTCTGGGGGAACAAGGCTTTGGATAATGGGGATGTGCGGACGGTGGATGTCCACGTGCGGCGGCTCCGGGAAAAGATCGAGCCCAGCCCCAGCGATCCCAAATACGTACACACCAAATGGGGCGTGGGCTATTACTTCCGCGTTAAATAAGCCCGGAGAAGGATCCTGAGGATGAAGATCACACTGATCGTTGTGGGGCGGTTAAAGGAAAAGTATCTGGAAGACGCCGTCACGGAATACAGCAAGCGCCTGAGCCGATACTGCAAGCTGGAGATCTGCCAGGTGCCGGACGAACGGGCGCCGGAAGGGGCAAGCATGGCCATGGAGGCGCAGATCTTGGAAAAAGAAGGCGGACGGATCCTGGAAAAGATCCGTCCTTCTTCCTATGTCATCGCTCTGGCGATCCAGGGCCAGATGCCCGATTCGGTGGGATTGGCGAAAAAGCTGGAAAAGCTGGGGGTGGACGGGACCAGCCATCTCACGTTCATCATCGGCGGCTCCTTAGGCCTTTCAAAGGCCGTCCTCGCCCGGGCGGATATGCTCCTCAGCTTTTCTAAACTCACCTTTCCCCATCAGCTCATGCGGGTGATCCTCTTAGAGCAGCTCTACCGCAACTTTAAGATCATCAACCACGAGCCCTATCACAAGTGAAGGAGCTGCCGTTCTACGGCAACTCCTTTTTCCTTTTGCAGCAGTCCAGATACCCTGGACTGTTACCTCTTTCCTATAAATATGCTCACCCTTGTCATCATGTGGCCCCCAAAAGCGCCTCCACAGCTTTTAAAAATTTATCGGCGTCGATCGGCTTGGGGAAATGGCCGTTCATCCCGCTCTCGATCGCCATCCGTTTATCCTCTTCAAAGGCATTGGCCGAGACGGCCAGGATCGGGATCGCGGCTATCTTCAGGTCATCCAGCTTCCGTATGGCCCTGGCTGCATCATAGCCATCCATGACCGGCATCTGCAGATCCATCAAGACGATACAGTAATACCCTGGTCCTGCCTTCTCGAGCATATCCACGGCGATCTGCCCATTGTCCGCTACATCCACCTCATAGCCCGCTTCTGTCAAGATCTCCACCGCGATCTCCTGGTTCAGCTCATTATCCTCAGCCAGCAAGATCTTCTGCCTGGCCGGGCGGCTCTCGCCCGCCTGCACGCCTTGCCCATCCTCCGTCCTTTCCGACCGGCCGCCCCCTCCGTCCCCCACGCCCCCCGGCATGGGCTTAGCGGCTGAAGGCAGCCTAAAGGAGATCGAAACGGTGAACTCCGTCCCCTTCCCCTTCTCACTCTCTACCTGGATGCTGCCCCCCATCATATCCACGATCGTCTTCGCGATCGTCATCCCAAGGCCGGTGCCCGGGACCCCGCTGATCGTGGAGGAGTGTTCCCGCTCAAAGGGCTCGAAGATATGCTCTAAAAAGGCCTTGCTCATACCGACGCCCGTATCCTTTACCCGAAAGATATAGTCCGCCCACCCGGCCGCCTGACAGGGTCTTTCCGAGACATGCATAAAGATCGTGCCCCCTTGTCCGGTGAACTTGGTCGCATTGCCTAAAAGGTTTAAGAACACCTGGCTGAGCCGCAGGCCGTCACAGTAGATCTCCTCATCCACCACCTGGGTCGTATCGATCGAGAACTGCTGCTGCTTTGCCTGGATATCCGCCTGCAGGATGTTCTTCAGCTCATATAGGATCTCCGGCAGGCTGCACAGCCGTTCCTCCAAGATCACATTGCCGCTCTCTAAGTGGCTCATATCCAGGATATCATTGATCAGGCCCAGCAGATGGTTCCCGGAGGCCATGATCTTCCCCAGGTACTCCTGCAGCCGCTCCTTCTGGTCGATATGGATGTTGGCCAGGGTGGTAAACCCGATGATCGCGTTCATCGGCGTGCGGATGTCATGGGACATGTTCGCCAGGAAAGTGCTCTTGACCGCGTTCGCCCGCTGGGCCTGGGCCAGAGAATCCTCTACCAGCTTTTTCTGATCCATCTCATGGCGGATCTCCTCGTCCACACTGCAAAAACCCACCACGATACAATGATCGCTCCCCCAGCTGCCGGACCGGACGGCCTTCATCTGGACATATTCGATCTGTCCCTTATCGATCGTGCGGTAATTGGTATGGCAGGCCGCCTTTTCTGATAAGGCTTCCAAAAGCTGCTCCGCCATGACCGCCCGGCGCAGCAGCTCCTGGTCCGGTCCGTACACATGGGTCTCCACATAACGCTCCATCGCCTCTGTAAATGGGAATTCATCCTCAAAGACCGGCTGCTCCCCATGGGAGGCATCCCCGTCCAGCCGGCAGGAGACCGCCATATCCCTATCCAGGTCTACGAAGTAGACCTCCACGTATCCCACGCAGAGCGCCCGGATCATCTCGTTCTGCCGGCTCTGCTCCTGCAGCTTTTTTTGCACCTCCAGGGCCTTCTGGGCCGTATGGTCGAACAGGAACCGCTGATAGAACAGCTCTCCATCCTCCTCTACCAGCTTGATCTTCCCGATGATATCTAAGACCGTGCCGTCCTTATGGCGGACGCGATAGTCGATATCGGCGCCGTCCCCGGCCTTTTTCAGGCTCTGGATGGTCGCCCGCAGCTTCGGCTTATCCTCATCCAGCACGGACATCGCCACCGTGTCAAACCCGTCCGCCATCAGCTGCTCTTCATCATCATAGCCCAACAGGCGCAGAGCTGCCTGGTTGATGCTGATCACCCGCTTGCCGTCCCTGGAATGGCGCACCATACCGCAATCCGTGGTCGCGAAGATCGCCTCCAGTATGCGGTGCTGCTGGTCCTGCCGCTGCCTCTCCCAGGCCCGCACCCGCTCTCCACGCTCCATGGACAGCGTCGGGCGAAGGCTGCGCCCCAGCTTCCTGACTGCCGCCCGCTCCTCTCTGGTCCAGCTCCTTTTGCCATGGAGGCCGACCATGCCGATATCGCCCACCACACAGCCTTCCTGTAAGAGCCCGTAATGGAGGACAGCGGTGCCGTCCGCTGTCCCCTCCTGTCCCGGCTGGCAGGTACATAAGCCGTCCTCGTCATACATGCCCGCCAGCGCCCTTAGATCGGTCTCTCTGATGGGGATCTTCTTATGCAGCAGGCTGCCGCGGTCTCCCTCTTTGCTGACGTGGACGATCCGCATGCCCTTGCGGTCCGCCGTCATTTCTCCGATATAAACAAGCTCCACACCAAACTTGGTGCGGTACGCATCCAGCAGGCGCCGGATAGCCTTATCTTCTATATGATCCTCATTCTGGAGCGCGAGAAAATACTCCTGCAGATCCTCATCCACTCTGGTGGGCGTTACCATCTTTTTTGTTCCTTTCCAGTCTCTGGTCTAAAACGCGCTTGCTGTCCCTGCTTCTTTTCTTAAAACGATTATAGCACGAAGCTTTTATCGTAACAAGCGTTCTGCAGATAGAACTTCATATTTGAAATGCGTTCCTGATAGTGCTATAATATGTCCATAAAGACCGATCCGCGAGCATGTCCGCCTGCTCATCGCTCGCAGAAATACAAGGAGGACTTTTCGATGGGCATACATCCTCTGTCACCACACGAACGAGCCAACTATCTGGACACCTTAAAACTTTTGAGCGAGACTACGCCCAACTATCTTTTTTTCTGGGATCTTATAGCCGGACATCTGTATTTTCCCCGTCCGGTCCATGAACGATACGCCCTGCCTGCCCCCACCGAAGGCTATCATACCATCCAGGACCTAAAGGCTGCCGTGCGCGATCAGGACCTGCCCGCTTTCCAGGAAAAGCTGGATGCCCTCCTGCAGGGGACCCTCACGACCCTGGATATGGGATGCCGTCTGAGGGACCCTAATGGAAATGACAGCTGGACCCACATCCATGGCAAGGTCCTTCTGGATGGGAGCGGCCGTCCGGAACAGATGACCGGATGGATCTCCGATATGGTCCTGGAATTAAGAGCCGATCCTCTGACCGGCCTTTTGAACAGCGAAAAGCTGCAGGAGGATCTGGAGGGCCATCTGGCCCAAAACGAGCATGGCTGTCTGCTGCTTTTGGATATCGATGATTTTAGGAGCATCAACCGGAAGCAGGGGAAAGGCTTCGGGAACCATGTCCTCCGCCAGATGGGCGAGATCTTAGAGCAGTCTGCCCAGCCCTCCATGGGGGTCTATCACCTGGAAGGCGACTGCTTTGCCATCGATCTGACCGGCGGCAGCCAGGATGCGGCAGAAAAGCTGTTCTCCCGCATCCTGGAGCGGTCTGTTCCCCAATATACCTTATCTGCCGGCGCTTCTCTCTATGGCGGCGACTGGGCCGTCAGCGGTGACCTGGTGCGCCAGTATGCAGAAAACGCCCTGGAGCGGGCCAAAGGCCTGGGCGGCTCCAGCCTGCTCTTCTCCTCCGCCGAGGACTTAGAACGATCCATCACCGTGATCGACCTGCAGGAAGAGCTGCGCCGCAGCATCGCTAATGGCTTTGAAGGCTTCTATCTGTGCTATCAGCCCCAGATCAGCAGCCTTACCTACCAGTCACTGGGCGCGGAAGCCCTTTTGCGCTATGATCACCCCAGCCGGGGAAAGGTGAGCCCCGGTGAGTTCGTCCCCATCCTGGAGCAGACCGGGATGATCTGCGAAGTGGGCGAGTGGGTGCTAAAGACCGCGCTGGCCCAGTGCGCCCGCTGGCGGCAGCAGATCCCCCAGTTCCATATCAGCATCAACCTCTCCTACGTGCAGCTCAGGAAAAAGGACATCGTGGAGACCGTCCTGGGGCTTTTAGAGCGATCCGGGCTCCCCGGCAGCGCCCTGACCCTGGAGGTGACGGAGAGCATGCAGCTCCAGGACAGCCAGTATTTTAACCGTCTCTTTTACCAATGGCAGAACGCCGGCATCCGGATCTCCATCGATGACTTTGGCAGCGGCTATTCCAGCCTGAGCTATCTAAAGAGCATCGAGGTGGATGAGACCAAGATCGACCGCTGCTTTGTCAGCCGGATCCAGCACAGTGCTTACAATCATCGCCTTTTGAGCAATATGATCCAGATGGCCCACAATGCCAAGATCCGCGTATGCTGTGAGGGTGTGGAGACCGTGGACGAGCTGCTGGCCCTCAAGGAACTCCAGCCGGATCTCCTCCAGGGTTATCTGTTCTCCGAGCCCTATGAGGCCGCCCGGTTCGAAGAGGCCTACATCAAGAAAGAAGGCCCGGCCTATCAGGCCCGGCTGCAGAAGGAAGCCTGCTTGAACGGCTTAGATCCAGGCTCCGCCCCTCAGCCCCAGTCCCAGGACGGTGAGGATCCCCAGGCCATCGTACAGGCTT
This sequence comes from uncultured Lachnospiraceae bacterium, assembly GCA_910585635.1. Classification (GTDB taxonomy): domain Bacteria; phylum Bacillota; class Clostridia; order Lachnospirales; family Lachnospiraceae; genus Caccovicinus. The sequence goes on along the minus strand of CAJUFE010000039.1, from coordinate 20,134 downwards.
TGGACGAGGTCATCTATGTCTGCGGCCTGGATAATTTTGAGCTGTACTATCTGAACCCGGCCGGCTGCTCCCTGACCGGTCAGCAGGACCATAGAGGGCGTAAATGCTATAAGGTGCTCTATGGACGGGACGACCCCTGCCTTTTCTGTACCCTGGCCGGCGGCCGTGGAGAGGCCTCAGGCCAGCCTGATCTCCAGGTCCAGGAGGTGGATAACGCTTTTTTGGGGCGGCATTTTATCGTAAAGGGTAAGACCATCCCCTGGCACGGCGGCATGGCCCACTTGGGGGTCGCCATCGATATGACCGAAAAGGAGGTGGCCACCCGGGGCGTTAAGCAGCAGCTGGATTCCGAACAGCTCCTCACGGCCTGCTCCAAAACGCTGATCGAAGAGACCGATCTGGACCAGGCCATCATGCAGGTGCTGGGGCATATCGGCGCCTTCTATAACGGGGACCGGGCCTATCTGACCCAGCCCACCCAGGACGGTTCTATGTGGCGCAGCACGGCTATCTGGCGCAGGGAAGGGCTCACAGCGGAGGAGGCGGGCTGCCCCTTAGTCCCGGCAGCCTGGCTGCGGCCATGGATCTTGGAGGCCCGTGAGGGCGTGCCCGTGGTGATCGCCAACACCGACGCGCTAAAACAGTCCGACCCTCAGCTCTGGGAGCTTTTGCACCGCCATCAGGTCCGCCGTCTCTTCAGCGCGCCGATCTGGATGGATAAAAAGCCTCTGGGCTTTCTCCAGGTAGAAGGCCCGCGGCAGAACCTGAAGCGGGAGGCGCAGCTCTGCTCCCTGGCCGGCTTCCTGGCCGACCGCCTGGCAAAGGATGATACGGAAAAGCGGCTGAACGAGCTTTTGGCCTGCCGTTATGAGGATATCCTGCAGAACACCTGCTTAGGCCTCTGGGTCATCCGGATCGATCAGGCCCACGACCATCATGAGATGTTCGCGGACCGGATCATGCGCCAGATCATGGGCATCCCGGAGACCGCCAGCCCCGCAGAGTGCTACCACCATTGGTACGACCGGATCAATGACGGCTATTTCCACTATGTCAACCTGGCCATAGAGAGTATGACCCACTCCCCCCATATCGTGGAGATGGAGTACACCTGGAACCACCCGGAAAAAGGGGAGCTGATGGTCCGCTGCCTGGGGCTCCGGGTGGCTGACAGCGAAGGCTGCATCTATCTGGAAGGCTACCAGCGCGTCCTTAGCGGCATGGAACGCCCCCGGTTCCTTCCCGACGGCACCTCCAGCGAGATGTTCGAGTTCAATGAGCGGAAGGGATCGATCTATTTCCACACCGGCCGGAAGTTTTTAGCCGGCGATGCCCTGCGGGAGGAGGATTTCCCGGAATGCTGGATCCGGACCGGGATCGTCCACCCTCACTTTGCGGACAGCTTCCGCTCTCTCTTCGTCCATCTGGAGAAAAAGGAGGACCTTCTGGGTGCAGAATTCCTCCTGCGGTCCAAGAGCGGCACCTATGAGTGGTTCAAGCTGAAGACCCGCCATATCGGGCAGAAGGAACAGGACTTGAACACGATCATCGTCCTGATCGACCCGGCGGGCCAGGAACGGGCCATGGAGCTGGAATACATGCGCATGAGCGACTTTTATAAGGCCATGCTCTCAGAGACCGCAGCCTATGCTGAGGTGGATGTAGAAAGCGGGCTCCTGCAGACGGCAGGGGGCCTCTGGGCGCCTTATGAGGAGGAATGCAGGCGGCTGGGCCAGCCCTTCAGCCAAGTATTGGAACGCCATATCGAAGAAGTGGTCCATGAAGAGCATGTCGATCATTATCGGCAGCTCTTGAGCACCGAAAGCATGACCGCCATATCCCGGGACAAGGATGTGACCCGGACCTATTCCTTCCTGCGCAAGGTGGGCGAAGAGTACCGGTGGATGGAGCTGGTGGTCCATATCTTTAAGGAGCGTTTTTCCGAGAACATCTATGCGCTGCTGTATCTAAAGGACATCAATGAGGAGAAGAACCGGGAGCTGGCCCAGGAGTTCGCCGCCAGCCGGGATCCTCTGACCAATGTCTATAACCGCAAGACCTTCTCGGAAAAGGTGACCAGCTATATGACCGAGGAGGAAGCTCCCTCCGGCGCATTGGTGATCTTAGATCTGGATGATTTTAAGACGATCAATGATACCTATGGTCATCTGGAAGGGGATCATGCCCTAAAGACCCTGACCCAGGTCCTGCTGGCCACTTTCCGCCGACGGGACATCATCGGCCGCTTAGGCGGCGACGAATTCCTGGTCTTTATCAAGGATATGACCGAACAAGATATCTTAGATAAAAGGATGGAACAGTTCTATGAGAGCCTGCACAAGGCCGGCAAGATCCCCCTGACCTGCAGCGTGGGCATCGCCCTGGTCTATCCGGAGGGCTTCTCCTACGAGAAGAGCCTGGAGCAGGCGGACCATGCGCTGTACTACAGCAAGGAGCATGGGAAGGATCGGTATACCTATCACCATGATCTGGGGCAGGCATCCGATCAAGGCGGACAGCGATAACGCTCTGTCCACGTCTCCTTCTATAACACCGGGACACCGGAGAGCTGACAAGGCTGTCGCAAAATGCGTCGATCCTAAAGATCCGCTTTTTGCGGCAGCCTCTGTTTTCCTGTAGCCTCTGCTCTCCTGTAGCCTCTGCTCTCCTGCAGCCCCGGTTTTCCTGTAGTCCCTGCTCCCCTTCAGCCCCTGTCTATCCTGCCTGCTGCAGCGCCGCCCGCACCAGGTGCGCGGCCAGGACCGCCGTGGTCACGGCTCCTACGCCGCCCGGCACCGGCGTGGCCATAGCGGCCTTCTCCTGGATCGAGGCAAAGTCCACATCACCGCAGAGCTTTCCATCTCCATCCACATTGATCCCCACGTCGATCACCACCGCGCCTTCGCCCACATAGTCCCCGTCCAGCATCTTCGCCTTCCCGGCGGCGGCCACCAGGATCTCCGCGTTCTTGCAGGTCCCTTTCAGATCCGCAGTCCGGGTGTGGCAGACCGTCACCGTGGCGTTTTCTTTTAGTAGCAGCATGCTCAAGGGCTTCCCCACGATCATGCTCCTCCCTACCACCGTGGCCCGCTTTCCCGTGATCGGGATATCATAGGCCTTCAGCACTTCGATCACCGCCTCCGCCGTACAGGGCGCAAAGCCTGTAGGATCTCCGGCAAATACCTTAGCGATGTTCTCCGGACTGATCCCGTCCAGATCCTTTTTCGGATCGATCATCCGGTCGATATCCTTCTCGCAGATCTGTTTCGGGAGAGGCTTGAGCAGCAGGATCCCTGTGACCTGCTCATCCTCACAGATCTTCCGAAAAGCTTCCTTAAAATCCTGATCCGTGATATCCTCCGGGAACACAAAGGACTCCGCCTTTAAGCCGAAGCTCTCCAGCTTCTTCTTCGCCCCCCGCTCATAAGACATATCGTCCGGCTTCTCCCCCACCCGCACGATCGCCAGGGTAGGGATCGTCCCTCCCAGCTTCTTCAGATCCTCCGTCACCTGTTCCTTGATCTTCGCCGATACCTCGGCACCCTTTAATGTGATCATCCGCTATCTCCTTCCTGCCTTTCTCTCTATATAAATATGCCCAAGATCAGCCAGCCAAAGCAGTGGAGGGCGGGGCATGTCATGTAATAGGACCCTAGCGGAACGTCGGCGCTTAGCGAGGTCTTTTCGAGCTTAGCGTCTGCTACGTCCCCTCAAAACATCGGAGCGAGAGCGCGTCCTCTTACATGACATGCCCCGCCCGGAACGGATCCTTTAGCCAACCCGTAATGACAATGACTACCGCAGCTTCTCCAGCACCGCCCCATAGATCCGATCCGCCTGCCGGATCCCATCCTCCAGCAGCTTATCGGCCCGGCCGTTCAGCTCCTGGGCCTTCCTCCGGTCCTTCATGGACTTGGTATTGATATAAACGTTCATCACCGCGCCGGTCAGGGCCGTCCGGATGAACTGGACCCCCACGCCCACGTCGCTGACCGCCATCTTACTGCCTTTCTCCCCAAGGACCTCCAGGATATCCAGCATCTGCGCGGCCTTCTCCATGATCTCTAAGGGGACCAGGCTGGCCGCTAAGAGGTTCTCCTCCATGACCTGCTCCTTGTAGGCCTTTTCCTCCTCTGTGCCGGCAGGCAGGCTGTAGGCCGCCGCCAGCGGGGCAAAAACTCTAGCATCCTCATCCGCCAGCTGCAGAAAGGCCTGCTGCATGCCTTCCATCTTTTCTAAAAGGCCGCGGATCTCCTCTTCCACATCCGCGTACCGCTTCTTTCCGATCGTCAGGTTCGCCACCATCTGGCCCAGGGCATTGCCCATGGCTCCACCGATAGCCGACGCCCCGCCGCCGCCCGGCACCGGGGCTTTCGATGATAAGACCTCCAGGAATCCCTGCACGGTATCTTGTCCGATCATGTCGTCCTCCTTCTCCTCCTGATGTGTACCCGCCTATGCCAACTGCCCGCATCACCGGCATCCCCTGCGCGGGACGATCGCCTGTCCGCGCCTTCGGCGATCCCATGGGCGGGACGATCCGTCCGCGCCTTCGATGCTCCCATGGGCAGGGCTATCTGTCTGCACGCTCGATCGCAGCGGTCAGTTTTTCGATCATCGCATCCACATCCGCCTCTGTGATCACCAGCGGCGGCACGAACCGGATCACGTTAGTCCCGGCACTGATCAGCACCAGATGCTGCTCCAACAGGGCGTTGGTCACGATCGGCCCCACCGGGACGGTGAACTCCAGCCCCTGCATCAGCCCGATCCCCCGATGCTCCTTCACGACCGCATACCGCGCCTTGACCGTCTCCAGTTTTTCCCACAGATAGCGCCCCACCTTTTCCACATGGGCGGTCAGCTTTCGGGCCTCAAAGATATCCAGCACCTTTTCCGCCGCAGCGCAGACGAAGGGGTTCCCTCCGTAGGTGGTGCCGTGGTCCCCGGGGACCATGGCGGTGGCCGCCGCGCCCCGGGCCAGGAACGCGCCGACAGGGACGCCGTTCCCTAAAGCCTTAGCCACGGTCATCACATCCGGTCTTACGCCGTAGTGCTGCCAGGCGAACATCTTGCCGGTCCGCCCCATGCCGCATTGGATCTCGTCCAGGATCAGCAGTGCGCCATGCGCATCACACAGCGCCCGGACCCCTTCCAGGAACTTGCTCGTGGCCGGGAAGATCCCGCCCTCGCCCTGGACCGTCTCCATGATCACCGCGCAGGTCTTTTCATTAAAAAGGGCCTTCACGCTGTCTAAGTCGTTAAATACCGCAAAACGGATATCCGGCAGCAGCGGCCTAAAGGGCTCCTGGTAGTGGTCGTTGCCCGTGACCGACAAGGCCCCGATGCTCCTGCCGTGGAAGGAATCCTTCATGGCGATGATCTCATGATCGTGGCTCCCATCCTTGCCGTAGGCATAGCGGCGGGCGATCTTGACCGCGCCCTCCACGGCCTCTGTGCCGCTGTTGGTAAAGAACACCTTATCCATCTGTGCCGCTTTTCTCAGCTTCTCTCCCGCCCGGATCGAGGGCGGGTTATAAAAATAATTGGAGATGTGGAGGAGGCGCTCCGCCTGCTCCTTGATGCATGCGGTATACTCCGGGTCCCCATAGCCCAGGGCGTTCACCGCGATCCCCGCATAAAAATCCTGGTATGCCGTCCCGTCCGTATCATAGAGATACAGCCCCTCGCCCCGTTCAAACACCACCGGGAAACGGTTGTAGGTCTTATAAAAAGCGCTCTCGCCTTCCGCTATCCATTCTTCCTTAGTCTTCTTCATCTCGCTGCCCATCTCTGCTCCCTTCTCGCTACTCTATCCTGGTCCCCATCTTCCATCATCCAGCCCTGCAGCTCATCTCTGCTGCCGGGGCCGTTCCGGGCCTCCCGGCGAGATCCTGCACTCTATCTTACGCTCTGCAGCTCAGCCTTCTTTATGATAATACCGCTCCTCTTTGGCGTTCAAGATCGCGGTACCGATCCCCTTATTCGTAAAGATCTCCAGCAGCAGGCAATGAGGGATCCGCCCATCCAGGATATGGACCCGGGACACGCCGCTGCTGATCGCGTCGATACAGTTCTGGAGCTTAGGCAGCATCCCGCCGCCTAAGCTGCCCCCGTCCACAAAGGCCTGGGCCTCTTCCACGGTCATCTCTGAGATCAGGGACTCCTTATCTGCAAAATCCTGGTAGACGCCTTCCACGTCGGTGAGGAAGGCCAGCTTCTCCGCCTTCACCGCCGTTGCGATCGCGCAGGCCGCATCGTCCGCGTTGATATTATAGGAAGCAAAGTCATCGTCAAAGCCGATCGGGCAGATGATGGGAAGGAAATCCTTCTCCAGCAGGTCGTAGATGATCTTCGGGTCCACCTGCTCCACCTCGCCCACGAACCCGATGTCCTCGCCGTCCGCGTACCTCTTTCTGCACTTGAGCATCATCCCGTCCTTGCCGCTGACGCCCACTGCCTTCACGCCCAGCTCATTGACCAGCTGGACCAAGCTCTTGTTCACCTTGTTCAGCACCATCTCCGCGATCTCCATAGTGGGCTCGTCGGTCACCCGGAGGCCTTTCACAAAATGGGGCTCCATCCCCACCTTCCCCACCCAGCGGCTGATCTCCTTGCCGCCGCCGTGGACGATGATCGGCTTAAATCCTGTCAGCTTTAAGAGCACCACATCCTGGATCACCTGGCGCTTCAGTGCCTCGTCAACCATGGCGCTGCCGCCGTACTTCACCACGATGATCTTGCGGTTGAACCGCTGGATATAGGGCAGCGCCTCGATCAGGGTCGCCGCCTTCTGCATGATGATCGGATCCATCTCCATCTTCTATCTCTCCATCCTTTCCCTTCTTGTTTTTCCTGTACTGCCCTTATCGAGCGGTCCCGCCTACTTATCCATCCGGTCCCTGCCGGCTTTACCGGCCACCAAACGCACATCCACACATAAAGGTCTGGCGGGCGCATTGGGCTCTACGCTCTGCTCCGGTCGTTGCTAAACGTGTGCCACCGGCACACAGCAACCCTGAACGCAGGCCGCCTATCCGGCGGCAAAACTTCATAGTAAGGTCATGACCGGTAGTCCGCGTTGATCTTCACATAGTCAAAGGTCAGATCGCAGCCCCAGGCCGTGGCCCGCGCCTGGCCCATCTTAACATCCGCGACCACCGTCACCTCCGGCTGGGACAAGATCTTCGTGGCCTCCTCCTCACTGTAATCCAGGGTCACACCGTCCTCCACGATCTTCAGGCTGCCCGCCTGGCTCATAAAGGTCAGGTCCACCTTCTCCGGGTCGAACTGTGCGCCGGAATAGCCCATGGCACATAAGATCCGGCCCCAGTTGGCATCGTGGCCGAAGATTGCCGCCTTGGTCAGGCTGGAGGTGATCACGGACTTCGACAGGGTCACGGCCTGGGCCTTGGTCTCGGCCCCCACGACCTTCACCTCAAAGAGGGCGGTACAGCCTTCCCCGTCCCCGGCCATCTTTTTCGCCAGGGTCTCATTGACCACATGGAGGGCTTCTAGAAAAGCCTCATAATCCGGCCCCTTCTCCAGGATCTCGGGATTGCCCGCCATGCCGTTAGCCAAAAGGAGCACGGTATCATTGGTGGAGGTATCCCCGTCCACAGAGATCATATTGTAGGTGTCCTCCACATCCTCCCGCAGGGCCTCCTGCAAAAGCTCCTTGCTGATCGCCGCGTCTGTGGTCACGAAGCTCAGCATGGTACACATGTTGGGGTGGATCATGCCGGAGCCCTTGCACATACCGCCGATGGTCACGGTCTTTCCTCCCACCGTGAACTGGACGGCCGCCTGCTTATTTTTCGTGTCCGTGGTCATGATCGCTCTGGAGGCTGCCTCTCCCGCCTCCAGGGTGTCCTCCAGCGATGCCGCCATCTTCCCGATCCCTGCCACGATCTTCTGGATGGGCAGCTGCATCCCGATGACCCCGGTGGAGGCCACCAGCACGGAGCCCTCCGGGATATCTAAGGCCCGGCAGGCGGCTTCGGCGGTCTGACGGCAATAGCTAAACCCCTCCTTGCCAGTGCAGGCGTTCGCTATACCGGCGTTCACCACCACGGCCTGGGCGTCCTTTCCGCTGTCCACCTGCTCCCGGTCCCATTTCACCGGAGCCGCCTTCACCAGGTTGGTGGTGAAGGTCCCCGCCGACTTACAGGGGACCTGGCTGTAGATCATGGCCATATCCGGCCTGTCCTTATATTTGATCTGGGCCGCGCAGGACGCGGCCTGGAAACCTTTCGCGGCTGTCACGCCGCCTTCTATCCTCTCCATCTTTTCCTCCATTCTATACACACGTTCCACCGCATCTTTTTCCCATTTCTCCTCTTGCCGCAGATATCTTCCTCTCTATATCCTCTTCCATGACAGCGGCGGATACCGTCTGGCTCCCCACTCTCACCGATTGAACCGGGTGATGTTCTCCTCGTTCAGCACGATATCATAGAAATTCACGTCATCCCGGCTGTTCCAGCCCAGTCCCTGCCAGAAAGCATTGCCCACCTGGTTCGACTTAAAGGCGATCAGGCTGATCTTGCTGATGCCTTCCTTTTTTAAAGCAGTCATACAGGCGGCGGCCAGCTTATAGCCGATCCCGTGCTTCCGGTATCTTTCCGATACACACACATGATAGAAATAGCCGGTCCGGCCGTCGTGGCCGCACAAGATCGCGCCGATGATCTGCCCGTTCTGCAGGGCCACCATGCTGGTGGTGGGGTTCCTTTTTAAGAACCGCTCCACCCCTTCCCTGGAATCATCCACGGAGCGGATCCCAAAGCCTTTGATGCTCATCCAGAGATCGAAGACCCCGTCGTAATCCTCCGGTGTCATCTCCCGGATGATGATGCTAAATGTACCTGCCATATGCTCCCCTCATCTCGCCTTTTTATCTACTGGTACGCAGCGCCGTACGGCCCACATCTCACAGCTCCTCCTGTACCCGCAGACCGCTCAGCGCCATCCTGCCATCTGTCCGGTCAGGGGAACATAGGCACCAGCTTTAACCCCTTGTCCTCCGGCAGGCCGAACAGCAGGTTCATGTTCTGGATCGCCTGGCCGGCGGCTCCTTTGACCATATTGTCCATAGCGCCCATCATGATGATCCGTCCGGTCCGGGGATCTAGTTTAACGTTCACATCCACAAAGTTGCTCCCCTTCACCCACCGGGTCTCCGGGCACACATCCTTTTGCAGGACCCGGACAAACCGCTCTTTCTCATAATACCGGTCGTAAACAGCCTTCACCTCTTCATAGGAGACCGCCTTCGCCAGGGACGCATAGGCCGTGATCAAGATCCCCCTGTCCATGGGCACCAGATGGGGCGTAAAACTGATCGTCACAGGCTCCCCTGCCGCCAGGGACAGCTGCTCCTCGATCTCCGGCGTGTGTCGGTGTCCGGCTACCCCATAGGCCTTGATGCTCTCGTTCACCTCACAGTACAGGTTCGCCACCTTGGCCCCCCGGCCCGCGCCGGAGGTCCCGGACTTCGCGTCAATGATCAAGGTGGAGGGATCGATCAGCCCTTCCTTTACCAAAGGATAGACTGTCAGAAAGGAGCAGGTGGGGTAACACCCTGGGTTCGCGATCAATCTGGCCTCCCGGATCTTCTCCCGGTTGATCTCCGGCAGCCCATAGACCGCCTCTTTAATGAACTGGGGCGCTCCGTGGCGGAGCTTATACCACTCCTCATAGACCGCCACATCCTTGATCCGGAAATCCGCGCTCAGATCGATCACCTTTACCTTGGATAAGATCTCCTCATCCAGCAGGGACGCACACAGCCCTTGGGGCGTGGCGGTAAAGATCACATCCACCTCTTCTGCGATCTGCTCCATGTCATCACTCTTGCACACAGCATCGACCATCTGATACATGTTCTGGTAGAGAGACGTGTACGCCTGATCCACATAGCTCTTTGAACCAAACCAACGAATCTCTATATCCTCTCTCTGCAGCAACAGCCTGGCCAGCTCCCCGCCCGCATAGCCCGTCGCTCCCACGATCCCTACTTTGATCATACTCTCCATCCTTCCTTTCCTGGGCGTCCTCTATAGACAGACGCAAAATGGCACAAAAACCTATTTTAATTATAATCACTTTTGGGAAAATGAAAAGTGATATTTGCTTTTTTTGCAGTGCGATCATAATTATACACTCTAATTGCATATTATGCAAGATATTTCGGCATTTGCTGTGTTTATATGCATGGATATGTTCTAGCCAGGGTATTCTGCCATATAGATATGCCGCAAAGGGTCCCTTGCGGCATATCTCCCTCTCCTATTGTATATTTATCCAGTTTTCGCATTTTCCTCTTGCATTTTCTTCATTTCTGTTGTATATTTATGAGCGTCTATTAAAAAACCAAAAACTGATCAAGACCCGTGCATACTAGGAGGAGATATCGAGATGAAAGAGAAAGTAGTATTAGCCTATTCCGGCGGCCTGGATACCACCGCCATCATCCCTTGGTTAAAGGAGCATTTTGACTATGAAGTGATCTGCTGCTGTATCGACTGCGGCCAGGGCAGTGAGCTGGACGGATTGGAGGAGCGGGCCAAGGCTTCCGGCGCTTCTAAGCTTTATATCGAGGACCTGACCGACGAGTTCTGTGAGGAGTACATCATGCCCTGCGTTAAGGCAGGGGCCGTTTATGAGAACAAATATCTGCTGGGTACCTCTATGGCACGTCCGGCGATCGCCAAGCGGCTGGTGGAGGTGGCCCGGAAGGAAGGGGCCAGCGCGATCTGCCACGGCGCCACCGGCAAGGGGAACGACCAGATCCGCTTTGAGCTGGGCATCAAGGCTCTGGCTCCGGACTTAAAGATCATCGCGCCATGGCGTATGACCGATATCTGGGCTTTCCAGTCCCGTGAGGACGAGATGGCCTACTGTAAGGAGAAGGGGATCGATCTTCCATTTTCCGCGGACAGCAGCTACAGCCGGGACCGGAACTTATGGCACATCAGCCATGAGGGCCTGGAGCTGGAGGATCCGGCTAATGAGCCCAACTTCAAGCACATGCTGGTGCTGGGCGTGACCCCGGAGGAAGCCCCGGAGGAGGGCGAGTATGTGACCATGACCTTCGAAAAAGGGGTCCCGGTCAGTATCAATGGAGAGGCTATGAAGGTCTCTGATATCATCCGCAAGTTAAATGCGCTGGGCGGAAAGCACGGCATCGGGATCGTGGATATCGTGGAGAACCGGGTGGTAGGGATGAAGTCCCGCGGCATATATGAGACGCCAGGCGGCACCATCCTGATGGAGGCTCACCAGCAGCTAGAGGAGCTGGTCTTAGACCGGGCCACCATGGAAGTGAAGAAAGACATGGGCAATAAGCTGGCCCAGATCGTATATGAGGGGAAATGGTTCACCCCCCTGCGGGAAGCCGTGCAGGCATTTGTGGAGGTGACCCAGGAGTATGTGACCGGTGAGGTCAAGTTCAAGCTGTATAAGGGCAACATCATCAAGGCCGGGACCACTTCCCCCTACTCCCTGTACGATGGATCCCTGGCTTCCTTCACCACCGGGGACCTGTACGACCATCACGACGCCAGCGGCTTCATCACCCTGTTCGGCCTGCCCTTAAAGGTCCGGGCCATGAAGATGGCGGAGGCCGGGAAGGCCGGGAAGGCGGACTGAGTATCAGCTGTCTGTAAGGCCTATACGGTGGATATCTGCGGCCCATAGCCGCTCACATGCATAGCATACATCAATGCATAAATGCATACAAAGGGCTGTTGCAAGATGCCGCTCATACATGGACTGTGGCTGTGACCGATTGGGTCAGAACGCCATATCCTGTATAGAGCAGTCATTTTGCGACAGCCCTTTGTTAAACCCACGCTTTTCACACCTATCCTCTAAAGCGGTCTATGTTCACTCTCCCAGTCCAAGCCCCGACACCCAGCTTTTGACATCCTCCTCCGATACACCGGAGCTAAAGCGGATCCCTTCCTGCCAGTCTCCGGTCCCTGCCTTTTCTGCCAGCAGTTCTCCGCTCTTTCCAAGACCGGAGCTGGCGGAGGTGCAGAAGGGGATCACCGTTTTTCCGGTAAAGTCGTTCTCTTCCACAAAGCTGTCCACCGGCCATGCGGCGATCCCCCACCAGATGGGGTAGCCGATGAACACGGTCTCATAGGACTCCCAGTCCTCCACCGTCACCGATACCAGCTCTACCTTCCTCTGCGCCTCGTCCGCGTGCTCCTTGCTCACCCGGCTGTCCTCATCGTTATAGTCCAGGTCATCAGGGGTGTATGGCTCCACCGGCTCTAAGACGGACCGGTCCGCTCCCACCGCGTCCGCGATCGCGTTCGCCACCGCTTCCGTATGTCCGCTGGCAGAAAAGTAGACCACCAATGTCTTTCCGCCCTGCTACCCTCCGTCCTCAGCGCTCTGGGCGGCTGGGGCCGTGTCTGCGGTCGTCTCTTCCTGGGTCTTTTCTATCCCGGCGGCATCCACCCGATCGAGCGCTGGCACTCCTGATCGGCCCATTGTCCGCACATAAAAACAGAAGCTGATCAGTTTTCCCATAAAACCCCAGCGAGATCTAACAACATGCATCTCCATTAGCCACGTGGAAAATTTCCGTTTCTCTCCCATATCTGCGCATCATAAACAACATCGTTACAAAACAAGCCCCGCCGCCTAATACATTGGAAACCGGCTCCGCAGCGAACACTCCCAGCACCCCCAGGTTTCCCACATGTGGAAGCAGATAAGTCAAAGGCACCACAATGATCACCTTTCTGAGAAGGGAAAAGAAGATAGCCTGCTTCTTTTTATTCAGTGACTTAAACACTGCCTGGCCGCTGTACATCAAAGCCTGAAAAATATAAGCAAAAAAGTAGGTATGGAGTGCTGGGACCGCTGCCGTTATCAGTGTGCTGTCGCTGTTAAAAATACGGATAAACGCAGATGGGATCACCAGTACGATCGCCCAGACAAGGATGGTATAAGTAAGAGAAAACGCTACCACCAGCTTTACCGCTTTTTTCACTCCTTTGTAGTTGCCGGCTCCATAATTGTAGCTTAAAATGGGAGAAGATCCATCGGTAATAGCCAAAACCGGAGTGTCCAGGATCTGACGGACTGAGTTGATAATGGCCATGATGGAAATGTACATATCCCCGCCAAAAGTACTGAGCATGCTGTTGCTGGCGATCTGGACCAGGCTGTTGGTACACTGCATGGCGAAGCTGGCGGCTCCCAAGCTTATGATGTCCATGATCCTTCCTGCCTTCAGACCGATCTTGCCAAAGGGTTTTAGCTTTAATTCGGCTCTCTTACCTGTAAGGAATCTTATGACAAAAACCGCTGAAAGGAACTGAGAACAGATGGTGGCAAACGCCGCCCCTTCTACCCCCATACCGAGAAGAAAGATAAAAACCGGATCCAGGATGATGTTCACGGCGGCTCCCAAAAATACAGTGGTCATGCCGGTGCTGGCAAAGCCCTGAGCGTTGATAAACGGATTCATCCCCAGGGAGATCATGGAAAACACAGTCCCCAAAAGATAGATCCTCATATAGGGCAGCGCGAAACGGATGGTAGAGTCGGAGGCTCCAAACAGATAGAGAAGGGGTCTGCCAAGAACCATGCCAACTCCCGTCAATATCACTCCCGTAACGATCAGCAGATAAAAGGAAGTATTCATGATCTTTTCCGCTTCCTCCCTGTTTCCCTTGCCACGCTCTATGGAGCACAAAGGCGCTCCGCCGGAACCATAGAGGTTGGTAAATGCCGTGATCAGGGAAATAATGGGGAAACACAGACCGATCCCTCCCAGGGCCAGAACTCCTTCCCCTGGTATCTTTCCGATATAGATCCTGTCTACAATATTGTACATCAGATTTAAGACCTGGGCCACCAGCATGGGACCTGCCGCAAGCATAATATTTTCAAATACCTTACCATTAGAAAAATCAATCTGTTTTGTTTTCATATGGAACCTCCTGATGTTTTGTTACTGTCATAATATCATAGTATTTAATAAATTAATATCGAAAAACATTCAATTTTTATCACGATATCTCCAACATCCTTTTATCCCATACATCTGGCAGCGTTTGAACAAAGAGTCCGGTCCGCCGGACTCTCGCGCCGAAGCGTGGTTGCGACAGCAACCATTTTCCTTATGCGCGTAGTGCGCATCCCCCGGAGGGTTTTTGTTTCATAGGACGCAATTTCCTATACCCTTTGGGGCATACCTTAATACATGCCCTTCGGGCGGGCGCGCTCTTGCGCGAAAAGGTATGAAATAAAAAAGGGCCTCATCCACCCTTGATGGATATGACCCTTTTGACTCCAATGATAACAGATCTCTCCTCACTCGGTACCCTGCCAATGTCATCATCGAAACACATATTGATGTAATCTTGAAAAAACTTCCACGAGCTTCTCATGGGGCAAAGCGAGGTTCATCCGTATGCCGCAAGGCACATGGAACACTGCTCCTTCCCGCCAGATCACACCGACTCCAACACCGTTTTCCAGGATCTCATCTATGGTCCTTTTGTGGTTTTTGCACCAGTCTTCACAGTCCAGCAACAGGACGAACGTTCCCTGTGGGCGGTAGACCCTGATCCCAGGAAATCTGGTTTCGATAAAGTCACAGGCATATATCACATTTCTCTCCAACTCCTGCTTCAACCGGGCAAGCCATGGCCTGCTTGCCGGCTGATAAGCCCCCATAAGCGCCCGCATGGAAAGGACATTCATGTCATTGTAATGGCATAAAGAGGAATATCTCCGTATCCTGTCCCTCAGCCGCGGATCATAAATAATGTGATAGCTGCCGACCAGTCCGGCAAGATTAAAGGTTTTGGAAGGAGAATACAGCGCCACCGTCCTGTCTCTGGCATCTTCTGATACAGACTGTGTAGGGATATGCTTATGTCCGAACAAAGTAAGATCCGCCCATATTTCGTCTGAGATCACATAGACGTCATTGGCCCGGAAGATTTCCATAGCCTGTTCAAGCTCCCACCGCTCCCAGGCCCGGCCGCTGGGATTGTGGGGCGAGCAAAATAAGGCGGTATGGATATGGTACTCCTTGATCTTCTCCTCCATATCCTTAAAATCCATACGCCAGATGCCGTCCCTGTCCATTTTCAGAGGACTGAGAATGATCCGAAACCCGTTGCGCTTAAGCTGTGTCGTAAACCCGCTGTAGGTCGGCGAATGGACCAGTACCGGCTCTCCAGTGCCGCAAAGGACATACAAAGCGCTTGTAACTCCTCCCAGCACTCCGTTTTCATAACCAATACACTCACTGCTTAGATCGTCTGTCCCAAAGCTTTCTTTATGCCAGCGGATAATGGCATGGTAATATTCCTCCGAAGGAACGAAATATCCGAAGATCGGATGTTTCATCCGTTCCTCAAGGGCTTCCATTACCGTGGGACAGGTTGGAAAATTCATATCCGCGATCCACATAGGAACCTGGTCAAAGCCAGGCTTTGTCACCCCTTTGGGGATGGTCCAAAAATCATTTTTATCCATGTCAGCCGCTATGGAGTCTTTCCCTCTGCGGTCAGGCATGGTAGTAAGATCATGATCCATTTGTTATTCTCCCGAAAATATTTTCCCTCCGAAAACATAATACTGCCCCGGCGCGGCATGGCCGGAGAACAAAAGCGGTGACAACGAATATCCGTAATGTCAAACAGCTCTGCCGTAAGGCGGCTCATAAGCTGGCCCACCCGGTGATCATCAAAATGATCAAAGCTCAGCTTCTGCATATGGCGGAACAGATCCCGCCGGATATCGGTCTCCACAAGGATCCCAAAATTATGCCCCCAGTACCAGATCACATAGGTAAATACCGACCGGAGCACATAGGCAGCAAACACAGCCGCCATAACGCGCCAGAAGGTCTGCCATGGATCAATTTCTTTTCCCAAAATATGCGTTGGAATCTTCGGGCGCCTGCTCCCGCTCTATGTCCGAATATTCCCGCACAGCGGTACATACCGTGATCTTATAGGATCCGAACAGCTTTTCCCGCCCTTCTTTCTGACTCATCCTGTGTTCCATCACATTACGCCACCGCTCCACGGCCCCTTCATCCGTCCATACATTCATGGATAACAGCTTTCCCTCTTCATTCAGGCTGCGAAACCGCTCCGCGCGGATAAATCCCTCAAACCCAGACAGCATAGGCTTTAACATTGCCGCCAGATCCAGGTATCTCTGCATTCCTTCTTTGGTTGGTTTCACTTCAAATAATACGATTACATTTGCCACTTTTAACCCTCCTGGTCCATGTGATATTTTGTATATTTCATCTTGTACCCCAGCGAAACTGCTGTTTTCTCCTGGTCAGACTTCCTGCACATCTATCCCTAAAAATCCTCCGATCAGATGGCGGTGACAATTTTCCGGCGGTGCCTCATAGCAGATCAGGAGCAACGGGCGCTTTTCATAGCGGGGAACAAAGGTTTCCCAGTCTTTGGTGGGGTGACATTCTACCAGCATCTGAGGAGTTGGCCCGAATGTTCCTGATAAGTCTACATGATCATAGCTTTCCATAAACCATGCAGGCGGTTCGGCACAGGAAACACGTACCAAAGTGTATTTTCCTCTCTCCAGATCTGGTACATTGTCATAGTACGTTGAACATACTTTCATAAATAGACACATCCTTTCATCTTGACATTTCCCAAAAAATCATTTATGATCATATCACTGATATAAAAGATTAAATATCAAAAAATAGCCAAAAATTATCATTATATCTCCAAAATCAAAAAGGATATTGCAAACATGAATGAAAGTACCGATTTTATCAACTCTGTAAACCTGAACGCGGATACAGATTTTCCCTATCTTGTCCTGGACGTAATTAATGACAGAAGCTATCCTCTCAATCCTGGGTTCCGTGTCATGCATTGGCATAAAGATCTGCAGTTTGTCCTTCTTTTAAGCGGCAGCATCGAGATCAAAACCTTTGATATGGAGCTTGTTCTCCAGGCTGGTGAAGCTGTTTTTATCAACAGGAATGTCATCCACCTTATCACCCCAAAAGGCCCTTGTCACTATAACAGCTTTATCTTTCCCGACTATTTTTTGAAATTCTATTTTAAAAGCCCGGCTGAAACTCTTGTTGAGGATATCATAAACAACCCCGGTCTGTCTCTTTATCATTTGATCCCCGGCACGAACTGGTGTGATGATGTCATTCATGCCCTGGGAAAGCTTATTGCCTTTGAAAAAAACAAAACGGAATTTTATGTATATGAGGTATTGGTTCAGCTGTCTTCTTTATGGCTTCACTTTCAGAAACATATTTTTCTTTCTCCAGAAAAGATCCTTGATCCTGTAAGTGTGAGAATGCAGGCTTTTCTGGGATATATTGAAAAAAATTATGGAGAAGAGATCTCTCTGGAACAGTTGTCAAAAAGCGGGAATGTCAGTAAGTCCGAATGCCTGCGCTGTTTCAAAACCAGTATGCAGACAACTCCGTATAAATACATCACGGAATATCGGCTTTCCCAAGCTGCCATACTGCTAAGATCAACCAATATGCCGATCGGTGATATTGCGTCTAATGTAGGATTCCGTCAGATCAGCCACTTCGGGAAGTGTTTTCGTGAGAAAACCGGATACTCACCGCGGGAATACAGGGCTCTGTATTTAGAGAAATAAAGGGGGCATTGCGAACAAACCTTAACTTGTAAAAATCCACAATTCCGCTTACAACGTCTTTTGGAAATTTCACCGCCAGACAGATACCCACCGGCAGCTTATTTCTGTCGTTTTCCGCTATCTCTGTCAAATCCCCTATACCGACCAGATCTGCCCCCTGTTTTATCAGCTCGCTCGTAAACTGTTCCGTCAAATTATCTGTATCTGCCTCATTTCCATTGAAACTGTCCGGCGCGCTTTCATCACTTTCATCCGGCATGAAATTGGAATATCTTCTCAGCTGCCACAATGCAAGTCCTGTCACACCTGCCAAGCAATAGCCCAACATCTGGCGGCGGGTTATCAAATGATCCCCATTTTTCTTATTGCTCATTGTTTACCTCCGTAACCCCCTTGCCATGTTCCAAAAAACACCCTTTCTCATGGGAATAGATCACACCCACAGCCTGCATATAGGAATAGATGATAACGGTTCCTACAAATTTCATGCCGCGTTTCTTAAGATCCTTTGATACACGATCCGAAAGCGGCGAGCTCACCACATCATTTTCATAGATCACTTTATTTTCCGTCCAGTGCCACAGATATGTGGAAAAGCTGCCATATTCCTTTTGTATTTCCCGAAAGATCCGAGCATTGTTTACCGCTGCCCTGATCTTTAAACGATTTCTGATAATTTTCTTATTTTCGTATAGCTCCTCTATCTTTTCCTCCCCATAAGCACAGACCTTTTCCAGATCAAATCCATCAAACGCCAGACGGAAAGCCTCCTGTTTGTTCAATACACATTCCCATGATAAGCCTGCCTGAAAGGATTCCAACACCAGCATTTCAAACAGTTTGTGATCGTCATAGACAGGCACGCCCCATTCTTCATCATGATACCGGAGATATTTTTCATTTTTAGGATCTGCCCATTGGCATCTCACTTTCCCATCTTCCCATTCCATAGTCTTATTTCCTCTTTGATCATTCTTTTCACATTTCACACATCCATGCCACGGATCCCATATATCATGCATATCCTATTCCTCACTCCTTGGCCAAAAAGGATTTCTGCAATCCCGGTTCCAGGCGGTCCGTCTCTTTTAAATGTCCAAGCAAAAGCGGAGAATCCGGGTCATGCAGCTTGAAATTCTCTCTGGGAAGCTCCGCGTTCTTATTGGCGTAACAATATTTACAGCCATTGGGACAACTGTTTGGCGCACCCATATCCCGGCTTTCCATGCAATGACAACCTTTGCGGGATCCTTTATGCTTTAACTCCCGGAATTTCAGATCATTTGCCTGTCCCAAAATATCCAGGGTTACGCAGCCGGATGTATCGATCCCATATTTTGCATAGTTTTCTTCCGGGCCGCAGGTCTGCAGGATAAATCCATATTTTGCCGCGATCTTCCCGATCCCTTTGGCAAGCACATCCTTCTCTGTTTCCGTAAGAGGGATCAGCTCCGGAAAATCCACCTCATGCTTTTTATACATCTCCACAAAGCTGAAAATACACCGGTCAAACTGTCCTGCCAGACATTCGGAAATCCGTTCAAAGGTTTTGAAGTGGGTTTCTATAGTATATTTTTTTGTCAGCAGGATCGGATCATACCGCCATGCCACACGCTGACGGCCTACAATTTGAGAAAGCTTCAAAAAGGTTTCCATACTTATATCAATATCCGGTACCCCTGGTTCCACATCCTTTCCATAAGCTGTGATCGTATAGTAAAAGTATGTATGAAATTTTTCTGTGATCTCGTGAATACGCTCCAGTACTGGTGCAAAATTTTTAGAACCAAATATAACACAGTCTACTTTATCAGGTGTCGATCCATATCGCCTTACAGAATTCGGGAACAGGGAATTTCTTGAAAACACATAGCCTTCTTCAAAACGCTTAAACATCCAGTCCGAATAATGGTTTACAATATCGGTACGCCCACTGATATTGATCAGCATAACTCCTTACGCCTCCTTAAAGCGCCGTCCCCTTTGTGGGGATAAATAAATGATCCATGTCCACACCTTCCAGCTTAAGTAGCTTGATCTTCCTTTGCAGGCCGCCTGCATATCCGGTCAGACTGCCATTTGTGCCCACCACACGATGACAGGGAATAATAATAGAAATAGGATTGTGGCCTACCGCTCCGCCTACCGCCTGGGCCGACATTCTGTTAAGACCGCGGCTCTCCGCGATCTTTCCTGATATTTCACCATAGGTCATCACCTGGCCATAGGGGATCTCACAGAGGATCTTCCATACTTCTTTACGGAAATCGCTTCCTGCAGGCATAAGCGGCAATTCCTGGATTGCCGGCCTTTCGCCTTTAAAGTAACGGTCCAGCCATTCTTTTGTTTTATTCAAAATACCAGAATCCGTCTTTTCTTCTCTTTCCTCTTTAAAGGAACCAAGAAAATATTTCTGGCCTTCCATCCAGACGCCTACAAGCGCTCCCTCCCTCTCCGCAAGCAAAAGCCTGCCGAT
>CAJUFE010000038.1 GCA_910585635.1 uncultured Lachnospiraceae bacterium | reverse complement strand
AAATTCTTTTTCCGAAAGTCTTAACTCCGTTTCGTTATAATAAGGAGAGCCATTTTCGATCCCGAACCCAAGAACAGTAGGTCCGTCTAAATAGTAAGCTTTACATGTGTAGTTAACCGGTTCGGCCTGCCAGACATGATCTACTAAAGCCTTTGCCGCTTTTCTGGATCTTTCATCCTGCATACCGCCAACTGCGGGACCTGAGCCTGCACAGTAAATGTCTAGGTAGATCTCTTCTCCTTCATCCGATGTCGCTAAAATACAGTATAAAAAAAGATTTTCCAAATTTTCTGTCTCGTAGATCGGTTGACCAAATAACGCTTTGATCTTACCGCATATAAGAGAAAACTGATCTTCATAATTTACAAAGTCTTCAATAAAATTATATAGTTTACTGCTGTCTGTTGATTTTTCCGTGTCTTTCACTGATCGAAATGTGTATGGCATTTTATCCTCCTCTGCTTTAATTTAGATCTTTTACTGCTCTGGTCGCAATAAAGCACGGTACGTTATGCTCATGTAGATTCCCCTCACCATTTGTATCCTCATATAGATCCGTCAATCTGAACCCGGCCTTCAACTGACCGCCGATCTGTTCTTCCAATGTATGAGAGAATTGTATGCCATCATTGTTTTTCATGGAGATCTCATACAGTTCCTTATCTTTCAATGGGTTATATGGAAGCGCGTATGTGATCGTGGTCTCTGTTTCATCAAAAAGATAATTGATGCCTATATCAAAGCCACCGATCAATACGCCGCCCTTTTTCAAAATGCGATAACATTCCTTAAAGATCGGTCCAACTTCTTCTACATAACAATTAGAAACTGGATGAAAGATCATGTCAAAGGTTTCATCTTCAAATGGCAATGGTTTTGTCATATCGCCTTGGATGACCTTAATAGGATATCCTTCTCTATCAGCTACCTTACGTTCGCTTTCACATTGTTCCTTAGAATGATCCAGTACTGTACATTCTGCGCCCAATGCCGCGAAAACAGGCATCTGCTGACCGCCGCCTGAAGCCAGGCCAAACACCTTTTTACCCTTCAGATCTCCAAACCATTCATGAGGTACAGGCCTCGTTGGCGTCAAAACCACATCCCATTTCCCTTTTGCTGCTCCAACATACGTTTCATGAGAGATCGGCTGTCCCCAGATCCATCCCTCTTTACACCAAGAATCAATAACTTTCGAATTGATCGTTTGATAATCGTTCATAGTAGATCCTTTCTAAATAAAAACTAACTCATGTTCAGGTCCCGATCTGCCGCTGGCTTTATTATACAGCTTTAACTTGCTAAATGGAATAGGATCTCTGAAAGATCTTCGATCTGTTTTTTTAGATGGATCGTTAATAGGAATACTGTTTTCGATAGTGGAAAAGACAGGCCGACGATACAAAGAACATGATCCCTTCTGCAGCTGGTACAGCCAGCCATACCCCCGTTATCCCCCAAATACGGGGCAGTAACAGGATGCCGGCCGCCAGCAGGCCAAAGGTCCGCAGGAACGAAAGGAGTGCGGATATCTTCCCGTTCGACAATGCGGTGAACATGGCGGAGGTAAAATTGTTCAGACCGCAGGATAGAAAACTGTACGAAAAGATCGTAAAGCCATCCGCCGCGATCTGATAAACTTCTGATGCCTCATCCGCAAACAGCCGCACGATATAAGAGCCGCCGGACCTGGAGACCGCAAATATCAGTATCGATGCCGCCCCGATAAACCGCATACTGATGGAAAAGACCCGCTTCTGCTGGAGATCATTTCCGTTTCCATAATTAAACCCGATAATGGGCGCTACTCCCATCGAGTAGCCGATATACAGCGTGTTCAGCAGGAATTGAGAATAGATGATAATGGTGATCGCCGCGACACCATTTTCCCCCAGCAGGTCCATCATGGTGCGGTTGAACAGGAATGTGGTCACGGCTGTTGCCAGCTGGCCCACCATTTCGGAGGAGCCATTAAAACAGCTTTCCCCGATCACGGCCCATTTCAATCTTGGCCTTGTGAACGACAGCGTTCCTTTACTCCGGGCAAAATAGGCCAGCCCGGCAGCCGTGGGGATCAGATAACCGAAGCCTGTCCCCAGAGCAGCACCCCGGATGCCCAGGCCGCAGGGGACGATGAAAAGGTAGTCCAATATGATATTTGCCACGCCTGCCAGGACAGACAGCCCAAAACCGAGACCCGGCCTTCCAGCCGTCACAAACAGGTTTGAAAACAGCGTCTGCAGGATATTGGCCGGGATGAACAGGAACAGTACCATCAGATAATCTTTGCAATAGGGAACGAGCCGTTCGCTGGCCCCAAGAGCATGCACGATCTTATCGATCCAGATCATCCCGCCTAAAAGGATGAAAGCTCCGACCACTGCGCCTGTGAGTATGAGCAAAGTGAGATCTTCCTTTGCCTCTTGATCCTCACCCGCCCCCATCTTTCGGGAAATGATCGCATTTCCGCCTGTTGCCAGCATCGTCCCCAGCCCTACCGTGATGTTGATGATGGGACACACGATATTGATAGAGGAAAGCGCATCCGTATCCACAAACTGCGCCACAAAGATCGTGTCCACGATGGTGTATAGTCCCATAAAGATCATCATGACGATGGTGGGAAATGCGAAGCGCAGGAGTGCTCCTGCACTCCATTCTTGATCTAAAATGTTAGCATCCATTGTCGCCTTTTTCCACTCCTTTCTGTTTACATTATAGCGGGGTCGAAAAAGCGCTTTTTCATCATTCTTGCGGTCTTTCGGCATACAAAATATCGCCCCAAGTGGGAATACCATCCTGGGGCGATCAATCGTATAAAGCTTCCCATGTTTCGGATCTCATTGCCTTAAAGCACATTTCTATCTGTTCTCTGTTGTTTTTTTCTTCTGCAAGACAAGGTAATCCATCTATAGGAAAATAATCAAAACCGGTGGTCTCAATATTGGGAATGAACTCACCACCTATCACTTCGCATTGCATAAATATCTTACATACCTTATAGGCATAGATAGGTAGATTATGCTTTTCTCTGTCTTGGACCGCGATGATCCGTTTGATCCGGACATCCAGTCCCGCTTCTTCCTTAACTTCCTTTATCGTATTTTCTCCAACGGAAACATCCACGTCCACCCAACCGCCAGGCAATGCCCAGGTACCATTTGCTTCATGTACGAGCAATATCTTTCCATCTTTAAATATAGCCGCCCTTGTATCGATCTTAGGTGTTTGATATCCCACATCACTACAAAATAGCTCCTTTACCTTTTCAAGCGGTATCTCTGACTGATGACTGATCATCTCTGCTGATATCTCTCTGATACGCTCATATCTTTCAAGTTCATATCTGTCTTTACAATAAAACAAACCTGCCTGTGCTAAACTCTGCAGTTCAACTGCCCATTGTAACCATTTTTCATTTTTCTCCATCAAATGTCCGCCCCTTTCCTCCACTGTTCCAGATCACTTCCGGAGAGATCCCCGGATCGCCAGCACAAATGCCAGGATCAGTACCACTATCGTTACCGCCGCCGCGATCGCCCGTGCGTTTAGCGATCAACTTTTGCAGGATCGTTTAGAGTTTCCCGATCTGTTCTATTATGAGATCGATATTTTCTTCAATGGGTTTTGTCCCGTCGATCCTTATGATAGGACAGTTTAAGGTCTGTACCCATTTTTCAACAGTATCCTCGTCTCTGGATCGGACTAGATCAAAAAAGCGTTGCTCCTGCTCATATAGATCCCCTCCTGCTAACATCCTGTTTCCGAATCTCTGAAAAGAACGATCTTTGACCCGCGCTATCCGTATATCCTTGGGAACATCGATCAATACAGCATACTGAAAAAAAGGGTATATCGATCCTCCATGATCACCCTTTACAGATGATAAGATAAAATCTCCATGTGCTTTGATCTCGTTGAAAAGAAGCTCTTCAACCTCTTCACGGGTACGTGGGGCAGCATAAATGTAGATAGGGTCTGTTTTGGGAAAATACAAGTCTTCATTATCTATAAAATGAAAATGCAGCCTCTTTGCAAGAGCTTTTCCCAAGGTACTTTTTCCAGCACCATTTAAGCCGCACACAATGATCCCTGTTCCCATATATTTCTCCTCCACGCCTTGATCCATGGTCCTATTTCAACTGTGATGTATGACGTTTTGCTCCCTTCACGAAAGCAGATAGTCGGTCTCTCCATGGGTCAGGTTAAAAATATCCCACAAAGTTTTCAGGCTATCATCATGATAGGCTCCGAGTCTTCTACATGTCCATCTTCTCATGGGGGACTTTTGCTAAAAAGTCCGCTTTCTCAAGAGTAGAAAAATACGCATGCACAGCTGTCTTGAGCTGTTCCAGCGAGATGATATCCCGCTTCCTCGGCGTATATCGGCCGAAGGGTGTAACAAGGCTCACGCGCTCGGTATCCGCGCAGTCGGGATCGATCAGTGCATACGCCCTGCGCCCGCCCAGGTCGAACCAGGCCTCGCAGACGAACTGGTCCCCCAGTCCGTAAAACTGAAAAAATCCATCATGAGACTTGAAGATCACAAAATCCTCTTTTCCCTCCGCCACAAGGGATATGTACTGCTCCGCTTCTTTAAAAATGATCCGCTCGGTCTTTTCACCGCTTGCCGTTTCCACATCGGGGACACGCAGCACGCCTGTTTTGGGCCATCCGCCATCCACGATAGAGAACGCCACGTCCACAAAGCTTTTCATGCTGTCCTCCACACCGTTAAGGATCCGCTTGTGGGCTTTACTGATGGGTGAAACGGCGGTTTTACCGTCCGGGATACGGAGTATAGGGAGTCCATCGTCGTCTACCCAGACAAACCCCTTTTCCGCCAGTCCAGAACGCAGCATCATCTCCCCGATATAGGTCCCGAACACTACGGCGACATTCCACAAGGTCTTTGCCCCCTCCTCACCATCATACTTGTCCAGGCTGTCATGATAGGCTCCGAGGATCGTATCCACGTTTTGGACACTTTCTCTTGTATGATCCAGCACGATCTTGTTCTGCTTGGCATAGCGTACCGCATCTTCCGCGATATTTTTGGCGATATCATTAAAATCTTTCATCTGGAACCTCCTCTTGCTCATCTACAAAACATATCCTAACGACCAAGGATCTTTTTCATCCTATCCTGTATCTCTCTGCGTTCATGAAGTTTTTGCCTGAGTTTATCTTCTTCGAGACCTTCCAGCCATTTTTGATAAAATCCATCAAAGCTGTCTGCTACTAAAGAAAAACCACCCTCATTATCGGTATCAAAGATCTTTCCCCGAAATGGCCCCGTTACAACGATCCCATAATCCCATTGGCAGCCGTGTGTGCCTAAAACAAGGAAGCCTTTTGTACTACAAAGATCGATATCATCATCTGGGGATCCTAATACAAAAAAATCATCCGGCGATCTCTCGTAAGCTTCTTTCGTAAAGCCAAACTCCCCAACCTCATCTGCTAGCATTTTGCGAGGGCAGAAGGGCTCTGAGAGACTTTTTCGATAAGCATCATAGAAACGCTCCGCACTTGGGCTACTTGCCTCCTGCGTAAATTGTGAAAAGGGGATCAAGCCATAGTCAACACAAGCCCCCCCATCACCTATTTCGGTGATAAAACGAAATAATCTTCCGGTAATGTAAAGCCATATGCGTCTTCGATATCACGTACAGATCTACTGGAAATAGCAGGTTTTAATCTGTATCTGTGGGTATCGGAACCGAAAAGTCCAAAGTGTCTGTCCGTGATCGCCGCCTTTTTCAATATTTTAAAAACATCCTCTTTTTGTAACATAGTCTACCCCTCTCCGTTTGCTTAAGTACGGGCTATCTGTCCACTTCACAATTCCAATCTCATATAGATCACTTCTTGAAACCCTGCTATCCGAGAAAGAAAACCCTTAGGATTTCTTCCAAATCCAACAAACCCAGCTTTTTTATACATGGATAATGCTCTTACATTGTCAGCGACCACATCCAGCTCAAGCTGGATATACCCTGCGTTCCTTGCACATTCGATACACGCTGCGGTCAATGCCTGTCCGATCCCCAGCCCCCAATATCCTTTGGCGACACTGATGCCAAATCTGGCGCGGTGCCGTGTTTTGTATTTTGTACCTATCGCTCCGATCCCAGCGGTCCCCACGATCGCATCATCAACTACAGCGACTATCTCAATCTCATTTTCACTTTCTGCTTTCTCTTTTAGAAATTGGCTTTCCTGTACTACATCGAAGGAATTCTCATCTGGATAAGAAAGCAGATAGTCGGTCTCTCCATGGGTCAGGTTAAAGTTATCAAATACAGCCTGCCCGTCACTTTCCATCCCATTTCTCAAATGGCATACCTTGCCATTTTTTAATGTTATCATTTGATCATATCTCATCGTTGATACCTCACAAAGGTCCCGGACCGTAGGGCAACGTGTTCATTGCAGATCCTCCCTTTTCGTCTCCACACATTTTGGTCACAACCTCTTTTCCAACCAATGGAACATGATGACCCCGACCAGCCATTGGAAGACAAAAAGCAAGGATATCATCGCGATCACCCATGTTTCTGCTCTGATCCATGCGAGGATGAGCGACAGGATGAGTAAAGAAAATGCCATGATCTGATAGGTGATATGACCGGATCTCATCCGCAGATATTGCTTTCTTTCATCAACACGGTCGATATGGGCTTCCCTCTTTTTTGCTTCATATCGTGCATACCCACATCAGAAAGTCTTAAGTATCAAAATAGTCATCGCATCTCCTCTCCTGGATCATCTCTAAACTTGGATCTCCTCCTGTCCGTGATCCGACTCATAGATAAGATCCCTTAAAGGCTTGTGAGAAAAAGATACGCCCCGACTGTGCAGAGCCCCATCCCCAAAAGAAATGCCAGGCTCAGACTGACCGTCGCCAGAGCGCCAAACAATAAACTGGTCCCCACACCGATACTATCGATGATCATGGCATATATACTTAGTTCTGTGGCGCGGTCCTCCGTTGACACCTGCCTGTTCTGCAGCTCCATCTGCAAAGGCTGGAACAAGCTGTCCGCCACATGCAGCGCCATGACCCCGCAGACAGAGACCGCCGCACTGTCCGTATATGCCAGTCCCACACAGGATAGGATCGCCACCACCTGCAATACGATACCGGCCATTTTGATCCCGATCTTTCGCGTGGACCGATCCGAAAAGCCCCCCAGAAAACCGGCTAACGTGACCGCCGCGTAAATATACCCGATCGCGGATGGGGATAACCCGCACCTTTCATATTGGACCTGGGCTAAGAAGACGGTGACGGTCTGATGGGTTTGCGTCAAAAATGCAACGGAGACCAAAAACAGCAAGAGAGATCGGTTTTTTACGATCTGCAAAAAAGCGATCTTAACGCCCAGGAACGGGAGGATGCGTTTTTCCCTTCTCTCTCCCCTTCCCTCTCCTCCCCCTGTTTCTCTCTCCTTGACCTCTATCAGGAAAACCGGGACAGCGGCCGCAACGCCGTAGCTGAGCACCGTGAGGGACCCCGCTGTTTTAAGATCGTCTCCCACAAAAACCGAGAAGATCATGGATGCGATCAATAAACCCGCCACACTTAAACCATTGTAGATACTAAACGCTTTTTGGCTCTCCCCTTCCTTGCAGGAGAGATAAAGTATGCTCATATCCACACCGGACATGCCGGACACCACAACACTGAGCAGCACCCGCTCCAGTAAGAACCACCAAAATCCCCTTGCCATCCAAAATACGAGCTTAGAGATAAAAAACAGCGCACTGCAAAAGATCATCGTCCTTTTGTATCCGATCCGATCGGCGATGATACCCCAGGGGATCTCCAACGCGAGACTGAGGAGCAGGGAGATGCTTTCGATCAGCGTGATCTGGAACACCGAAAGCCCCTGTGCCTGGCGATAAAGTGTGGAGACCGGCCCATAGAAGACCATACCCTGCAAAAAGGCCAGGGTATACATAAGATAGATATTCTTTTGTTCCTTCATCAATGAACAGCCCTTTCTAAAATTTTAAGCACAACAAAACCACGCCATTTTCATGGCGCATACGATCCGTTAGCTTGTTGTATTTAGATCGGACTGTACATAAAACGACTCCTTCCTTTGTCTTTATCTACTCCAGATCGCAGATCCCCTGGCGATCAAGGGGGAGATCTCATTCAACTTTTTATCATCACCTTGCATTTTTTCCCATTACAAGCGATCCCATATCGCAGGATGGTCTCCAGACCATCCTGGCGCAGCTTTTCTCCATAACCCTTTTTTTCTATCTGCTGCAGGGCTTCCTCACAGCCTTTTTCCAGGACTCCACATGAGGATCTTCTGTTGCTGTCCGGGTACTTTACCTCGATCACGATACCGATCCCTTTTTCCTCGATCTCCACCAAGATATCGCTGTAGCCGACTCCAGACTCCGCATTGGAACGGATGTACCAGTCTTCCTGATGGCTCAACAAGCCCAGGAGGAGGCCGTGATAGAAATTTTCCTTCTTATTTTTGCGCACACTGGTATCCCGGATACTGATCGTCCTGGAGAGGTAGGCGTTAAAATAGCTTTCCACCGCTCCTGCGTCTCCATTGGCAAATGCGGCACAGAATGCGTCCAACATCTGTGTATCTCTGCGGGCTTCCCGCTGGAACCATTCCAGGATCTGGTCGATGAAGATCTTCCGGATCTCAAGGTTCGGTATCGCCAGATCGTATGTCTCACCATCCTCACTTCCACGCTGTGTCAGGTAGCCGGTGGTAAAAAGGATGCTCCAAAGGTTGTCGATGGAGGTATAGAGATCTCGATAGGTCAGCTCCTGATCGATCTTTTTCGGGATCGCCTCTCCGTCGATCAGCCGTTCCAGCTCCTTCCTGGTCCCTGCCTTTGCCATTTGAACGAAATCCCGGATGATCTCATTCCCGCTGGTATTGATCCAGAACGGCTTGGGAAGCGCATCCGGCTCTGAACGCAGCAGATAGATATAGTTGATCACATCCCAAGGGCAGTAAACGTCCGCATTGCCAAAACGGTATCCGTCGTACCATTCTTTGATCAGGTCAAACCGGTCGGTACAGCCAAAATATCTCGTGATATCCCTGACCTCCCTGTCCGTAAAACCAAACCTTTCGTCGGACTGTGCATCGGTTATCGAAAAGACATTCATATTGTTCAGCCCGGTGAAGATGCTTTCCTTGGATACCCGCAGACAGCCTGTCAGCACGGCAAAGGCCAGGCTATGGTTGCTTTGCAGCGCCTGACTGAACAGGTTGCGGATCAAACTCACCATCTCTTCATGATAACCGAAATGCTGCGCTTTATCCAATGGCACATCATATTCGTCGATCAGCAGGATCGCCTTTTGCCCATAATGCTTATGAAGGAGCTCACAGAGGGTCAAAAGGCTGGATACCAGTACTTCCTGGGGCATGCTGAACCATTGTCGATCGGAAGGGTCGATCGTGACCAGCTTTTCATAGGATGCTTTTTCCCGGGCGGTCAGCACATCGCTGTCCAGCAGAAATTGAAAGCGCATGGCTTCCCTTCCGATGATGGAACGGAGCATCCCCAGGGCCGTCTTGTAGTCAGTGCCGCTCACATCCTTTAAAGTGACCGCGATGACAGGGTACTTTCCCATGTGTTCCTCGCAAAGCTGTGGCTCTGCGCTGATGGCAAGCCCGTCAAAAAGCCGGGGATCACAGCCGTATCCGAAAAAGTATTTCAGCATGTCCATGTTAAGAGATTTGCCGAACCTTCTGGGGCGCGTGAACAGGTTTATACTCCCCCAGCCCTCCAGAAGATCTTTTATCAAGGCTGTTTTATCGACATAGTAAAAACCGTTCCTGCGGATATCTTCAAAACTCTCCATGCCGATGGGCAGTTTAGCCGTTGTGTCCATAGCAGCTCCTTTCTGGGATATCGTCTATCTCTTTAAATTTTCCATCGCGTCCAGGTTATCCGAGATGATCGTCCCGACCGTTTGACAGTCTTCCATATCCGGGCAGTCGCCGCATGTCGCCATGCCTTTTTTCAACGCGCACTGGCGGATCGGGCAAAGACTGTCACAGTATACCGTCTTGATCCCGTCAACACGGCAGCCTTCACAGTTGATATGTTCAGGCAGGATGGGGGCATCATTTAACGCAGCCCATGATCTTGCCGTTTTCTCACGCAGCGCCTGATCGTCATTGATCGTTGCAAGATATGCGTCACATTTTTCACAGTCCAGCCCGCAGTATGCGATCATTTTCTCCATAGTCATTTCTCCTTAGTCTTCCTTTTGATCGTCGATAGCTTTTTAGCGATACACATCCATCACCCCAAACGCACTGCCAACGGTCCCTCCATCTAGGAGCAGCTCCCTGACCTTTTTCTGCAGCTCTGTTCCCGCAGGCAGATCTTCAGCCTTTGTATCCGCCGGGACCTGGAACAGCCATTCGATATACTCTCTGTTCTCTTTATCTTCCCGGATGATGTGGAACCGTTCCTGAAAAGCTAAGATATTGGACTTTTTCGACAGCAGCGGTTTTAATACCGGTGACAGCAGCCAGGAACCGCAGGTATATTTTTTATAAGGATGGCTGCCATAGTATGTCCGAAAGAAGACTCCCGCCTGCTCCAGTGAAACGTCAACGGCTTCCTTTGACAGATCCGCGTCTGAAGGCACATGGAGCCCGATGACCTTCTCTCCTTCGTACTCCTTAAGCTCATACTCAAGCTCCCCGATGCGGAACAGGCGCATGCTTAGCTGCCGGTACGTCCACCACCCTCTGTCAAAGAAGATCCTGCCGTTTTTCTTTTTACATTCGTCGATAAACCGGGTAAAGCATCTTATGGTATCGATATACACCGTTTCAGGGATGTGTTTTTCCTGGTATCGGTCAAACACCCGCCTAGCACATTCTAACTGGCAATACAACATTTTCAGATGATCTTGGTCCTCTGCCAGGGATGCATCCAGCTCCTTATAGGCCTGGTCCGCTGTTTTCCCATCCATCATTTTTTCCAGATATCCATCGATCTGATCCATATCGATCTTGCCACGGACAGCATCTAGCTTTTGGACCATCTCCGGCTGCAGATCGATCAGACGATACAGCTCATTTGCTCTCATGCCTGCTCCCACCTATGACTTTCACACTTCGTTCCTTTAAGACCAGCTTTTCCCTGGTATACGCTAGAAAGCCCGCAAAACAAAAACGGCTCTTATTTAACCATCCTCCCATAGTGCGTCCCACTCGACACATTTCGGACGCTCCAAAGTATCCCAAAATCCCTCCATACAGTCGATCGCCTTTTCAAGCGATATGATCACATACTCTGGAGCATTCCACTCCCCGCCATCTGCGAGGAATACGACCTCTTCATTAAGATCTCCGCAAGACTGCCATACCTCGCCCTCATCATTTTTAAAATAATGGCAACAGGCATACTCACCTTTTATAAGGATCGAAAGACATGGATAAGGTCCATCCTCGCTGCTCATCCATATCTCACCACCTTGCAGGGAAGCGGCACAGGATCTTATGATCTCAGTGACCTCCGCTTTACTCTGACATATGATATCGCGGTCTGCTACACTCACATTCATGATCCTATCACATGATACCATCTTATATCTCTCCTTGGCTCTAGTTATGGTATTAGGCACCGGATCGCCCTCTATGGGGATAGGCGTACGCCACATAGCGGAAATGCGGCATATCCACCCCTTTATAATGCTTTGTCCAGGTATCCGCCCGCTCCATCCCGTTCCTTATGGCTACACGCTGAGAAGCGATATTGGTATCCCGGATGATCGAGCAGACTTCCCCTGCTTTCAAAGTCTCAAAGGCATACCTTTTACAAGCCTTTGCTGCTTCAGTGGCGTATCCTTTATGCCAGTGGGACCGTTCAAACAGATAGCCGATCTCCAGGACTTCTTTATCTCTCCACGGCTGCATCGTGAGCCCACATTGACCGATCATCGCATCCGTCTCTTTCAGGACCGCCGCCCACAGACCGAACCCCCATTTTCGGTAACGCAGGAGCTGTCTGTCCAGCCATTCCTGCACCTCGGTGTCACTGAACGCGCCTTCGTAAGCATACATGGCCTCTTCATCCTGCAAGATCTTGCGCAGATCGCCGAGATCGGATGGATCCATCTGGCGCAGGTACAGCCGTTCTGTTTCGAGTATCATATCGTTGTGCTCCTTCATCGTTTTTTTGCATCGATCAACTTCAAAAGGATCTACATCAACCGCGAGAGCACGTTATACGCCGTCACCCCATAGATGAACACGGCGACCCCACTAAAGATCGCCGCGTCCCGTCCAGAGCCTTTATCATAACAGTCCTTTGCATTTGCCAGCATCGTCAGCCCCATAAAAAAGAACATGACGGGCAGCGAAAGGTCAAAAGGTAACCATTTCATCAGACCGATCGCGCCAAAAAGGATCGTCAAGATCGAAAAAACCGCTTTCCAGATACGCATATGCTCCCTCCTCTATGATCCTGTTGATAGGGTCCCTATGGCCCATAATGGCAGGTTCCACAGCTGCTCCTCCCTTTTTTGGTCCGCCATGGATGTCCGGATCGATAGCCGGGGACGGAACTTCTCCCGGTAGACCTTTAAGCTCTTCGCCTGGAGGTTCGTTTCTGCCTTGACCTCCACCGGTATCACATCACGGCCATCATCGATCACAAGATCTACCTCCGCCATACCGCGCTCCGCCGTCCAGTAATAGATGTTCAGCCCATGGATCGTCTTTAGCTGCTGGAGCACATATTGTTCTGTCAATGCACCCTTGAACTCTTTGAAGAGGACATTGCCATCCAGCAGCACATCCTGCCGCAAGCCCACCATACAGGACAATAGCCCCACATCGAGCAGGAACAGCTTAAAGGCCTTCAGATCCTCGTAAGCCTTTAGCGGCAGGCTCGGAGCCGTCACGCGGTGTATCTTATGGACAAGTCCGCAGTCAGTGAGCCAGAGCATCGCCAGCTCATACTCTCTCGCTCTGGCACCTTCCTTGATCAGCCCATAGACGAACTTCTTATTTTCCTTGGTCAGCTGTGCCGGGATACTGTCCCACAGCATCCGGATCCGCGGCACCACTTCATTTGGCGCATGCTTCGAAAAGTCCTGTGCGTAAGCATCCAGGATCCTCTGCTGGATCTTACGGACCTCATTTAGATCACGGTCATCCACAAAGGCCTGCACGGCCTCCGGCATCCCGCCCACATAGTAGTACTGCTTTAACCGGTCGATATAGTCTTGCTTAAAGGTGGTCGCCATGTCGTAGTCGCCCTTCTTCAGCAGCTCCACATGCCGCTCCTTTCCCACCGCCATCAAAAACTCAAGGTAGGACAGAGGATAAAGGTCCAAAAACTCCACCTTGCCCACCGGGAACGATGTCCCTTGATGCAGCGCTACCCCAAGCAGGCTGCCGGCACAGATGATCTGATACTGGGGAGCGTCCTCGTTAAAATATTTCAGGCTGGAAAGTGCCTTGGGGACCTCCTGTACTTCGTCAAAGATCAGCAGCGTGTCCTCCGGATCGATCTTATGGCCGGCATATAACTCCAGGCCGGTCACCAGCCGCTCCACCTCCAAGCTGCCTTCGAACAGCCTTCTCATCCGTTCATTGTTGTCAAAATTGACATAGACGACCTGGCCATATCCCCTCGCCCCGAATTCCTTCATGAGCCAAGTCTTCCCCACCTGGCGGGCGCCGCGGATGATGAGCGGCTTTCGCCGTTTTCTCGCTTTCCATTTCTGCAGTTGTTCCATAGCCGTACGATACATGCCTATCACCTCACATCGATCATAGGTTCAGTATAGCATATGCCTGCAAAAAAACAAATGATTTTTGTGTATCATCATCCATTTTTTCAAAGGATCTTTGTCTATATATGACACTTTCCCAAAGGACTCGTCAGATCGCCCGTCTGATCCTCATCCGCCCGGCAGCAGGCCTCCCGCGGTGACGCAGGAGGCGCGTTCTCCCCTTCTTACCCCCGGCCGCTGCCTCCTGCCTTTCCCTTGAACACTTTCTTGATATGACAGAGCTCCGTCTTTGCCACCAAGGTCTCCCCGTCAAACTCCAGCAAAATCACATAGGGCATCCAGTCGATGATGCGCAAAAAATCCTTGCAGCCAAAAGTCGGGTCATAGAAGTTCAATATGGTGCTCAAGGCCGTCCCATGGGTGCCGATCACGATGCTCTTATCCTTCTCCTTCTGCAAGATCTCCCGAAAGGCCGCCATGTTCCGTTCCTGCACCATGCGGATCGACTCGCCCCCCTCCTCATGGTAGTCATGATCCGCCCACCGCTTCTCGAACATCTCATGAGTGTTCCCGCCCACACCGCTCTCCCGCTCCTTAAGGCGCTCATCGGTGACGATCTCCTTGTGGAGATAGGCCGCCGCCTGGGCGATCGTATCCAGACTCCTCTTATACGGGCTGCAGTAAAAACCGTCCACCGCCTTGTCCTTCAAAGCCTCCAGGACGATCCTCCGGTCTGCCATCCCCTCCGGGGTCAAAGGCCGGGTCCGGTCCTCCTCCCAGCTAAAGTCCGGCTGTGCGTGGCGCACAAGGTAGATCTTCGTCATATCTCTCACCCTTTCCCGCTCACAGGAGCTTTCCCGCCTTGAACAGTTCGGTCACCACGGTCAGTGAACCCACGATCAGGCTGGCCTTTTCCCTAAAACCCTCCTCCGGATATTTCATATCCGGCACGCAGATCACCGGGATGCCCGCCAAGAAAGCCGCCTGGATCCCCGCTTCTGAATCCTCCAGGACGATCGCCTCCCCCGGCCTCACCCCGGCCTTCTCGCAGGCCTTTAAGAACACATCCGGGTCCGGCTTGCCCCTCTCGATCTCATCCCCGCAGATCGAGCTGTCAAAATAGGCGGTCAGCCCCGTCTGCTCCAAGATCTGGTCCACCCGGTCCCGGTTGCTGGAGGTGGCAAGGACGGTTTTATAGCCATGATCCTTGAGATAGATCAGCAGCTCCTCCACACCCTCCTTCATCGGCACGCCCTCCTTTCGGAACCGGTCCGCCATATACTGGTGTACATCCTCCAGGACCTTCTCCATGGGAAAATCCTGGCCAAAGTGTTCATAGTACATCTGGAAGATGCGCGTCAGCGGAAGGCCCAGGGTCTGCTTATAAAACGCCTCGTCCATATCAAGCCCCAGCTTCCCGCACTCGATCACATAACCTTCAAAGGTGACCCGCTCACTGTCGATCATCAAGCCATCCATATCAAAGATCACGGCTTTTATCCTGTCCATATGTCCCTCTCCTTTCCCTTATCAAGACCGCCTTTATCGATCCATCCCGCAGGGGGCCGCCGATCTGACCAGGCAGCGGTCATCCGCCACCGCGTCATAGAGCCGATAGCCTCCGGCGAAGTTATAGGCCTCATAGCCATTTCCGGCCAGGATCCGGCAGGCGATGTAGCTGCGCAGACCGCTCTGGCAGATCACGTAGACCGGTCTGTCCCGTTCCACCTCATCCAGCCGTTCCCGCAGCGCATCCACGGGGATGTTCACGGCCCCCTCTAGATGTCCCCTTCTGTACTCACCCGCTGTCCTGGTATCCAGCAGGGTGACACTCCCGTCACGGGGGAGCTTTTCCAGATCCTCCAGGTACCATTGCCTAAGGATCCCTTTTTCGATGTTATCGATCATAAAGCCCGCCATATTGACCGGGTCTTTGGCGGAAGAATAAGGCGGCGCATAGGCCAGGTCCAGCTCCATCAGCTGGGTGGCCCTCAGCCTGGCATGGATCGCTGTGGCCAGGACGTCGATCCGCTTATCTACACCTGCATAGCCTACGATCTGGGCGCCCAAAAGGCGATAAGTCTCTTTTTCAAACACCACCTTTATGGTCATCAGCTCTCCGCCAGGATAGTAGCCGGCATGGTCCATGGGCGATAGGATCACCTTATCCACGTCCAGCCCCGCCTTTTTTGCGTTGGTCTCGTTGATGCCGGTGACGGCGGCGGTCATGCTAAAGACCTTGATGATGCTGCTCCCCTGAGAGCCAGGATAGCGGCTGTCCCCGCCGCAGATGTTATCGGCCACGATCCTCCCCTGCTTGTTAGCAGGACCTGCCAGGGAGAGCAGTGTCTCCTGTCCGGTGACATAGTGCTCCACCTGTATTGCATCCCCCACGGCATAGATATCCGGTACAGAGGTCTCCATCCGGTCGTTCACCACGATACTGTCCTTGATCCCCAGCGCCAGCCCCGCCGCCTTCGCCAGTGCCGTGTCCGGGGTCACGCCGATGGCCAGCACCACCATGTCGGCATGGAGGGGGGCCTCCTCCTTCAGCAGCACATCCACACCCTGCTCTTTCTCCACAAAGCCCTCCACCGTGCGGCCCAGGACCAGCTTGACGCCGTTCTGCCGCATCTCGCCGTGGATAAAAGCGGCCATATCCGGGTCAAAGGGGTTCATCAGCTGTCTGGGCCTCTGGACGATAGTGACCTCCATGCCCAGCTCACGCAGGTTTTCCGCCAGCTCCAGGCTGATGAACCCGCCGCCTGCCAGCACAGCCGACCGGGGATGATGTTCATCGATGTACGCTTTGATCCGGAAGGTGTCCTCCACCGTCCGAAGGGTGAACACCCGGTCTGCCCCTGCTCCTGGTATCCTGGGCTGGGTCGGCTTCGCGCCGGGAGACAGGATGAGCTTGTCGTAGCTCTCCTCAAAGATCTCTCCTGTGGCAAGATCTTTTACGGTGACGGTCTTCTTATCCGGATGGATGGCCGTGACCTCATGGCGTACCTTCATCGTCACCCGGAAACGAGAGAAGAAGCTTTCCGGGGTCTGCAGGGTCAATGCGGCCGGATCGGCGATCGTACCGCCGATATG
This sequence comes from uncultured Lachnospiraceae bacterium, assembly GCA_910585635.1. GTDB lineage: Bacteria > Bacillota > Clostridia > Lachnospirales > Lachnospiraceae > Caccovicinus. The sequence continues at coordinate 29,912 of CAJUFE010000038.1, read as the reverse complement.
ATAGGGCAGGCCGCAATTGGCATAAGAGATATATCCCGACCGCTCAAAGACCAGGATCTCTGCCTCTTCATCTACTCTGCGGATCCGGGCCGCCGCCGTAGCGCCCCCTGCCACACCGCCTACGATCACTACTTTCATATCGATACCACCTTTCTGGTATAGGCGGATATCCCGCCTGTGTTTTTAGTCCATGGCTTAGTATACCCGAAAGCCAGCCTAACATCTGTGATCAGATCACACGCTGCCGTTCCTTCCTTTTCTCCAGATGGGCCGGATCCTCCAAAGGCTCCTGCGCTTTTGCTTAAGAGCTGTCTCAAGCTGCCTGGCCAGCGCCTCTGTAGAAGGGACCTCCCTGACCGCCGGCTCCATCTGTCCATATACGATCTTTTCCATACGTTTTACCGTGCGCTCATAAAGATCCAGGTCAAAAGGAACAGCTGCCGGCCCATCTGCCCCCTCGCCGCCCCCAAATCCTTTGAGGGGCTGATCTGGGTCAAAACCTTTATACAGCATCCCCATCCTGTCCATGATCCTTCCATACAGATAGAACATCTTCGCCCTTTCGTCCATCCTCCTGTATCGCCATCCCAAGAGCAGCTGCTCAAGGAGAGAAAGGTCCCCCAAAAGCAGCAAGGCTCCCAGAAGGGACAGCAGCCATATGGAGAGCCGCCACCTGGTCCTGTCGCCGGTCTGCCCCGTGGCCATGTCCTCCTCTTCCTGCTCAAGGGGCTGGTACTCTTCTGCCGTCAAGATACTGGCCGCCTCCCCGCCTGCCCCTTCCAGACTTTCATCGGGGACAGCCACGATCACGTCTGCCTGGTAGGTCTCCTCATAAAATCCCGGTGTGACCTCCACAGCCCTCCAGCCGGCTCCGTCCACATAGACCTCCGCCCAGGCATGGGCGTTTTTCCCGGTCAGGGTCACCGTGTCCCCCTCTGCCTCCTCTGCCTGCTGCCTGGTCAGGACATAGCCTTCCACATACCGCGCCGGTATCCCTGCTGCCCGGTAAGCCAGCACAGCCGCCGTGGCAAAGTAAACCGCATTACCTTTCTTCTCCTCGTTTAAAAACCACTGCAGAAGATCCCTGCCTGCCGGGAGCCGCGCCGGGACCTCCTCGTAACCAGCCAGCAAGCGCGATATGGCCCGTATCCTGGACGTGACCGGATAGAGCCCCTCTGCCTTTTCTAATGCGTCCTGCTGAAAGAACACTCTATCGATCAGCGCCTTCTGCTCGTCACCGATCTCCAGATAGTTTTCATACACGAAGGCACGGTACACGCCTTCCGCCTGCTCAAACAGCTCTATATCCGACAGGTCCTGCCCGTTCCATTGGCCAGGCGGCTGGGCTTCTGCATTCTCCTGGACCGGGTAGCAGGTGAAGGCATAGTCTTTTTTTCCAGACCAGCCTAGGGCGCCCATAGACCTGTCCTGCTGCCAGCTGCCACCATCCTCCGGATAAGAAGCCACCGTGTCCGGGAGATAGAGATAACGGCGGTCCGCTCCCACATTCCGGACCGAGACCGCGGTAGCTGCCGGCTCTCCATCCTCCTGCCAGGTCAGTTCCTGATAGAGTCCATACTGGGCGCCTGGATAGAACCGCTGCTGTGCCAGCCAGGTGAGCATCCCCCGATACTCCCCTCTAAAGACATCAGATGTAAAATACTCCCATCGATTCCCTCGATAGACGGATCCCACAAATCCCCGCAGATAGAGTGCAGACGCCTCTCCCATCTCCACCTCCAGCCGGTCTTCTGTCCCGTTCAGCATCCGGTCTGCTTTTGTCAGATCCCCTTTGGGGAGCGTATCCTCGCCAAAGCGCAGCCTCTCGATCTCCTGCTCCATCCTGGTCCTTGACCGCCAGGATATCTCCTGCCACCGTGGTCCGGGGCTTAAGGAGGAGACGGACAGCAGGAACACGACCGTCCCCGCTGTCAAGGCAGCGGTCTCCCAGCGGACCTGTGCCGGACCGCTGACGCTGCACCATGCACCCAGCCAGCCCGCTACCAGACAGGCACAGGCCCATATCGGCAGCCGCATAGAGAGCAGCATGCCGACACATAAGGGCATAAAGACCGCCAGGGACAGCAGCGCCAGCCTCTTTCTCCGGATCAGCTCACTGACTGCCAGAGAACTGAACAGGGCAAAGACTATCCCTGCCATCTGCAGATCTTCCGGCCTGTAGCCAGAGACCGCGATCCCTTCATAAAAGGTAGAAAATGCCTGGTCCCAGATCCCCAGAAAGTGATCGGTCCACCGATAGATGCCCCTGGCCACACTGGAGCCAGAGGAAAAGAACAGGACCACCGCCGCCAGCCCGCATAAAGGCGTGCCATAGCTCTGCCCCTTTGTAGCCAGCCCCAGACCGGCCATCAGGGCGGCGGACAGGACAGCGGCAAGGACAGGGAGCGTTGCCTCCCAAAGGCCCCCTGCTGCCAAAAAGAGACCGGTCATCCCGGCCGCGATGCCCATGGCGCTCACTGCCCGCAGCAGGGCCGCGGACCAGTTGACCCGATCCTTTTCATCCGGCTCCGTCAATACGGATACTTCCAGTTTTTCTCTCATCTTTTTATTTCCGCCATCATGCCCCATCGCGCACCCTGCCTTTTCTGCCTGTGGCTTTTAGTCCTGGTCAAAGAGGGATGATATGCTCCTTACTCCGTATATTTTCTACCGGGATCCCCACCACCCCATAGCTTTCGCTGTCAGTCAGGTATCCCGGGCCGCTCTCCATCGCCTGCAGGATGGTCAGATCTGCCAGGACAGACAGGTTCTGTGCGGCCGCCTCATTGACCGCGCCGGCCACATAGACCACCTTTGTATACTGCCGATACAGCTGCTGGTCTATAAAGGCGAGCAGAGCCTCCTCGCCATTTTTCTGCACCGGACGTTCCATGAGCTCCAGGAGCATCTCCTCATAGCTGCGCAGGGAATCCACCGGCATACAGTAGAACCTGCCGTCTGAAAAGCCGCCCACAAAATGGGCGATATCCTGGCTCAGCAATGCATGGCTCAAGGAAACGCCCAAGTCAAACACCGCATTGACCCGCGGCTCTGCTATCTCCAGCTCACCATAGCAAAAGGCCGGCGCTAACAGCAGCAGGGTATGGTAATTGACCGGACGGCCAAATTCCCGGACGATCAGCTGCTGCATCTTCCCTGATAATTTCCAGTGTATGCTCTGGAGCGGGTCCCCTTCCCGGTATTCCCGCAGACCGAACATCTCGCTCACATCTGTGCCGCTCTTTTTTCCATCATAGAGGTCTCCTGGCTGCTCCCGTTCTCTGCGCCTTCCCAGAGAAACATACATCGAAGCCTCATAGGGCAGGACTGTACAGGTAACGGTCTCTTTGATGGGCTTTCGATAGGAGAAGAGGCCCAGCTGATCCCAGAACACCATCTCCCTGATCTGGATCGACCTTCCTCCGCAGATCGCCGTATCGGCGCAGAGGCTGTATACATGCTGCTTCCCCTTGCCCAGCTCCAAAAAGCAGGCGCTCTCTGTCTCTGTGCCAAAGACCAGATTTTCGCAGACCATGTGGATCTGCACCTTACCGGCCGGGCGGGAATGTGGATGTACCAGTTTGAGCGTCAGCTCCAGCTTCTGGCCGGAGCGGCAGCTATGGGGCCCGGTCAGAGAAATGGATATCCCTTTGACGGTCAGATAGAGCCTTGCGGCACAGACCGCCGGAAGGAGCAGCAGCAGGGCCAGCAATACCGGCGCGATCTGCCCGCCGCCCCACAGGCCACAGACCAGGACCGCCGCCACGATCAGCACATATAGGATCTGATATCTCTTCATCATCTGTTCCGTTTACCGGGCATCTCCGGCACCTCTGTCGTATCCATGATCTTGTTCAGGAGGTCGGCTACCGTCCGCCCCTCCATCTTGGCCTGAGGCTTCAAGATCACACGGTGGCCGCACACATCCTGAAAGACTGCCCGCACATCCTCCGGCACCACATAGTCACGTTCCCCCAAAAGGGCCTTTGCCCTTGCCATCCGCGACAGGGCGATGATCCCACGGGGGCTGACCCCCAGCTCCACCCCGCAGTCCTCTCTGGTCCGCTCGCACAGGATGGTCATATAGCGCAGCACAGCCTGGGTCATCCGTATGGTGGAGAGATAATTCTGGACCTCCAGGACCATATCCCGGGTGACCACTCCGTGGACATCCTCCATGGTGTTCTGGCGCCGCTTTTCATCCAGGATGCGGATCTGGTCTTCGGTGCTGGGGTATCCGATCGAGAGCCGTATCATAAAACGGTCCAGCTGAGCCTCCGGCAGGGGCTGGGTACCAGCCATCCCTACCGGGTTCTGCGTCGCGATGCAGATAAAGGGCTTGGGCAGGAGGTAGGTGACACCATCTACCGTCACATTTCCTTCCTCCATGGCCTCCAGGAGCGCGGATTGGGTCTTCGGCGAAGTCCGGTTGATCTCATCCCCCAAAAACAGGTTGGTGTTGACCGCCCCCGGGCGGTATACGATCCCCCCATCCTGCCCCGGGATCGTATAGCCGGTGATATCGGAAGGCATGGTATCCGGCGTGAACTGGATCCGTTTATAGTCCATCCCCAGCGCCCGTGAAAATCCCAGCGCCAATGTGGTCTTGCCCACGCCCGGCGTATCCTCAAGGAGGATATGGCCGCCGGCATAGATCGCCATCAGGACCTTTTCGAGAACCTCTTCTTTTCCCATCAGCACCTTGCCGACTTCCTTCATGATCTGTTCCGATTGTTTAATGATCATCGCTGCACTTCTCCTCTATCTACTCTGATCCTGGTCCCTCATCAGCAGCCCCTCAAGGACCTCCCTACCCGCTCCCAGCCCGGCTCCCATGGAGCTTGCCTCACCGGGATCTGGCTCCTTGGAGCCGGCCTCACCAAGATCTGGCCCTTTGGAGCCGGCCTCACCAAGATCTGGCCCTTTGGAGCCGGTCTCACCAGGCTCTGGCCCTTTGGAGCCGGTCTCATCAGGCTCTGGCCCCGCTGGGTCGGTCTCATCGAGGTCCGGCTTTTGGGGGCCGGCGCCTTCCGGCGTGGTCTCATCCGGGACCGCCCCCTCCGGGCCGGTCTCGTCGGGTCCTGACCCATCAGGATCTGGCTCCTTGGGGCTGGTCTCATCAAGATCCGACCCATCAGGATCTGGCTCCTTGGGGCTGGTCTCATCAAGATCCGACCCATCAGGATATGGCTCCTTGGGGCCGGTCTCATCAAGATCCGGCCCATCTGGTCCTGGCTCACCGGTCCCCGACCCATCTGGTCCTGGCTCCTTGGGGCCGGTCTCATCGGGATCTGACCCGTCCGGGCCAGCCTCGTCGGGTACTGGCTCCTCAGGGCCGGCCTCGCCGGGCTCCGGCTCTTCCACTCCTGCCCCATCCTCTTCTGGTCCCCGCTCTCCAGGCTTATCCGCTCCAGCCTCCCCTGCCCCGGCCTCTTCCGGCTTTTCTGTTTTGACCCCTTCTGGCTCCAACTCCTCCAGCTCGGTCTCCTCTCCATCCAAAGGCTTCACAGGCTCTGCGGCCAGATCGTCCAGGATCGTGGGTATACGGTCTTCTGCCCCGCCTTCTGTCTTTAAGATCTCCTCCGGATGGTCGCCCAGCAGGTCCTTCCACGCCTCAAGATAGGCTATATACACAAGATCGTCCGTGGAATCCGGCACGTAGAGCACAAGATCCTCCACAGGATCTGCCCCGTTCCAGACGGGGGGCTCCTCCGCCTCAAAGGTAAGGGTCAGCCCACTGCCGTCCCTGCCGCCAAAGGCCTGATCCCCGACCGTCTCCACGGCCGCCGGGACCAGGAGGGAGGAAAGGCTCCCACAGCCATAAAAGGCCTGTTCTCCGATCGCGGCCACAAGCCCGCTCCCCCAGCCCACTGTGCTGAGCGCTGTACAATCACGAAAGCAGCCGTCCGGCACCGGGGCGGCGCTATACCAATACAGCTGTGTAAGGCCGCTCCCCTCAAACGCGCCGGCGCCCACACTGGTCACCGAGGTGTGGAGATACGCATACGTCATAGAAGGACAGCCATAAAAAGCTTCATCCCCTATATGCTCCAGATAATAAAAGTAATAATAGTTTTGGCCGCCCGATGTATAGGAATAGTATAAGACCGTCCCTAGGGCCCGACAGCCATAGAAAGCTCTGTCCCCGATCCTTGTGATATCATGGCCGGCGCCGGAGGCGCTGAAGGTCTTCAGCTTGATACACCCCTCAAAGCAGCGGTCCGGCACCATCGCCGCCGTCTGCCAGGTCGCGGAAGCGAGCGCCGTACAGCCTGCAAAAGCACCTTCCCCCATGCTAAGGATCCGGCCTGGGATCGATATACTGGTCAGCCTGGTATTTCCCGCGAAAGCCTCGTCATAGACCGCCGTGACATAACTGGGGAGCGTAAAGCTCTCAAGGGTCACGGGTACATCTAACAGACGGCTGTTCCCGCTGTCTAGTACCACACCCGTTGATAATGCGGAGTAGCTGTCCGATACGCCCAAAAGCTTTCGCACCTGTCCGCCCCACTCAGCCTGATATGCGGCCAGAGCCTCTGGCTTTACAAATACCGCACAAGTCTCTGGCGCACCAAGCTCACCTGCCGGAGGGACCGGAGCATAGGAGATGATCGCCCGCAGACTGGTATCCCCCCCAAAGCTATCCTCCGGCAGCGTCTCTAAGCTCTCTGGCAGTTTGATGACGGTCATCCCGCCGCAGTCGGCAAATGCGCCCTCATCTACCGCCACGATCCCAGACGCAGAAAGGTCCACCACCGCAGCCGTGGAGGTGCATTTTACCAAGATCAGATCTCCATCTGCATCTGTCCGGTAGGTCCCCAGAGAGTCGCTCATGATCGGGGGCTTCTCCTGGCCGATCTTCTTAAACCCGCTCTTCCCGTTTTCCTCATAGTACTCGTAGCGCTCCTGGGTCCCATCCCCTGTCTTTAAGATCTTGAGTGCGTCGCTCCCGCCATATCGCTTTGCCAGCGCCATCCCCCAGGTAGTGAGATAGGCTTCATAGACAGCGTCATCTGTTGAAGACGGCACGATGATCTCGGTGGTCGGAGCGCCCAGATGGTTTTCCAGGTTATAGTCCATCCAGTAAAAGGTAGTACTGGAGATCTTCGATGGCACGGCCCCTTCCACAATGATCCTGTGCAGAGGAGCCTCTTCTCCCTCTTTCGGTCCCTTGAACCCGAAAGCAAAATTTCCGATCGATCCCACCTGTCCTGGCAAGACGACCGTGCCCACATAGGAATCCATGAACGCCTGCTCTTTAAGGGTGGTCACGGTCCCGGGGAACACCACCTCTTCCAGCCTGGAATCACAAAACGCATTTTCACCTATGGACTTAAGATCCTCCGGCCACCGGGCGATCTGGTCTTTTGCCGCAGGGACCATACAAAGCTCTGCACCCTCTGTCTGTCGGCTGTACAGCAGGCCGTCCACACTGAAATACCGGCTGTTCTCACCGGACACGACAAATTTTTCCAGAGCTGAAAAGCTGCTCCCTGCGCTTGCGATGATCGTGGTCACCGACCTGGGGATCACGATCGTTTTCACATGCTCATTCTCTGCGATCATCGCCAGTTCCAACGCCTGCGTCCCTTCCGGCACCACAAAGACGCTGCTCTTTCCCGTGTAATCCCAGACTGTCCCTCCGTCCGAGCTCCCTCCAAAATCGTCCTTATCAGTATAGCTGGGGACCAGGTTCCCCGCTTCATCTCGGATGAACCCTTCAAAATACTGTCCTGCATCGTTTGTCCCTTTATTGTCAGCCACCCAGGCCAGGGCGTCGTCCTCACTGTCAAAGCCCATCTGCTCTCCGCCGATGGTGACCGAAAACTTTTTATCCTCTGTCCCCGGATCTGGATCGTCGCCGCCTCCGGGGGGCACCTCACTGCCGCCTCCCGAGGGTTCATCCGGAGGGATGCTGCCCCCGCCGTCTGCCGGGCTGTCCCCCCCGGAGCCGCCGTTCTCGTTCCCCCCTGCGCCATCTCCTGTGGAGCTGTCCTCTCCGCCTCCGTCATGGCCGCCAGAGGAGACCCGGTCCGTCCTGTCCTCTCTCCATCCTCTGTCCGTCCCAGGAAGATCTGTGCCAGCCGCCGGTGCCGGCCCCTCTTCTGCCTTTGGGCCTGCCCCGATCCCTTCCCCATCCTTTTGGGGATCCACTGTCACATCGACGGTATCGATGGGATCTGCCATATCCGCCACCTGGTCCGGCAGGACGATCGGCTCCATACGCGCATCCTGCATCGTCTCCGCCCCATCCAGATCTGGCCCGTTCCCATCCTCTTCATCGGAGTCCTGTTCCGACTGCCGTTCTACCTGTTCACTGTCCTCACCTTCTCCGGACAGATCGTAGCCAGTCCGGTCCGGCTGGCTTGAGAGGCCGGAAGAAAAAGAGGTATCGATCTCCCCCGGATCAAAACGCCCCGTCTGCCCTGCTGCTCCTTTCACTACCGTGAGCGCCATAGGGATCGTGACCACCCCCAGTCCGATCCCCGCCAGGTGTTTATGTATGAACGTGAAAAGCTTTTTTTTGCTATCCTTCACTCCTGACCCTCCCTATCGTCTGCACCAGCTCGTCAAAATCGATCGGCTTCGAGATATGCCCGTTCATCCCGATCGAGACAGAGCGGCGCTTATCCTCTACGAATGCATCGGCAGACAATGCATAGATCGGGATGCGCCCTGCATCCTCTCTGGCAAAGCCGCGGATCTCTGCCGTGGCCTCCCACCCGTTCATCACCGGCATCTGGATATCCATCAGGATCGTATCGTAATGACCGGCCTCATGGCTCGTGAACATCTCTACGGCCTCCCGGCCGTTCTCGGCCCGTTCCACCTTGGCGCCCATCTCCTCCAGGATACTGATGGCGATCTCTGCATTGATCTCATTGTCCTCCGCCATCAAAAGCCGCATGCCTTCTATGGTGTACTCCTTTGGCGTCTCCTCTTTGGGCTGGGCGTCTGCTTCTGTGAAGATCTTATCCTCGATGATCCCCTGGGGATGGGACTGATCCACCGGCAGAGCCAGATACACATTGAAATCGCTGCCCTTTCCCACCTCGCTGTCCACCACGATCTGTCCCTCCATCAGCTTGACCATGTTGTCCGCGATCGCCATCCCCAGACCGCTGCCGCCATAGTTCTTCGCGATCGTGGCCGTCTCCTGCTCAAAGGGCTTGAAGATCCGTTTTAAAAATTCCGGCGAGATCCCTTTGCCGGTATCACGCACCCGGATCATGAAATGGACCTTCCCCTCCATCCGGTTCATCTGCCGGAAGGTCAAGGTGATCTGCCCGCCGGCCGGAGTGAACTTCACCGCATTGGATAAGAAATTGACGATCACCTGGGACAGGCGCAGCTCGTCACCGATCACACGGCGCACATCAAAATCCAAAAGCTCCATCTTAAAGACGACACCCTTTTCCTCGATCGTCTTCTGGAACATAGCCCGCAGCTTTTCCGCGAAGTCGAACAGGTCGAAGGACTCTCTGGCAAGCTCCAGCTTCCCGCTCTCGATGCGGGACATATCCAGGATATCATTGATCAGCCCCAGCATGAACTGGGACAGGCTCTCCGCTTTCTCTAAATATTCCTCGATCGCCCCATATTCCCTGGTGCCCTTACAATGGGCATCCATCCGGGAGGCGCTCATCCGGCTTAAAGCCAGCATCCCCAGGATCCCGTTCATGGGGGTCCGGATCTCATGGGACATATTGGACAGGAAATCCGTCTTATACTGCACATCCATCTGGGCCTGGCGGATCTCCTCCCGGAGCCGTTCGATCTCCGCCTGTTCATAGGTGTTCTCCCGAAATCGGAACAGATAGGCATCCTTCTCCTGGGACAAGGCCACACTCAGCTCATACCAGACCTCTTCCCCATCCTCCTTACGGAGCAGGAAATTATGGAGCAGCTCTCCCTCTCCGTCCCATCGCTCCCATTTCCCCATGAAGTCCCGCCTAGATCCCCTGTCCGCCAGCTTCTCCAGGGCCTGGATATCCTCCCAGATCTGCTCCGTAGGGATCTTCCAGATCCGGCCTGCGTTCTCGCTTAAAAATAAGAGTCTTTTATCGCTCCGCCCCAGCATCATATAGATGATCTCCTCGGACCTGTATATCTCCTGAAAGAACATCTGCTCATGATGGGTGCGCCTTTTGCTCTCCTGATCCCTTCGGTACAGACGGATCGTGACCGTCAGCACGTACAATGCCAGCCATGCCAAAAGCAGCAATGCCACTGTTATATATAAAACACCATAGGGTGTCATCCCTGCCTGATCCATGTATGCGTCTCCTTGCTCAAGATACTATAATGATCGCTGTCTTAGCTCATTATACATGATATCTCCGATATTTGCACTAGAAAATAACATACGGCGGCCACGCACTATCCGTTTTCAGGGACGGGACTTGACGATCTTAAAGCCGTCCTGGCATATCTCCGATATTCCCTGGGCGTGCACCCCTTGATCTCTTTAAACTTCCGGATAAAATAACTCACGTTCTCAAAGCCGCAGTCCATCGCCACCTCCAGGATCGTCCGCGACCGATCCGCCAGCAAGAACGAAGCCCGCTCGATCCGATAGCGGATCAGATACTGGATCGGCGTGACCCCGGCCACCTCTTTAAAAGAGCGGCACAGATACTGGCGATCGCATGGGACCCGGTCTGCCATCTGCTGCAGGGTGACCGGTCCCCCATAATGCTCCTCGATATAGGAGACCACCGTCTTATAACGCTCCACCTTCCGCAACTCCGCCCCGGACTGCTCCCGGTCCGGCAAGAGATAGCCCATCTCTGCCAGGGCCGCGAACCATTCCAGCAGACAGAGCTTGCACTGTATATACCACCCCGCTTTTTGATCTAGTCCCGTCTCCAGCAGGCGCACCAATGGATCATAGACCTGCTCATAGCCTGGATCGGATGGGCGGAGGATAGCGGCCAAGCGCAGCCGATGATCCAGGAACGGACCGATCTTCTCCTCCTGCCACTCATCGGGATAGGAGAAATCCAGGATATAGGGATCGAACAGCAGGACATCATGGACCGTATCCGGCCCCTGCCCCTCGATCTGGTGCAGCTCCCCGCTGTTAAAGATCCCTATATCCCCTTCCGCGAGCACATGCTCCTCCAGGTTCAGCTCCAGAGAAAGCCTCCCCTTTCGGACCAGGATAGCTTCCACCTTGGCATGCCAATGCCGTTCTACAAAAAAATGTTCCGGATAAGGCGTCCCTGGTCCTGTGGTAAAGCGCATTACCACCAACGGATTTTTCTTGGTCCCGTGGACCACCTTCTCCCGGAGGGTCCTATCGGCCTGCATACCGTCATCCTCCTTCTGCTCTCTGCCTTTGCCTGCTCTATGATAAAAGTCAATATCGTGTTATGTATTATAGAAGATACTGCAAGAAATAGCAAGAAAAAGCCGCTATCATAATAGCAAGAGAGCATGTTATGTGTTACTTTTCACACCCATGCCAGTTGTTGGATAGGTGCTGGTGCATTGTCGGCCACCCGTCCGCATCCGGAGGCTGGCCGCAGCATCTCTGACTTTTAACAGGAGGGAACACTATGATCCAAAAATACGTATTTGGCACCCCGTTCGAGACGGATGCCGTCATCACTCCGATCCCCGCCGCCCAGGGCCGCCCGCCCTTCGGGATGATCTCCTTAGAAGAGGGCTTTTCCTTCACCTATACGATGGAGAAGGATGATATCATCTACGGTTTAGGCGAGGCCAATCGGGGGATCAACAAAAGAGGCTACTGCTACATCAGCAACTGCACCGACGATCCGGAGCACTTGGAGGATAAGCGCTCCTTCTATGGCGCGCACAATTTCCTCATCCTCTCCGGACAGAGCGACCGTACTAGCCAGGATGCCCCGAGGACCTTCGGCCTCTTCATCGACTATCCCGGCAAGCTGACCTTTGATATCGGCTATACCCGCCAGGATCTCCTTAGGATCGCCTGCGACGATCCGGATCTCTATCTGTATGTGATCGACGGCCCATCTCCTTATGACATCGTCAAGCAGTTCCGCCAGATCATCGGAAGGAGCTACATCCCGCCTAAGTTCGCCTTCGGCTACGGCCAGAGCCGCTGGGGCTACAAGGATCAAAAAGACTTTCGCCGGGTGGCAGAGGGCTATCGCAAAAACCATCTCCCGATCGATATGCTCTACATGGACATCGACTATATGGATCGGTACAAGGACTTCACGGTGAGCAAAGAGCGCTTTGACGACTTTAAAGCCTTCGTCCAGGAGATGAAGGACCAGGATATCCGCCTGATCCCCATCATCGACGCCGGGATCAAGATCGAGCCGGGGGACCCGGTCTATGAGGAAGGGCTGCAAAAGGGCTTTTTCTGCCAAAAGGAGGACGGGACGCCCTTCGTGGCCGCAGTCTGGCCGGGCTACACCCACTTTACCGATGTCCTGGATCCGGATGCCCGGGCCTGGTTCGGCTCCAACTACCGCTTCCTCACGGATATGGGGATCGAAGGCTTCTGGAATGATATGAACGAGCCCGCGATCTTCTTTACGCCAGAGGGGGTGGATGAGGTCAAGGCCTTGATGCAGCGCTTTATCGATAATGACGATCCTAACGCCAACTGGGACGCGGCACAGGAGGAGAAGGTCACGGTGGCACAGCTGCAGGCTGCACTGAAAGGGATCGGGAACCGTCCTGAAGACTATGCCTCCTTCTATCATAAGGTGGACGGCAGACTGGTCCGCCACGACAAGGTCCACAACCTGTATGGCTACAACATGACCCGGGCCGCCGGAGAGGCTTTCGAAAAGATCGCCCCAAACAAGCGGATCTTACTGTTCTCCCGCTCCTCCTACATCGGCATGCACCGCTATGGCGGGATCTGGACCGGGGACAATAAGTCCTGGTGGTCCCATATCCTTTTGAACCTGAAGATGCTGCCCTCCTTAAATATGTGCGGCTTCCTCTACATCGGGGCCGACTTAGGGGGCTTTGGCGCGGACACTACCCGGGACCTTCTGCTGCGCTGGCTGGCGCTGGGGGTCTTCACCCCGCTGATGCGCAACCACGCCGCCATCGGCACCAGGGAGCAGGAATGCTATCAATTTGAAAACCTGGAGGATCTCCGCCATATCCTGGGTGTCCGCTACCGGTTGATCCCCTATCTGTACAGCGAGTACATGAAGGCGGCTCTGGATGGCGACCTGTACTTCAAGCCCCTGGCCTTCGTCTATCCCGACGACAGGATGGCCCTCCAGGTGGAGGATCAGCTGATGCTGGGAGGTGAGATCATGATCGCCCCGGTCTACACCCAGAACGCCTCCGGCCGCTATGTCTACCTGCCGGAGGAGATGATGTTCATCAAGTTCCTGCCGGACGGGACCATCAGGCAGGAGGTCCTGGAAAAAGGCCATCACTATGTGGAGATCGCCTTGAACGAGGTCCCTCTGTTCATCCGAAAAGGTGCCTGCATCCCGGTGGCAGAGGCTGCCGAGCATGTGGCCGCTGTGGATACGGAGCATCTGACGCTCTTAGGCTACGAGGGCGCCTCCTATGTGCTCTATGAGGATGATGGGCTCTGCAGGGATCCTAAGGTCCAGGGGAGCCGGAGGACCCTCCACCGTTAAATAGACCCTCCAACGTTAAATGATAAAAGGGGGCTGTCACAAGATGACAGCCCATTTTATCTGGTTCAGAAGGAAAATCCCTTCAGCGCGATATAATCCTTGATCAGCACCACCATCTCTTCAAATTCCAGGCGGCTGCTGTTGATCGGCAGGTCGTAATGCTCCATATCCATCCAGTCCCTGCCGGCAAAATAATTGTGGTACTCATGGCGCTCTTTATCGATCCGCTTGATCCGCTTTAAGGCTTCCTTCTCATCCACCTTATCCACATCCATCACCCGGCGTACCCGGGTATCCATATTGGCGTAGACAAAGATCCGGATCAGCTCATCCATGTTCTCCTGTTCCAGCACATAGTTAGCGCAGCGTCCCGCAAAGATGCAGGTCTCCTCCGCCGCGATCTTCCGGATCACATCGGACTGGAACCGGAACAGGTTCTCCGGCGTGGTCAGCTTATCTCCCTTCGCCGGGCGGTACAGGTCCGGCTTCATCTCCTTGACCACACGATACAAAAGGTTATTCCCTGCCTTCTCATCGGCCAATCGGAAATACTGCTCTCCGATCGCGCTGGTCTCCGAGGTGATCGTCAAGATCTCCTCATCGTAAAAATGGATTCCCAGTTCCTGAGCCAGCATCTTCCCCACGATCCGGCCCCCGCTCCCATACTGCCTTTCAATGGCGATGACAAAATGATCCTTCTTCATGGTAACCCCTCCTTATATGATCTCGATCTGGCACATCTCCATGGCCTTCAGCGCGTTCTCATGGCTCTCCGGCGTGACCCCCGCACAGCAGTCCGCCCGCACACAGATCCTGGTCTGAGGCATGGCGGCTTTGATCAGCATCGCATTGGAGATCACACAGATATCCGTACACAGACCGATCAACTCCACCTGGTCATAGCCGCCCGCTGCCGCGTACCGCATAAGCTCTAAGCTCCCGAAGGTCCCCTTCTCGAACTGGCGTCCCTCTGCACCCGTAAGCTCCTTGCAGAGCTGCCACCCCTCTGTCCCTTTCAGGCAATGCTCCACCGGGAGTTTCCTCCCCTCCAGAGTCTCAAGGTAATCCTCCCTGTGGGTATCCAGGGTAAAGACGATCTCCTCCCCAGCCTCCCGGCCGCTCCTTACCCGCTCCGCCACCTTTGGCACGATATGTTGCGCCTCCTTCGTACCCAGACTCCCGTCTATAAAATCCCTCTGCATGTCCACCACTACCAGTAGCCCTTTCATGTCTGCCTCCTTTGCTATGCGTGTCTTTCCTCTATATTTTATAGACATTATACCAATAAATCTTCCAATAGGAAATAGGTACAAGGAAAATATCTACAGATCGTCATAAAAATAACAGTGTTTTTTACACCCAGCTGTTTTCATACCTACGCCCGCCAATAGCGTAGCGGAGGGAGGGTCCTGGCACAAAAGGAACCCCTTGGAGAACGTCGGCGCTTAGCAAGGTCTTTTCGAGCTTAGCGTCCGCTACGTTCTCCATGGAGCGAGAGCGCGGTGACGTTGTGACAGGTCCCTCCCGTAGCGGACCTTTTACCCATCCATAGACCATCACAAAATAACAGTGCCTCCGGCAGTTCCACGCTGCCGGAGGCCATAGAAAAGGGGAAACTTTTTTATGTGAGCATCCCATTAAACCGCCTTCTTTTTCGCCAGATAGGCTTTGTATTCTTTCGTCAGGGACCAGAGCAGGACCCCGATCGCGATGAAGAAGAACACATCGAAGATCGGTCTGTGGAAGAATGCGCCAAAGGATTTATACTGCATGATCCCGCGCCGCAGGTAGGTCTCCAGCATCTCCCCGATCAGGAAGCAGAGGACGAAGGGCGTGGTGGGCAGTCCGAATTTATGATAGATGTACCCGATCACGCCGAAGATGAGGATCGACTGTACATCAAATACACGGTTGTTGGTGGCATAGGCGCCTACGCAGCACAAGATCAAGATCAGAGGGAGCAGGATGTGCTTGGGCACCTTCAGCACCTGCACAAAGCCTTTGATGCAGGTCCACTCCACCACCAGCATGATCAGGGTGCAGACCATACAGGCCGCAAAGATCCCTAGACTACATCGGCGTTCTTCACAAAGAGCAGGGGGCCTGCGGACAGGCCGTGGATCAGGAAGCCGCCCAGCATCATGGCGGTCACGCCGTCCCCGGGGATGCCAAGGACCAGGAGGGGGATCATCGCGCCGCCGATCGTGGCGTTATTAGCCGATTCGGTGGCCACGATCCCGTCCGGGCAGCCTTTGCCGAACTGGTCCCGCTTTTTGGACATGTTCTTCGCGGTCACATAGGCCAGCATGCCGGATGTGGAGCCGCCGATGCCGGGCAGGATGCCGATCCCCGTGCCGATCAGAGAGGACCGGAAGAAGTTGGGCAGGTGATAGAGGAACTCCTGCCAGGAAAAGCCGAAGCCCTTCACCTTTTTGACCTGGATCGTCTCCACCTTTCCGCTGCCCATGCTCTCCGCAGTGATCAGGATATCCGAGATCGCGAAGATCCCGATCAAGGTGGGCAGGGTATCAAAGCCAGCCATCAGGTTGCTGGTCCCGAAGGTGAAGCGTGGCGTGCCGTCGATAGGCGCCATGCCCACCAGCGCGAAGATCAGCCCCAGCATACCGGCTAAGATCCCCCGGACCATATTGCCGGAGGAGAGGATCGCCACCATGGTCAGGGCGAAAAAGCAGATCCCAAAGTTCTCCACCGGGGTGAACTTCAGCGCCACGTCCGCCAGCATGGGGGCGCAGAAGGTCAGGATGATAAAGGAGAAGATCGAACCCAGAGCAGAGAACACGATCCCCAGGCCCAGGGCCTTCATGGCTTCCCCGTTCTTAGCCATAGGATGGCCGTCAAAGCAGGTGGCGATCGAGGATGCGGTGCCGGGCATGTTCAATAAGATCGCGGAGATCAGCCCGCCGGAGATCCCGCCTATGTAGACCGCCACCAGGGTGTTCATGCCCATGGACGGGGTCATGCTGAAGGTCAGGGGGAGAAAGAGCGCTACCGCCATGGAAGCGGAGAGCCCGGGGATCGACCCGAACACGATCCCCACCGCCACGCCTGCTACCATCAGCAGGAGCGAGGCCGGGGTCAAGATCTGTACAAATGCGTTTCCTAAAAGTCCAAATGCTCCCATCATGTGCCCTCCTTATAAGTTGATCGTAAAGATGCCCGCCGGGAGTATGATCTTGAACCCGTAGCGGAACAGGAAAAATACAGCTGCAGTAAAGAGGACATCCACGATCAGGAGCTGGACGATCTGCTTTTTCCCTCTCTCACTGTCCGGAGCCAGGACCAGCATCTGGAGCGGCAGGTAGATCAAGGTCGCCAGGATGAACCCCACCGGCTGCAGGACGAACACATACACCAAGATCAAGATCGTGCTGATCAGGACCCTTTTGTGGTCGCAGTCTGGGATGGACTCCGCCGCCAGCTGCGCCAGGTGCAGCTTATGGTTCTTAAGGCTCAAGACCAGAAGGGCAGCCGCCAAGGCAAATGTCACCGCGCCGATGCACATGGGCATGAATTCCGGCCCCACATCCATGACCTTTGACTTAGGGAGCATGGCGGCCATGGCCATCATGACTGCAGATAATGCCATAAAGAAAATGCCCACCAGGATATCTCCGTACTTTTTGAAAAACATCTTCCTCTCTCCTTTATCCTTTTTGTACTATTTTAAAGGATGGCCGGGGATCGGACAAGGAAAGGAACTGTTAAAGAACCCCCTTTTTCTGTTAATTTTTCTTAACATAAAAGGGGGTCCTTTTCGACTTTTTTATACTTTTTTAACGGTTTTTGAACACATCCACGACTGCCTTCCACATGTTCACCAGCACACGCCACATCCGGGCAAAGGGGTTGGAGGGTGGGGCCGTCGTCTCCATATCCACGAGCATATCGTCGTCATCATCCAGGCTGATCTCTTCCGTCCGCAGGATGATCTGCAGACTGTGGGGCTCCGCGTT
This sequence comes from uncultured Lachnospiraceae bacterium, assembly GCA_910585635.1. GTDB lineage: Bacteria > Bacillota > Clostridia > Lachnospirales > Lachnospiraceae > Caccovicinus. Next base: position 12,328 of record CAJUFE010000038.1, on the reverse strand, counting down.
CTTGGGGGAGGTAAAGCTGAGCATCTCTGCCTCCGGATCCATCTCCAGGAAGCGGTTCTCATCCTCAAATTTATCCAGCTGCTCATCTAAGGTGGTCTTCATCACCCCGCTGCTCTTTCGGATCTCCCCGGTGCTGTCCAGCATATCCAGGCCTTTATCCAAAAGCTCCATGCTGCCCTTTAAGGCATCCTTCGTCCCCTCGTCCAGAGCGCCGCTGGAGGCCTTTAAAGTGTTCTGGATGATGGTCATGGAGGCCACGGTCTGGTTCAGCAGGTTATTGGTCCGGTTTACCAGCTCTACGCTGTCTGTCAGTCCGTCCTGCAGGATGGGGTAATACAAGCTGATGGTATCGTGGAGGTCCACCGTCTCCCGCAGCAGGTCGTCGGAGTAGACCAGGATATCCCGGATATCGTCTGTGGCCTTATCCATGCCCCGCAGCATGGTCTGGGCCGAACGGCTCATGGCGTTGCTGTGGGTGGCCAGGGTCTCCAAGGCGTTCACCTTGCTCAGCAGGTCATCCCGTGGGCTCTCGATCCCGCCCACAGCGGTCGCAAGCTGGCCTAAGGCCTGGTTTTTATAGCCGTTATAATATTGCTGATAGGCCTTTTCATAGATCTCCTGCTTGGTCTGCTCATGGATCTTTGTCAATTCCTCCTGTTTTTTCTCCCACTCTGGATCATTGGGGTCGATGGAGTCCAGCGAAGGGATCTTACCACTAGCTATCAGACCCTCTAACCCCGCCTCAGCGGCAGCATAAGCCTCTTCATCAGCGAAATATTCTGCGTCCTCATCGATATCCCCCTCCATGCTGGTCTCGGAAAGGCCCATGATGGCCATCAGCACCGCGGCCTGCTGGGCCTGGAGCTGGGTGTCCAGGGTGATCACCTGGATCAGGGCCTCCTCCAGGGCAGGGATCACATCCTCTGTGCGCCCCATCCCGTTCTGGATGGTGTCTAAGTGTTCGTCGATATCCTGGAGGGGCACCTCCAGGCTGCCCACGGTGCGCATGAGGGCGTCCATATCCCGGTGGATATCCTCGGCGCTGGCCTTAGCGGTCTGGAGATAGGGGACCATGGCCGCGCTCTGCTGGGCCAGATCCGACAAGGCTTGGATCGAGATATCGTTCTGCCCCTCGATCTGGGCCCGGCTGCCACTGATCGTCTGTCTGGCGCTCTCTAAAGACTGTAAGCTGTCCTGTACCGTATGGATCCCGTCCCGCATGGATTCCACAGAGGCCATCATCGCGTCCATACTGTCGTATAAGTCACTGCCGGCCTGCCGCCAGGTATCCTTGGTCTCCTTGATCTCCTTTACATGCTCCAGAGAGGAGGTGGTGCCGGGGATCATCATGATGACCACACCGATCGACTCATAGGACTCCGTGCCGATCCGAGCGGTAAAATCCCCCTTCTCTCCCGGCAGGGCGGTAAAGACCACCCCTGTGGTCTCCCCCATGGTCTGGGTCTGGGAACCGGGAGCGTCCACACTGTAGCATTTCTCCATATCCACCGGGATCATGACGGATAGGATCATATTGTCCCGGTAGTACAGCGCGGCCTTCTCATTAGGCTCTGCCTCCACCCGGATCTCCACCAGACCGGATGCGCCGGCCAGCTCCTGGGCCATCACCTCTTTCCCGTTCAGCTTATAGGTCAGATCGAAGGTCCAGGGGATCTCCACCTGAGCGGGATCTAAGGTCCCCTGGTAATAGAACCGGTTGCCCATCTGGCTCAGGTCCCACTCCAGCGTCCCCTCGGTCTGGACCGGCTGGACATGATTGCTCATATTGAGCACCTTGGTGTAATCCCCGTGGTCGGTATAGGATACCACTCCGTTGGTGGTCACGCCCTTGACCACATTGACCGCGGTCTGCTCCCCATAATAGTCCAGGTTTACATATATCGTCTCATCCACACTGACCTTCGGCTCTGCTCCCATGGCCGGCAGCAGCGCACTCTGGGTCATCGACGCCACGATCAGCGCCGCCGCCATCTTCCGGCGCAGTTTATCTTTCATAGGATCCTTCATGCTACTCTCCTCTTTTCCCTTCTATCTTTCCTATGGCTCTCTTTCCTGTGATCCTTGATGCAGCTGGCCAGACGGGCCGGGGTCACCTCCCACAGCCTTTTAACGCCCATCTGCTCCAGGAAGGATCTGCGCAGCTTCACCAGCCTGGCCGCTCCGTTTTCCATGATCAGCGGATCCACCAGCACCAAGAGCGCCGGAAGTAAGGTCAGGACCAGGAGGATGCTCATCCAGGCTCCTCTCCCCACCAGATGTCCCAGGCCGCCGATCGCGCCGATCGAGGAGACCTTGTACAGCACATAACCCACTACGGTCAAGATCGAACCGGAGGTGAGGATCGCCGGGATGCTCCTGGTCAAGGTGAACGCCGCCGCCTGGTGTTTATCCATGGTCTTCCTGGCTTCGATATAATTTCCTGTGGTCAGGATGGAATAATCTACGGTGGCGCCTAATTGGATACAGCTCACCACCACATAGCCCATGAAGACCACCTTCTCACCCTGGAGATAAGGCACCGCCATGTTAAAGAAGATCGCGATCTCGATCGGGATCATGACCACAAAGGGGATCGCCAGGGAGCGGTAGGTGAACATGACCACCAGGAACACCCCCACCATGGAAAGGATATTGACCAGCTGATAATCCTTTGTGATCACCGCCTGGATATCCTGGGTGGAAGGGGTCCCGCCCACCAGATAGGAGCCCTCCGGGTAATACCGCTTTACGATCGACAAGATCTCATCGGCACAGGCGTAGGCCGCCTCGCTCTCCTCCTTGGTCCTGGTGTAGAGCAAGATCCTGGAATAGCCGTTCTTGTGGAGCAGTCCGGTGATGCTCTCCGGCAGGAATTCTTCCGGTATGCCCTCCGGCAGGGTGCCGGCCAGAGACTGGACCGACTTTATGTAGGGAAGTGCCTCCAGCTCCTCGGTCAGCTCCCCTTCTTTGATATTGGACTGGGCGGGGACGATCGCCATCATCATATTGCTCCGCCCGAACTTCTCGGTGATCTTTAAGTCATCCTCATAAACTTGAGTCCCTTCGCTGGCCCCCACCGCCGAGTTGCCGAACAGGTAGCTGTTCATCTTCTGGGCGTTGTACATGGGCAGCACCAGGACGGCCACGATCACCAGCACAAAGATCCGCAGCTTGCAGATCCCCCGGCTCACCTTATCTAAGTCCGGGATGAAGGACTTGTGGGCAAAACGCTCGATCAGTTTGGACATCCGGAGGATCAGGGCCGGCATCAAGAACAGCACAGTGATCAAACTGAACACCACGCCTTTGGCCAGGGAAAGCCCTAAGTCAAAGCCGATGTTGAACTTCATCACCGTCAGCACTAGAAAGCCTACGATCGTGGTCAGGCTGCTGGCCAGGATCGAATCCAGGGCCTCCCCGATGGCATTGGTCAATGCCTCTACCTGCTCCTGGCCGCTCTCTTTATATCGGGTATAGGCGTGGAGCAGGAAGATCGAATAGTCCATCGATACCGCCAGCTGGAGGACCGCCACCACGTTATCCGTCAGGAAGGAGATGGTCCCCAGACAGATGTTGGTCCCCTTGTTCAGCACGATCGCCACGCCCATGACCACAAGGAACAGCACCGGCTCGAACCAGGAGGTGGTGGTGATGCAGAGGATCAGAAAGATAAAGACCACCGCCAGGCCCATGATCAGGTGCATCTCCTCCGCCACCTTCTCTGCCAGGGATTTGCTCTGGACCGCCATGCCCACATAGTAGCCTTTATCCCCGGTGATCGCCTTCATCTCATCGATCGCCTGGGAAGTCCTCTGACTGGTATCCCCTTCATCAAAGGTCACATCCATCACGGCCGAACCGTCTTTATAATAGTCCTTGATCGCGTCATAGTCGATGAACTCGCTGGACGTATAGACATCCATGGCGGTATCGCACCAGAGGATCTGATCCACGCCGTCCACATTTTCCAGCCGGTCCTTGTACTGCTTTGCTTCATATAAGGTGACATCCTCGATCATCACCCTGGCTGTCCCCGGGTAGCCGAACTTCTCCTCCATCAGGTCCAGGCCTGCCTTGGACTCCACAGAATCCGGAAGGTATTCCGTCAGGTCATAGTTCACGTTGACGAAAAACGAACAGAAGGCACAGACCACCAGCGCCACGATGAACACCTTCTCGATCTCCTTATTCTTCTTGGCGATAAATTCCGGAAGGGTCATCCGCTTGCCAGCCCTCTTACTGCCCTTCTTCCTGGACTGACCACGCTCCTTCTCTGGCTTCTCTGCCTTCTCCGGTTTCTCTGCCTTTTCCGTTTTCTCTGCTTTCTCCGGCTTCTCTGCTTTCTCTGGTTTCTCTGCCTTTTCCGGTTTCTCTGCTTTCTCCGGCTTCTCTGCCTTCTCTGTCTCCTCTATCCGTTCCGCCTTCTTGATCCTCTCTGCCATATGCTCCTCTTTCTATCTGCTAGCTGCCAGCTATCTAGGTTACTTTCCCCACCTCCTGGCTGACCTGTAAGAAGTAACCCGTCTAGCATTTACCAGCGAACATTAATGAACAAGTGTTGACTTATTGACTATAATGCATTATACTAACATTAGTTGATAGATGCAACGATCAGTTTTGTTCAAAGCGTTTATTAATGAACAAAAATATATTATATGTTTATTATCGCACTGCATTTTATAAATTTTTAAGAATTGGGATCTTGATATCCCACCTGATCGATACAGAATGGAGGAGAGGAACGATATGAAGGAAGAAGTCTTAGATCGTCGGGTACGGAAAACAAGAAAGCAGCTGCGCCACTGTCTGGCCCTGCTGTTAAAAGAAAAAAAGATCCAGGAGATCACGGTCCGGGAGATCACAGAGATGGCCGACTTAAACCGCGGCACCTTCTATCTCCATTATCGGGATGTGTTCGACCTGCTGCAGCAGATCGAGGAGGAGCTCCTAGGAGAGCTGGAGGCTGCCCTGCAGAAATATCCCGCTTTCGAGGTCCATAAGAACCTCTCCCGCCTCCTGGCCGATGTGTTCCGGTGTGTGGAAGAGAATACGGATATGGTCCAGATCCTCTTAGGTGAGAACGGAGATCTGAACTTTGTGAACCGGATCAAGGAGCTGGTCCGGGAAAAATGCTTAAAAGATTGGATGGAATTGTTCCGCACGCCCCAGTCCAGTATCTTCGATGCCTACTATTCCTTTATCGTGTCCGGCTGCCTGGGGCTGGTGACCTACTGGCTGGAGAGCGGGATGAAGGAGAGTCCCAAGGAGCTGGCCGGGATGGCTGAGGGCATCATGATCAATGGGATCCGGATCCTGTCCGTGCCGGAGGCGGCCTGTCCGTAGACGGAAGGGGTATAAAAGAGACTGTCGTCTGCTGATGCGCACGGCAGCCTCTTCTATACCCCTATACTTTTTCCTTTTCGATCTTTTGCACGACGCCGCCTACCGGCCGCTGTCCTTGATGCTCTTCAGCTCCTCAAATACCACATCGTTCAAGACCTTGATGTAGGTCCCCTTCATCCCCGAGGAACGGGATTCGATCACGCCCGCGCTCTCAAACTTCCGCAGGGCATTGACGATGACGGAGCGGGTGATCCCTACCCGGTCCGCGATCTTGCTGGCCACTAAGATCCCCTCATTGCCGTCCAGCTCCTCGAAGATATGGGTGATCGCCTCCAGCTCGGAGAAGGACAAGGTGCTGATAGCCGACTTGACGATCTGGATCTTCCGTGTCTCCTCTGCGTTCTCCTCATTGACCGAACGCATCATCTCTAAACCCACTACCGTGGTCCCGTATTCGCTCAGGATGATATCGTCGATATCGTACTGGGAATCACATTTATAGATGAACAAGGTCCCCAGCCGCTCACCCGCGATATCGATCGGGGTGATGATCGCCTGGTACTTCTTGACATTCTCCTCGGCAAAGCCCAGTGTCGCCAGGTTGACGTTTTCTTTGGTGGAAAGGACGCTGAGCAGACGCTCATTCAGCATCTTATCCACAAATCCGCCCACCTTGTCATCGATCAGCTCTTCGATCTCATCCACGCCGGGCCAGATGCTGACCCCCAGTACTTTTCCCTTTTTACTGATGACAAGGATGTTCGAGAGTAATATCTCGCTCAATACCTTGCAGATATCATTGAAAACGACCTTATGCGAGTTATTATTATGCAACAACTTATTGATCTTTCTGGTCTTGTCAAGTAACTGTACGCTCATCCCATGATCCTCCTGAACACTCCTGGATATAAAAGGGATATCCCGACTACTTAGCAGACAAATAGGCGCAGATGCCCTTCTATATTTGGTAAATTGTACCACAAATTCCAGCTGAGCTCAAGAGTTTTTGGAAGATTTTCGTTTTTTTTAATAAATATGCTTGTTAGATCATTATCGTCTATACCTTTTCGCTGACTTTATCGTTATCCCTGTCTTTGTCCTCTTCCTTTCTTTTGTCCATGCTGTATCCGCACTGTGCATCGGCGCACAGCAGGCGGTCGCCTTTTTCCACCATATAGCCGCCGCATTCCGGGCACTTCCTGGCGGAAGGCTTTTGCCAGGACATAAAATCACAGTCCGGGTTGGCCTCACAGCCATAGTAACGTCTTCCCTTTTTTGTCTTTTTGATCACCAGCTCCTTGCCGCATTTGGGGCAGGGCACACCGATCTTTTCCAGGTATGGCTTTGTATTCTTACATTCCGGGAAGCCGGGGCAGGCCAGGAATTTGCCGTGGGGACCATATTTGATCACCAGATTGCGGCCGCACAGCTCGCAGATCTCGTCCGTCACCTCATCGGCGATCGTCACGGATTCCAGCTCCTCCTCCGCCTTGACCACCGCTTCTTCCAGATCCGGGTAGAAATTGCTCACCACGGTCTTCCAGTCTACCGTGCCGTCCCCCACCTTATCCAGGAGATATTCCAGGTTCGCCGTAAAGCCTTTATCTACGATGCTGGGGAAGCACTGCTTCATCATCCCGTTCACTACCTCGCCCAGCTCGGTCACGTAAAGGTTCTTGTTCTCCTTCGTCACGTACCGTCTGGCCAGGATAGTGGTGATGGTGGGCGCGTAGGTGCTGGGACGGCCGATCCCCTGCTCCTCTAATGCCTTGACCAGAGAGGCCTCTGTATAATGGGCCGGGGGCTGGGTAAAATGCTGCTCCTCTCTTAGCGCCTCCAGCTCCAGCTCCATCCCCTTCTCCAGCTTGCTCAAGGTCCGGCCGCCCTCTTCCTTGTCCTCCTCCTGGACATACACGGACATGAACCCGTCAAAGGCCAGCTTAGAGGCGGTCAAGGTAAAGACGTACTCGCCTGCCCCTACCTTCACGGAGGTGGTCTCGTACACGGCATTGGCCATGCGGCTGGCGGCAAAGCGCTTCCAGATCAGCTGATAGAGCCGGAACAGGTCCCTTGCAAGGGACTCCTTCACCGTCACCGGCGTCAGGGCGATATCCGTGGGACGGATCGCCTCGTGGGCGTCCTGGATCTTGCCGCTCCCCTTCCGCCCGTTCTCGCCCTCCGACAGGTACTGCTGGCCAAAATGCCCGCTGATGTAGGCTCTGGCCGCCCCATCAGCCTCCTCAGCCACACGGGTGGAATCGGTACGCAGATAGGTGATCAGGCCTACGGTCCCATGGCCCTTTATCTCCACACCTTCATAGAGCTGCTGGGCTAAACGCATGGTCTTCTGGGTAGAGAAGTTCAGCACCTTGGAGGCCTCCTGCTGCAGGGTGCTGGTGGTAAAGGGCAGAGGGGCCTTCTTCGTCCGCTCCCCGGTCTTTACCTCCGTCACCACATAGCGCTGGTCCTTTAACCCATCCTTTATATGGTCCAGCGCCTCCTTGTCCGGGATGGGGGACCTGCCCTCCTGGGTGCCGTAAAACTTAGCCGTCAGAGGCTTTTTCACGCCGTCCAGCTTAAGGTCCGCCTCCAGGCTCCAATACTCCTCCGGGATAAAGGCGCCGATCTCCTCCTCCCGGTCGCAGACCATCCTGAGCGCCACGGACTGGACGCGGCCCGCGCTAAGGCCCCTCTTCACCTTTTCCCAGAGCAGGGGGCTGATCCGATACCCCACCATCCGGTCCAGCATCCGCCTGGCCTGCTGGGCGTTCACCAGATCCATATCGATCGTCCTGGGATTTTTGATGGAATTTTTCACCGCATTTTTGGTGATCTCGTTAAAGCTGATCCGATAGACCTTTTTATCTTTGGCCTCGTCCAGCTTCAGCGCTTTCATCAGATGCCAGGAGATCGCCTCCCCTTCACGGTCAGGGTCCGTAGCCAGATAGATCTTATCGGCCTTTTTCACTTCTTTGCGCAACTTTGCCAGGATATCGCCCTTGCCACGGATCGTGATATATTTTGGTTCAAACCCATGCTCCGCATCAAAGCCCAGCTGGCTTTTGGGCAGATCGCGGACATGCCCGTTAGAAGCATCTACCTCATAATTTGCTCCCAAAAATTTTTTGATCGTCTTCACCTTAGCCGGTGACTCCACGATCACTAAACAATTCGCCATAAACACTCCCCATATCCTTAAAGCTTTTTCTCATAATGGTTCCCCCCGGTGCGCACGACGAACCCTTTTAATTCCAGGTCCAGCAGGATCATCATACATTCGCTCAAGGGGAGGCCACTTTGACTTACGATCTCATCTAGATGTTTTGGTTGAAGATCGATGAAACTATACACCATTTTTTCTCTCTTGGCAAGTCCCTTCTCGTTTTTTTCTCGGATCGTCAATTTTTTTTCGCACTTCACTCCAAGTTCTTCCAGTATATCTCCAGGACTGCTGACCAGAGCCGCTCCCTCCTGGATCAGACGGTCGCAGCCCGCGCTCCCCGGATCTGTGATCCTTCCGGGTATGGCAAAGATCCCCTTCCCCTGCTCCAGACCGCTGCCCACTGTGATCAGGGAACCGCTCTTTTCTCTGGCCTCCACCACCAAGATCCCATCCGATAAGCCGCTGATGATCCGGTTCCGGATCGGAAAATTCTTAGCCTGTGGGGGCTCCCCCAAGGGATATTCCGACAGGATGCCGCCTTCGGCCAGCATCTTTTCGTACAACAGATAATTCTCCCGGGGATAGCAGATATTGATCCCGCAGCCCAATACGCCGAAGGTCCTCCCCCTCCCCTCCAGGGCTCCCTGATGGCCTGCCCCATCGATGCCCGCTGCCAGGCCGCTGACGATCTGGACACCTTCCCTGGCCAGCTCCCGCCCAAAGCACCGGGCTACCTCCAGGCCATAACGGGTAGCGTTCCTGGACCCGATGATCGCCAGTGTAGGTCTCTCCTCCTTTGGCAGCCTTCCTTTTACATACAAGCCTATGGGAGCATCCGCCAGCACCTTCAGCCGGTCCGGATAGTCCTCATCCAGGATGGTGATAAACCTTATTCCACGATCGTCCAGACTATGATACTCTTCCATGATCTTTCGGATGTTTTTTTTCGCCTGATCCCAGCAGGATGCCTGCCCCTCTTTTAAAAGGCCCAGCTCCCTCCATTGGGTTCCTTCTATATTATATAATGCGGTGATGTCTCCCGCATATCGCCGCATCTTTCCGATCGTGACCGGCCCTAAGGATGGGACCTGGAGGAGCCAGTAGAGGATCTCCCGCTCCCTTTCCCGCTTTTTCTTATGCCTTTCATCCGCTGCGGCCTCTCCTGGATCGGCTATCTCCCTGCATGCCGGTCCTCTGTCCGGCTCTTCTCTGCCCATTCCCACCCTTCCTGGCTCCTTTCTGCATGGTCCTTCACTGCTCATCTTCTCCCTGCCCGATCCTCCTCTACCCAATCCCTCCCTGCCCGATCCTCCTCTACCCAGTTCCTCCCTGCCTGTTCCTACATCGCCTGCTCTCATCTGCCGGTCCCTCTCTTTCCCTGTATCCTTAGCAACACTTCTCTCACGGTCCTGTCACCAATACTTCTCTTCCAAAGACCGATACCCCACCGCCTCGTAGAGATGGCTCTGCCCGATCTCTTCCTTTCCGTCCAGATCTGCGATCGTCCTGGCTACCTTTAGGATCTTATGGCAGCCTCTGACGCTCAGCTCCATCTTCTGATAGACCTGCTCCAGATACGCCTCCTCCGGCCCCTTCAGCCGACAATACTGCTCGATCTCCTTGGCCCTCATCTCTCCGTTGGACAAGATCCCTTTCCCCGCAAAACGTTCCCGCTGGAGCTGCTGGACTTTGTGCACCCGCTCCCGGATCTTGGCCGAGCTCTCGTTCGCCCCCTGGCCTCTGGAATCGGCGAAAGTGACCGGGGATGCTTCCACCGTGATATCGATCCGGTCCAGGATCGGTCTGGAGATCTTCCCGATATAACGCTTGATCTGCCAGCTGGTGCAGGTACATCGTCTCCGGTCCGGATAAAAACCGCAGGGGCAGGGGTTCATGGCTGCTGCCACCATGGTATCTGCCGGAAAGGTATAAGAACCATAGAGCCGGGATACCGTCACAGCCCGGTCCTCTAAGGGCTGGCGCAGGATCTCGATCGCCTTCCCGGAAAATTCCGGGAGCTCGTCTAAAAAGAGCACGCCGCCGGAAGCCAGCGAGATCTCCCCGGGCTTGGGGACTGTCCCGCCTCCTGCCAGGGCGGTGGCTGTGATCGTATGGTGGGGGCTCCGAAAAGGCCGCCGGGTGAGCAGGGGCGCGTCCGCAGGCAGAAGGCCGCAGACACTGTAGATCTTAGAGGTCCGGATGCTCTCCTCCCGGCTCATGAGAGGCATGATCGTAGGGATCCTTTTTGCCGCCATGGTCTTCCCTGCGCCGGCCGGGCCGATATACAAGATGTTGTGCCGGCCCGCCACCGCCACCTCTGTGGCCCGGCGCAAGAGCGGCTGTCCGTTCAGCTCCGAAAAATCCACCTCATAGGGCTTCTCCTGTTCTTTGAAAAATAGCAGCGGATCTTGCTCCAAACGCTTTGCCCCCTGCTCGCCTCGGAGGATGGCGACCAGCTCCTTAAGGCTCTCCACCGGGACGATCTCCACCCCCTCCACCATGCTCCCCTCCAGCGCGTTCTCCCTGGGGAGGAAGCACCGCGTGAGCTTCCCCTCCCGTGCCGCACAGACCAGGGACAGGACCCCCCGGACCGGCTTTACCCGGCCGTCCAGCCCCAGCTCGCCGATCAGCATGGCCCCCTTAAGCTCCTCCGCCTGGATCAGGCCTGATGCCCCCAGCACAGCAGCCGCTACCGCCAGATCGTAGGCAGTCCCGTCCTTGCGGACATCCGCCGGGGACAGGTTCACCGTGATCTTTTTCGGCGGCAGCGAAAGCTCCCCGTTCTTCAGCGCCACCCGCACCCGTTCCTGGGCCTCTTTTGTCTCCTGGGACAGGTTCCCCGTCATGGCAAAGCCCGGCAGGCCGTCATGGATATCCGCCTCCACCGACACCAGAAAACCATCGATCCCCCATAATCCCGCACTCATCACCTTTTGGAACATAAACGTCCTCCTTTGCACGCTCTCTCGTCTATAAAATCCCACATATTTACATTTTCCATTATTATACAAAAAATCTCCGCAAACTGCAAGGGGTCTGCGGAGATTTTTTGAAGAATATGGATCTTTTTAAATTTTTCGGGTAAAATATCATCCTAGGGGTTGATTTTGTAAAAAAAATCCATTATAATATCCTATATCAGGAAATGTGGAGCGGGCACTCCCTATCTGGCCGCAGCACACCTCTGGGATGGTCTTAGGATATCGTAAGGTCATGCCACAGGTGTGTAAACACCAGAGAAAGGAGGATGTGGTCTATGTTCTTTTTAGAAACCCTAAACCGTGTTGTGGCCATCCTTGTAGGTTTTACAACATTGGCCGAAAAAGGCGTGGCTTACATAAAGCGGCGCAGGGAAACAAAAGAAAAAGACCCATCAGCAAGCTACAAGGCACCTGATGGGTCAAAGGATGGTCGCTGACGCGCTCATCCACGACCAAAGGGCGGTAGCTATATCGCCGCCCTTTTCTATTTCATATGATAGCATTTTATCAGCGTGGAGTCAAGTAGGCGCGAAAAAGTAATATGTCTGATCGCGCGACCAGCGAAAATGTCCCGACAACAGCATGAAAAAGGAGGATATGATCAGGATGAAGACAGAAAAGAAAGAAAGGTTGCTCAAGATCCTTGATATTTGTTCTTTTTGTACCGCACTGGCCAGTACGATCGTTATCGCACTGGAGGTCAAAAAAAATAAGAAGCTCACAGGGGCGGATGCGGTCAACCTGTTCCTGAACGGATGGCTGTTCGGCGTCCTGTCCAGACGATAGTTTGTTACTGTTCACGGCTACGCCGTTCACAGCAACAGAATGCACACAAAATGGG
>CAJUFE010000037.1 GCA_910585635.1 uncultured Lachnospiraceae bacterium | reverse complement strand
GATGTCGCAAGGGGTCCGCTCCGGGAGGGGCATGTCACAACAGGACGCGCTCTCGTTCCGCTAGGGTCCTTTATGTGACATGCCCCTCCCTCCGCTACTTTAGTTGACTGTTCTTTTGGGCTGCTCCTTGCTAACTACCTAGCATCCGGAGGCCCGGATCCCCCTAAGGGGACCTTTGCGGGACGCCGGTCCTTGGGCGCGGTCTTTTCGCGCCCTAGTACCGCTGCGTACCGCATGGAGCGAGGCTTTCTATACCTTCGCCATCCGATAACGTAGCGGCGGGAGGGGGGTAGCATGTAACGGGACCCTAGCGTCCGCTACGTTCCGGTCGGAGCGAGAGCGCGTCCCATTACATGCTACCCCCCCTCCCACCGCGGACCTTTTAATAGAGCAGATCCCCCCCATGGATCATATGCACGATCTTCAGATCCTCGTCCAGCAGCAGGATATCCGCCGCCTTCCCTGCATCCAGGCTCCCAACGGTCTCATAGATCCCGATCGACTTCGCCGGGTTGACCGTGGCGCATTTTACGGCGGTCCCTAAGGGGATATCCACGTTCCTGACCAGGAAGCGCATACAGTCCATCAGGTTCGTGGCGCTCCCCGCCAGCGTCCCGTCCGCAAGTCTTGCCTGGTTCCCCCGGACCGTTACCGGCTGCCCGCCCAGGCTGTATTCCCCGTCGCTCAAGCCGGTGGCCTCGATGCTGTCACTGATCAGTACAATCCGGTCACTGCCGTAGAGCTTGAACGCCGCCCGTATCGCGCTGGGATGGACGTGGATGCCGTCGCAGATCAATTCGGCATAGACATGCTCCTGATCGGCTCCCGCGCCGATGACCCCCGGCGCCCGGTGGGAAAATCCTGGCATCGCATTATACAGATGGGTGATGTGGTCCGCGCCCCGCCTAAAGGCTTCCGACGCCGTATCATAGTCTGCCGTGGTGTGGGCCACCGAGATATGGATCTCCCCTTTGACCTCGTCGATGAACGCCATCGCGCCCTCGGTCTCCGGCGCGATATCTACCAGCTTGCACAGTCCGCCGCTCAGCTCCATCCACTGCCGTAAAAGCCCTACATCCGGAGCCAGGATATGGTCCTCCTTCTGCGCGCCCTTTTTCGCCGGGGAGATAAAGGGTCCTTCCAGGTTGATCCCCCTAAGCGTCGCTCCTGTCCTGCCGCGATAACCTCCGGCCACCTTGCATATGCTGGCGATCTGGTCTACAGGGATCGTCATGGTCGCCGGGCAGATGCTGGTGATCCCCTGGGACAGCTCATACTCTGCGATCTGGCGGATAGCATCCTCCGTCCCGTCGCAAAAGTCCTTTCCGGCACAGCCGTGGAAATGGATATCGACCAGACCAGGGACCGCATACAGACCTGCGGCCTCAATCGTCTGTCCCCCTCCTTCGCCGTCCTTTACGATCAGCTCCTTCTCTGTGGACAATGTGCGCTCACAAAATGTGCCGTCTTCTCTAAATACCTTCGCATGTTTGATGATCATATGCCCCCTCCATCCTGACCCGCCGCCCGGTCTCTCTTTTTTCTAACGGCTTATAGCGGCTCGTACCGTCCGAACGGTCACGAGCCGCCTTGCATCTGATCAGCGGCAGCGCCGCTGCATCGCCCACCATCGTTACATCCGGACACAGCCATAAGCTCCTGGCTCTAGCTTGTCCGCCGACCGCCAGGGGTCCCCCCCTTGCCCGTATGGTCTGCCTCTCTTGTTGTCTGCTCTCCTGCCGCGCCTCCCGATGTCCACCTGCCAGATAACGCCTTCACCGTCTCCTGATGGACCAATGCCTTCGCCTGGAACAGGTTCAGATAAAAATGGTACAGCAGGTCTGTGATGACGAGTATCGGGAACTGGGGGGATATCAAGATCCCGCTGTCTAAACCTTTCGGTACCGGGATCAACACATGCTCGTCCACAAACTCGTGCTTTTTCCGGTTCCCGGTGATGAACACGGTCCTGGCCCCCCTCTGCCGGGACTGCCTGAGGGCGAACAGGACCTCCTCCTTTGTCCCGCTCAAGGATATCCCGATCACAAGATCCTCCTCACTCTGACAGATCGCCCGCATCTTCATGATATCGCTCTGATCGCTGGACTCGATCGAAAGGCCCAGCCGGGTCAGACGGCGCTTCATCTCCTCCGCCGCCAGACCGGAGCTCCCGATCCCCACCACAAAGATATGCTTTGCCTCACTCATGGCCTTGGCGATCCGTTCGATCTGGCTCTCGTCCACCTTTTTTGTTATATTTCCCAGGATATCATCATAGTATTTGATCACCGTGGAGGAAGATACGGAGATATGATCCCCTCTGCGGAAGATCTGCTGATACTGGTACACAAATTCACGGTATCCCGGGAACCCCAGCTTCTTGGCAAACCGGGAGAGGGAAGCTTCTGATACGAACAGCCGCTCCTTCATGGCTTTGATCGAAAGATCGTCATTCGACTTGTTCGCGATCAGATAGTCCGCGATGACCTGCTCCACCTTCGTAAAGCTCTCATATTTTTCAACGATAGCAGGGATCACTTCCTCTACGAACATATCCTTCCCCCTCATCTGGTATCCCGCCTGTCCTATGCCCTTCCTTGCTGCCGGACTTTAGTCCTCGACCCCAAGGATATCATTGATCGCGCTCTTATAATGGATCGCCTTCGCGCCATAGATCGCCTGGATGCCGCCGTCGATCTCCAGGACCGCTGTAGCGCCCAGCTGCTTTAACCGCTGCTTATCCACGGCTGCCGCAGACTTTACGCTCACCCGCAGCCTGGTGATACAGGCATCCACGTCCTCCACATTCTCCTTACCGCCAAGGGCATCCAGGATCTGCTGTGCTTCCTCGGCAAGGGAGGACTTGGTCGTCGCCTTCACCTCCTGTGCCTCTTCCCCTGCTCCCGTGTCATCACGGCCCGGCGTCAGGATGTTGAACTTTAAGATGGCAAACTTGAACACAAAATAATACAGGCAGGACCATGCCATGCCGAAGGGGATCTGGAGCAGCCAGTGGCTCTTCTCATTCCCCTGCAGCATGCCGAACAGGAAGAAGTCGATGAAGCCGCCGGAAAATGTATTGCCGATCCGGATGCTCAAAAGGTCCGCCACCAGGAAGGACAATCCGTCAAAGAAGGAATGGATGACATACATGATCGGAGATACGAACAGGAACATATACTCCAACGGCTCTGTGATACCGGTCAGGAAGGAGGTCAGCGCCACACCGAAGAACAGGCCCGCATATTTTTTCCTCTTCTCTTTATCCACACAATGATACATGGCCAGCGCCGCTCCGGGAAGGCCGAACATCATGGTGCTGAAGCGTCCGGCAAAATACTTAGTCCCCTCTGTGAACAGACCCGTGTGGGCCGCATCCGCCAGCTGCGCGAAAAAGATCTTCTGGGCGCCCACGATCGTCTCGCCCGCAACGACCTCGACCCCGCCCAGTTCCGTATACCAGAACATGGGATAGATCATGTGGTGGAGACCCACAGCCCCGCACAGACGCATCAGGAACCCATAGAAGAAGGTCCCGATCGGCCCGGTGGCGGCGATACCGTTCCCCGCCAGGACTAACGCGCTCTGGATCGGAGGCCATACCAGATAGAACGCCGCGCCCACAAAGATCGCTACGATCGACGTGATGATCGGGACGAAACGGGAGCCACCGAAAAATCCCAGAGCCTGAGGGAGCTGGATCCCCTGATAGCGGTTATGCAGCGCCACGGCTACCCCGCCCATCACCAGAGCGCCTACCACACCCGTATCGATGGCCGAACCCTCCGGGTCGAAGATCGACAACATGGTGGCGGTGGTACCGGTCATGATCAGGAAGCCCACCACCCCGGCCAGAGCGGCAACGCCCTTATCCTTGTTCGCCAGTCCGATGCACAGACCGATACATAGGAGCATAGGCAGGTTGCCGAACACCACATTTCCCGCCGCAGACATGATCTTGAAGATCACCTGCAAAAAGTATACATTTAAGACCGGATAGGCGGTGATGGTCGCCTCACTGCTCAACGCTCCTCCTATCCCTAATAATAACCCAGCTGCCGGCAATAACGCAATAGGCAACATGAAAGATTTACCGATCTTCTGTAATTTTTTAAACATGATCCTTCCCCCTGGACTAAGCCAAAACCTTGACGAAACGTTCCGTGATCTCCTTCGGACGTGTGATCGCGCCTCCTACCACAGCGCTGTACACCCCGCATTCATCGAACACCCGCGCCAGCTCCTCTGGCGTGTGGATCTTCCCCTCCGCGATCACCGGTGTATGCAGTCTCTCCACGCATTTTTTCAGAAGCGCATAATCCGGCCCGTCGATCTTCTCGGAATAGGGTGTATAGCCGCAGAGTGTAGTGGATACGATATCAAATCCATCCTGCTCCGCCTGCTCGCACTCCTCGAAGGTGGAGCAGTCCGCCATGGCCAGACGTCCGCTGGCGTGGATCATCGCTACCAGATCGCCGGTCTTCTCTCCGCCCGGACGCTTCCGGGCCGTCGCATCTAATGCGATGACCTGGCACTGGGTCTCTAAAAGCTCCTGGATCTCCTTTTTTGTGGGCGTGATATAGATATCACTGTCCGGATACTGCCGCTTCACGATCCCGATCACAGGCAGATCCACCTGCTTTTGGATCTCCAGGATGTCCTCCTTTGACTGTGCCCGGATCCCCGCGGCGCCCCCTTCCTTAGCTGCTACCGCCATCCGTCCCATGATATAGCTGGAGCAAAGCGGTTCTCCCGGCAGCGCCTGGCATGAAACGATCAGCTTCCCTTTAATACGCTCTAACATTTGTTCCCCTCCTCGACCATTTGATCGTAAATGCTATGTCCTTTTCCTCTCTACATCCTGCGATATCGCTGCACTCCTGATCAGGGAGCACCCCATTTTTGCCTACCTCCTAAAAGGATTTCGTGTATCTAGATCACTTGTTGTCCATTATATCCAATCTTGGCGCTTTTTCAACAGATCCGGGCTTCTTAGATTTTTGTTTCAACATTTTTCGTTTTTTCCCCGCGATCCTATGCTATTTTTGAAATTTCTTTCAAAAATGCGGCTTTGCGCCCGTCAATATGCTGTCAAACAGACGATCCTGCCCAGATATGATCAGCGGGTCTGATAAAGGCCTCGATGGGCAGCAAAAGAAACAAAAAAATGGCAGCCCCCTCACCGGGGGCTGCCTGTCCGCCTCGATATCCTCTTTTTTATCTTGCTCTCGCTTTGTCTCTCTCTTGGATCGTGCCTCGCATCTGCCCTGTCTTTTATCCTGCCTTACGATCAGGGCTTTGCCTTCAGCGCGTCTACGTCCGCGCCAGCCTGTCTCGCACATTCGGCCACGCCGTCCAGCATAGCATTGCTGGTAAGGGTAGCTCCGGATACCGTATCGATGGCCAGTCCCTGTCCTTCCAAGATCGCCTCCGTCATGGAACCCACCACCGGCTCGCCTATCCCTGCGGTCTCCTCATGCTCCACCTGGATATCGGCGATCGTATCCGCCTCAAAGGTGACCGTGATCGTCATGGGGTTCATGCCCCGCACCTCGGCCGTATAGGTCCCGGGATTGAACAGCCCGTCTGCCGCCGCCTGGACAGCCTCCGTGGTCTCCTCCTCCACCTCTTCACCGCGTGCCGCGCTCAACGCTTTGGACACCGCCTCCTTCACCGCGCCGCTGGTGATCGTAGCGCCGGATACGCTGTCCACCTCAACGGTCTGGCCCTTTAAGATCTCCGCCTGCAGGGTAGACATAGCGGCTCCGCCAAGCTCCGGGGTCTCGCCCTCGCCTGTGAGGGTCAGCTCGGTCATGTTCGCTTCATCGACCACCACCTGGGCCTTCACGGCTCCGCCGAAGCCCTGGGCCTCTGCCTCATATGTACCCGGTGTATAGATGCTCTCCGTGTTCTGCACTCTCCCGATCTTGCTCAGGCTGCTATAAAGCGGCCCGGAACAGCCGATGACCGCCACAGATGCCACGATCATGATCCCCAGCCCTGTGTAAAGTTTTACCTTCTGATCGTCCGTTTTCACAATATGCCTCCTTATTTTTGCGCTTTATTAGTGTTATTTTACCCTTGTGCAAATTTTTTGTCAATATAGAAAACCTGCCAGGGGGCAGCTTTTCTGCGGACTGGTCATCTTTCACAATTCGATCAAATGGTCCGCTGCGCACCGCATGGAGCGAGAGCATGTCCCCGTGGAGGACCGGGCCTCCGGGTGCGGACGGGTGACCGACTATGCACCTGCCTAGCATTTAGCGATCGGCGTGGGTGTGAAAAGCAGCCGTCCCGTAACAGTTCGGACGTTGTCTGAACTGTTACGCCGTCCCTCCCGGAGCGGACCCTTTGCGGCATATATGGTCTTCCTTTTTTCAGTAAAATATGCTATCATAACGGAGATATCCAAACACTCCTTTAAAAACCACAAGAGAGGACCTGAACATGAACACAGAACATCCCACTCCCCGAAAAAAGGACCTGCTCCTGATCCTCATCCTCCTGCTCATAGCTGCCGCGCTGTGGGCTGGCCATCACTTCAGGCAGCGCCCGTCGGCTCCACAGGAGGAGAGCACGATCAGCGAGGCCCATTCGGATACATCCGCACCCGCAGAAGGGTCCTCCGAAAGCGAGGAGGATGCTCCTGGAGATGAGGAGGGACTGCCCCCCCTGCGGGCGGAGGTCACGATCGACGGGGAGCTCCATACGGTCTTAGACCTTTCCAAGGATCAGGAGGTCACGGTGGAAGGCCCCGGCGGCGGGACGAACCACCTGATCGTCCAGGATGGCGAGATCTGGTGTGACGACGCTTCCTGCCCGGACAAGGTGTGCATCTATCAGGGGCATCAGTCCATAGACGGCGATATCATCGTCTGCCTCCCGAACCTGATGATCGTCCAGATCATCCAGCGTGGAACAGCCCCCCAGTGACCGGACAACGTCGCCAGCACATTTGACGATCGGCCAGAAAGTCTGGTGATCGGCCATGCCGCCCCTTTCATATATATTGGTAACGGATAGCGACGATCAAAAACGCTCTACGTGCACCGATCATATGAAAGGGGTCTTTATATGCTGCGCCTGCCGTTTTCTCCTCCCACTCCCACGCCTGGCCCTTCCAGGCTTTTTCTTTATGCCAAAGCCCTGGCCCTCCTGCTCCTGGGAGGCTCTCTGCTCTTCGCCTACATAGAACGCTACCCGCCCTTGAGCCAGGCAGGCGGCAGCTTTTATCAGGTCGCAAAGACCCGCCAGGCTACGGACGGGGATGCCGCCGCAGAAGATGGGGCGAAAAAGACGTTCATCAAATGGGTGGATTTCACAGTCACCAGCGAGGCGATGGACAAAGCCCTGGACCTGGACATCGCCACCTTCCGGTCCGATCCCCATCTCAACTGGATCGAGCTGCTGGCCTATCTGGGGGCCAGATACGGCGGCGACTTTTCCCGCTACAAGGCTGCCGACCTGGATAAGCTGGCCCAGAGCCTTAACGAGGGCAGCACCATGGGTGAGCTGACAAAAGATATGAAGTATTATGACTACTATCTGGAGGCCTATACGGCTGTGCTGGGCGGCATGGTCGGGACCTACCAGGAGGAAGTCCCGGCCGGGCAGATGCCCTCTCAGGCGGACGGTGCTGTCGGACCGTTCCCATCACAGACCGGCAACAGCGTCGGTCAGCTGCCAGCCGCACCCTCCCAGCCCGCTGTAGACAACGAGGATCCGAAAGCTGGGGGGCCTCCGAAAGCTGGGGAGCCGAAGACTGAGGATCTACATGCTGAGGGGCAAGAGACCACCTGGGTCACCAAATACGGTCTAAAAGCCTTCTCTCCCATCGCCAAAGGCTTCCCCTACTCCGAATTCGACGATTTCGGCACCGCCAGGAGCTATGGGTTCAAGCGGCAGCATCTAGGGCATGATATGATGGGACAGGTGGGGACCCCGATCATCGCCGTGGAGTCTGGCACCGTGGAGGCCCTGGGCTGGAACCAGTATGGGGGCTGGCGGATCGGCATCCGTTCCTTTGACAAAAAACGCTATTACTATTACGCCCACCTGCGCAAGGGCTACCCCTATCAGTCCGATCTAAAGGAAGGCGGCACGGTCCAGGCCGGGGATGTGATCGGCTATATGGGCCGCACCGGCTATAGCCGGACCGAGGATACGAACAATATTGACGAATCCCATCTCCATTTCGGCCTGCAGCTGATCTTCGACGAGTCCCAAAAGGACGGGAACAATGAGATCTGGATCAGCTGCTACGAGCTGGTGCGGTTCCTCCACCAGCATCAGAGCCAGACACAAAAGATCCCGGACACCAAGGAATGGCGCCGGGTATACCGGACGAAAGACCTGCCGCCCTTTTCGTAACAGCCCAGACCCTCTGGGCTGCTCCCCTTTTTCACTTTTCATGACCGTTCAGATCCCCTGAACGGCTGCCACTTTTCACATATGTAAGAAATTCTTCACATATTTTTCTACTTTATCCATCCGGTCTATGCTATAATGGACTATATGTAGAGAGTCCATCGCAAAGATAACGATCTATGACCACCATGACCCAGGAGATGATAACTGTATGGATAGATATAAAAAGCTCTTAGCAGGGGCCCTTCCGGCATTCCTGTCCGCAACCGCTCTTTCCTTTTCTGCATGGGCCGGGGATCAGACCTGCTGCCCTCCCCCCGCTCCAGCTGCCGCGGCTATCGCCGCAGCCGACGCTGTCGGCCTTGCCGCATCCGATGCTGCCGACGCGGACATCGCTACGATCGACACGGCCCTGCGCACGGCCGCCTTCGGGCCCGGCGTCCAAAACCTTTCCATCGGCGACCGCTATGCCATCTATCAGTGGGGGCTTAAAAATGACGGAGAGTTCCAGCTGGTCCAGATGACCACCAGCTTCCGCTCCTTAGATTCTGTCTATGGAAAGCGTAAAGGACGCTCCTCCTCCATCGCCCTCCCCGACCTGGAGCCGGGGATGCTGGAAAGCCAGTCTACGGTCATCCGTGCCACCGCCGGCATCGACATCAACATCCTCCCTGCCTGGGAACAGTTTGACGCCAAGGCTCCTGAGGAAAAGCGTCAGGTGATCGTAGCCGTGATCGACACCGGCATCGACCACAGCCACCCGGAGCTGAAAGATTCTATGTGGACGAACCCGGGCGAGATCCCCGGAGACGGGATCGACAATGACGG
This sequence comes from uncultured Lachnospiraceae bacterium, assembly GCA_910585635.1. GTDB lineage: Bacteria > Bacillota > Clostridia > Lachnospirales > Lachnospiraceae > Caccovicinus. The sequence goes on along the minus strand of CAJUFE010000037.1, from coordinate 37,580 downwards.
GAACGGCTATGTGGACGATATCCACGGATGGAATTTTTATACCGACAGCCCCACCCTCTACAGCGGCACGGAGGACAGCCATGGCACCCACACTGCCGGGACGATCGCCGCCAGCAGAGGGAACGAGGGGATCGCGGGGATCGCGGACAACTCCTGCGTCAAGCTGATGAGCTTAAAATCCCTGGGAGGTCCTTACGGGATCGGCTCCCCGGATTCCGTGATCCGCGCCATCCGGTATGCCGAGGCCAATGGCGCCTCGATCTGCAACCTGAGCCTGGGGACCTCCGCCTACAGCCAGGAGCTGGCCGACACCATCAAAAATTCCCACATGCTCTTTATCGTGGCATGCGGCAACGGTGATGCCAAGGGCCAGGGCTATGATATCGATACGACCCCTGTGTATCCGGCTTCCCTCCCCTTTGACAATGTGATCGCCGTGGGCGGCCTGCTCTTTGACGGGACCCTGGCGGCCAGCTCTAACTTCGGGGCGGCTTCCGTTGATATCGCAGCTCCCGGCTCTTATATCCTGAGCACAGCCCCCGGAGGCGGCTACGCCTTTATGAGCGGCACCTCTATGGCTGCCCCCATGGTGACCGGCACGGCCGCCATGCTCTATTCCTATCGGACGGATCTGGCCCTTTCCGACATCAAGCATGTGCTGCTGGCCTCTGCCCGCCCCTTAGAAGGCCTTCAAGGCAAGAGTGTCAGCGGCGGCCTGCTGGATGCCCATGCCGCGCTCAACTACGGTCTGCCCGCCGGCACACCGTGACCTGAGATGTCCTGCAGGCCCTTTGCCGGCCTCTGCCGCTCACGTCACCAGCGAGTAGGCTTCGATCACGCAGCCCTTCTCAAGGGGGCCCGATCCCCTTGGGATGATCCCGATCAGATCGCAATCGCTCCATGGGCTGATCATCCCGTTAGCCTGCCGCTTCTGGGTGATAAAGCAGGGGGTGGTCCCTCTGATCTCCAGCCGCCCCGGCAGCACTCTCCCTCCCGGGCTCTTTTTCTCGAACCCCTCCGGCATGATCGCCCGGATCATGGGCAGCTGATGATCCTTCCGCCCGCACATCTTTCGGAAAGCCGGAAGGCACAGGGCTAACAGGGCGGCCACCGCTGCAGAAGGGTTCCCGGACAAGCCCAGGACCAGCGTTCCCTTCTTCTGTGCCGCGATCGTGGCCATCCCCGGCTTCATGCGCACCTTCCAGAACAGGATCTGTGCCCCCGCCGCTTCCAGGGCGGGCAGCACCAGGTCACGGTCGCTGGCAGATGCTCCGCCGGTGGTGATCACACAGTCCGCGCCCTCTGCGCAGGCCTCTATGGCTTCCTGGATCGCCTTCTGGTCGTCTTTCACGATCCCACAGATCTGGGCCTCCATCCCCCAGCTCTGCAGAAAAGCCCGCAGCATGTAGGCGCTGCTGTTCCTGATCTTGCCCGGCCGCAGATTCTCTGTCACCGGCACCAGCTCATCCCCGGTACTCAAGATCTTCACCACCGGCCTTTTATAGACCGTGACCCGCTCATAGCCTAACCCGGCCAGCACCCCGATCCGGGCGGCGTTCAGGATATCGCCCCGGGTCATGACGATCTGGCCGGCACGCACATCCTCCCCGGCACGCACGATATTGCTCCCGGAGGCCATCGCCTGGTACAAGATGACCTCCTCCTCTGTAAAAGACGTATCCTCGTACCGCACCACCACATCTGCGCCTTCCGGGATCGGCGCCCCTGTCAGGATCTTGACGGCTTCCCCTTCCTGCGGCCCTCTCTCGGCCACATAACCAGCCGGGACCTCCCCGATGATCTTCAAGGTGACCGGACTGTCCTCACCGGCGGCCGCGATATCCGCAGCTCGGACCGCATACCCGTCCAGGGGCGACCGGTCAAATGGCGGGATATCCTCCATCGCTGCCACATCACAGGCCAGTACCCTTCCGCTGGCATCCAGCAGCCGTACCTCCTCTTTGTCCATAGGAACGGCCGCTGACAGCAGCAGTCCCATACCTTCTTCCATACTGATCTGCGTCGGATACCTCTGTTCCATACTTTCTCCTCCATCTCTTTATCGGAACGCCTGCCAAAAAGCCACTTCCTCCATTTTTATGGCAGATCTGGGCAGGAACCGTTCAGCCTCTGCGCCGCTGTCAGACACCGTTCTTCCTGCAGATCTCCTTGAGACAGCAACGGTCGCAGTAAGGGCTTGTCCTGGCCGTACAGACCTCCCGGCCATGATGGACCAGCCGATGGCAGAAGTCGTTCCCTTCCTCTGGCGGGATGATCTCCCACAGCGCCATCTCCACCTTTTTCGGCTCCTTTATGCCGTCCACCAGACCGATCCGGTTCACCAGGCGGATACAATGGGTATCCGTTACGATCGCAGGCTTCCCGAACACATCCCCCATGATCAGGTTCGCGCTCTTGCGCCCCACCCCCGGGAGCTTAAGGAGCTGGTCGAACTGATCCGGTACCTTTCCGCCATAGTCCTCCTTTAAGATCTTCATGCAGGCACTGATATCCCGCGCCTTGCTGTGCCCCAGCCCGCAGGGCTTGACGATCTTCTCGATCTCCTCCACCGGGGCATCGGCCAGGGCGTCTACATCCGGATATTTCTTATACAGATCTTCCACTACCACATTGACCCTGGCGTCGGTACACTGGGCGGCCAGGCGCACGCTCACCAGGAGCTTCCAGGCTTCGTTATAGTCCAGGGTACAGGAAGCGTCTGGATATTCCTTTTTCAGGCGCACGATCGTCTCTAAGGCCAGGGCCTTCTTCCGCTCTATATCCTCCGCCTTTCCTTTATCCGCCGCGGCTTTCTTTGCCGAGCCTTTCTTTACCTGCGCTCTCTTTGCCTGCTCCTTCTTTGCCCGCGCTTTTTCTGTCAGGTCCTTCTCTGTCCGCTCGTTCTCCATGGGTCTTTTCTCCATCATCTTTTCCCGCTCCCTACCTGCCGGGCCACTGCCGCCGCTTCCCGGGCGATCTCCAGTTCCTCATTAGTCCGGATCACCAGCACGTTCACCTTCGAGTCCCAGGTGGAGATCTTCACCGCCTCACTCTGCTCCCGGTTCATCACTTCATCGATGGCGATGCCCAAAAAGCCCAGATACTCGCAGATCTCCTCTCGGATCTCCGAATCATTCTCCCCTACCCCGGCCGTGAACACGATGTTATCCACTCCGTTCATGGCGGCCGCGTAGCTGCCTACGTATTTGGCTACCTTGTAGGCGAAGATCTCCCTGGCCAGGGAAGCCTTCTCATTATATTTGATCTGGGCGTCCTTCAGCTCCCGGAAATCACTGGAGAGGTTCTTCGAGATCCCCAGAACACCAGATTCCTGGTTCAGGATCGTCATCACCTGCTGGAAATCCAGGTTTTCCTTTTTCGCCAAAAATTCCAGAGCGCCGGGATCCACATCCCCGCACCGGGTACCCATCACCAGTCCCTCCAGGGGCGTAAAACCCATGGAATTGTCCACCACCTTGCCGTACTTGACCGCGCAGATGCTGGCGCCGTTCCCCAGATGGCAGACGATGGTCTTCACCCGCTTGATATCCTGTCCCATGAACTCCGCGGCCCGCCCGGACACATACTTGTGGCTGATCCCGTGGAAGCCATAGCGCCGGATCTTATACTGCTCATAATATTGATATGGGAGGCCGTAGAGGAACGCCTTGGGCTCCATGGTCTGGTTAAATGCTGTGTCAAATACCCCCACCATCAAGGTATCCGGCATCAGCTGCCGGCAGGCGTCCACGCCCACCAGGTTTGCCGGATTATGGAGGGGCGCTAAGTCATTGCATTCGGTCATAGCCTGGATGACCTCATCGGTCACCACCACAGAGCCGGTGAACTTTTCCCCGCCGTGGACCAGGCGGTGACCGATCACGTCGATCTGGGAAAAATCCTCCAGCACGCCCCGTTCCTGGTCTGTCAGGGTCTTTAATATGGTATCGACCGCCTGCTTATGGTCCGCCATCGCCACCGGCTCCTTGACGGAGGTCCCGCTGTCGGTCTTATAGGTAAAGATCCCATCGATCCCGATCCTCTCACAGACGCCCTTGGCCATGACCCGCTCGGTCTCCGAGTCGATCACCTGGAATTTTAAAGACGAGCTCCCGCTGTTTATGACTAAGATCTTCATGTATGCTGCATCCTTTCTCCTAACATAAAAGGGTCCATCCTCTCTGGCGGCCCTTTCGTGTACTTCTCTGTTGCTGGCTTGATCTTGTTCTCGTCCAGGGGATCTGGACTGCTACTTTATTTTATTCTATCTTGCGCGATCATGCAACTGATATTTTGACAGATCGCCCTGGACATGTTATGATCATAAGATAAGACAAAAAAAAGGGGGACGCCTGCTTGGACAACCATACCGAAACCACCCACAACTTGATCGAATATCTATTATCCATCCCGGGCTTATCCCAGAGCGGGCCGACGGCCACCCAGGACAGCCGCGCTGCCACCCTGCCCCAAAAAGCCGCGCCTCTCACCGAGGCACAGCACAGAGAGACCGCTCTCCAGATCGCGTCTTTCATGGATGAGATGCCCGGCGGCTTCTTTATCTATCGGGCAGACGGCGACGAAGAGATCCTCTACGCCAATCAGGCGCTGTTAAGGATCTTTGGCTGTGGGACCATGCAGGAATTCCGGGAGATGACCGGGAATTCCTTCCGGGGCATCGTCCATCCCGATGACTTAGAGGAGGTAGAAGCCAGCATCCTGGAGCAGATCGCCCGGGATCAGTATGATCTGGACCATGTAGAATATCGGATCATCCAAAAGGGCGGTGCGGTCCGGTGGATCGATGACTATGGGCACTTTATCCATAGCCGCTATGGCGATATCTACTATGTGTTCGCAGGCGATGCCACCGAGAGGATCGAGCAGCAGCAGAAAGAACATGCCAAGCTCCTCCTGGACAATCTCCAGAAGGAGCAGGAATGGCAGGACGCGATCGCACGGTATGACCAGGAGCTGGAGACCAGCAGCTTAGAGCTGCGCCGCCGTCTTGGGATCATCGAGGGCCTGAGCATTGATTATGACACCATCTTTTATGCCAATCTGGACTCCGATCTGCTCCTGGCCTACCGGCTCAGCAGCCGGGTAAAAGAGCATTTCGGCTCCGGCCATCCCGTCCATGCCTTTGCGAGCTTTTTTACCGATTACGTGGACACCTGGGTCTGCCCGGAGGACCGGGAACGATTTCGGGAAGCTGTAGATCCCTCCCGCCTGCGGGAGCGGCTGGCTAAAGAACAGACCTTCTACCTCAACTATCGGATCATGGGCGATGTGGCCACCAGCTATCTGCAGCTTAGAGTGGTGAACGTGGGGAAGACCGGCCATGTTTCCCAGATCATCATGGGGGGCCGGCGGCTGGACGATGAGATCCGCTATGAGATGGAACAGAAGCAGCTTTTGCAGGCCGCGCTGGACCAGGCCCAGGCAGCCATCATCGTGAAGGACACCTTCCTGGCCAATATGTCCCACGATATCCGTACACCGATGAACGCCCTTGTAGGCTTTACAGCTCTTGCCAGCAAATATGCGGACAACCATGACTATAAAAAGACCAACGCCTATCTGACACGGATCAAGACCTCCTGCGATCAGCTGCTCCAGCTGATCAATGATGTATTGGAGCTTTCCCGGATCGAAGCGGGCAAGATCCAGCTGACAGAGAAGGCCTGCAGCCTCTTTAGCGTCCTGCAGGCCGTCCAGGCTGTGTCCGGTCCATCAGCCAAGGCGAAGGGCATCGCTTTCACGGTGGATACCACAGGGCTGTCCCATCCAGCGGTCTACTGCGACCAGGAAAAACTGGTGCAGCTGCTCCTCCGCTTTATGGACAACGCGGTCAAATATACTCACGGGGGTGGTACGGTCAGCCTGACCGTCACGGAAGGCGGACACCTGCAGGCGGGCTATCTGGCTTTTCGTTTTGCCGTCAAGGATAATGGGATCGGCATCCGAAAGGACTTCCTCCCCCATCTGTTCGAGCCTTTTGAAAGGCAGGCCAACACCACCTTGAGCGGCATACAGGGGACCGGCTTAGGGCTTACGATCGCCAAAAACATCGCCCAGCTGATGGGCGGGACCATCGACGTATCCAGTGTCTATGGAAAAGGCAGCTGCTTCACCTTAGACCTGCACCTGCGCCTGCAGGATCAGGAGGCCCCCTACCCCTTCGGTAAAGCCCCCGCATCCCTTAAGCTCCCCTTCCCCTGCCGCATCCTGCTGGTGGAGGATAATGAGCTGAACCGGGAGATCGAAAGCGAGCTTTTGGAAGACGGGGGCTTTATGGTGGATACAGCCGCGGACGGGCGCATCGCGGTAGAAAAGGTCCGTACCGCCCAGCCCGGAGACTATCATCTGATCTTGATGGATATCCAGATGCCTGTCATGAACGGTCACGAGGCCACCGCGGCGATCCGCGCCCTCCCAGTCCCGGAGCTGGCACAGATCCCGATCATCGCCCTGTCGGCCAATGCTTTTGAGGAAGACCGGAAGCGCGCGGTGGAGAGCGGGATGGATGCCTATATGACCAAGCCCTTTTCCCTGCAGAAGCTGATGGACCTGATCCAAAATGTCGTGACCGTCCAGACACGCTGAACGGTTACACCCCATGGTCTTTATCAAGCCAAAAAAAGTTCAAAAGTACTTGACGATCTCACCGATCCATGGTAGAATCATTATCGTTGTATGGATGCTCCATACAGCGTATGCGCGAGTGGCTCAGGGGTGGAGCACCACCTTGCCAAGGTGGGGGCCGCGGGTTCGAATCCCGTCTCGCGCTTTTTTTGTGTCTGTATCTTCCTGATCCTTATGACGAGATCTAAAAATGGGGCTGTCGCAAAATAGCCGCTATATACAACATGGCGTTCTGACCACATGGTCTGCACCCATATATCGTATATAAGCTGCATTTTGCGACAGCCCCATCTCACTCATCACGATATCTGTCTGTCCACTTTCAGCTGTTCGATCCCTAATAACCGGCAAAACTCTGTGAGCTCTGCCCTAAGATCCCCGACTACACAGTGCATATGGTTACAGCCAAACACCTTTGAGAACCGATCTGCGTCGATCCCCTTTGCGACCGCAGTGGGACGGCTCCAGCTATAGTTATGGAGCTCCTCGCGCTCTAAAGGCTGCACCTCGACACAAGCAGTGGCCATCTTATAGACACCATCCATCCGGAACAGCCGTGCATACGTATACGTGCCTGGAGCAAAGGTGAACTGGGTCGCGGCGCCTCCGGCTTCCCCAAAGGAATGCGGGATCAGATGGACTTCTTTCAGATTTTCCTTTGCATGGTCCGAATGTTTGGCAAACCAAGAAGCGCTGGAGCCGCAATTGGCAAATACCACCTTCTCGTCATCGTAGTAACAGACATCCTGGAGCGCGGTGGGCTTTCCTCCCGAGAGCAGCTGCAGGATCTCCATGGTCAACGCGCCATCGCAGTCCGCTTCACAGCTGCACACAAATGGTTTTTTCTCCCCCCGATGGTCATAGGGATCATTTAAGAGCTGCACCGTCATGCACTGCAGCACATAGCCATTGCTGAGCTCCGGCTGGCATTTGAGCCCTAAAAAGTCCAGACTGTACTTTTTAGCCAGCTTCAATACCGCCAGATAGCTCCTTGCCATCTTTTCCAGATGTTCCTCCGAAAAGCGGCCTTTCTTGTACTGGAGCGCTCCGTACATTTTTTCGACCCAGTCCATACATGCCCGTACCTCCTCCTGGGGCAGGCGTTCTGCCTCCGTCACGATCTGGAGCTGATCGATCTGCTCCATATCGATCCCAAACAGCTTCAGCCACTGCGCGGGATCGGCTGTAGCCGTATTGATCCCCAGGCTCCTGCCGCCGAACATCCCATAGGTCATGCCCTCCAGCGCTTTCTTCGCATGGCAGGCGCAAAAGAAATGGAGCAGCTCCTGTCGGACCCTGTCCTCCCGTATATCCCCGGCCACACGTTTAAAGGAAAGGCCAGCCTGCTCGATGGCCCCCACGGACGCCAGATAGCCGCCTCTGGAAAATGTATCGAAGGAGCTGTTCCCCAGCACTGCGCAGGGGACATCGCAAAGCCTTACCGCCATCGCGGCCAGCGCCGCGGAGATGTAGATCGGGACAAAGATGAGGCATCCGTCCACATGCTCCCTGCGGAATTTCTCCAAAGCCTTGAACAGATCGGCTTTATCCCGCACATCCTCCGTGTCCGTCTCCACCAGCTCCAGCTCTTTCTCCAGGGCGGACCTTACCATCGCCGCCTCTCTAAGCTTCCCTGCCCGGCGGCTCTGATACACATCCTCTCTCGTCCTTCCTTCTGCCAATATCAAAAACCCTACCTTCACCATACGGGTCCCTCCTCCTACTCCTCGTCCTGGCCAAACGCAGCCTCATAGTCTCTTAAGAACCGCCGGATTCCGATCTCTGTCAGCGGGTGCTCGAACATCTGCATCAATACCTTATACGGGACTGTGGCGATATCTGCCCCCGCTTTTGCACAATCGATCACATGGATCGGATCGCGGATGCTGGCCGCGATGACCTTCGTATCGATCTGATGCAGTCTGAAGATCTCTGTGATATCCCGGATCAGTCCGATCCCCGGCACAGAGATATCATCCAGCCTGCCCAGGAACGGGGACACATACGCAGCCCCCGCCCTGGCTGCTAAAAGCGCCTGGGCCGCATTAAAGATCAGGGTCACGTTAGTCCTGATCCCTTCTGCCGCCAGGACCTTCACCGCTTTTAAGCCCTCCCTCGTCATGGGGATCTTGACCACCATGTTGGGATGGATCGCCGCGATCTTACGGCCCTCCTCCACCATCCCCTCTGCCTCCTTTGTGGCGGCCTTTACCTCGCCGCTCACCGGCCCGTCCACGATCCGGGCGATCTGGGCGATCCTCTCTTCAGGCACATGCCCCTCTTTTGCGATCAGAGAGGGGTTCGTGGTGACGCCACAGATGATCCCCAGCGCCACCGCTTCCCTGATCTCCTCTATATTTGCCGTATCGATAAAAAACCGCATACTCTCCCTCCTATCTATCGGACCATAAATGTACTAACCCCTGGCAGCAGCACCACCGCTAGAAAGACCAGGCAAAAAGCCAGGAAGAACGGGAGCTGCCCCCGGATGATCTCCCCCATCTTCAGCTTTGTCACAGAGATGGCTGAGAAGATATTGACCGCCACCGGCGGGGTCATACAGCCGATCACGTTGGCTGTTGTCAAGATCAGGCCAAAATGGACCACATCCACTCCCAGGCTGTCCGCGATCGGCCAAAAGATCGGGACCAAAAGGACGGCGATCGCGATCCCCTCCATAAATGTCCCGAAGATCAGGAAGATGACTGCCACGATCATACAGAACAACGTCCGGTCCAGATCCATAGCGGTGATCGCGCTGACCAGTTCTCCCGAGATACCGGAATAGGCAAAGATCCAGGAAAACGCGGTGGAGGTGGCGATGATGAACAAGATCATCGCCGCGTTCTTACCGGAATCCAGGATGATCTGCCCCAAGTCAGCCACCCGGATGTTCTTATAGATGAACAGCCCGACGAACAAAGACCAGACTACCGCCACCGCCGAGGACTCCGTGGGGGTCATGATACCGGAATAGATCCCCCCCAGGATGATCACCGGGAGCATCAGCGCCGGGACCGCCTGGACCAGGCTGTGCAGCAACTCCCCGATGCGCAAAGGCTCATCATTCTTAGGCCAATGCTCCTTACGCGCATAATAAAAGGTCATCACCAGCAGGAGCAGCATGATCACGATGCCCACGGTCATACCGGACTTGAACAGCTCGCTGATCGATGCGCCGGTCATCGTCGAATACAGCACCATGACGATACTGGGCGGGATGATCGGTCCCAGACCGCCGGATACCACCAAAAGCCCCGCCACCCGCTCCTTCGGATAGCCCAGACGGACCATATCCTCATAGAGCATCACGCCGATCGCCACCACCGTCGCCGGGGCCGATCCGGAAAGAGCCGCGAAAAAGGCACAGGCCAATACCAGCGCCATCGACATCCCGCCTCTGACACTGCCTACGATGGAGTCCGCCAGCTCCACCAGGCTCCTTGAGATCCCTCCCTTTGTCATCAAGTTCCCCGCAAGGATGAAAAACGCGATCGCCATGATCGATGTGGATTCCAGCCCCCCAAAGATCCGCTGTGCGATGATCCCGGACGAGACCGTGAAATCATAGCTCAAAAAGATCGTCGCCAGGACGGACGCGCCCAAGGTGACCGAGATCGGTACACCGATAGCCAGCAGGAGTGCCATCACTCCAAATAATAAGAACCCCGTCATTTATCTCTCCTCTGTAAAGACATCTACTGTCATCAAGACCACATCCGCCAGATGCACCACCGTGATGACCCCAAAGCTGACCGCCAGCGCCATATAGGGGATCGCCATGGGGATCCGCAGGACCGGAGAAAGCTGCTGTGTCTCAATCTGCTTTCCGATCATATGGACTGCATTATACAGGACATCCGCCGAGAATACCATCACCACCAGCTTGGCCAGTATATCGACCACCCGTCTGCATCTCCCATGGAGCCGATCCACCAGCGCGGTCACGCGGATCTGGGTGCCGTCCCTTAGTCCCGCTTCTGTACCCAGGAGCACCATATAGATCATCGAGTACAGAGCCACCTCTTCAAACCAGGCGATGGGCGCCTTGATCAGGTTCCGGTTCACCACCTGGGCAAAGGAAAAGACCACCATGCTCGTGAAGGATGCGATCAAGATCCCATTCTCGATCTTTTGGAGATACCCTAAGATTTTTTTCATATCTGCTCCTCTGCTCATTCCGGATATGCCGCGATGACCTCATCCACCGCAGCCTGCCACTCTGGATCAAATGTATACCCCTTTTTTCCCATGGCTTCCTGATAGGCCTGTTTAAGGACGGCGCGGTCGATCTCACATCCCTCTTTCACGCCCTCCGCGAAGGGCTCCTTTAGGTCCTCCGGGATCATGCACCACGCCTTGTCCGACATGCACACCATCAGATAGGTGAACAGATGCTGGCTCGTGGTAACGTTTTTCGTGATCTCATAAAAGCCATTGGTCAGGCAGGCGCTGACCCCGTTCTCACAGGCGTCGGTCGTCCCCTGCTGCAGCGCGGTAAAGATCTCATTGTACGCCATCGGGGTCGGCATCGCGCCGAAGGCTTCAAATGCCGTGACCTGGTAAGGGTTCTGCATCGTGCGGATCTTTACGCCGCGGAAGTCCTCCATGGTATCAATGGGCTTCACCGAAAATGTATCGCGGAACCCCGCCTCCATATAACCTGCCACATGGATGCCCAGCCTTTCCCGGGTGCTCTCTTCGATCATATCGCCGATCCTGCCATCCACCGCGGCATGGGCCTGCTCTAAGTTCTCCCACAGATACGCCTGGTCCAAGATGGCCATTTCCGGGATCCAGTTGGTCAGGACCGAATTTGCCACTGTTACCATATCCAGGTCCCCCTGCATCGCCAATTCTACTGTATCTCTCTCGCCTCCCAGAGCCCCGCCTGCGATCACTTTGATCAAGATCCGTCCATCGGTCTTCTCATAGACCTTATCTGCGATCGCCATCGTGCCCGCATAATGGCAGGTGTTCACGCCCTCTGCCAGCGACATACGAAAGACCAGCGGATGCTCTTTCGTATAGACTTCCTCTCCGTTCTTTTGACAGCTGGTCAGGCTGGCGGCTGCAAGTCCTGCGGCCAGCCATACCGCCACGATCCTTTTTCTCATATCTCCACTGATCTCCCCATACCCCTCATCTCGCTCCGGCCAATGACAGCCGCAGGCCCTGTGCTCTTAATAGCTCCTCTGCAGCTTCCGGACCGCGTCCACGATCTTCTCCGCCGTCAGCCCGTGATAGGCCAGGACCTCCTGGTACGTATGCCCGCTGCATCCAAAGGTATCCTTTATCCCCACAAAGGCCATGGGCTTCGGATCCTCGCAGAGCGCCTCCGCGATCGCGCTCCCCAGGCCGCCGACGATGCTGTGATCCTCCGCCGTCACCACGGCCCTGCAGCTGCCGATCGCTCTCCGGATCACCTCCGGATCCATGGGTTTGATCGTGGACACATCGATCACCTTCACGGAGAGCTCCCCTTCCAGCGCCTCTGCTGCCTGGAGCGCAAGGCCCACCATATAGCCGGTAGCGCATACCGCCACATCGGTCCCTTCCCGCAGCACAGAGGGCTGCCCGATCGTAAACCGTTTCCCTTCCTCGGTCACGTTCGGATAGTCGTTCCGGTTCAGACGGATATAGCAAGGCCCATCCATCTCTACCATCGCCTTTACCGCCTCCACGGTCTCATTGGCATCTGCCGGGCACAGGACTGTCATGTTCGGGATCGCCCGCATGATCGCCATGTCCTCCACGGCCTGATGGGTCGCGCCGTCGCCAAAATCCGACAGCCCGGAGGACGACCCGCAGATCTTCACATCCAGCCTGCCGATCGCGATCGTCTGCCGGATCTGGTCGAAGGCACGCCCCCCGGAAAATACGGCAAAGGAATTGCTGAAGGGGATCTTCCCCGTCTGTGCCAGACCTGCCGCCACGGATGTCATATTAGCCTCCGCGATCCCCATCTCGATGTGCCGTTCGGGATAGGCGGCCTCAAACATCTTTCCCATGGTCGATGCGCCAAGATCCGCATCCAGGACGACGATATCTTTATTTTCCTTCCCAAGCGCCACTAATGTCTCGCCGTAAGCGATCCTCTGATTTTGATAGCTCATCTCTGTCCTCCTTATGGTTTTCCTCTATGCCAGCTCCTGCATGGCCTGTTCGTATAGCTCGCGGGTCAACGCGCGGTTATGGAAGCCCACTACATTTTCCGCGTATCCGATCCCTTTCCCCTTCACGGTATCGGCCAGGATCACCGTAGGCTGACCCTTGATCTTATCTGCGGCATCCAGCGCCGCCACGACCTCCTCCATGGCGTTCCCGTTGATGTGGAGGGCTTTCCAGCCAAAGCTCTCCCACTTCTGCCGCAGCGGCTCGGTGTTCATGCGGTCGGATGTCTTTCCATTTGCCTGGAGGCCGTTCCGGTCCACGATCGCCACCAGGTTATCCACCTTATAATGGCTGGCGGCCATAGCCGCTTCCCAGACCTGCCCCTCTGCCAGCTCCCCGTCGCCCAGCAGCACATATACCTTGCGGGTCGAGCCGTCCATCCGCATCCCCAGGGCCATCCCCAGCCCGATCGACAGGCCCTGCCCCAGAGAACCTGTGCCGGCCTCGATCCCCGGCGTCTTGCGCACATCCGGATGCCCCTGCAGATAAGAACCGATGGATTTTGTGGTCTTTAGATCTTCCACCGGAAAATAGCCGGCCTCCGCCAAGGCCGCATACTGGAGGATCGCTACATGCCCTTTGCTCAACAAAAACCGATCCCTGTCCTCCTTCTTCGGATCCTTAGGATCATGCTCCATCTTGTAAAAATACAGCGCGGCCACGATATCGGCAGCCGAGCATGCCCCGCCCAGATGGCCGGCCACGCCTACGCCTATACTGAGAACGACATTCCTGCGGAGCGCTCTCGCCTTATCCTCCAGCTCTTTGATCGATCTTTTTTCCTGACCCATATGCTCCTCCATTTCCAGATCGTCCCGTCCTGCCGATGCCTGCAGGCCGAGATGTTGATAGTTGTTAGTTGTATTACAGCTTCGATGTGGCTCCATTATACCTATATCCCATCATGCTTGTCAACCCTTATTTTTTCTTTTACAAATCTGCACAAAAACCTAGTCCATGATCTGTCTGATCTGCATGATCGATAAAAAGGTCCGCCTGCAGCTCTACAAAATCGATTGACAAACCGGATATCGTCCTATAAAATGAAAAGATCAGCAAGTTGTATTATAACTGACGACTGACGCGATATAACAGATCCATCCACAAGAAAGGAGTCCTATCATGGAGTATGGCTGCTGCCTGAACATGCTCTCCGAAGGTCCGGACGGCATCGGGCTTGAACATATCGACATTTTTTCCAACTCTGGTTATGACTATGTAGAACTGCCCTTAGCGGAGATGATGGCGCTCTCCGAAGGAGCCTTCGCCAAGCTATGGGCAGATCTCCAAGCTTCCCAGATCCCCTGCAGGTGCTGCAATAATTTTTTCCCTAAGACGATGCGGTTGACTGGTCCTGACGTAGACCAGGCGGCCATCGACCGCTATGTGGCACAGGCTCTGCGCCTTGCGGATCGCCTGGGGAGCCGCACGATCGTCTTTGGCAGCGGAGGGGCCAAGCATGTCCCAGAAGGCTTTCCCATGGAGAAAGGCTATGAGCAGGTGGTCCGCCTGTTGAGGCGGATCGACCGGGAGGCCGCCGGATATGGGATCACGATCGTGATCGAACCGCTGCGCAAGGCCGAATGTAATCTGATCAACACATTTGAAGAGGGCTGTCAGCTGGCTGGAGCCGTGGGCGGCCGCCATGTGAAGGTGCTGGTGGACCATTATCATCTGACCGAGGAACAGGAACCCCTCTCCCATCTATTAAAGAATGGGAAAAAATGGCTGCACCATGTCCATTTTGCCAACCCTGAGGGACGGATATTCCCCCGCAGCGCTGATGAGGACGGGTACACCGCCTTTTTCCAGACGCTGCGGGCCATCGGCTATGAGGGCACTGTCAGCATAGAGGCTTATAGCCAGTCTGTATCTAAAGACGCGCCAGCCGCGCTCCTTTTGTTAAAGAATGCGCTGGGGCCATCGACCAGCACCTGCTGATCGTACAAAGAGGAGGATGTTATGGGGATCAAACCGATCAAAAAGGTCCGGGTCGGGGAACAGGTGTTCCAGCAGATGAAAGGGCTCCTGATCAGCGGAGAATGGCGGCCCGGCGATAAGCTCCCTTCTGAAACGGAGCTGGCAGAGCAGTTCGGCATCAGCCGCATCACGGTCAGACAAGCGCTCCAGCGCTTGAGCGCACTGAACCTGATCGAGACACGATTAGGCGAAGGCTCCTTTGTCAAGACCGTGGAGATCGACCAGCCACTGGATAATCTCATCTCCATCGCCTACCTGGGGACAAAGACCCAGTCCCAGGTGCTGGAGTTCCGGACGATCCTGGAAGTGGCCAGCGCCGGGTTAGCTGCGATCCGGGCGGGAGACGAGGATCTCCTCTTATTGCAGGAGAACCTGTCCCACATGAAGGCGATCGCAGCGCAAAAGGATGACGATGCCTTCTCCGACCTAGATCTGGAGTTCCATACGGCGATCGGCCAGATCACCAAAAATCCCCTGATCATCCGGACAAATTCGATCCTGCGGGATGTGCTGGAGCCCTCTATGAAAGAGGTGATCCAGCGGATGGGCTACGAGACGGCGCTGCGCTACCATGCCCAGATCATCGACGCGATCCGGCAGAAGGACAGCGCACTGGCCGAAGATCTCATGCGAAAGCACATCGAAGAAAATAAAGCCTTTTTCCCTGAAAAAGATGCACAGTAGCCCCAGCACATGCCGACCCCTAAAGGTCGGCATTTTTTATCGCCGCGTCCGGCATTTTTCCCAATATCTGGCGGCCCACGCCCTTATTTCTATCTTTTTTCCACTTTTTCTCCACTTTTTTTCAAAAGCCTATTGACATATCCCACAAAATCGCGTATCGTATAAGCATGCTTGTAATACAGCTATCAACAGACGTTACTTAACAGTCTTTATTCATTTGCCCGCTTTTGTCTCCATGGGGAATGTCCACAGACTGCCGGGGCGTCCAGGGATGCGCACCCTCTCAGCAAGCGATCGGTCAAGACGACGGTCAGACCGAAAAAACAGAAAGGAAATGATAAGCTGGGACAAATACCTATCCTTAGAGGATTAAAAAGGATACCAGGGGGGATGATGATCATCCCACTGTTCGTCGGATGTCTGTTGAACACCTTCTTCTCGGCGGCACTGAACATCGGCGGGTTCACCACCGGTATGTTCCGCGGAACGAACACGGTCGTTGCCATGTATATCTTTTGCAGCGGCGCGAACATCAAAGTCCGCCAGGCCGGCATCCCGCTCTATAAAGGCGCCATGCTGCTCCTGATCAAGCTGTTCATCGCTTGGGGGATCGGGATCTTGTTGAACACCTGCTTTGGCCCTGCGGGGATCTTAGGGATCACTCCCTTTGCCGTCATCGCCGCGATCACCAATTCCAACGGCGCCCTCTACACGGCGCTGGCCGGTGAATTTGGCGATTCCACAGACGTAGGCGCCCTGTCCATGCTCTCTTTGAACGACGGCCCCTTTTTCACCCTGATCGCCATGGGCTGCAGCGGGATGGCCGCATTCTCTCCATTAACGGTCATCGCCAGCGTCTTTCCGATCGTCCTGGGCTTCATCCTCGGGAACCTGGATGAAGAGTTTGGCGATATGCTGAAGGATGCCATGCCGGTATTGATGTTCTTCTCCGGCATCGTGGTCGGGACCGGGATGAGCCTGATCCAGGTAGTCCAGGGCGGTCTGCAGGGGATCCTTCTAGGTCTGCTCTGTGTGGTCAGTACTGGCTACGGGACCTATATCATCTATTCCCTCATCAATCGGGTCGTACTGAAGAAAAAACGTTCCCCCCTTGGCGCCGCTGTAGGGACCGTAGCCGGCAATGCCGTTGCTACCCCTGCCATCATCGCGGAGGCTGACCCCTCCCTGGCCGGCTACGCGCCCATGGTGACCGC
This sequence comes from uncultured Lachnospiraceae bacterium, assembly GCA_910585635.1. GTDB lineage: Bacteria > Bacillota > Clostridia > Lachnospirales > Lachnospiraceae > Caccovicinus. The sequence goes on along the minus strand of CAJUFE010000037.1, from coordinate 20,883 downwards.
CCAGGTATCATCCGCCTGTCTGATCACCGCTATCCTGTGCCCGATGCTGACCACCTATCTGGCCAAACGGGACCGCCGTCTGACAGAGCTGGAAACGAAGACCGCGCAACTCCACACCCAACCCTTATAGAAAGGAGCTTTTTATGAAACAGAAGATCTTAGCCACCAGGACCATACCGCAGGAGGCCATCGAAGGCATACTCGACCGTTTTGAGGTGACCATGCCGGAGCCGGAAAAGGACATCTTCACAAAAGAGGAGGTCATGTCCATGCTCCCCGGATATGATGTGCTGTTCAGCATCAACGAATATCCGGTCACCGAGGACATGATGACATGCTCCTCCCGCTTAAAGGTCATCGCGAACAATGGCGCCGGCTATAACCACATCGACGCGGACGCCGCCACCCGGCACGGGCTGGCCGTCATCAATACCCCCCATGCCGTGCAGATGCCCACGGCCGAGCTGACGATCGCCCTGATGCTGTCGATCACCCGCGGCATCGTCATGTATGACAAGGAATTGCGGGAAAAGAGACACTGCCGGAAGGACATGTTCTTTGAGCGTGATATGCCGGTAGAGGGCAAGACCATGGGGATCTTAGGGATGGGCAATATCGGGAAAAAGGTGGCGCAGCTGGCCACAGCCCTGGGCATGAAGATCTGCTATCATAACCGCCACCGCCTGAGCGAGGAGATCGAAGCACAGTACGAGGCCACCTATCTGTCCCTGGAGGACCTCCTTAAGACCAGCGATGTGGTCACCGTCAATGTGCCTCTTTATAAAGAGAACTATCACCTGATCAACCGTGAAAACATCAAGCTGATGAAGCCCACCGCCTATCTGGTCAACGCGGCAAGGGGCCCGATCGTAGAAGAAAGAGCGCTCCTGGATGCCCTGAAAAATAAAGCCATCCGCGGCGCGGCACTGGATGTCTTCGAGTTTGAGCCAGAGATCAGCGAGGAGATGGCCGCGATCGATAACATCGTGATCGTGCCCCATGTAGGCACCAATATCCGGAAAACGCGCATCAATATGCTGAAGGAATCCTTAAGCGGTATGGACGCCTATCTGAGCGGCAGGCACCCACACAATCTGGTCAATCCTTCTGTCTTGGATAAATGATCTTCTGGACAACAGATCCAAACAACAAAAAACGGAGTCTCTGGACTCCGTTTTTCTTGTTCCTTTCATCCTTTTACCACCCCCACCGTCTTCAGCTCCTTCACCGGGACCACCAGATCGGTCTGGGCCGCCATCACGGCCTGGATATCTTTATAGGCGAAGCGGCTCTCCTCGGCCACATCGGCCTTCTTCTTTTTCCCCAGCACCACTCCCTGGTCGGCCAGATCCCGTATGACCTGCTCGCAGGTAAAGGCCTCCATGGCCCCCTTCCGGGAATACCGCCTGCCGGCTCCGTGGGAGGAGGAGCAGAAGCTCTCCGGCTCGCCCTTGCCCATGACCACATAGCTGTAGGAGCCCATGGCCCCGGGGATCACGGCCATCTCGCCATTTCCGGCCCGGACCGCGCCTTTTCGGTGGACCCAGACTTCCTTGTCATAGTGGGTCTCCAGAGCCGCGTAATTATGATGGCAGTTGATATCATGGGAAAATGCCGGGGTCAGCTGGGTGTACCGCCCGATCCATTTTTCGATCACCGCCTTCACCACCAGCATCATCTTTTCCCGGTTCTCCCTGGCAAAGTCCATGGAAAGGCGCATCCAGTTCAAGTACTGCCTCCCCTCCGGCGTATCCACCGGCAGGAAAGCCAGACGGTGCTCATCCGGCACCTGGCTGTACCACTTCCGGTCTAGCTCTCTGGCCTTGTTGTGGAAATAGTCGCACACGCATTTCCCGAAATGGCGGCTGCCGGAATGGATCATCACCGCCAGATACCCCTCACGATCCTCCTGGAACTCGATAAAATGGTTCCCGCCCCCTAAGGTCCCGATCTGAAAATACCCGGCCTCCAGCTGCCCCAAAAGCTCCCCGTCCTCCTCATACCGGTCAAACTCCTCAAAGGCCCGGTCTAAGGTGTAGCAGGGCATGGCCAGCTTGTGGTGGGCGTACCCCACCGGGATGCTCCGCATGATATCCCCGATCATGGCCTGGATCAAGGTGCCATTGCCGGTCTGGATGCCCCGGATCTCCTCCAGCCGGATACCGGTCTCCGTGTAGGCCATGCCGCAGCCGATATCCACGCCTACCGCGTTGGGGATGATCACATCCTCCGCGGCGATCACCCCGCCGATCGGCATCCCCATCCCGGTGTGGGTGTCCGGCATCAGGCAGACCCACTTGTGGAGAAAGGGGAGGGCGGCCAGATGGCGGGCCTGCTCTAAGCAGCTTTCCTCCAGCTCCCCTCTATCCCCCAGCCATACCTTGATCGGCACCTGCATCTCATCCTTGTCATATAAAACGAACATATGCTCACTTCCTTTCTTTTTGCCGCCGCAAGCGCCTTCGGTCTTGCCGGCTTCCTTTTATGGATATGAGCATAGCAGAGTGTGGGGAGGAAATCATTTAAAAAAAATTGCGAGGTTCCTTTTTTGTACTTCCCCGGAGACCTTTTGCCTTTTGGCTCACCTCTGGACGATCGATGAAAACCCTTTACATTTCCGCCTTGACCCTGCATAATGATAGGATACAGCAGGAAAAGAGGCGGGAGTATGGCGGTTTTTCAGGAACTGATCAAAAATTTCGAGCGGATACGGGACTATATGCGCCAGTTTTTTGTTTATGGTTATAAGAGCCGTGGGGATTTCGGCGAGAAGAGCAGCCGGACCTATGACAATGAACGGCGCAGGATCGAGAGCTGGCTGGCCGGATACATCCAATCCGGCCACACACAGCGGGAAAAGCATGTCTACATCAGCGTGGACAGCAGGACGATCCCCCAGAACCCTCTCTATGGAGCCTGGAAGTCCAAAAGCTTTACGGACAAGGATATCCTGCTCCATTTCCTTCTCCCTGACCTTTTGTGGGACCAGCCGGACGGGCTGACCGCCGGGCAGCTCTGCGACCGGATCGCCGCTGTCTACGGGACGGCCCTGGACAGCCAGACCCTCCGCTTAAAGCTGAAGGAATATGAAGCGCTGGGGATCTTCCGGTCCGAAAAGCGGGGGAAGAGCCTGTACTACCGGCTCCTTCCCGGGCCGGTCTGCCCGCCTCCCGCCCTCCCGGCAGCCGTCCCTCATCCTCTGAGCGAAAGGACCTGGTCCGACCTCCTCTGTGCCGTCACCTATTTCCAGGGAACGGCTCCCTTTGGCTTTGTGGGCAGCACGATCTTGGACCATGAGGATCAGGAGGCTCGATGGTTCCGGTTCAAGCATTTCTTTATCGTACATACACTGGAGGATGGCGTGCTGGCCCATATCCTGACCGCCATGCATGAGCAGCGAAAGGTCGCCTTTCTCAACAAGAGCCGGCGCAGCGGCTCCACCTCTGAGGTCCGGGGCATCCCCTTAAAGATCTTTGTCAGCACCCAGACCGGACGGCGCTATGTATGCCTTTACCTTCAGGAGCGGCGGCGTTTTTCCAACTTCCGCCTGGACTCGGTCGCCGATGTGCGCCTTTTAGAGCCTTGCCCGGACTACCGGGAGCGGCAGCAGCAGCTGGCCCAGAACCTGCCCCGGTGCTGGGGCGTCTCCTTTAGCGGGAGCCACCGCGTGGAAGAGATCTATCTGAAGCTCTACATAGACGAGGAGAAGGAGCCCTATATCCTGGAACGCCTCCGCCGTGAGGGGCGGGGCGGGGAGCTCTTAAAGATCCGCGACCATGCGTATCTCTACAGCGGCGCTTTCTTCGACACCAACGAGATGCTGTCCTGGGTCAAGACCTTTACCGGGCGGATCCTGGATATCCAGGGGACCAGCCAGCCCGCCATCGGGAAGCTGGTGGGGGACTTAGAGCGGATGTACCAGATGTACACGGATGACCCAGGCGGAGAGCCCGGGCATCCCCCCAGCGCTGCAAAAAGCACTGCCCGCAGCTCCACCGCCGGACCGACCCAGGCCTCTGCGGACAGCCCGGCTCCCCCTAAGGCGCAGATCCTGCGCCAGGTGGAGGCGCAAAGCCCACGCCAAGTGTCAGGCGGTCCCGCCTCAGGGCCAGAGCTTTTTGACAAGATCTACGGCTGCTACTACCAGGCTGTCCGCCATATCCTTTGGGAGGCATCCTCTGCACCGATCGGAGAGGCCCAGATGACCGAGCTTTCCATGCGCTACGGCTACCTGGAGAGCAGCCTGACCATCCTGCCCAAGCTGACAGGCGGCGGATGGCCTCTGCTGCAGCGCTATACCGACGGCGGACGCCCTCTCCCGCAGCGAGATGCAGGCCAAAAAACAGGCGCCACTCCTGACCGCGCCCAGGCCGGCTCCAGACCGGTATACACATCCCGGCTGCTGCATCCGGAGACACTCCTTCCCGGCCGCCTGCCCCTCACAAAGCTCCAGCGCGCCTGGCTCAAGTCCCTTACATCCGATCCGCGGATCCACCTCTTCCTCACCGACCAGCAGATCCGCCAGCTGGATACCTGGCTGGCAGAGGACCACCCCCTCTATGCCCAGGAGGACTTCTACTACTTCGACCAGTACCAGGATGGCGACGACTATCGCTCTTTGGACTATCGCGGACATTTCCAGCTGATCCTCCGGGCCATAAAAGAAAAAAAGGCCCTCTGCCTGGCCTATGAAAACCGAAGGGGCGAGCCCCAGACCTTTGAGGCCGCCCCTTATCAGCTCCAGTATTCCTCACGGGAGGATAAATTCCGCTTGCGCTGCCTGCGGTACTCCGGGCGGGCCTTCTGCCGGGATATCCTGCTGAACGTAAGCCGCATAAAAGCCTGCCATATCTCCCGCCTGCCCGTGCCGGAAGGCCTTATCTTCCCTTCCTCCGACGCAGGCCGCTCTGCGGCAGAGCCAGTGGTCATCCAGATCAGCGGAGAGCGCAATTCCCTGGAGCGGTGCATGCTCCATTTCGCCGACCACGAAAAGCACACCCGCTTTGACGAAGCCACCGGGACCTGGATCTGTCAGATCTATCACGATCCCTCCGACGAGACCGAGCTTCTGATCGAACTCCTCTCCTTCGGCCCGGTGATCCGCATCCTGGGTCCGGAACCCTTCCTCACCCAGGTCCGCGAACGGGTCCGCCGACAGCACGACCTGTTCTACCAGCCCCTCGGCTACGCCTAACAAAACGGCTCTGCCATTATCTTTCACACCCATGCCAACTAAAGCAGCGCCCTCTCATCCGATCGGGACCCGTTGGAACCCGCCTCCCGGCGCCAGCACCAGGGTATGGGTGAACCCGCACCGGATGGCCAGGGCCTCGGCCTGGGCGAAGCCCGCTCCGATCGTCCTGGCATCATGGCTGTCGGAATCGATCATGATCTGCCCGCCCATGGCATGGAGCTTTCGCAGCAGGACCTCCGATGGGTAGGGCGCCGTCCGATAGCCTCTGGAGATGGCTCCCGTATTGATCTCAAAGGGGAGGCCGGCCCGGGCCAGCCGCTCCATGGCCGCAAAGGCCGGCTCCAGATAGCGGTCATCTGTCTCGTCAAAATACTTATAGCCTTCGTTCACCTTCGTGACCAGGTCGAAATGCCCCACCCAGTCACAGCCGGTCCGGTCATAGACTGTGGCCTCCAGCTCATAATAATCCCGGGCGAAGGCATACCAGTCCCCCTTCCACAGCCGTTCTACGGCCTCTGCCACCTTCTCTTCCCGATCGTCCACCGACACATACTCCCCGTCCTTTTTCAGGCAATGGGTAGAGCCGATGGCATACTCCGCCTTCTGCACCGGTCCCAGACAGTCCAGCTCGATCCCGATATGCAGGTGGATCCGGCCCGCATACTCCTCACGCAGCGCGTAAAGCTCCTCTTTATAGCGCTCCAGGACCTCATCGGACATCCCGAAGCCCGGCTCACAAAAAGAGTAGTCACTGTGGCCGGAGATCCCCAGACTGGTAAAACCCAGCCTGCAGGCCGCCTCCACCATCTCCCTGGGGGTGCTCTTCCCGTCACAGAAGGTGGTATGGGTATGAAAGTCCGCCTTGATCATGGCTCTCTCCTCCTGTCTCCGGCTCCGTCCTGCGCCCTCCCAGGCCTTACGGCCCTCTTCCGGCGTCTCTTGAGCCCTGTGGCCCTCCTCCGCGGCATCTTTTGGGTCCTGCAGCCCTCCCCCGGCATCTTTTGGACCTTGCAGCTCTTTCCTGATATCTTTGGGGCTCTGCAGCCCTCTCCCGGCACCTTTTGGGTCCCATGCCCCTCTTTTAGAGACTCCTGGCCCTCACGGCTCTCCTCCGACCCTTTCGCCTCTTCCTCTGACCCTTCAGTCTCCCCGTAGGCCACCAGGAGCACACTGCTGACCGGGGCCAGCTTGAGACGGACAAAGCCCTGGGAATGGTCCACCAGCACCTTGCCCACATTATAGCCCTCTTCAGTGGTGACCATCACCCGGAACAAGAGCTCATCATCCTGGATCCCCAGCTGCCATACGGGCAGCTCCACATCCCGCTCGCTGTCCCGGTTGTTCACCGCCACCGCCGCCTTGCTCCGGCCGCTCATCCGTCCGTAGGCGATCAGCTGATGATCCGCCAAAAGCCGCTTTAAACAGCCCCTGCGCAGGGCCGGCACCCGCTTGTGGATGGAGCACATATACCGATAAAATTCCAAAAGCTCCAGATCTTCTTTTCCCCAGGGATAGGTCCGCCGGTTATCGGGATCTGTCCAGCCGCACAGGCCGGCCTCGTCCCCATAGTAGATCGTAGGCGCTCCCGGCCAGGTCATCTGCACCATCACCGCCTCCCGGAACACACCGTAGCTGATCCCTTCCGACGCGGCCTCTGCCCCCCTGGTGGCCAGCCGGCCCACCTGCCGGTTGGTCCTGGTGAGAAAGCGGGAATGGTCGTGGTTGGACAGCTCGTTCATCGCTACCAGCACGGAGGGCATCTGCATATGGCTCATATGGTAGTGCATAGAGCGGAAAAAGCCGTCCCCATCCCCATACAAGCGCTCATTATAGCGGTCGCTGTGTTTCTCCATGCCCGTCAAGAACCAGGTGAGCGGCTCCATGAACGCATCGTAGTTCATGACGGAATCCCACTCGTCTCCCTGCAGCCATCCGCTGGCATCGCCATAGTGCTCGGCTAAGATCAGCGCGTCGGGGTCTGCCGATCTTACCGCCTCCCGGAACGCCTTCCAGAAGGTATGGTTGAACTCTCCGCTCTGGCCCAGATCGGCTGCCACGTCCAGACGCCAGCCGTCCACATCATAAGGGGGAGAGACCCATTTCTTCGCGATATCCAGGATATACTGCTGCAGCTTGGAAGATCCTTCGTAGTTCAGCTTCGGCAGGGTATCATGTCCCCACCAGCCGGCATAGCTTTTATTATAAGGCCAATCCTCCTGCCCCTCCTTCTCAAACCGGAAAAAGGTCCGGTAGGGACTCGCAGCCGACACATAGGCTCCCGGCTCATACCCCTCTGCCTGCTCATAGATCCCTTCCCGGTCCAGCCATTTATTAAAGGAACCGCAGTGGTTGAACACGCCGTCCAGGATCAGGCGCATCCCCCGTCGGTGGACCTCCTCCACAAAACGGGCAAAAAAGGCATTGGAGGCCTCTAAGTTCTCCCGGTCCGTCACCCGGCAGATATACTTCGCGGCGCCCTTGTTCGCCTCCCGCTGCTCTCCGGCTACGCAGGTGTCCCTGTCCAGGGTCTTTCCCTCATCCTTCACGATCACACCGTAATGGGGGTCGATATACTCATAGTCCTGACAGTCATATTTATGGTTGGAGGGCGACACAAAGATCGGGTTGAGATAGATCACCTCCACGCCCAACCGCTGGAGATAGTCCAGCTCGTCCCATACGCCTTTAAGGTCGCCTCCGTAAAAACAGCCTACATCCACGGGCTCTACGGGCTTATCCCACTCCTTGATCTGCCGCACCGGCCGGCCGATATAGATATATTCATCATCCTCCACATCATTGGACGGGTCCCCATTGCAAAAACGGTCCACGTAGATCTGATACATGATCGCGCCCTTCGCCCACTCCGGCGTGTGGAAGCCCGGGGTGATGCAGAAGTCAAAGTCTTCGGTGAAGGGTCCTTCGGTCCCCAGCCGGTTGTACTTACAGGAGCCGTTCCCCTTGACCACCTCAAAATGATAGCGGATCTTCTCTGTACCTGCCACGATCGTACATCCATAAAAGTCAAAGTAGGGGTCCTGGGCGACCTTCACCATCTCTCTGGGCTCTTCCTTCCCCCGCTGGATAAAGAGCACCCGGTCCACATCCTCCCGGCAGGTCCTGAAGCGGATCTGTACCTCCTGCCCCGGATCCGGCTCAGGCGGTATCCGAAAATCCTCTGTCCCCGAAGAATACAGGGCTTCTCTATTCAAATAACAGACATCTGTGTTCATCCATCTCGTCCTTCCTTGGAGCTTTCTATCTCGACACAGCAGGCCGCCGTCTCAACCGAAACTCATGGTGTATTTTCTCTGACTATTGTATCCTATCTTCTCCGATCTGACAATGTGAAATATGACGAAACCCGAAATATCGTCCTTAACGGTAAAAATGGACAGCGAAAAGGCCAGCTTCGCAGCTGACCTTTTCAGGAGAAGGTATTTCGTTTCTTATGGGGTGTAGCAAAAACTATATAATGTATTGGGGGGGTTACGTCTATTATAATAGCATAGCTTTCAAAATAAGTGTGCACAAACTTCGTTTTTTTTTAATTTTCTTTTTGTGCAGATCCTCTACTTTCCTAAGCCATGCTCACGGCCCCCGACGAGAACAGCCCTTCAAATTCCTCCTGCCCGATCTTTTCCTTGGCCAGGAGGATCTTGCTGCAGGCATGGAGGACACCTTCATGGTCCAGGATGATCCGCCTGGCCCTCTGGTAGCACTCGTCGATGATCCGCTTCACCTCATCGTCGATCACGGTGGCCACCGATTCGCCGTAGGTCTTTGTGTGGGCTAAGTCCCGGCCGATGAAGACCTCATCCTCGTCACTGCCATAATCGATCATGCCCACCTTCTCAGACATGCCGTATTTCGTCACCATGGCCCGGGCGATGCTGGTGGCCTGCTTGATATCCTGGGACGCGCCGGTGGTGATATCGTCAAAGATCAGCTCCTCCGCGATCCGGCCTCCCAGAGAGACCATGATATGCTGGAGCATCCTGCCTTTCGTCATGAACATCTCATCCTTCTCCGGCAGGGGCATGGTGTAGCCGCCCATCCCGTTCCCTGTAGGGATGATCGAGACCGTGTGGACCGGGCCCACATCCGGGAGCACATGGAACAAGATCGCATGGCCCGCCTCATGGTAAGCCGTGACCTTCTTATCCTTTTCCGCGATCACCTTGCTCTTCTTCTCGGTGCCGATCCCCACCTTCACAAAGGCCTTGTCGATATCCGACTGGGTCAGATAATGCCGTCCATCCTTAGCGGTCAGGATCGCCGCCTCGTTCATCAGGTTCTCCAGATCCGCCCCGGTAAAGCCGGCGGTGGTCTGGGCCACCCGCTTCAGATCCACATCGTCGCTCAAGGGTTTCTCCTTGCAGTGGACCCGTAAGATCTCCTCCCGGCCCTTCACATCCGGCCGGCCCACGTTCACCTTCCGGTCAAATCGGCCAGGCCGTAAGATGGCCGGATCTAAGATATCTACCCGGTTGGTGGCGGCCATCACGATGATCCCTTCATTGACCCCGAAGCCGTCCATCTCCACCAGGAGCTGGTTCAGGGTCTGCTCCCGCTCATCATGGCCGCCGCCCATGCCGGTCCCTCTCCGGCGGGCCACCGCGTCGATCTCATCGATAAAGACGATACAGGGCGCGTTCTTCTTGGCATCCTCGAACAGGTCCCGCACACGGGACGCGCCCACGCCCACGAACATCTCCACAAAATCCGAGCCGGAGATCGAGAAGAAGGGCACGCCCGCCTCCCCGGCCACCGCCTTAGCCAGCAGCGTCTTTCCTGTGCCGGGAGGCCCCACCAGCAGGAGTCCCTTGGGGATCCTGGCTCCTACACTGGTATATTTCTGGGGCTGACGCAGGAAATCCACCACCTCGGCCAGCTCCTCCTTCTCCTCGTCCAGTCCGGCTACATTGTGGAAATTGGTCTTGCTGTCCCGGCTGATCCTGGCCCGGCTCTTGCCGAAGTTCATCATCTTGGCGTTGGCTCCGCCGCCTGTGGCCCTGGCGTTCATCATAGTGATCAAGACCACTACCACCACCCCGGAGAGCAGGATCGGCAGCATCACGCTCAGCAGGATGTTCTCCTGGGGCACATCGAACAAGGTGTGATCGATCCCCTTCTCCCGCAAAAGCTGCTGCTCCACCGTCACGTCGGAGGTATTATACTGACGGATACTGCCATCCTTGAGCTTTAACTCCACCTCGCCGGTAGGTGTCTGCTGGTTCTGCCGGATCGTTACCTCCTCCACATCATCCCCGTCTAATATATCCAGATATTCCTGGTAACTGATATCCTCATTGATAAAGACCTGCCGGGAAAATGTCATCACGATGAGGAGCATCATCACCATGATGAGCATGAACCCAAATCCTCTGTATTGCTGCTGTCTCAACTAGCTGCCTCCTTACTGTCCGCGGCCTTAAGATCCTCTGTCCGGCCGCTACTGTTCTACTACTCCGATATAGGGCAGGGTCCTGTATTTCTGGTCATAGTCCAGACCATAGCCCACCACAAACTCATCCGGAATGGAAAAACATGTATACTGCACCTGCACCTGCTTCTTCACGCGGCGCTCCGGCTTATCTAACAGCGTACAGATCTGGATGCTCTTCGGGTGCCTCTGCCACAGGATCTCCAGCAGATAGGACAGGGTCCGTCCTGAGTCGATGATATCCTCCACGATGAGGACATCCTTGCCCTCTAAAGGCTCATCCAGGTCTTTGATGATCCGCACCACCCCGCTGGACTTTGTGCCGCTCCCATAGCTGGACACGGACATAAAATCCAGGGAGACGGGCACCGTCAGCCTTTTGGCCAGCTCACAGGTAAAGAACACACCGCCCTTCAGGATACAGATCAGATGGACCGGCTTTCCCTCATAGTCCTTGCTGATCTGTCCCGCGATCTCATTGATCCTGGCATTTACCTCTTCTTCCGAAAGCAGCACCCTGATCTTATCTGCCATCTTCCTCTCCTCCGCTCATGTGTACTTGTAAGATCCTCTTTGTCTTTTCCGTAACCTTGCAGCCCTCGCTGATCTTCCTTCCGATCACCCACAGGATGTGGCTCCCGTCCGCGAGAAGGAACACCTCATCCCGCAAATGGGCAGGGATCTTCTCGTCGATCAGGTAGGACTTGATCGTCTTATGCCCGCCGCCCGGAAGGAGGAGATAATCCCCGGTCTGCCGGGTCCTGACAGACAACATTCCATTTATTTTATCATGATCGAACCATTTCGTATACTGGTTTTTCGGGATTTCCATCCCTTTTTCGTAAAAAAAGGTCTCCATCTCCAGCTTTGGCGGCAGGACCTCTCTCTGCGCTCTCCCGTCCGCCTTCCGCTCGATCCACAGATGATCGTAGGTCCGCCTGGCCATCAGGCCATAGGGAAGATCCACCTGCCTGCCCGCCTGTTTTTCTAAAAGCTCCCGGGCCCCTTCCACATGGACGCTGGTGATATCCTTCCCTGAGCTGGTCATGTCCCGGATCAGCTGGCGGATCGCATAGGTCTGGATGATCGCCGGCTCTTTCTTAAGCTCCTTAGCCTTTGCCCCGGAGCGATGGAGCTTCCCCGGCGCGTCCCGCTCCTCCTCCAGGATACCGTACTGCCCCAGCCAAAGAGCCGCCTGCTGCTCTAGATACGCATCAGCCTGGCGCATCCGCTCCGCCGCCTGCAGGATATGTTCTCCAGCCCGCGCATTGATATCCGAGCAGATCATGGGCATGATCTTCAACCGCAGCTTATTCCTGGTATATGCCTCCTCCTGGTTGGTACGATCCTGGCAGTAGCCGATCTTCTCCTCCTGCAGAAAGTCCAAGATCTCCTGTCTGCTCACCGTCAGCAGCGGCCGGATGATCCGTCCCCGCAGGGGCCGGATCCCGCCCAGTCCCTTTAACCCGCTGCCGCGGAACAGGTTATGGAGGATCGTCTCCACATTATCGTCCCCATGGTGGGCCACCGCGATCCGGACCGCCCGCCCTGACTGCTGTTCCCATCGGTCCGCTGCCGCCTCCAGCGCCTGATAGCGCAGCTCTCTGGCCGCCTCCTCCTGGGACAGTCCCTTTTCTTCCGAAAAACGATGCACATCCACATAGTCTATGCTGCAGGGGACCAAAAGTTTCTCACATAAGGCTTTTGTAAAAGCCGCATCCCGGTCCGCCTCCTCTCCCCGCAGCCCGTGATGCACATGTACCGCTTTGAGCTCCAAGTCCCAGTCTTCCCTGATCTGGGCCAATACATACAGGAGGCAGACCGAATCCGCCCCTCCGGAGACGGCCGCCAGCACCTGCCCCCCCGGATGCAAAAGCCCATACTTTCTGATCGCCGCTTCTACCTGTCTCCTCATGGTCCCTTCCTCCTTTGCCTCTCCTTGCCGCCCCACCGCCTGTGCTCAGCTCTCGCTGCCTGGCAGCTCCCGCGTATCCCCGCGCTCATCCCGCGCGTCTGGCCGCTCCTGCCCATCTTGCGCATACGGCCGCTCCTGCCCATACGGCGCATACGGCCGCTCATGCTCATCCCCGCTCCCAGATCCCGGCCGTGAGGACCGTCATATCATCTCTGGCCCCTTCCTCTGACGACAGGGCGAACTGTAACACCTGTTCGGCGATGTCCTGGGGCTTTGCGGGGGGCAGGGACACTAAAAAGTCCCGCATCACCGCTTCCTTATCTTCACCCGGCAGTGCATCCAGGACCCCGTCACTGACCATGACGATCCGGTCGTCATCCCACAGCTTTCTGGAGAGCAGCACCGGCTCGATCGGGTTCAAGATCCCGATCGGCACGTTCCCTGCCTCCAAGAGCTCCACGCCATCCTGCCCCATCACGAAAGAAGCTGCGGCTCCCAGCTTCATGGCCTCCAGCACGCCGGAATTTAGATCCACACAGATCAGATCCACCGCCGCCGGGTCCTGCTCTTTTCCCGCCAGCAAGAGCACGGTGTTCACCAGCTTTAAGGAGGATCTGGCTGAAAAGCCTGCTCCCATCAGCTGTTCGGTCAGCTCGATGATGCGGGCGCTCTCCCTGCTGGCCTTCTCCCCGCTGCCCATGCCGTCTGCCAGCCCCATGATCGCCTGTCCCTCCAGGTTTTTAAAAAAGGTATGGGTATCCCCGGAGACCGTCTCGCCTGTCTTAGGGACCTTCGCCACCCCATAGAGCATCTGATACCGCCCCTCCTCCACAAAACGCAGGGCGCCGGATTGTCTGGTGACGATCGCTTTGCTGTCCTTGGCCGGGTTCCACTTCTGCTGCCCCATGGCCTGTCCCAGGATGGCGGCCGCTTCCTTCGCCATAAGGCAGGTCCCGTTGGTCGTCCGCATGGTCAGGAAGGCTTCCCGACGCCGATCCTCATATTCCAGCACCAGCATCTTCTCCACCAGCATATGGCGTCTGCGGAAAGCCTTTTTCACGGTCTGCTCCCACTGGCTGGTCACATCCACAGCCTTCTCCATCTGCCGGGAAAACTCCTCAATGATGGCCGCCAGCTCCCTAAACTGCACGATCACCGCGTCCCGGCTCTCCAAAAAACGGTTCTTCCAGGACAGGTTCATGGTCGCCCGCCCTAAGCTCCTGTTCAGCTGTTCCAGATATCGGTCTTTGTGAAAACAGGTCTGCCGGAACAAAAGGGGCATATCCTCCATCCGCACAGCCCCATGGACCTCAAATGCGCGCAAAAGATAATACAGATAATAGCTGTCCTCTCTGGCGCTGTCCTGGTAGAGGTTGCAGCGGCTGCAGCTCCCGCACACCATCGCCGCAGCCGTCTGCATCGCCGCAGCCCCATCCTCCTTGGTCAGGTGCTGCCCGTCCATCTCCTCGGTAAAAGACTGGGCCAGGCGCTTTAAGGAGGAGGCCATATCCCCCAGCCTGGCCGCCGTATATACATTCACATCCGCCATGTCCAGACGTCTCTGCTCATGTCTTTGGAACAACAAAAAGATCCCTCCTATCCGCATATCCTCTTTCGCAGATGCAGCCCATGCCTGCCGCCTGCTTGCTCTGCGCGATGCCAGACTGCGGCGCACACTGCCACTCAAAAAGAGTATATGCGGACCGGAGGGAGATCATTACTGGTCACGGCTCAGGTTTCAGCAGGATCTCCTCCTGCTTGACCAGCCCCAGCTTCTCTTTCGCCACTTCCTCGATATACTGTTTTGTCTGGACGTAGATCTTTCGTTCCTCCAGCTCTTCCTTCCTCTCTTCCTCCTCAGCCTTTTGGGCCAGCAGGTTCTCCTCCCGGATCTGGTAGGCCAGATCCTTTTCCTTTAAAGAAACGCTCTTTAGGTCGATCACCACGGCCAGACTGAGCACCACCAGCGTGACCCCTATGAGAGCCAGCCGGTTCCCCCACCTGTCCCGCTTCTTCTCCCGGGACCTTCTCGTCTTGTTCTTCATCTGCACCACCATTTTTCTTATGGGCTTTTTTCCGACGGTATCTTCCTTTATCATATCTCATTCTAACCCATCCGATCCCTTTTTGCAAGAGTGCCAGCACATTTCTGCTGATCAGCCGGTCATAGACCGCCATCCCCATAAAGATGCCGCAGACCACATACCCCCGCAAGACCCCGTCATTCTGCCGGTACAGCAGGGCAAAAGCCGACAGGCTCACATAGATCCAGTACAGGAGGTCTTCCAGGCTCACCAGCCAGTCCTTCTTTTTGAAGAGGAGACGGCTGACACGCAAAAAATCATAGCAGAACATCAGCCAGCAGCCCAGCCCCAGACAGCTTAAAAGGAGCATGGCCTGGCCCCAGATCTCATCGCTCACCATATCCATAGGACGGGCCTATCGGAACAGCCGGCTGAGCAGAGACTCCCCTGACCTGCGCAGCGAGACATTAGAGCTGTAGACCAGACTGTCAGCCTGTCCATCTACATCCACTTCCCCCTTGTCCAATGTGAGCCTGCTGACACAAAGATCCTTTCCCTTGATCGTCAGCAAGCCTTTATCTGTATCCAGGACCACCTGGTCCTCGTCAAAGGAGATCACATCTACGATACCGGTCATGCTCATCTTGCCCCGGTCTTCCATCATCAGACGATGGGGACGTCCGCTTATCTTTTCTTCCATAATAAAAAACCTCCTGCTATACCAAACTTAGTTCAGTATATTAGGAGGTCCTGCAAATTATGACTGCCGATGCCGCTTTCGCCCCGTTTATCCGGCTGTCCCCAGCTACAGATAGCGGTAGAGCTCCTTGGCCTCGTCCTTCTTGACCGTCTCCTGCACGTTAAGCACCTGTACCTTTACGGCCTTCGCGCCAAACTGGATCTCGATCACATCCCCTTCCTTTATGTTCAGGGATGCCTTCGCCGGCTTGTCATTCACCATCACCCGCCCTGCGTCGCAGGCTTCGTTGGCCACTGTACGCCGCTTGATCAGGCGGGATACCTTCAGGAACTTATCCAGTCTCATAAGGTCACCCGTTCACCAGATCCTTTAAGGCCTTGCCAGCCTTGAACTTGGGGCTCTTAGAAGCCGGGATGGTCATGGGCTCTTTCGTCTTAGGATTGCGGCCCTCTCGCTCGGCTCTCTCTGCCACCTCGAAGGTGCCGAAGCCTACCATCTGTACCTTCTCACCCTTGACCAGCTCGTCTGTCACTACATCTGTAAAAGCCTTCAGCACTTTCTCTGCGTCTTTTCTGGAAATCTCCGCCTTTTCAGCAACTGCTGCAACTAACTCTGTTTTGTTCATTCGATCTTCCTCCTAATCCTTACAGGGCTAACAAAAGCAGCTGTAGATGACCCTCTTTTAAGAGACCATGCAACTGCTCAATGTTTTCACAAATAAAAATGTGTACCCTATCATTTATAGCCGTTTCTATCCGGTTTGTCAAGGTTTTTCGCCACTTTCAGGGACAGTTTGCCAGACTTTTTTTCGTCCGTCCGCAGCTCATCCTGTCCCGGACCCACGGCGTCTCTGCCGCGGCCTTTCCGACAGCGGCTTTTACGACCCCGTTTGCAGCCTTCCGACGGAGGCTATGTCCGATCATCCGTCGGTGCTCACGCCCTGTCTCCGGCAGGGTCATCTGTTGGCGCTCACGTCTCGCGCATCACACAAGGATCTGCTCAGCGATCACCCGCCGCATCCCTGGCTTCCTTCTCCTGCCGCTTGATCTCGTTCCACATAGCCAGTCCCTCCTCCGGGGTCCCGGCTTTTGCATCTCCGAAGACGTGGGGGTGACGGCGGATCATCTTCCGACAGACACCGTCGATCACATCCTGGATGGTGAAGGCTCCCTGCTCCCCGGCGATCTGGCTGTACATGGCCAGGTTCAAGAGCACGTCCCCCAGCTCCTCACATAGATTGTCCATATCCCCCTTATCCACCGCCTGCAGGACCTCCTCCGTCTCATCGGACAGGCACTTCTTTAAAGACTCAAAGGTCTGCTCCCGGTCCCATGGACAGCCGTTCTCGGAGCGCAGGGTGGCGATGATGTCCAAAAGATCGTTAAAACCGTACATATGGCTCCCTCCTCTTATCATCTGTCATTTTGATCTATCCCGCATATCACCTATGCAAGATCTGGCAGGGGCGGCTTTTCCCCTGCCCGCCGTGCAGGTCCACGCCGCCTTAACAGCGTGGAGCTGCGCACGGAGCATGAAAAAACCCGGAAGTGCAGCACTCCCGGGCATCCTGTCTCTAAACCTCCATGCGTCCGGCAGCCAACGCGCCATCACACATAAAGCGTACGATCAATCGCAGGTATACGGCATCAGCGCGATATGACGGGCTCTCTTGATCGCCACGGTCAACGCTCTCTGATGCTTCGCGCAGTTCCCTGTGATGCGGCGGGGGAGGATCTTGCCTCTCTCCGACACATATCTCTTTAGCTTATTTACGTCCTTGTAATCGATCACGCCGTTCTTATCGCCGCAGAACACACATACTTTTTTCCTTCTGCGCACACCGCCTCTTCTTACTTTCGAAGCATCTGCTCTATCACCTTTATTGAATGCCATTGGTGTTTGTCCTCCTTTTCATATCCTGGAACTGGCCTCGGCCCTTCTAAGGCCGGACCATAAAAGCCGGTCTGGTACATCCCCACGCATCGTTTGCGCTATTTTTTAATTGAAGGGGAGACCCTCATCCTCCACCCCGTCCGGGATGTTCATGAACCCATCGCCGATCGCGCTGGCCGGCTCCGGTCTGGGGGCCGGTGCGGGACGCTGATAGCCGGCGCCAGCGTAGCCGCTCATGTCGGCTGCCGCGCCCTTGCTGTCCGCGAACTCCTGATCGTCGATGATCACTTCCGTGGTATAGACCTTCTGGCCGTCCCGGTTGATATAGCTGCCGGTCTGGATCCGCCCGGAGATCAGTACGCGCATCCCCTGATGGAAATACTTCTCCGCGAACTCGCCTGCCCGGTCAAAGGCCACGCAGGGGATGAAATCTGCGGTCTGCTCGTTCCCATCCGCACTCTGGCTCCTGCGCCCTCTGCGGTCCACCGCCAGTGTGTATCTGGCGATCGCCATCGCGCGCTCGCCCTGTGAATACCGGACTTCCGGGTCTCGGGTCAATCTGCCCATAAGGATCACTCTGTTCATATGTCCACTCTTTCTCGCACGCATGGGCCTTCCTGCAGCCCGTGGCTGCCGGACCTGGCCCTTATGCTTCCTGCTTCACAACTAAATATCGGATGACTGGCTCCATGATCCGAACGTGTGCTTCGACTTCGTTGGGGCAGTTGGAGTCGCCTTCGAACTGGATGAAATAGTAGTAGGCTTCACGCATCTTCTGGATCTCGTAAGCCAGTCTCTTCTTTCCCCATTCGTCTACATTGGTCACCGTGCCGCCGAAACGGGTGATGTAGCCCTGCACCTTCTCGATCGCTGCCGCTCTCTCTTCGTCTTCCAGCTTCACATTCAGAACAACGGCTAACTCATACTTGTTCATCTTGCTTTACCTCCTTGTGGTCTTCTGGCCCCTGTCTGTATCGGTCTGGTCACATGATGACAGGAGCAAGGAAAATGATATGTCACAATATGTTAGTATAGCAAAGGATTTCCGGTTGCGCAAGTCCTTTTTTTTGCTTTTTAGTCAGCTTTTCACAGGTAGGTCAGAGGGTCCGCGGCGGGAGGGGGGTAGCATGTAATGGGACGCACTCTCGCTCCGACCGGAACAAAAGCGGACGCTAAGCTCGAAAAGACCTCGCTAAGCGCCGACGTTCCGCTAGGGTCCCGTTACATGCTCCCCCCCTCCCACCGCTACGTTATTGGATGGCGTACACATAAAGTCACGGCATCCTCTCGACCGCCACCTGGCATCGGTCCCTGCAGCAGGCGATGCTCCGTGAAGATCTTCCGGATCTCCCGATTGGGGATCGCCAGCTGATAGCAGTCTGCATCGATCCTTTTCCTCTGGGTCAGATAGCCCGTGGCAAAGAGGATGCTCCACAGGTTATCTACTGAGTCGTACAGCCGGTCATAGGTCAGCTGCTGGCAGATCTTCTTTTCTACCGTTTCTCCGGCCACCAGGCTTTCCAGCTCCCGCTTCGCCACGCCCCGGCCCATCTTTTCCACAAACCGGCGCACCACATCATTGCCACTGGTGTTGGACCAGAATGCCTCGGGCTCTGCATCTGCATCGGAGCGCAGCTTACTGCAATAGCAGAGCACATCCCAAGGACAGTAGACCTCACTGTCCCCGAACCGATAGCCGTCGTACCACGCCTTCACCTTCTCATAGGCTTCGGAAAGGCCATAGTATGCCAAAAGCTCCCGGACCTCCTCATCCGTGAACCCGAACCAGGCGGCCGACCGCACATCTGTGACCGAAAAGACCTGGAGGTTATTAAGGCCTGTGAAGATGCTTTCCTTTGCCACCTGCAGACAGCCGGTGAGTACGGCGAAAAAAAGGCTCTTGTTGGTCTTTAGGGCCTGCTCTAAAAGGCTGCGGACCAGCAGGATCATCTGGTCATAGTAGCCCTGGGCCTCTGCCTTCGCCAATGGCACGTCATATTCATCGATCAGGAGGATGACCTTTCTCCCATAATGCTTCTCCAGCAGGACGGTCAAGGTCTTTAAGCTGCTCTTTAGCACTGGGTCCGACAGGATGAACGCCGCTCCGCCTGTCGGACCGACTGTGACCAGCTGCGCGTATTGCTGCTTTTCTCTGGGGCTGAGCCGATCGCTCTCCTCCAGGAACTGGAACCCCATCGCCGTTTCTCCGATCGTGGTGCACAGCATATCCCGCGCCTCGGCATAGTCCCCGCCGCTCACGCCTTTTAGGGAGATGGATACCACCGGGTACTTTCCCATATACCGATCCCATAGCTCCCGGTCCTCTGCCACCTTCAGACCCTCGAACAAGGCCCCGTCGCTCCCGACTGCGAAAAATGCCCGCAGCATATCCATCATCAGGGTCTTTCCGAACCGTCTGGGACGAGTGAATAGGTTCACCTCTCCCCGGATATCCAATAAGCCCCCGATCAGATCGGTCTTATCCACATAGTAGAAGCCCTCTGTCCGGATCTTTTCAAGATCCTCGATCCCGATGGGCAGCTTCTTTTCCCTTCCTATCGCCATTCTCCGTCCCTTTTCTTGATCCCTCGCACATTCTTCTCCACCAGCTTCCGCGCCACCATCACCTGATGGCCGCAGCCAGCGCACTTTAAGCGGAAATCCGCGCCCACCCGCAGGACCTCCCACTCCTTGCTCCCGCAGGGGTGGGGCTTCTTTAGGCGCACCGTGTCGCCAACCTCAAAAATGATCTTTTCTGTCATATGCGGACCTCCTCTGCGGTCACATCGCCTCCACGATATCGCCCAAAATCTCCCCGATCGACCCGCTGACCACCAGGTCGGCCCGGCTGTCCATGGGGGTGACGGAGCGGTTGATCAATACCAGCTTTGTCCCGTTATAATAGTCGATCAGCCCGGCCGCCGGGTATACGGTCAGGGAGGTGCCGCCGATGATCAGCATGTCCGCGTGCCGGATATACTGGACGGACTTGCTCATGGTGTGCTGGTCCAAGCCCTCCTCATAGAGGACCACGTCCGGCTTCACCGTGCCGCCGCAGGTGCATCTGGGGACCCCCTCTGCCTTCATCACATCGTCAAGGCTGTAGAACGCGCCGCAGCGGGTGCAGTAGTTGCGGTGGATGGAGCCGTGGAGCTCTAAGACCTCCTTGCTCCCGGCCGCCTGGTGGAGGCCGTCGATGTTCTGGGTGATCACCGCTTTAAGCTTCCCCATCTTTTCCAGCTTCGCTAAGGCCTTGTGGGCCCGGTTAGGCTGTGCGTCCTGGAAGATCATCTTATCCTTATAGAAACGGTAGAACTCCTCCGGGTCACGGACATAAAAACTGTGGCTGATGATCGTCTCCGGCGGGTACTTATATTTCTGATTGTATAAGCCGTCCACGCTCCGAAAATCCGGGATCCCGCTCTCCGTGGACACCCCTGCCCCGCCGAAAAATACGATGTTGTCACTTTCCTTAAGCCAGCTGGCTAACTGCTCACTTGCTCCCATCTTCTCCATCCCTTCCATTTTCTCCATCTAGTGTCTCCCTTACCCAGACCATGCCGTCATCGCGGCTGCTCCTGCCGGATAGGGATGCTGCCTTTCTTTCTGCTCTTATCCCTTATTTTACAGCGGGCCGCCTTTTCTGGCAATAGGCAAATCAGGACCACCGGCTTAGCCGGTGGTTTGCACTGCCCCTATAAGGGGACATTT
>CAJUFE010000036.1:28215-46942 GCA_910585635.1 uncultured Lachnospiraceae bacterium | reverse complement strand
TCCTCATGGAGCGAGAGCGCGGTGACGTTATGACAGGTCCCTCCCGGAGCGGACCCTTTGCCGCATATCTTTATAGGTAAACTCTTTGGCGTACATGAGAAAAGCGACCTCCCACCTCACAGATGCAGGATATGCATCGCCAACTGAAAATACACCACCAGACTGATCGCGTCCACGATCGTACTGATCAGCGGCGCCGCCATGATCGCGGGATCTAAGTTGAGCCGTTTCGCCGCGATCGGCAGCAGGCTCCCGATGGTCTTTGCCATCACCACCGTCACCAGGAGGCTGCAGACCACCGTCAGGCAGACCAGCCACTGCCCCGGATAGCGCAAGATCAACTGGACGAAATTCACCGCGCCCAGGACCAGGCCCACCAAAAGTCCCACCCGGAGCTCCTTCCAGAGCACCTTTAAGAAATCCTTTGGCTCGATCTCGCTGACCGCCATACCGCGGATGACCATGGTGCTGGACTGGCTCCCGGCGTTCCCCCCGGTACCGGTGAGCATGGGGATAAAGGTCACCAGGATCGGCAGCACCGCAAAGGCTGCCTGATACCTGGCCAGGATCGCCCCGGTGATCATACTGCTGACCATCAGGACCAGGAGCCAGACGATCCTGTTCTTCGCCAGCTCCAGAACGCCGGTCTTTAAGTAGGGCTTTTCACTGGGGAGCATAGCCGCCATCTTTTCAAAATCCTCGGTGGCCTCCTCTCCCATGACATCCACGATATCATCGACTGTCACGATACCCACCAGCCGGTTCTCGCTGTCAACCACGGGAAGAGAGAGAAGATCGTACTTCCGGAACCGTTCGGTGACCACCTCCTGGTCCTCTGTGGTCACGGCCTTGATCACATTAGTATCCATGATGTCGCCCAGGGTCGCCTCATAGGGGTTCATCAGCAGATCCTTGACCGTCACCACGCCCTCTAAGTCCCGCTTGGCATCCATCACATAACAGGTATAGATCGTCTCCTTATCCACGCCGTGCCGCCGGATGTAGGCGAAAGCCTGCTCCACGGTCATGGTCTTTTTCAGGCCCACATACTCGGCGGTCATGATGCTCCCGGCGCTGTTTTCCGGGTAGTTCAGGAACTGGTTGATCAGGTTCCGGGTACCGGGCGACGCGTTCTGCAAGATCCTCTTGACCAGGTTCGCCGGCAGCTCCTCCAGCATATCCACCGCGTCATCCACATACAGCTCTTCGATGATGTTCTTCAGCTCCCGGTCTGTGATCTTGGTGATGATGTGCTCCTGCTCATCTACATCCAGATCGGCAAATACATCTGCGGCCAGCTCCTTGGGCAGGGTCCTGAACACCATGGTCATCTGATCCATGGGAAGCTCCTGCAAAAACGCCGCCACATCTGCCTCGTTCATGATCGACAGGATCTCTTTCAAGACCCGGAACTGCTTATCTGCAACAAGCTGGATGAGCTTTTCCATATCCAACACCTTCTGCATATCATCCATCTCTCCTTTCCATCTGTTCTCCTGCCCTTCGGGCATACCCTCCCATCCCAGACTCTCCCCGGCATGGGCCTCCTTCGCCAGAGGCCAGATGGAAACAAAAAAGCTGTCATCCTTCTCTCCCATCAAGATGGATAACAGCAGTCATGAACGCGGACGATCGGCAGAACGCATCACTGGCGCGTTCTGCTGGATGCGCAAAATACCCTTTTATGCTCTGCGCAGTGCAGCTTTAAATGGATCTGGATGTTCACAGGTCCTGGTCAGCCGCTGCCGATCTGGTCTCTCAGCCCGTTCGTGACCGTGATCTTCTGTTTCCATCCTGCTACTTCGGCCTTCCATTCTCTGCTCCACTTCCTTTCGTATCTCGATCAGCATCAGTCCGGGATGTATACCGTGACGGTCTGTCAAGACAAAAGATCCGCCTGCGCCGCCCTCAGAGCGCAACGCAGGCAACTATAACCATGGTATAAGATCCTGACCGATTTGTCAATAGGAACCTTTCACAAAATGTGGGCCTACGTTACTTTTCACAGGTAATATCCCGCGAGGTGTTTCTTGTGAGCAAAGGTCACAAGAAACCCGAGGGTTGCAGCGCCAAAATGGGCGGTCAGCCCATTTTGTGTGCATTCTGTTGCTGTGAACGGCGTAGCCGTGAACAGTAACGGGCCTACCGCCCCATGACCCACTCCATAGCGTATACCCAGGTCAGACGGTTCCTGGACCAGATCTCCCCGTATCCGGACAAGGGGATCGGGCATGTCACACTGCCGGTCTCTAAGGTAACGCTGGGGACCGGGTTTTCGCAGAGCTGGATCCAGTCTTTATAACCGCCGCCGCCTTCAGAGGGGAGGATCTGATAACCGCCTGTTACCGCAGACATCAGCTGCGCCAGCTCCAGGGAAGGCCCTTGCACTTTATTCCCCAGGATATCCCAGTAGATCACATTCCCCATGGAATGATAATTGATCACAGCCTTCCAGGGATAATGGGACTGGTAGAGAGCGATCATCGCCTTGCTCTCCGGCTCTGAACCGGGGGCTGTCCCCTTATAGCCGGAATAGGAATTGGTCGCCGCTGTATAGATGGTCTCCCACTGTGCGTCAAAGTTCACGTTCAGATCCACACCCTGGGCGTTGGCCTTCCATTTGGTCAGGTAGGTGGCGAAGTCATCTGTCCGGCCCGCGGCCAGATCTGTCATATAACAGCGGGCCACCGCCTCCTTTAACTCCTGGGAGCGGAGCCCGTCCAGCCCAAACTGACTGATCGAGATCCCATCCGGATTGGTCATAGGTACGAAATGGATCGCCACCTGGCTGAACATGGAGGACAGGGGGGTCCCGTGGAAGGAGCCGGTATCGTAATTGGCCAGGGCCATCTCCATCTGCTGCATCAGGAGCATAGGGTTGAGATATTCCCGTCCATGGATACCGGCCTGGACCAGGATATGCTTAGATGCCGCCGGGTTCCCCACTATACAGTCATACAGCGCCCTTCCGTCCAGCGAGGTCCCGATCGTGCTGACCTGCATACGGCTGCCGTATCTCTGCTGCAGCAGCGCGATATCCTGGGCCATCTGGTCATGGGTATACTTCTCTACAGACTTTACGATGGGATCTGCCACATCCACGATCTGGATATCCTCTTCCTGGGCGGGCTGATCTGACTGGCCAGGAGATGAGGCGAACCCAGGCCCTCCCGAATAGTCGACCCCGGAGGGAGCGCCCCCGGGAGCGGAAGACCCGTTCTGTGCCGATCCCTCTGAGGCAGGCGCCCCGCCCTGTCCGGCGCTGTCCGTCTCCGACGGGCTCACCACCCGGATCACCCGGACCGTACCGGTGCTCCCGCTGTCGGACGGAGCCTGGCCGATGTCCTCTGCGCTGGCTGGCGCCTGGCCGGTGCTCGCAGCGCCGGAGGGATCCGTGCCGGTATCCGCTGCCTGCCCTCCTGCCGCTGCCGTACCGTCCACGGCGTTCTCCATGGTGGAACCATCCTGGACCACCTCATCTGCCCAGACAGTCCCGGTATTTATACTGGATAAAGCCAGCATCGCCGCTCCGGCTAATGCTGCCCATCGATAACGATCTCTCATCTGCTCTCTCCTCCTGCTCTTATATGGGTCTGGCGTGCTGTGCTGCGCTCTGCGGGCAGCCGCAGGATAAATCCGCGTGCTGCGCTCGGATCTGCTGCTGCCTGGTATGCTGCGGGCAGCAGCAGGGCATCTCCGCGTGCTGCGCTCGGATCCGCTGCCTGGTATGCTGCGCTCTGCGGGCAGCCGCAGTGCTGCGCTCGGATCCGCTGCGCTCCTCCTCGCTCACGGGCCTTCGGCCCTATGGAAAAAGGCAAAGACAGGGCTTCTTACATGCGAGCATGACGAAGCCCTGTCTCCGCCTTTTTCCGCACTGCTCTTCGCTTTCGTGAACATTATACCACGATCCGATAAAAGTCGACATTACAACTTTCTTACGATAAAGCGTTGTATAGCGCTGAAAAACAGGCCCTGCCATCCTGGCAGGGCCTGTCCGTCTTTCACTTTATGCCTTGGAGCCCTTGGCCTTGTCCGCCAGGTCCCCGGGCTTCATGCTCAGATTGATCCGTCCCATCTTATCCACCTCGATCACCTTCACCGTGACCTCATCGCCGATGTTGACCACATCCTCCACCTTGCCCACACGCTTGTCAGAAAGCTTAGAGACATGGACCATGCCGTCCTTGTTCGGGGACAGCTGGACGAAGGCGCCAAAGTTCATGATGCGGACCACCGTGCCGGTCATGACCATGCCAGGCTCGATCTCGGTGACGATGCTCTCGATGATCTGGATCGCCTTCTTGATCATCTGGGCATCGGTCCCGGCTACGGATACCACGCCGTCATCGGCGATATCGATCTTCACGCCGGTGTCCTCGATGATCTTGTTGATCGTCTTGCCCTGCTTGCCGACCACATCCCCGATCTTCATGGGATCGATCGTGATCGTGTCGATCTTCGGCGCGTACTTGCTCAGCTCAGGCCGGGGCGCGCTGATCACCGGAGCCATGACCTGGTCCATGATATACATCCTGGCTTCCTTGGTCCTGGCGATAGCCTCCTCCACGATCGGCCGGGTCAGGCCATGGATCTTGATATCCATCTGGATCGCCGTGATCCCCTTGTGGGTACCGGCCACCTTAAAGTCCATATCGCCGAAGAAATCCTCCAGGCCCTGGATATCCGTCAGCACCAGATAGTCATCGTCGCTGTCTCCGGTCACCAGACCACAGGAGATACCGGCCACCATATCCTTGATCGGCACGCCGGCCGCCATCAAAGACAGGGAGGAAGCGCAGACCGATGCCTGGGAAGTGGAGCCATTAGACTCCATGGTCTCGGATACGGTGCGGATCGCGTAGGGGAACTCCTCCAAAGAGGGGAGCACCGGCACCAATGCCTTCTCCGCCAGCGCGCCATGACCGATCTCCCGGCGTCCGGGCCCGCGGCTGGCTCTCGTCTCCCCTACCGAATAGGCGGGGAAATTATAGTGGTGCATATACCGTTTCTCAGTGATGTTCTCATTCAGCCCGTCTACCTTCTGGGCCTCAGACATGGGCGCTAAGGTACAGATGTTCATGATCTGGGTCTGCCCTCTGGTGAACATACCGGAGCCGTGGGTCCTGGGCAGGATATCGATCTCCGCCGCCAGGGGACGGATCTGGTCGATCCGGCGTCCGTCCGGCCGCTTGTGGTCCTTTAAGATCATCTTGCGGACCGTCTTCTTCTGGTATTGATATACGGCGTCCCCAAGTAGGGCCAGAGCCTCCTCGTCCTCCGCGAAGGCTTCCTCCAGGCGCTCGGTGATCTTTGCGATATTGGCCTCCCGCTTCTGTTTCTCGTCGGTAAATACCGCTTCCTCCATCTCCTCCGGCGGGACGATCGCCCGGATCTTCTCGAACAGCTCCTCCGGGATCTTATAGGACTCATAGGCATGCTTTTCTTTGCCGCACTCCGCGATGATCCGGTCAAAGAACGCGATGATCGTCTGGTTGACCTCATGGGCCTTATAGATCGCCTCGATCATCACGTCCTCCGCCACTTCCTTAGCGCCGGCCTCGATCATGATCACCTTCTCGCGGGTGGAGGCTACGGTGAGTGCCAGCTCGGATACCTGCTTCTGGCCGTTGGTAGGGTTCACGATCAGCTGGCCGTCGATCAGCCCCATCTGGGTAGCCGCGCAGGGACCGTCAAAGGGGATATCGGAGATACTGGTGGCCAGAGAAGAGCCCAGCATGGCTAAAAGCTCCGGGGACGCGTCCTGGTCCACGCAGAGCACCAGGTTATCTAAGAGCACATCATTGCGATAATCCTTCGGGAACAGCGGGCGCATAGGGCGGTCGATCACCCTGCAGGTCAGCACGGCGTTCTCCGATGGCTTCCCCTCTCTCTTATTAAATCCGCCGGGGATCTTCCCTACGGAATACATCTTTTCTTCAAATTCTACAGACAGAGGGAAGAAATCGATCCCCTCCCTGGGTTTTTCCGATGCGGTAGCTGTTGCCAGCACCACGGTATCCCCATAGTGCATCAATGCCGCGCCGTTCGCCTGGGCCGCTACCCGGCCGATGTCTACGGTCAATGTCCGGCCAGCCACTTCCATACTGTAACTCTTGTACTCTTTTGCCATGTCCTGTCTCCTTTACTTTTCATGGACGCTCTCCAAAACACTGCCGCGCGCCGGGCGCGAAGATGTTTTGTGCGCTCGCCTAATGTCCGGGACGGTGGCAGAAGACGCCGAAACTACTGGACTGGGCACCGCCGTCCTCCCCTTATGGCACGGCTATGCCTACTTCAGTGGCTTCGGAGTATCTCTTCCGGCACAACCCCCGGATCCCTTGTCTGGCAGCCTCCGCTGCCGTCTGCGGTCAGATCCTGCCGACCTCACGATCCGCCTGGACCTTGCGCGCCGCCCCGCACAGGATAGCGGGCACGCAGCAGCCGGATCGTCCACGGCAATAATAGGGTGGAGAAAACTCCACCCTAGTCATGGACCCATTTGATGACCTTACTTTCTGATACCAAGCTTTACGATCAGCGCACGATACCCCTCCAGATCGGTCTTCTTTAAATAGTTCAACAGGCCGCGCCTCTGGCCTACCATCATCAGCATACCTCTCCTGGAATGATGGTCCTTGGGGTTACTCTTTAAATGCTCTGTCAGCTCTGCGATCCTGGCCGATAAGATGGCGATCTGCACCTCCGGTGAACCGGTATCGCCTGGCTTTCTTCCATATTCGGCGATGATCGCCGCCTTCTTTTCCTTTGAGATCATCTCAGTCTCCTCCTTAACTCGCTCTTCTTTCTAAAACCTTACCCTGGACCAAGCCGCGGCTGGAGATGCCAGCAGCCGAGTCGGGGCGTTCATCCATACCGTTAGACTATAGCACAGGCTTTCTTTCTTGTCAACGATCTTTTTCCGGACGGTCATGCGCCTGCATCTATCCAACGTAACAGTTCAGATACCCTGAACTGTTACGGCATCCGGTCATTGGAGATCGCTACGCGATGGGCCGGATGCTTGCGACCGCCACGTTTTACCCAAAGGGCACGATGTCGTACGGTCAGCGCGGTAAACGCGCAGACCTATCTGAACTGTTACTATCCAACAGCTGGCGTGGGTGTGAAAAGTAACGAGCTTTCATGAAAGACCCTCCGGCGCCCCCCATGACAGCGCCGGAGCTTCACGTAGCGGACAGAATATCCGCTAGACCTCTCCAGCTTAACACCGCAGGCAGCCCGCCGCAATGTTCGACACCCTTTCGCAGCTTTTGGACCCCCTTTCGTCAAAACGAGCCAGACGGTCCGTCTCCTTTTACACCGGCATCCTTGGCCCCTGGATCTCCTTCCCCCGCATTACCTGCCCCCATTTTTTCCACCCCAAAACGATGCAGCTCCTCCCGGACCTTTTTTCGTCTCCGTATACTGATCTGTAGAGCCTCTCCATTTTTCATCCAGAG
Source organism: uncultured Lachnospiraceae bacterium (assembly GCA_910585635.1). Taxonomy (GTDB): domain Bacteria; phylum Bacillota; class Clostridia; order Lachnospirales; family Lachnospiraceae; genus Caccovicinus. The sequence continues at coordinate 39,482 of CAJUFE010000036.1, read as the reverse complement.
CTGATCCCCATCCAGCAGATGGACATGTGCCAGGTTCACCATGCAATCCCGATGGATCCGCAGGAACTGATCCCCGGAAAGCCGTTCCTCCTCCCGCTTCATGTTGGTGCTGATCCGATAGCCGCACCTGGCCGTATGGACGCTGACTTCCTTTTGGATAGAGCGGATATAGTAGATCTCGCTTTCCGCCAGGATGATCTGCTTTCGGCCAAATCGCCATACATACCTTGTCTCTGCCTTGCTCATCTCTCCCCACAGCCGTTCCAGATACTTTAAGAGCCGCCCCCTGCTGACCAGACGGCCCGGCAGACCGCAGAGCATCACCAGATCATAATGCTCTTTGCCAAGCGCATGCCAAAATCGTGTCTCCGAGTCCAACAGATCCACCTCGATCGGTCCGATCAGCTCTTCACACAAGCGGAAGCAGGATGCCATATGGCGCATCCATTCCCTGCTGGTCCCATAAACAGCCACCTTCATCCCATCCCCCACCTCCGTCCTGCGCACATCACGTCCATCCCTCTATTATTAAGTACGGGATCGGGCGACGATCTGTTGCGATCCTCTCAGACCCCAATATCGGCTAAGCCAAGGCAGCGGTCACTTTCTCTTGCATTTTTTCTGCCAGTCCGATATGATGGGGATATCAAAATATGATCGATCCTATCTGGACAAAAGGTGGTGATGGCAATGTCCTCTATCTCTTTCAGCAGCTACCAAGACTGCACGCTCTGCCCTCGCAGATGCCACAAGGACCGAAGGACCGATGTGGGTTTTTGCGGATGCTCCCATGTGCTAAAAGCCGCCCGGGCATCCCTCCATCTCTGGGAAGAACCCTGCATCAGCGGTACCGGCGGGAGCGGCGCTGTATTTTTTACCGGCTGTACCTTGCGCTGCTGTTTCTGTCAGAACCATCCGATCAGTCAGCAGGGCATAGGAAAAGAGCTGACCGACCGCCAGCTCTCTTCCATATTTTTAAAGCTCCAGGCTCAGGGGGCCCACAATATCGACCTGGTGACACCCACCCAGTTTTTGCCCCATATCGTAAGAGCCATCGAGCAGGCCCGCCCGGAGCTCAAGATCCCGGTCGCTTATAACACCAGCGGCTATGAGCGCACAGAGACGATCGACGCACTGGAAGGCTATGTGGATATCTACCTGCCAGACCTGAAATATAAAAGCCCACGCTTATCCGCGGACTATTCCCAGGCAGCCGACTACTTCCAGGTGGCGTCAAAAGCGATCCTCCATATGATCTTACAGACCGGCGCCCCTGTCCTGGACCCTGGGACCGGCCTGTTAAAACGCGGCGTGCTGATCCGCCATATGGTCCTTCCCGGCGCTAAAGAAGATTCGATGCAATTGCTCCGCTGGATGGCGGATACGCTCCCCAAGGATATGTATCTGATCAGCCTGCTGAGCCAGTATACCCCCTTTTATCACGCCAAGGACCACCCCGGGCTCAACCGGCGGATCACCACCTATGAATACCAGAAGGTGGTAGAGGAGGCCATCCGTCTGGGACTTACCCAAGGGTTCATGCAGGATAAGAGCAGCGCCAGTAAAAGCTATACCCCACCCTTTGACCTGGAAGGGCTGGAGTGAGCCGCCCACCTGACGCCTGGCCCACTCACACAAAAAAGGAGCGGATACCGACTTTTCTCTTCGATATCCGCCCCTCAGGCTATCTCATCCATGGGACTGAACCTCTCTATCTTTATCTTTTTTCATTCTCTCGCCCCTGATGGAGTTCCCCATCTATCCTCATCAGCAGCCTTTGTGATGTTTACCAGCTCTTAGATCTCTTGTCTGGTCCTTTGGGTCATGCATTCATCATTTCCCTGTCTCATCTATCTTCTATATGAAATTGTATCCCCATCCTTGGATCCTTCTGTCCTTCAAGTGATCTTTCTTCTACTATCCTCTCTATGCGTGATCTCTTCGTCCTAATAATACTTTCTCGTCATATCACTAAACCGATCTTTCATCACTTGCCATAGCCGGCAAGATCCTATCCACAGCCTACGCCATGAGCATCTCGTCCACGGGCACTCTCGCCGCTCTTACTCACTCCATGCGCTTTAGCTTCGGACATCCTCTCCAAAATGGGTTTTTCCTTTTGCTCTTCTCTCATGACCAATGGGTATCATGAGGGAGCGTCACTTATGTTTTTGGTGGTCCGTACCTCCTTCTTTAGATTTTATGTACCCCTGTGCATCGGCCCCGCCCTCCTTTGTTTTGTTGTCATCATTATAGTAGATAAACGCCGATCTGTCAATACTTTTTTCGGATTTTTTCTTTATTTTTTGTATTTTTCTTATCTGTATTAAATTTTTCGGATCATTTTAACTATACACAATATTTGGCAAGATCATCGTCGGATCTTTTTTATTATTTTCAGAATATTCACTCAAATGGAGGGGCCTAAGGCCACCACCGCCAAAAGAGGCCGCCGCACAACGCGGCAGCCTCGGATACTCGAGGATACTCGATACTCTTTAAGATACTCGAGGATACTCGATACTCTTTAAACTACTCAATACTCTTTAAGCTTCTCTCCGTCATCGATCAGGATATAGGCCGGCCTGGCCAGGTTCTTGAGCACCGTGACCATATCGGCCTCCGGGATCGCGATACAGCCGGCTGTACCTGGCCCGTCGGTGCAGTGGAGGAAGATCGCCGACCCCTTATAGGGCGTCTGCTCCTTATTATACCCTACGGCCATGCAGTAATGGTATGCCTTCCCGCCGATGGTGCTCAGATGCTCGGAGGCCGCCGTGTCAAATACGTTCCCGGTCTTGCGGATATCCACCATGGTGTTATAGTAGGGGGAGGCATTATCCCCCACCCAGTAATAGCCGTCATCCACCTGCAGATAAGGGACTGCAAAATCCGCCTGGCCCGGCTTCGTGCCAAAGGCTTCATCCAGGGTATACAGGCCCCTGGGCGTCCTCTCGTCGCCTTCCCGTTCCTTTCCGATGCCGTTGCGCCCCACATAGCCGCCGGAATCCGTGAGCTTCTTCCAGCGAAAGCCCGCCTGTGCGGAGCTGCCGCCTGGCCCTGCAGCCTCTGTGGCGGTCTGGCCGCCCGATCCGGCAGCCTCTGTGACGGTCTGGCCGCCCGGTCCGGTACTCCCTGAGCCCGCCGCTTTGGAGGTCCCTGCCCCATCGATCTCTTCCTTCACATAAAAGGCGATCCTGGCCGCGGTCCCATGTCCTTCCACCACCATCAGGCTCTTAGCGTCCGCCGGGATCGTGGTGAACTTTGAAACATCAAACATATCCGGGACCCATGCGCCCGTCCCGTCCACATAGTAGCCGTCCGGCGTGACCTTATCGATCCACATCTGCCCATCCTCGCCATAGTAGCGGTCTATCCCTGTCTGGTCCTTGATCCAGCCCGTAGGGACAGGCTCCGCGCCAAAGGAGCTCCCGATGCCCAGCACCACCGCCGTCACTACGCCCAAGGCGGCGCCTGCCAGCATCCCTCGTTTCATCGTCTTGTCATATCTTGCTCGTCTCAATCGTCCTCTTACCTTCCTGTGATATCCTTAATGCCGATGCATGGAGAACTGGTCCATGGGATATTTCTTTAAGTTTTCCAGCACCTTCCTATCGTCGGCCTGACCGATCAGAGTATCCCGGTCCCTCTTGGCCTCCATCTCCGCTTTGTGCTTGCTGGCGCCGCCCACACAGCCACCCGGGCAGACCATCCCTTCGATAAAGTCCTCAGGGAGCTTCCCTACCTTCATCAGCAGCAGAGCCTTCTTGCACTCTGCGCCGCCGCTGCACTTGGCCACCTTAGGCTGGATGTCCTCGCCCATCTCGCTAAAGCACTGGAGCACCGCATTGGTCACGCCGCCGCCGTTGCCGAAACGCTTTCCGAACACAGAGCTTTCCTGGTAATCGTTCTCCTCCGGCTCCAGCTCCACGCCCTTGGCACGCATCATGGCCCGGATCTCCCCGAAGGTCATGGCATAGTCCGCATTATCCGCGATGTTCAGATCCAGCGCCTCGCTCTTCTTGGCGATGCAGGGGCCGATGAACACGGTGATCGTGTTCGGGTCCTGGGATTTGACCATACGGGAGACCGCGCACATGGGGGAGACGGTGGTGGACATGTTCGCCTCCAGCATGGGGAAATGCTTCTTGATCATGTTCACGAAGGCCGGACAGCAGGAGGTGGTCATCTTCTTGCCCTCCTTGTAGGCCTCCGCCCACTCCTCCGCCTCGTAAGCCGCCGTCATATCGCCGCCTAAGCCCACCTCGATCATATCGGCAAAGCCGATCTTCTTTAAAGCGGTCTTCCAGCTGGCCATGGTGATGTTCTTGCCGAACTGTCCTTCTGTGGCGGGCGCTACCATGGCTACCACCTTCTGGCCCGCGTTGATCAAACGGATGATATCCACCATAAAGGTCTTGGTGCCGATCGCGCCGAAGGGACAGCTGTGGATGCAGGCGCCGCACTGGATGCACTTGTCCTCATCGATCACGCAGATGCCGTATTCATCGTAGGTGATGGCGTCCACCGGGCAGATCTTCTTACAGGGGCGCTCCAGATGGGCGATCGCATTATAGGGGCAGGCCTGGGCACATTTCCCGCACTCTTTACATTTGCTGGGATCGATATGCGCGCGCTTCTCTCCCATATGGACCGCGCCAAAATTACAGGAGTTCAGGCAGGCCTTCCCCATACATTTCCGGCAGTTATCCGTCACGATATAGGAGGCGATCGGACACTCTTCGCAGGCAGCATTGATGACCTGGACCACGTTCTTGGTCTCCCGGTCTGAGGGGCATTTGCCCTCCGCCAGACGGACCCGCTGACGGATCAGCTCCCGCTCCTTATAGATACAGCAGCGGTAGGTCGCCTGAGGGCCCGGGATCATGAGATAGGGGATCTGATCCCGCTCCGCCTCTAATGTGCCTTCCCACGCCCGCTTTGCGACCTCATATAAAACATTGTGTTTTAACCGTAATATCGTAGCGTCATTTGTTACCATGTCGTTCCTCCTCTAAACCTTTATATTCCTGTGGACAGCCTAGTAATACTCTACCGCCACTTTCTTTCCCATCTCCTCGATCGTGTTCTTTAACTGCTCTACCAGATTCTGCCGGATCCCTAAGTCAAAGGGGATGCCCGGGTTCTGGTAGGCGCTGTTGATGGCCTTCCCCACGAACATATGGACCTCCGTGCAGTCCTCCACGATCATCTTGGCCACCATGGAAGCGCCGTTGGGTTTATCTAATTCCAGGAAGAAATCCTCGGTGATCGTCTCATTCTTTACATACCGGCGCAAGAGCTGGAGGACCCGGTTGAGGGTCAGGACCCCCTCTGTCACCAGATCCACCCCATCCATATAGGCGATGGGCGGGATCTCCGGGTCCACATAATCCAGGGACACATCCAGCTTTTTCCCCAGCACCCGGGATACGATCGTGGCACTGGTCCCGCCGCACACCACGGTCTTGGCAGAGGGTTCACCCATAAAGGCGTTCACCATCCGCACATCATCCTTCGGATCTTTTGCCGGGCCGGTCATGATATATACCGGCTTGCTGTCGATGATCCGCATGACCGCCACGGTGGTATCATCTCCGGGGCGGTAGCCGTAAAGCTCGTCACAGGCCTGGCAGACCGCATTAGCCAGGCGGACCGCGGAAACGGTCAGGGCATACTGGCGGACCGCATAGGCGGCGATATCCTCCCAGAGCCACCCAAAGTTCAAGAGGTCGCCCACACCGGCATGGATCGTGCCGTCGCTCATCAGCAGGAAGGCATCCCCCTTCTGCACCTTGAAGCGGTATTCATTGATCTTCTTCCCCTCCACCTCCCGGATGTTCTGGGGGATGGGGTGCAGCTTACCGTCGCGGATGAAGATACAGCCCGGATTGTCAAATTCCACCAGATACGCATCTCCGTTATTATAGACCTGCAGGATGCTGAAGGTAGAATAGGCCACCTGGCGCACCTGGCAGACGGGCAGGGTCTGGACGATCGTATCCACACACTCCTCCAGGGTAGCGCCATTGCGGAACATGGTACCTAAGATCTTTGAAGTCAGGGTAGAAAGGATGTTGGCTTTGACCCCGCTCCCCATGCCGTCGGCCAGGATCATGATATCGGAATCCTTCGTCTGACAGATCTCCACCTTATCGCCGCACAGGATCTCGGTAAATTTATTCAGACTCTTATACGCAACATCTACCGTAACGCCCATCATCGAACCTCGCTTTCACTTCCGCTCCCGTCATCCAATAGGGACTGGCACAGCTTTGTCAGCGTCGTCTTGGTATCCGCTGTGGTCTCACCCAGCAGGCCCGCGATCTCCTGGGCCACCATCATCTGCTTGTGGATGACCTTCTGGGCCAGATCGATGGTCTCCAGCTTCGTCTCATAATCCTGGGCCGCCTGCTGATCCTCCCTGGTCACGTCGATCAGGGTGGCCAGGACCACATCCTCTTTTTCGATATAGACGATGTTCTGCAGGGTGGCCAGATCATGGTATTCCGGGTATTTGACCTTTTTCCCGTGGATGTTGTTCTTTGTATCGAACACCCACTGGAAATCCTCCGGGTCGATGAACTCATACAGATACATATCCAGTGCTTCCTGCCTGGTCTTTCCGAAGAACTTCTCTCCCACAGAGGAATACTCTACGATCTTCATATCCCGGTCCACGATCAGCACCAGGTTCGGCGAGGTCTCCAGCACCAGGTTCGCCAGGGATTCGGCCTTGTCATGCATATAGGGGATGCACATATCCAGCTCTGCTTTCTTCTGGAAGACGGCGACCGCCTTATCCCGGCAGGTGGGGTATCCGCAGGCGCCGCAGTTCAGCTCATCCTCCGGCTTGGTCTTCCCGATCGCGGCTAAGATCTCCCGGATCTGGGCCTCGGTGGGCATAGGATCCTTAGGCGACTTATCCACGAAGATCTTCTTAAAGTCGATGCCCTCCATGGCCTTCAGAAGGCCGTCCTCGTCTGCCGGCTCCCTGGGGGTGCTCTCTTCCATATCCAGCTTGAACTTGAAACGAGAGATGAACTTCTCATCCTCCACCGTGGGGCCCTTCACGCAGCCGCCGGCGCACATGTTCACCTCGATGAAGCAGCCGGACAGCTCCCCTCTTGTCATGCTGTCGAAGAGCTCGATGCAGTTCTTGGAGCCGTGGACATAGAACTTGCGGTAGCTGTCCACCTTTTTCTGGGTGGCCAGGACCGAGTTCACCACCCCGTTGGTCACCGGATAGAGGCGGTTCACCTTGGGGTCGATCTGCTTAAAGGGCGTATCCTCACACTGATCGATATCGATCCCGGACTCCTCCAGCCACTTATTGATATCATTAAAGTTCAGCACGGCATCGATGTAGCCGATATGGCGCTCGTCAGCCGCTTCCTTCTTTTTGGCGATACAGGGGCCTAAAAATACGATCTTCGCGTTCCGGCCGTATTCCTTTCGGAGCATCATCCCGTGGGCCACCATGGGCGATACCACTGGCGCCATATAACGGGTCAGGCTCGGATAGTAGATCTCGATCAGATCGTTCACGCTGGGGCAGCAGGTGGTGATGATGTTCTCCATGGCGCCCTCTTCCAGCATCCTGTCGTACGCCGCTGTCACCACAGCCGCACCCTCTGCGGTCTCGCGCACATCCGTAAAGCCCAGCCTGCGCAAGGCCGTGTTCACCTGTCCGATCGAATGGTGCTTTAAAAGACCTATGTAAGAGGGCGCGATGGAGCAGATCACCTTCTCCCCCCGCTTGATCATGTACCGGACCATGTCCAGATCGCTGATCAGGGTCTTAGCCGACTGGGGACAGACCTGGAGGCAGTGGCCGCACAGGACGCAGTGGTCCGGCATGATCTCCGCCCGCTCATCCTTGATCTGGATCGCCTTCACATCACAGTTCCGCACACATTTGTAGCAATGTTTACATTTTGCCGCTTTAAAGTCGATGATCCTCTTCATGGACTATAGCCTCCCTATGATCTCCTTCTGGAAAAACGCCTCCGTCGTCTCCGGTGACACCGAGAACAGTGTGCCGTCCACCGTCACGCAGACGCCGTTCACACAGTTCCCGCTGCAGAACGCGCCATTTAAGTCCACCTTATCGCCCAGACCATTTTTCGCCACCAGCCCCTGGAGCTTCTGGATGATCTCCCTGGACCCCTTCAGATGACATGCACTTCCGATACAGATCGTTACTTTCATAGTGTTCCCTCCACAGATATGTAAAAGATTCTTTTTAGATGTTAACATTATCGCATATCGTCAATGTATTATCAATATCATTTTTGTTACAATTCTTGGATTTATGTTGATGGATGTACTTTTTTAGGTACAAGGGGCGGGGCTTTGCCTAGGGCAGGGGAGGCCTGCCGCATAGATATATCGCAAGGGGAGCGCGGCGTGGACATGTCACAAGAGGTCCCCCATTCTCATAGTTATGTGATCTGTCGGTATGGGTATGAAAAAATAGCAGATAGAGATCATGCAAGCATTTGATCAGCATTAAGCAGTCTTGAAATATTTTCCATTTTGTGATATGCTTGTCTTTGTGATATCCTCCCAAAAAGTTACGATCGATCTGGCAAGGTCCTTAAGGTATAATGGCGTTGAGACCATATACCGCTGAGTACGCTGCTTTCGGCGGGATTGACCGTCGATGAAAAACTAGGGATCATTAAAACTGAGTATAGTATTCCGGTGGATGACAAATTGAGAAAGGATATGAGTGCTATGTGTAATCTTTCACAGGGGATCAGGGATGCAGAAAATGTAAAAGTGATCATGAACATGCATAGAAAAGGCTATACGTTAGAGCAGATAGCAGAATGTGTAGAAAAGACTATCGAGGAAGTGGAGGCTATCATCAAAAAGCGGGAGCCTGTGCTGGCATGATCGCAGTAACTTAATGACACATGCAGTAAAGCAGTGGATCTGTTTTTGTATCAAAGAACGATCCGCTGCTTTTTCACTAGTCCCTACATAACATCAGATAGACGATAGGTCGATCCCCGTCTTCGGCGGGAGACCGACCGGCAGGGCCAATGCATCCAGTCTGTGTAGAGCCTGGAAGAGGGCCCCGCTGGCCGATGGGCCTGTGGGCACTCCCGACTCCCGCCAGAGATCATAAAGATCATGGTCTTCATCTACCTTCTCATCTCTGGATCTTTCCACTACGGTCTACGCTATAGACGATGCCATTTACCGTAAACTCTTGATACGTTTCCTCGTTATCTTGGCCTGCCTTTAACAGGATACCGGCTTCGTATAGATGACCCTGATACTCTCCGTCAGCGGCCTCGCCGTTCTCCAAAAACCTCATCGTATACCGATCGCCCAGGTCTATGTTGATCCGGCCAGTCTTCCTCGCACCTGTTTTTTCATCAAAATACATGATCGAACAGCCATTTTCCTTGGCGTTCACCAGGTCGCTCACGTCTGCCCAGATATCGTCATCCTCATTTGTGTTCTGCAGGGTATAGGCATATCTCCCATCCTTTATCGCGACCAGACCGACCCTCATGATCCCGACCGCATCAAAGCAATAGTACTTTCCGTCTATCCTTTTGATCGCGTCCTTCACCAGATCGCCATTCTTCAGACTATAGAACTTTCTCTTTACATCGTTAGCATGATCGTCCGCGTCCTGACTCGCCGAAGGGACCCTCTCTATCCATTGTGCCCGGTTCAATGTCCCCTTGTTATCGTAGTATCTGGACGTGGTCGTTGTGGTGCCATCTGCATTGACCGTCGTCGTGGAGATCAGCTTCTGCGTAAGGACAACGCCATACTCATCAAAACCATACCGATATTCCTTACCGTTTGCATCCTTTACCTTCAGATCCTTATCCACGGTCTTCTTCCCGTTATTTCCAAAGTAGAACCGCCTGTCCTTTCGTTCATCCTCGTGATCCACCTCTATCTGTGCCCATCCGACCGTCACCCAGCCTTCATCTTCTGTACCACAGTAATAGACCGCGTCTTTCCAGCCCTCACTGTCATCCTCATCGACCATACAGCCATCTTCGGCGACCCAGCCATACTGCATCCTCCCTTCAGCATCAAAGATATAGCGCTTATCTCCGATCGTTTTCAAGGAAGCCTTGCTCCCATTTCCTTTGTATGCTTTACCGCTGTCTCGGAAATAGTACCAGTACTCCTCTCCGTCATCGGCATAGATCCTTTTCCACTGCTCTTTGATCATCCTCCCTTCTCCATCCACATAGTAACGATCGTCATCCACTTCGATCAGGGAATCCTTGACCATGATCCCGTCACTGCCTAAGTAATACCAGGTCCCGTCCGCCCCCTTCTTCCAGGTATCATAGACGACCAATCCGTCCTTATCTCTCCAGACCCAATCTCCATCGCCATCCACCTGCTCCCATCCGGCAGCGAACGCCGGAAAACAGGCGGCTCCGATCAACATCCCCGTGACCGCGGTCATCCTGAGCATCTTCTTCAACATCTCATCCACTCCTATCCTTTGGTCTCCTGTCAGTGTATCTACATCCTTATAGCCAAAGGGGCTGCTGCACGGATGCGCAACAACCCCCTTTGTAGCGGCAGCTTCCACACTGCCTATGTGGGACGAGCTAGAGCCTAGCCTTCCCCATCCTCATGCTTTCTCTTCAGCGAGAGCCAGGCGATGCCAAAGCCGGAGAGTAATGCAGAGAGCATCCACATCCAGTTCTGGGAATCGTCCCCCGTCTTGGGTATGCCCACCAGGGGTACATCTTCGTCGAGGATGCTGGTGAAGATCGTATCCTCCACCGGGCCGTCGCTCAAAGGCAGCAATGCATCGGGGATATCGACCAAGGGTACTGTCTCATCCGGGATACTGGTCACAGACCTTGGAACAGAAGTTGACGAGCCACGGCTGGGCGAGCCGCCGCCAGTCGAGCCGCCGTCGGAGGGTGTGTCAGTCTCCGTCACCGTCCCCGCCACAGTCCGGTCATACCGCAGGATGATGACGTTCGCGGTGTCGCTGTCGGTCAGCTCCAGCTCCTCGGCAGAAGCGGATGTGTAGGTATAGGTGTCGCCGCCAGCCGTAGGCCTCTTTTCGATGTCCGCGGCGGAGATCTTGTCGCCCACATTGCCGGTCTTGCCTTCCTCGGTAACCGTAAGGTTCATGTTCCTCACGCCGTTGGTCCAGTACTCATGCACCACCTTGTAGGAGGTGGCCTTAAGATCCTTGGTGAAGTACAGCTTCAGCACAGTGCCGCTCTCGGCCAGGGTATCGGACAGCTTGTTGCGGCTGT
>CAJUFE010000036.1:0-28115 GCA_910585635.1 uncultured Lachnospiraceae bacterium | reverse complement strand
CGTCTGCTTTAAAGGTGTAACCGCTGATCGTCTTGTCGGCTTCGGTCACGGAAACTTCCTCGTCCACCTCGCCGTTACGGGTCTCGGTGTTCTCCTTATCCGGTGTGACCTCCGCTGGCAGCTTCTCACCGGTGGTGGCGTCGTACCACTCCACGGTGTAGTCAGCGGTCGTCTCTTCGGTCTTTCCGGGATCCTTGGTGAAATACAGCTTCAGTACGATATCCAGCTTGTCGTTCAGAGTGTCGGACAGCACATTGCGGTCGTCGTCTGCTTTAAAGGTGTAACCGCTGATCGTCTTGTCGGCTTCGGTCACGGAAACCTTCTTGCCCATTTCGCCCTTACGGGTCTCGGGGTTTTCTTTACCCGGTGTGACCTCCGCTGGCAGCTTCTCACCGGTGGTGGCATCGTACCACTCCACGGTATAGTCTGCGGTCGTCTCTTCGGTCTTTCCTGAGTCCTTGGTGAAATACAGCTTCAGTACAGTGCCGCTCTCGGCCAGGTAGTCGGACAGTTTGTTGCGGTTGTCGTCTGCTTTAAAGGTATAACCCTCGATGCTCTTATCAGCATCCGTTACGGAAACCTCCTTGCCCACCTCGCCTTTACGGGTCTCGGGGTTGGACGCCTTGACATCCTTAGGTAGCAGCTTGTCAGTGTCGGCGTCGTACCACTCCACCTTGTAGTCAGCTTCGTCCTTGCCGGGCTCCCTATCCTTTTCGTAATAGTTCTTGATTGATCTGGTGTCCGAGTTGGTGGTCGCATCGATCTGGTATGTGCCAGTGACAGCCTTCCCATTGCTGGTGTTCAGCCCCTCCTGCTTCACCCAAGTGGGCCCATCCAAATAATACCCGTCCTCTGTGATGGTCAGCGGGGTCGTCTTTGTGGAACTCGCATCATTGTCAACCGGCACATCCAGATCCCATGTCAGGGTGGGGCGACCGCTGTTCTCTCTGGTATCCTTTGCATCTTTATACTCCAGGGTCCCGCTAGTGGTCTTACCGCCGTAGATGTAGCTGTACTGCAGGGAGAAACCCTCCACATCCTTCAGTTCTATCTTGTTTCCAGCCTGGTCGATGAACTCCTTGACGAGGGTGACTTTCTTGTTCCGGGACATGTTCTTCTCATACCGCAGGATGATGACGTTCTCCGTGACTTTAGTGACCAGGGTGATACTGGGAGCTTTGTCTCCACAAGTGAATTTTTTCCCATTTCCTTTCACCTCATAGCTGCCCTTGTAGCTGCCCACGTAGTCAAACTCGATCTCCTTTTCGTCTACAGTGTATTTATCCCACCCGGGGTTACCCTCCACCAGGGGCGCACCCTCGATCACATCGCCCACCTTGGCCTTAATGGGAGCACCTTCGCAACGGGCGATCATCTCGCCGTCCACATAATACTCGCACAGGACGAGATAGGTGGTGTCGGCCGGGCCGGTGATGGCATCCTTTTCCCACACGGCGTACAGGATCTTCTCCACAGGATCGTCCTTGCTGCCCTTGCCCTCTTCCCAGTCCAGGGTGACAGAGCCGCTGACCGTATTGCCGCTCTCGTCCTTCCAGCCCTTGAAGGTGTAGCCGTCCTTGGTGGGGACAGTGCTGGTGACGTTCAGGGTAGTGGTGGTCTCGGCCACGTCCTTTATGGTCGGGGCGACAACGGAACCGCCATCGGTGTCGTAGTTTAGCTGGTAGCGGGCGTTGACGGTGACATTAAAAGAGATATACCGCTGATACCAATAGGGATTGTAGCCATAGTAGTAAGAAGCGTTATAACCAGATCCACCACAGCTACAGCGCTGATATTTCTGTCTAAATCCATGCGCGACGATCAACTCTGCCGTGACTGTCCCCGGTTTTTTCGCCTCATAATCAAACTGCATCCCAGCATACTGATCATCCAGGGGATACCATGCCTTCTTGCGCCCCGTGTATTCGATGATCCCATCATCACTGGCATTAAGATCCTCAGCGTGCCACGGGTTGGGGAAAGCGTAGTAGGCTGGGATCATATTGACCAAAACCTTGCCACACCTCCGGCACTGGATCGGTTCAAAGGGGCAGTAGTTATAGGGGAGCGATCCGCCGACCCATTTTGTTATGGTGCCAGCATCATAATTACTCATCTTCTCGTCGTATCCTATGTAGGTCTCAATGTGAATGTCATCAAGGGAAACATAATTAGTGCTCTGGGTGTTCTGGACCTCTTCCACCGCCTCATAGGCGGCATAGACGGTCTCCATAGCTTCTTCCACGCCTTCGTACCCATCCAGTCCGGCGCCGATCAGAACTTCGTAGGCATCCAGCGCCGCGTTGACCAGATCCCCGGCCTCCTCGACGTTATCGGCATTGATGTCAGCAGGGATGGCGGCCACAGCATCCAGGAAGTCCTGGACCTCAGCCGGGATCTCTTTTTGAACAGTGGTCTCCACTTCAGCCGGGACCTCGCCTGCAACAGTCTCCTCAGCCGGCGCCTCAACAGTGGGATCATCATCCCCAACGACGGGCTCGTCAACAGCAGGCTTATCATCCTCGAACACGGACCCATCCACCTCGCTCTCGGGCTCATCGGTCTCGGACCCATCAGCCTCTGGCTCGTCAGCCTCGGACCCATCAGCCTCTGGCTCGTCAACCTCAACCTCGATCTCGTCAGCCTCAATAACAGTCTCCTCAGCGGTGACAGCGTTGTCGAACGTTTCGCCTTCCATGGCAAATGTATCGAAGGACAGCATGCCCACACACATGGTCAATGACAGCAGCAGGGCCAGGCCGCGCCTCCTCAACTCTCTCGATCTTCTTGATCTTCTTGTCTTTTCTATCATTTTCATGATCCTCTTTCCTTTCTTTGCAACATAACGGACGCAAAGTATCCGGCGACTGGGCTGCCATCTCCGTCCTGCTTTTGCAGACCGGCCTTAGGCCCCTGGCTCTGCGAACCGCCCTTTCGAGCGGTGTGCCATTTCCAGCAGCCGGGCTAACATGGCACCGTTTCTTGTCCGCCTCGGACGATGCTTTAGTTCCCATAGCTTTGCAGTCCCACAGTTTCCTATGGTTTGCCAAAAGCGTCTCCCGGGCGCCCGCCGCCGATGACGCTGACGACGGCGGGGCAGCTCCACGGGGGGACCATCTCTACTGGCATAACACATCTCTCCTCGATCAGATCTTGCTCCGTCCTCTTTCGGACGACCGTTCCTGTCCATAGCGTCTCCTGTATGCCCATCAGGGCATATCCTCCTCCATCGCCGCATCCATCAGCTTGATCAGCTCCAGCATGCTGCGGAAACTCCGTGTCTCCCTTTCATCCAGCCATGTGACCTGTCCCTGCCAGGTGGCGTCCTCCCGGCCGGTGACATGTACCACAAATGTCTCTTGCACCATCTCCCGCCTCCTCCACACTGTGGTCCTCGATCCCCTCTGCTGTCAGCTCCAGCAGGGCCTTTCGGCCGCCGGCCTGCTGCCATCCTTGTTCCAGGCGGGCCAGGATCCGTCCGCCATCCTTTTCCCCCGCTCCGACCAGCATAGCCAGGTACTGGTTCCCGCTGTATCGGGTGTATACATCGCAGGCCCGTAGCCCGTCCTTAAGGGTCCGTCTCAGCCGGGCCATCTCCCGCTCCAGGTCCCTCCTGGCTGCCGCGCAGAACACCTCCTCTGCGGTGCTCCTGCCTGCCCCCCGTACCTCCGGCATCCCTTCACCACAAGCTGTCGGCTGGCTCTCTGCGGCTCCTTCTCTGTATCCTCCTGCCCCGGCCTCCGATGGTCTCTCTCCCTGGTCTGCAGGCTGGCCCTCTGCGGGTCCCTCTCCGGATCCTTCCCCCCGGCAAGGTCCGATCCCCGCAGGCTCCCCCCGCAGAGTACACAGCAGGAGCAGACCCTTAGCCCCCTGCCGCTCCCCCATCCGGACGATGATCCGGTAGATATCCTGGAAGCTGGGATAGCTGCAATAGTAGGGCGCTCCGGTGTCCTCCGCCGACAGGCCCAGCTCTAGACCCACCAAACTCTCGGCCCCGAAGGCCCTCCGCCTGGGCGCCTGCCGATACCGGGCCATAGCCTGGTCCAGGGAAACCGCACCCAATCCTCCCTCCAGGAGCCGTGAGGCATCCCGGTAAGCCTGCTCAGCCTCCTTGTACCGCCCTAAGGCCAGCAGACTCTCCACTGCCTTGACTGCCAGCCGTCATATGGGTGGAGCTGACTGGCCATCCGGGCCAGCTCCAGGATCTCCTCGTACCGCCCTTCCTCCTTGAGCGTGCCGCACAGCTCCTCCAGGAACCGGGCATAGAAGCCTTTATCCGTCCGCTCCTGCATCTACGATCCCCTCCCTTCTCCTTTTTCTGCCCCCTGCCCCGTTCCGGGATGATCACAGACCTCCGGGGAGCATAGCATCCTGATCATAGGATGATGATATGTGTCAACGAAAGTATACGTTGGTTGACGCCTAATATATGGAAATCGCAAGGAAATAAACGGGAAAAAGTGTTAAGATATCTTAAGAAGATGGAGATGGACTGATCGTCATGAAATGAAAATAGGAGAGAACTTCCAAAAAAAGCGGAAATCTCTCCCAACAAAAAAATGTCAACTAACGTATACTTTCGTTGACATCTTCGACATGTTCTTTTTAACTATAAAGGCATTATAGCACAGGGGTACTTAAGAAAACCATTTCATCTTCATGAAAAAAAGACTTTTTTTCAAGTTTTGCGGCATCTTTTCCGTCCTCTTGCAGATGACGTTATTGTTCACTCCCATGCCAATTGTTAAATAGGTGCAGGTGTATAGTCGGTCACCCGTCCGCACCCGGAGCCCCGGTCCCCCACAGGGACGCGCTCTCGCTCCGACCCCTTTGCAACATCTCTATGCAATAAGACGCCTTGGTGTGGGTGTGAAAAGTAACCAGATGACCGGCACAGCCTCATCGAAAAGACCGGGTGGATCGACATATCCATCATTTTGTGTTATGATCATTACGCAAAGGGATACGCTATCCTTTGTAAATCTGTATGAAAGAAGGAACAAGTGGATGAAGAAGATGATCCTACGCTCTCTTGCCTGTGCTCTTGCCCTGGCTATGCTCACCGGATGCGGCGGAGCCGGGAAGGAGGGTCCGACCGAAAGTACTGTAGCAGCAGAGGCCGATACATCCGGCGATGCTGCCGGAGGGAACGGAAAGGACGGCGACGGAGCAGCCGCCCTTGATGAAAGCGGGATGGCCAAAGCCCCATCTGACGAACAGGCGGACGCCGCCGCAGAAGGCACCGATCTTGCAGATGCTCCAGACGATGAGGCGGAAAGCGGAGAAGACACCGATGAAGCCAAGGACCAGACCGGCACAGAAGTGCGGATCGGCTCTTTAAAGGGACCCACCTCCATGGGCCTGGTGTTCTTGATGGAGATGGCGGAAAGCGGGAAGACGACAGATCCCTATTCCTTCACCATGGTGACCGCCGCGGACGAACTCCTCCCCAAGGTGCTGAGCGGCGACGTGGATATCGCCCTAGTCCCCGCCAATGTGGCCAGCACCTTGTATAACAAGACCGAGGGGCAGGTAGCCGTCATCGATATCAATACCCTGGGCGTCCTCTACGGGATCTCCTCCGATGATCGCATCAAGACCATGGCCGACCTGAAGGGAAAGACGGTCTACACCACCGGCAAGGGGACGACCCCGGAGCATGTGCTCCGCTATCTGCTGGAGGCTAATGGCCTGGCGGAGGGGGATGTGACCCTGGAGTTTAAGTCGGAGCCCACAGAGGTGGCCGCCCTTTTGGCACAACAGCCGGAGGGGATCGGGATCCTGCCCCAGCCTTTTGTGACCGTGGCGACCGCGCAAAATGACGCGCTGCAGATCGTGCTGGACTTAACGAAAGAATGGGAGGCTCTGCAGACAGCGGACGGCAGCAGCATGGTGACCGGGGTCACGCTGGTGCGCCGGGCCTTCCTGGAGGAAAACCCGGAGGCTGTGGCCGCCTTCCTGGAAGAACATGAAAAGTCGGCCGCCTATGCAAAGGACCAGCCGGATAAAGCCGCCGAACTGGTGGTCAAGACGGGCATCATCGAAAAAGCTCCGGTAGCTAAGGCCGCCCTTCCTTATTGTAATATCACCTGCATCACAGGCGAGGAGATGAAGACGGCCTTAAGCGGGTATCTCAAGGTCCTTTTCGACCAGGATCCTAAGTCCGTAGGCGGTGCGCTGCCAGGTGATGACTTCTACTATCTGGGCAGATAACGCCCTTTGGAACGCCGTCTGTCCGGCGGCGGATCCTCATTTTTACTTAAAAAGGAGCCTGTCATGGAGCTTTTTCCCAAGGCCCTAAAAAGGGCGCTGTCCACATATCCTTCCGGGGATCCTGCAAAATATCGGAGGGCCTTGCCGGTCCTCCTTTTCTGGCTCGCCCTCTGGCAGATCGGAGCCTGGGCGGTGGGGAGCCATATCCTTTTGGCCGGCCCCCTCCAGGTGGTAAAGGCCCTGGCCTCCCTGCTGCCCACGGCCGCTTTCTGGCGCTCCGTGGCCACCTCCTTCGGGAAGATCGGCCTGGGGTTCTTGACCGCTTTTTTTACCGGGATCTTCGTGGGATGGCTGGCCTTCCGCTTTTCTTTTTTGCAGGTCCTTTTGGCTCCGGCCATCACCTTTATGAACTCGGTGCCCCTGGCCTCCTTCATCATCCTGGCCCTGATCTGGACCGGCTCGGAGGATCTGGCGGTGCTGACCTCCTATCTGGTGGTGTTCCCCATGCTCTATGTCCAGACGATCGCCGGCCTGAAGAGCACCGACAGGAAGCTTTTGGAGATGGCAGCGGTCTTTCAGATCCGTGGATGGCCAAAGCTCATCGGGCTTTACTGGCCTGCCCTCCTCCCCTACCTGATGAGCGGCTGCAGGACCGCCCTGGGGATGAGCTGGAAGGCGGGGATCGCCGCCGAGGTCATCGGCGTCCCCTCCCACACCATCGGGGAACAGCTCTACCTGTCCAAGGTGTACTTAAGCACAGCAGAGCTTTTCGCCTGGACCTTCACGATCATCCTGATCAGCTTGCTCTCGGAGCGGGTGTTCTTACTTTTGCTGGAGCGGACAGGGCGGAGACCGCTGCTCCCTAAGGGCAGGCATGACCGGCACAGCAGGGTCTCTGTCCAGGGGAACGGACACAGCTGGCTCTCTGCCCAGGACCTGGATAAAAGCTTCGGGGACCTGCAGGTCCTCCGTAAGGTCTGCTTTCACGCCAGTGCGGGAGTCCCCTGCTGCATCATGGGACCCTCCGGCTCCGGGAAGACCACCTTTTTCCGGGTCCTGCTGGGCCTGGAGCAGCCGGATGCCGGGTCTGTGGCGCTCACCGTTCCTTCCTCCGCTCCCTCCTCTCCCTTCTCTGTCTCCGCCGTTTTTCAGGAGGACCGGCTGTGCGAGGGCTTTTCTCCGATCGACAATATCCGCCTGGCCGTACCCGGCCTTTCCACCGCGTCGATCCGCCGGGAGCTGGCGAAGATCTTACCGGAGGGATGCCTCACCCGCCCTGTGGCTACCTTGAGCGGCGGCATGAAACGTCGGACCGCCATCGCCCGCGCCCTTCTGGCTCCCTCGGACATGATCGTCATGGACGAGCCCTTCACCGGCCTGGATGACGAGACCCGCCAGGAGGTGATCCGCTATGTCTTAGAAATGAGTGCCGACAGGCTGCTGCTGATCTCCACCCACCAAAGGGAGGACGTCTCCCTGCTGGGCGGAGAGTTGGTCTGCTTCCCCTGAAAGTGCAGAAAGGCCAAGCCTCCAGCGTCTCACCATGTGCCTGGCAACGCACCAAACAGGGCTCCGGACATGCATCTTGCCAAAAAGCGTTGAAAATAAGGAGACCGATAGATGATAAAAGAAAAAAAGACCCGCCGGGTCCTGCTCCTGTCCTTAACGGCGGTACTGGCCGCAGCCGGCATGGGCATCATCGGGTACCACATCCAGCATAGAGCTACAGGGGATGGGATCCATTACACGGATGACTACCCCCTGCGCTACCGGGACCAGCTCCGGATCATATTTGGCGAGGGAGCCCAGATCGGTGAAAAGGAGACCGTGGTGGTGGAGGGCGAGGACTGTGACTGCGGCTACCATTCGGACCCTTATGTGTACGATCAGTGGACGGTCACCTATCCCGATCAGAAGGGCCAGATCTTTACACAGACCTTGGAGAATATGTCCGGTCTGGAAGCCCAGCAGCTGTCATGGCTCAAGGAGCACCTGCGGCAATACTATCTGCAGCGATATGTGATCGACTTTTTTGATGAGGGGACCTTTGAAGACCTGACGCTGGAGCAGCCGCTGGGAAAGTCCTACTGCTCCATCCACATAGGGAACCCGGTACACAGCTATACCAGCGCCCAGAAGGAGGCGTATGAACGGGCCCAGGCAGCCGGAAAGCGTTATGACGATGAGCTGCTGGAACGTCTGAAAAAGGAAGAGACCATGCTCTGCCTGTCCCAGATCCAGTACAGAGAGATCTTCGACCATTTTCCGATCGAGGTGTGCTTCCATCTGAGCATGGATGACGGGACCCTTACCGGGGCAGAAAAAGAAGCCTTTGAAAAAAGAGTGCAGGAACAGGTCCAGGCGATGATCCAGACGATCGTGCAGGAGACCGATGGCGCCTGCAACCTGCGCATACAGGTGAACAGCGCCAACGGACACTACGACCTTTATGACGGCGCAAAGGACTGGCGGTATTTTATCCTGCGGGGTGAGCCGGTCCGGCCGGAAGATCTTTTTGATGGCTTTGAGTGGCAGTTATTCCATGCCTATGAAGGGGTCTACTGGTGATCCTTTTAAGGAAAACAGAGCTGTCCATCGCTCTTCCGGACCATATCCTCCACATAGTCTTTGGTCTGCCGGATCAGTTCTTTTTCGATCGGGCTCAAACGCCTGCCCCGGTCATATAGGATCTGGACCCATGAGCGCAATGGCTCATCTGCCCACGGCAGGCAGATCAGCCGGTCATCCTGCACCAGCGGGACCGAGGCCAGGGGCATCAGCGCGATCCGATGATCTTGGTATACACTGTTCATGATCGCGGATTCACTGCCCAGGAAGAGCTCAGAGGAAGGCAGCGCGCCTTCTCTTCGCATCCGGTTGCGGAATACCATAGTAAAACAGCAGTCGTCGTATGTGAACGCGAATTTCTGCCCTTTCAGGTCTTGATAATATACCTTGTCATAGGAGGCTAAGGGATTGTCCTTAGTGGTCATGAGACAGATCGGTTCATTAAACAGAGGGATACTGGAAAAATGGTCATTATCCAGGATCTCCATCTCATAGGTATATCCCATATCCACTTCCCTCTCCCGGATCCACGCGGGGATGCGGGCGCAATTGATGATCTGCACACTGGTATATACATTAGGATATTGTGCAGAAAAATCCAGGAAAAGGCGGGATAAGCTGAACCCGGCGATGGGCTCCCCGCCCGCTACCCGGATCGACCCCTGCAGACTCCCCGAGGCGCTAAATTCCTCTGTGGCGGCCCAGTAGGTCTCCAAGATCTTCATAGCATATCCATGGAACCGCTGCCCTTCCTCTGTGAGAAAGATCTTGTTCCCTCTATATTCCACCAGCCTGACCCCCAGCTCGCTCTCCAAGCTGCGGATATGCTTGGCCAGTGTGGACGGCGCATAGCTGAGGCGGTCAGAAGCCTTGATATAGTTCCCGGTGTCTGTGAGTGTGACAAATGTGGTGAGTTGCTTGGTGTTCATGCCTTCCTCCATGTATCATCTTGTGTATCCGTATAGATATCCATATCGATATTATACCACTATCCATCGCTCCCGGCACAAGAGGCGCGTGGAGATATACGGTCAAAAATGGTCGTTCCCGGCATCTGCTGCGCGGACCGTGGACCGCAGCACATCCGAAAAAAGAAGGGCTGCCGCAAATAGCTGGTCGATGCATTTGCGACAGCCCCGTTCATCTCATCTGATCATGCTCCGTTTTCTCGTGACGCTCATTTGGCGATCGTCTCGCCGGCGATCTTGCCGAACACGACCGTATCCACGATCGCGTTGCCGCCCAGACGGTTCCCGCCATGGATCCCGCCGGTCACCTCGCCTGCGGCCACAAGGCCAGGGATGATCTCTCCGTCCTCGTTCAGGACATGCCCTTCTGTATCGATGGTCACGCCGCCCATGGTGTGGTGGATACAGGCGGTGCGGGCGGTGGCCACCCAAGGCCCGTTCTGCAGCTCGCAGTAGAAGAGAGCCCGGCCAAATTCTTCGTCCTTACCGGCCTTCACATCCTCATTAAAGGTATCCACGGTGGCCTGCAGGGTCGCCGGATCCATATCCAGCTTTCCAGCCAGCTCCTCAAGGGTATCGCCTACTACGATAAAATCGTTCTCTTCCAGATATTTAAAGTCAAAGCCGTCTCCTGATAAGGCCTTGTCCAGATCTACGTAGTCACCGTCACCGGATTCCAGGATATAGTACATGCTGTCCGGCTGCTGCAGGACCGCCAGGCAGATCTGATCCCGGCGTCCGTCCTCCTGGACAAAACGCTTCCCTTCCTTATTGATGAAGATCACCTGGTTCGTTCCCGTCAGACAGCGGCTGGGATATTTTGTCATGGAACCATCCTTTACATTTCCCAGATATAAAAGCTGGATCTGCTCCATATCCGTAAGCGACGCACCGGCTGCCACTGCCATAGTGATGCCGTCTCCCTGGGAACTGCTGAAACGGTTGGTGGTCATGACCTTGGACAGATCGTCCCATTTTCCGGAGGTATTATACTCCTGGACCATCTTGCCGTTGGCCGCAAAACCGCCTGTCGCCAGGACCACGCCCTTGTCCGCGTTCAAGGTGCACTGGTTCCCGAACTTATCCTCTGCCAGCACGCCCACCACTTTTCCGTCCTCATCCTGGATCAGCTCCTTGCCGCTGACATTGAGCATGATGGTGATCTTATCGGAGGCCTCGATGTTCTTTACATAGGTGGAGATCATGCCGGTGCCCATGTTCATGACCGAGGAATGGGTCCTCTGCCAGAGGGCGCCTGCGGCCTGTCCCATCACATCCGTATACTCCATGCCGATGCTCTTGATCCATTCAAAGCCGTCCATAGCATTCAGGGTGAGGGTCTTGACCAGATCCATGTCCCCTACCTTATCCCCATTGATCCAGGTCTGCAGGGCGAACCACTCCGGGCTGTCAAAAAGGCCGGTCTTCCCCTCGGCCTGATAGGCCTCCCATTGCCTGCGGACCTCATCCTGCAATGCCTTATGCTCATCATTGACCGGCTCTTCGGAAAGGGCTGCGTCGATGACCGCCTTCAGAGCATCGGTCATCTCCAGCTTGCTCTGCATCTCCTCATAGGGGTTATTGTAAACACCGCCGCTGACCAGGGTATCCCCGCCCACCATGCCGCTCTTCTCCAGGACGATCACCGATCCGGCGCCGTTCTGTTCTGCGGAGATCGCGGCCGCCAGGCCGGCTCCGCCGCCGCCGATGACGATCACATCTGCCGTAGCATCCTCTGCCAGGACCGCGGGGGCAGGCTCCTTTTGCCAGTCATCTAAATTGGCGCCTGCCTGTGTCAGGCAATCCTTCACCCCATTGATCACTGCATAGCTGGTGATCGTAGCGCCGCTGACCGTATCCACCTTGAGGCTCTGGGCCTCCACGATCTCTGCAGGGATCAGTGTGGTCGGCGCTTCGCCTCCTGCCAGGAGCACCTTCCCGTCCTTATCGCACAGGGGCGCGCCGATGCCGACGGTCTCCTGCTGGTCGGTGACGGTCACAGACTCCAGCTTATCCTCGGTCACCGTCACCTCCACGGTCACCTGCCCGTTCATACCTGGTGTGCTGGCGGTATATGTACCCGGGGTCATAGAGCCGCCTTCTGGGGCCGGCGTCTCTGCCTCCGCCTCCTCTGGTGCAGAGGCCGCCTCTGTAGAGACCGCTGCGGTCGTTGCCGGGGCCTCGGTGGTCGGGGTATCTGTGCTGCCTGAACAGGCGGCGAGTGACAGGCACATGGCTGTGGTCAGGAGCAGTGAGATCTTTCTTTTCATGCTTTCTCTCCTCTCTTTTTTGTAAAAACAGCTTTAAAGACCCGTTTGTCTTTCCATCTATCATAGCATTATGCACAATATTTGTCCTGCCCGAAAAAGTGTTACCTGGTCACACTATTTTCGTTTTTGGGACTGCCGCTTTACGCGCAGATCATCTATGACAGGTACGCTACGACCTTAACAGTAGTTGTAATGACAAAAGGGACGATGCATTTCGTCCCTTTTACTCATCTGTGATCTCAAACTATTAGAACAGGCCTATCGGATCTATATACTAAAAGGTCGCCCGAACACTCCAAAAGGACAAACAACCCCTCCATCGATCACTCTTTGATCTCCTCCATGGCCGCGATCTTCAGCCAGGTCTCCCGGTCGAACTTCCGGTCTTTATAGTAATACCCCTTATCCTCCTCCGTGATCTTCCGGATCACTCTGCAGGGGTTCCCGGCGGCCATGGTCCAGGAGGGGATATCCTTGGTGACCACGCTCCCGGCCCCGATCACCACATTATCTCCGATGTGCACACCGGGAAGGATCACGGTGTTGCCTCCGATCCACACGTTATCCCCGATGGTGACCTTGATCCCATATTCATATAAGGAATTTCTGGACTGGGGGTGGAGCGGATGGCCTGCTGTGTAGATCGCCACATTGGGCGCCAGCTGGCAGTTGTCCCCGATCGTCACCGTGGCCACATCGATGATGGTGCAGTTGTAATTGGCAAAAAAATTCTTGCCCACCTGGATGTGGGAGCCGTAATCACAATAAAAGGGCGGATTGATAAAAGCGCCCTCCGACTTTCCCAGCAGTTCCTTTACCACCTTTCCGATCCCGTCAAAGTCGGAACGGTCCATCATGTTCAACCGCTGGAGGATCCGCCTGCACACCTTCTGTTCCTCCATCACCGCCTCATCCGAGATGTAGGGCAGCTCCAAGTCTCTTTTTTCGATATTATCCATCTTCACTCTTCCTTTCTTATCCCTTTTTGATCTTGACCGAACGCAGGTCACAGACTCCTTCTGTCTTCCTTCTGTGTTCCTTCCTTCTGTGTTCCTTCCTTCTGTATCCCTTCTGTGTCCCTTCCTCTGATCTGGACACGACTTATCACATCCACACCGGCCGACGGTCACTGCTTTCCGGACAGCTTATCTGCCAGCCGGTCCGCTGCCGCCAACAGGCGGTCCGTCTCCTCCAGCCGCCCCTCTGTCCAGAGACCGTCTACGCAGACCGCAGCCCTGCGGCGCACGCCGTCCTTCTCATAGATGCCGGTCAGCAGGAGCTGCTGCCCCGATCCACCGCGGTCTCCACAGCCACAGCCTGCCTGCATATCGGCTCTCTTGCCGTTCCCAGAAGTTGTAAGCTTTGCAGGCCGGTCGTCTGCCCCGGCATCGATCCGGCAGTATACCCCTATCGGCTCATGGCATCCAGCTCCCAGGCGTTTTAAGACCTGCCGTTCCGCCTGCAGCTCACCCATGGCGATCCGGTCCGATATCCTGGCGATGACCGGCTCCATGGGACCGCCTTTTTTCCCCTCTATAGCCAGTATGCCCTGCCCTCCCGCCGGGATCATCTCCTCCGGGGTGAAATACCGATATCGGTAACGTCCCTTTCGCAGCTTACTGATCTGCAGCCGGTCCAGACCGGCCGCCGCCAGGATGATGCCCTGGTACTGTCCGCTCTCCAGCTTTTCCAGCCGGGTCAGCACATTCCCCCGCAGGTCCTTGCAGATCACCGTCCGCCCGGGCCACAGCCGGCTGCCCAGCTCCTGGATCTGGATCGACCGCCGCAGGCTGGAGGTACCGATGCGGACCGGCTCTGTGGAGCCGGAGCGGTCTGCCATGATCGCCTGCGGGCCGTCTGCCATGGTCACCAGGACATCCCGCACATCCCCTCTGGGCAGTACGCCCAGGATATCCAGCCCTTCTGCCAGCTCCAGTGGCATATCCTTAGCGCTATGCACGGCAAGATCGATCTCTCCCTGCAGCAAAGCCTCTTCAAATTCGGAGACGAACACGCCTTTTCCCCCAAAAGCCAGCAGCGGCTTATCCAATATCTTATCGCCCATGGTGCTGCGGCCCACCAGCACGGGCTCTATGTCCGGACAGGCTGCCCGTATAGCGTCCGCCACCAGCATGGTCTGGGCGATCGAAAGCTCACTTTTTCTCGTTCCGATCCGGATCTCACATTTCATCTCATTTCCTGCCTTTTACTTATGGAGTCTGCCGCCGGACTTTTCTGTATAGCGGCGCAGCCGCTGCCGGATCCATGGAGGTCCCCTGGGCCTGATGCCCTCAGCGTTTCCTCGATCACCTCATCCGGCAATATGCCCCCCCGCCCGATCCCTGCCATCAGGAGCTCTGTGAACCGCCTTTCCCTTTCCCGTGGATCGGGTATCAGTTCCTTGACCTGATCCCGCAGGACTCCCAGCCGCTCCACCAGCCCGCCGAAAAATGGGGGGAGGCACCCTTCCAGCTCCCGGCGCAGATAGCGGGTGGCCGCAGGGCTCTTCCCTCCGGTGGTGATCCCCAGGACCACATCCCCCTGGCGGACCAGACCGGGGAAGAGAAAGGAGCTCCCCCCGCTGTCATCAGCCACATTGACCCAGATCCGCCGCTCTCTGCAGAAGGCAGTCAGCTCTTCATGGAGCCTGCGGTCGTCGGAGGCACAGATCACCAGGTCCATACCGTCGGCATCCTCCACCCTGGCCGGGCGGAGCTGCAGACGGATGTGTCCCGCCAGCTGCCACATGGCGGGGCAGACCTCCTTCGCCACCACCAGAAGCTCCGCGCCATAGGCCAGGAGCTGGGCCGCTTTTCGGGCTGCCACCCTGCCCCCGCCCACCACCAGGCACTTTTTCCCTTCCAGCTCTATGAACAATGGAAAATACGCCATCTCCGTCTCCTATCTGCTGTCCCCTGCCCCGCTGTCCTTCCGCTCTTCTGCATTGCTGCTCTTGCACTGCTGCTCCGTCGCTCTTCTGCACTTTTGCTCTTTACCGCAATGACCCTATCGGTCCCCGCCGATGCAGATGGAGACAAAATAGATCTTCTTGATCCCCGCCCGTTTTAACACCCGGCTGCAGGCCTCTATGGTGCTCCCGGTGGTATAGATGTCATCCACCAGCACCACCCGTTCCATCCCCTTCCAGAGCTTTTCCGGGACCACTAAGAAAGCCTGCTCCAGGTTCCTCAGCCGCTGCTCCGGCGTCAATGCCTTCTGGGGCATGGTCTTTTTGCTCCTGATCAGCGCACCCTTTAAGACCGGTATCCCTGTCTGTCTGGACAGCCGGTCCGCCAGCTCCTCTGCCTGGTCAAAGCCTCTGGTCCGCCTCCTGGAGGGGTGGACCGGCACCGGCACAAAGGCATCCGCCCCCATCCCGGCAAGCCTCTTCCCCAGCCTGCGGACCATCTCCCGGCTGTAGAAGTCCAGATACTCCCGCTTGTTCTTATACTTGATCTGGGCCATGGACGCGGCGGCCGCCTCGTTGTAGTTCAAGAGGGCCGCTCCCCGCTCAAAACTGCGCCTGTGGCGCATGCAGTCATGGCAGTATTCTCCGTCCTGCCAGATCAATTCCTTTCCGCACCGCATGCAGACCGGTCCCTTGACAAAGCTGAGCTTTTTCACACAGCCCGGGCAGATCAGCCCTCCCTTGGGGACCACGATCTTGCCACATACCGGGCAGCGCCTGGGGAACAGGAGGTCTGTCAGCCACTCCCGGCCCCTTTCGGCCTTCTCCATCATCCAATGCCGCTCCATCTGCGCCAAGGCCTCCTTCCTCTCGCCGCCCTCTATGCAGCCGCCCCCTTTAAGGCCGCCAGACGGGGACGCTGCCACAACGTTTCGGTGAACGCAGGCACGACCGCTACCTCAGCTCTTCGATCCTGGCCCGCAGGCCCGAATACCGCCGCTGCTCCATGCAGTTGTCCACCATCCCCTGGAAGATCTGGGGAACGCCTACCAGGCAGACACATTGTCTGGCCCGGGTCACGGCGGTGTAGATCAGGTTCCGGGTCATCAGCATCCTGGGACCGGTAAAGAGGGGGATCACCACCGCCGGATACTCGCTGCCCTGGGATTTATGTATGGTGATGGCATAGGCCAGCTCCAGCTCCTCCAGCTGCTTATAGGTATACTCCACCTGTTTCCCTTCGTCAAAGGTCACGGTCACCAGCTCGGCCAGCTCATTGATATCCTGGATGATGCCGATATCCCCATTGAAGACCCCCAGCCCTTTATCCACCGGGATGTCATAACGGTTGCGGATCTCCCACTGGAGCTGATAATCGTTCTTGGTCTGCATCACCTTATCGCCCACTCGGTAGATGGTATGGCCTGCCTCCTTTTCCTTTTTCCCCGGAGACGGCGGGTTCAAAAAGCTCTGGAAGATCCCGTTCAGTCGCTCCACCCCCAAGGCGCCTTTACGCATAGGGGTCATGATCTGGATGTCCAATGGCTTTGCGTGGACGTATCCGGGCAGCTTCTGCCGGACTAAGGTCAGCATGGCACTGATGATCGCGTCTGGGCTTTCCCGGCGGATGAACAGGAAATCCTGGCTCCGCTTTGCTAAGTCGATCCGCTCCCCGCCGTGGATCCGGTGGGCGTTCATCACGATATCGCTCTTTGCCGCCTGCCGGAAGATCTTCGTCAGCTTCACCACCGGGAAGGCTCCGCTCTCGATGATATCCTTTAGCACATTTCCCGGCCCCACGCTGGGGAGCTGGTCCACATCCCCCACCAGGATCAGCCGGGTCCCCACGGTGACCGCCCGCAGCAGGGAGTGGATCAGATGGATATCCACCATGGACACCTCATCCACGATCACCACATCGCCGTCCAGCGGGTTTTCCTCATTCCGCTCGAAACGCATCCCGCCGGAGGACTCGTTTTCTCCCGGCAGCCCGCCGCTCAGCTCCAGCAGCCGGTGGATGGTCCGTGCTTCCTGGCCGGTGGCCTCGGTCATCCGCTTAGCCGCCCGCCCCGTAGGCGCGGCCAGCAAGATCTCCATCCCCTCCTGCCGGAAAAACCGGATGATGGTGTTGATGGTGGTGGTCTTGCCGGTGCCGGGTCCTCCGGTGATGACCAGCAGGCCGCAGTTGACCGCCTGCCGCACCGCCTCGGCCTGCAGCTCGTCCAGGCAGATGCTCTCCTCCTGCTCGATCTGCTGTAGCCGTCCATCGATCTGGCCGCGGGGGATATCCCCGTGGATGTTCAAGTCGTGGAGCATCTTCGCCGTATTTAATTCCAGATAATAGTACTGAGCCGCATAGACCGCCCGCATAGGCCTGTACACTCCTGGCAGATCCTCTGTCCGCTCCGACAGTGCTCTGTCAGGCTCCGCTGACCGCGCCAGATCTTCTTGACCCAGATCTTCCGACCACATCGTGTGTCCCGCAGGAGGCTGTCCGCCCCCTCCCGGGACATCCCTATGAGGACCAGTCGGACGGCCCTGGAGCCTGCCTTCCTTCACCACGATCCGTTTATCGATCTGCATATCCATCAGATGCTTTTCCATCAGGGACCGATCGACCTTCAGCAGCTCAGAGGCCTGGGCCAAAAGCTCCTCCTGGGGCAGGAAGGTGTGCCCGTTCCCCACGGCCTGCAGCAGGGTGTATAAGAGCCCGCACCGGATACGCTGGTCGGAATCTGTAAAGATCCCCACCCGCTCCGCGATCTCGTCTGCCAGCTTAAAGCCCACACCCGGGATATCATCCGCCAGCTGATAGGGATCCTCCCGGATCACCGAGTACAGCCGCGGGCCATATGCCTGGAAGATCTTCCCTGCCAGGCTCATGGAGATCCCATAGCCCTGGAGGAAGATCATGGCCTGGCGCATCTCCTTCTTTTCCTGGACCTGCTCGCCGATCGCCATGGCCATCTTCTCGCTGATCCCCTTGATCTGGGCCAGCAGCTCCGGCTCCTCCTCCATGACCCGAAAAGTATCCGCCTTAAAACGGCGGACGATCCGGCCGGCCAGCGCAGCCCCGATACCTTTGATCGCACCAGAGCCCAGATAACGCTCCATGGCCAGTGTATCCTCCGGCGTCTTGATCTGATAGCTCTCGACCTGGAGCTGCTCGCCATATAGCGGATGCTCCGTCATATCCCCCACCGCTTCCACCAGCTCACCCTCGCTGATGGAATGGAAATTCCCCACCAGGATCGTCTCACTGCCCTCTGTGTCCAGGCACAGTACCGTATAGCCATTGTCCTCATTCCGATATTTGATCCGCTCAACATATCCTGTAACTGTCGCCATATCTGTTCTTTACCCCTGCAGCTGTCCGCCCCAGGGCCTTCAGCCCTTTTCTCTCGATTCAGTCAAAGCCCCGGCCCTCGCCGTGGTTGAACTCGATGAACTTCCCGGTCCCGATCGCCACAGCCGTCAATGGATCCTCCGCGATCATGGTGGTGATCCCCGTCTTCTCCTCGATCAGCGAATCCAGGCCGCTAAGGAGAGAGCCGCCGCCGGTGAGCACGATGCCCCGGTCGAAGATATCTGCTGCCAGCTCCGGCGGTGTGCGCTCCAGTACATTGTGGACCGCATCCACGATCTGCATGGCCGGCTCCCTTAAGGCCTCCAGAGTCTCATCGGAGGTCACCACGATCGTCTTAGGCAGGCCGGTCACCAGGTTCCGCCCCCTCACCTCCATGGTCAGGACCTCCGGCCTGCGGGAGGCGGCGCCGATATTGATCTTGATCTCCTCCGCCGTCCTCTCCCCGATCAGCAGGTTATGTTTCTTGCGCATGTACCGGACCAGGGCCTCGTCAAAATCATCCCCGGCCACCTTGATCGAGGTGCTCACCACCGTGCCGCCTAAGGAGATCACCGCGATATCTGCCGTGCCGCCCCCGATATCCACGATCATGTTCCCGCAGGCCTTAGAGATATCGATCCCCGCTCCGATGGCCGCTGCCACCGGCTCCTCGATGATCGTCACCTCCCTGGCCCCTGCCATATAGGTTGCGTCCTCCACCGCCTTCTTCTCCACCTCCGTGGCCCCGCTGGGGATGCAGACACTGATCCTGGGCTTCCTTAAGGCCTTCTTCCCCACCGCTTTATCGATAAAATATTTCATCATCTTTTCCGTCACCGCATAGTCCGAGATCACGCCCTGCCGCAGCGGACGGACCGCCACGATGTTCCCCGGCGTGCGCCCGATCATCAGGCGGGCCGCCTCCCCGATCGCCATGATCTTCCGGGTATCCCGCTCGATCGCGACTACCGACGGTTCCTTTAACACAACGCCTTTTCCCTTGATATACACTAAGATGCTGGCTGTACCCAGATCGATCCCAATGTCGTTCGACATCATCGTAAACATATCCTCTCTTCCTCCTGTCCGGTCTTCCTGCAGGCTTTCTACCATTATGTTTCCCTGAGTCCCTGCTTCCTACACCTGCAAGATGCAATATCATCTGTAGCCTTGGACCATCCCTGGTCCCTCTATGTGACTGCCCGCTCATCGTCCTGCCCGGCTGTCCTTACCCTTCAGTCATCGATCTGCCGCTGGTCTCGGATGCCGCGCCCGCAGCATCCGGGCCTGGCTCATCCCTTTAAAAGCGGCGGGCGGGCCGTAAGAAAAACAAGGCCTGTAAGTGTTCAAGCCCTGTCCGCCTAAATGTTCCCACGATTTCTTTTCTATTATATACGAACTTCATCAGTTTTCAAATGGTTTTCACATATTTATCGAGATTTAATGTTTACGAGATCCTTAATTTTCTTATCGATCTGTTTTGGGATATCCTGTCATCCCGATCAAAAGACAGCCAAAAAAGGAGCGCAAAAAGAGCCCGGTGAGGATCCCCAGGCTCTTTTGCTCTTCCTCTGCTCTTGTCCGCCTCTATCGTAAGCTTTCCTCATACTTCGCACGGACCGCGATCGCCAGCTGATCCGCGCAGGAAGTGTTCTTCGTCCGGCAGGTGTTCCCTTTCAGGATCGATTCGATCTGGTCCACGGTCATCCCGTCCACCAGCTTGCCGATCGCCTTCAGATTTCCGTTGCAGCCATTAACAAACTCCACGTTCCTCACCACATCGCCCTCCAAGTCAAAGGAAAGCGATGAAGGACAGACATTCTGCGGTTTTACAGTATAATGCATCTTGGTACCCTCCTTATTCTCAGCATATGCGCCTTGCAGCCACTCTAGTATAAACCTTATCCCGGCTCTTGTCTATGGGGCTTTCGCACAATGCAAAGATGGGGTTCCTACTCATTGAACAGCACGATCTTCTCCGCTGTGCCATCCATCCCCGTCCACACCAGGCAGGTCCGCCCGGCTGTGATATCGGACAGCCTCACGATCTGTCTGGTCAGATAAGGCTCGATGGGGCAATCTGCCGGTACGAAGATCTCGGCGCCGTCCGTCCCCTTTAAGATCCATCCGCCCTGCCCGTCTGCCTCCAGGCTCCCTGCTGCCTGGACATACTGGGGGGCTGCCGCGTCCTGAGGTGTGCCGGTCAGGATCAGGACCGCCGTCATCTGCGGCGGCAGGCTCATGGTCATAGCGGGACCCACATATACATAGAGGCTGTCCCCCTTCTTGATCTGCCCCGCCTCGGTGGGGAAGCCGCTGACGCTGTCTAAGATCAGCGTCCGCTCCGGGTCGATGTGGAGGATCGTATCCTCATGACCGCCCTCCGGGAACTGACGGTCTAAAAGGATACTGTCTTCTCCCGCCTCCAGCACCACGCCCACTATCCGCAGGGTCGATGCTGCCGGATCGCCGGCCGCGCCGCCTTCGGGGACCGCCACATCTCCTGTCGACGCCCCTGTCTCCGCGCCCTCTGCACCTGAGACCTGGCCCTCCGTCTCTGTCGCGCCTGCGCTTAAGACCGGGTCCCCCGCCTCTGTTGCTCCTGTCCCCCCGATCGGGGTCTCTGTGGTAGTGCCGTTCTCCAGGTCGATCTCCACCCGCGTATCCTCACCGATATGGATGATCTTCTTCGCACCGCCAAAAGCGACGAACACCGTGCCTGCCACCAGGATGGCCCCTACTGCTGCTATGATGCCTATGTGTTTGAACGATCGTTTTTTCATGATCTCTCTCCCTTCTTTCTCGCTTGAACGCTTTAAACCTATAAAGTTTTTTATGGTTTACCTATTGCCGATCTTACGATCCTATATTATAATGGAACAATGCCATTGTCAAATGACAGATCTCTTAAGTTCAATTACAAGATCATTAACAAATAGACGACATGTCGCATCCACGGTCAAAAGCCACTGGCAGAGCGGCATGCAAGGAGGCAAAGATATGGGATTCGAGTTCATCACAAAACTACCTACCCCGGCAGAGATCCGGGAGCAGTATCCCCTTCCGCTGGAGCTGGCCACGGTCAAAAGTAAGCGGGATGCCCAGATCGCTAAGGTGTTCACCGGAGAGAGCGATCAGTTCATCCTGATCATCGGCCCCTGTTCAGCGGACAATGAGGACTCTGTCTGTGAGTATGCCTACCGCCTGGCCAAGGTCCAGGAGAAGGTCCAGGAGAAGATCATCCTCATCCCCCGGGTCTATACCAATAAGCCCCGCACCACCGGGGAAGGCTACAAGGGCATGCTCCACCAGCCCGACCCGGAAAAAAAGCCTAATATGCTGGAAGGCATCTTAGCCATCCGCCATATGCACATGAAGGTGCTGCGGGAGACCGGTCTTACCACCGCCGACGAGATGCTCTATCCGGAGAACCTGCGCTATCTTTCGGATATGATGTCCTATATCGCCGTCGGCGCCCGCTCTGTGGAGAACCAGTACCATCGCCTGGTCTCCAGCGGCTGCGACGTTCCCGTGGGCATGAAGAACCCCACCAGCGGCGATCTGTCCGTAATGCTGAACTCTGTCTACGCTGCCCAGCACGGCCATGATTTCATCTTCCGCGGCTGGGAGGTGGGGACCGCCGGCAATCCCCTGACCCACACCATCCTGCGGGGTGCGGTAAATAAGCATGGACAATGCCTGCCCAATTATCACTTTGAAGACCTGGAGCTTTTGTTAAAGCTTTATACCGAACGGGGCAATCTCCAGTTCCCCGCCTGTATCGTAGACACCAACCATTCCAATTCCAACAAAAAGTATATGGAGCAGATCCGCATCGCCAAGGAGGTGCTCCACAGCCGCCGCCATGCCCCAGAGATCCGGGACTTCGTCAAGGGCTTGATGATCGAAAGCTACTTAGAGCCTGGCTCCCAGCCGATCGGCGGAGGCTGCTATGGCAAGTCCATCACCGACCCCTGCCTGGGATGGGAGGATTCTGAGCGGCTGATCTATGAGATCGCGGAGGGGCTCTAAAAGGGGTCATGACAAGACCGATCAGGAGGCGATCAAAAATGGATCCTAACAAAAAGGAACGTCACAAAAAAATATTGCTCCCCGCTGCCTTTGTCCTATTGCTGATCATAACGATCATCTTCCATCAGCGGGCCTATAGCCGGGATAAGGAGACCTTAGGGACCGTGGTGTCTGTGCAGGTCACCGACATCAAAGTATCATCCTCCGGACTGACCCCGGGAAAGCTGCAGGTCACCGCTTCCTATCAGGGTGAGAGCTACAAGCTCCACGGGGTCCCCAGCAGCGCACATTTCGCCATGGAGAACAGCCGGAAGTACCACAGCACGGTCAGCGCGGTCCTGTATGATGGAAAGCTCTATCATTCTCCCACCAGCATCCTTCTGCTGGACGATAAGATCTATTATGCTGCCCTGGCGGCCACCTTCTTTCTCTTTTGTCTCATGTCTGTTAAGCTGATGGAAAAATTGCGGAGCTAGCGGATCTGCAGGGCATCCTATATGGCGGTCCCTCTGTTGTCGATCGTATGGGAGGCAGAGCTCGGTCAAGGGACTGCCGAGTGGGATGATATGATCAAGATCCTGTGATATAGGACATATCCCTCCTAGATGCGATATGTCTTTATATCGTAGGATCTCTACACCATGTCACCGTCTTTTAAATCTTGAAAAAGCCCTATTTTTCTTTCGCATACGGATCCAGCCCCAGAAAGACCGCCATGCTCTCCACCAGCATGATGAGGGACTCTTTGCTCACGTCACGATAAGTCAATGAATAGACCAGTTCGTCGATATATTTTAAAGGAAGCTCGTCCAGTCTCTCTGTCGGCAGCTTCTTTTTTTTCAGCATCGTCCTTAATGTTTTAAAGATGACATAAAGTGCCAGCTTTTCATTTATCGAATCATACATACTGGGTGGGTCTCTTAGGAAATCTCTGGGGCCAATGTTCAATGGATGTAATTTGATATACCAGAAGCTATACAGAGCCGCCTCCTTATACTCTGACATATCAAGTTTATGAAAAAAATGAAAATACCTGCGCCTTTGGTCTACTTTAACGATGACCGCCAACAGCGCATTTTCATTCACATAGATCTTATCGCCATCATACTTGTTGCTGGCGATAAAACCCTTGATAAATCTTGTTTGTTTATCCTGGGCAGCACGCAAGCCACTTTCATCCATCGGGTGGTATGCCAAAACATCTCCGCTCATCTGTCATCCCCCCCGCAACCAGCGTAGGAAAGCCGGTCTTCTATATATCCCGTATCACTCTCCTTTTCATATGGCATCAAAAAATCCCAAAAATCTCCCTCTGTACGCGTTGGTGTATTGGGGACCGATGCTCTTTCTGCTATCTCTTTATATTTGCTATAGGAGATCTCTGGACTGATGAGATCAAGCTCATCAAAGTATTCTTCCCAACGGTGAGCCGTCTTTTTCTCATAAAAAGCAATTACCCGATTTAATCCAACAATGGCCAACAATACACAGACCATCCCGATGATCACCACGATCTTCATGTTCATTCTCCGTTCTTTCTTGTTCCTATCGCTCCACCGCGGCCACTGATGTTCGCTTCGATCTTATAGCTTTCAGGCGGCTCGATCAAAAGCGTCATGACTGCGTCGATACCTATCACAGCCAGTGTCACCACCTCAACATAAAATTGGAAAGGATAGATACCCGTATCCCGCTGTATCACCTGGCCTGTTGCGATCACCAATACGATGATATCACTTACGATCAGGAACATCGGCAACAGCTTTGGGATAAACTGCTTTGCACGCACCAGCTGGATCGCGTATTCCATGATGATCGAGATAGAAAAAAGATAGTATGCCGCCGCAGTGTTCTGATGCCAGACCCCGCCGCCCCAGGACACTGCCAAAACTGTTGCCTTAAATAGCGCCTCACCCTTTGATGTATACAAATGGAGCTTAAAGATAAACTCCAAGCTACTCGCCAAGGCCTCCCCGCCTTTTTTCTTCTGTACACTTTTTTGTCTTTTATCGAACATAGGCCGATCTTCTTTCACTCAATATCATCGCTGCGCGGACCGCACACGCTTTAGCGGCATGGGCCTGTGCATAAAAAAACCCGGTCTCCCGAAGGAGATCGAGTCAAACATCGCATTTCCCTCGGTAGGAGTTTATGGCCCGGGCCACCTACTGTCTCTGGTACTACTGCTTAGATCATAGCACACATTCCAAAAAATGTAAAGTGCTTTTGAGCGATCCGTATGTTTTTTATAAACCTTTTTAAGCTTTTTATGAACATATATCCTCACACCGCCAGCGCCGTGATCCCAAAATAGGACAGCACCACGATCCCCAGCACGATCCGGTAATACCCGAAAAACGTGAAGTCATGGTTCCGCACATAGCCCAGCAGGAAGCGGATCGAGTAGACCGACACCAAAAAGGCTACCACCATCCCCAGGAGCATATAGAACACCTGGGGTCCGCTAAAGCTGCTCCCCTCCATGAAAAATTTCACCAGCTTTAACAGGCTGGCCCCGAACATCACCGGGACCCCCAGAAAGAAAGAGAACTCCGCCGCCACTCCTCTAGAGCAGCCTAAGAGCATGGCGCCTAAGATCGTCGCACCGGAACGGGAGGTCCCCGGGACGAGGCTTAGGAGCTGGAACAAGCCGATATACAGGGCGGTCTGGAAGGTGACCTGGCTGGTCTTCTGGACCGGGAAGGTCACGTTCTGGTTCCTCCGCTCCAGAAGGATGAACACCACACCGTAGATGATCAAGGTGGCGGACACCACATAGGCATTGTTCAGATGGGCTTCCATCCAGTCGTCCAGCAAAAGCCCGATGACCGCCGCCGGGATACAGGCCACCACGATCTTCATCCACAGGATGACGGTGGCCCGCTTGGCTGCCGGCCGCTTCCTCCTGGAGAAGGGGTTTAATCTATCAAAATACAGAAGGACCACCGCCAGGATCGCGCCCAGCTGGATCACCACGAAGAACACGTCCAGGTATTCCTTCGGCTGGTCCATATGGATGATCTCATCCACCAGGAACATGTGTCCGGTGCTGCTGATCGGGAGCCATTCTGTGAACCCCTCCACGATCCCCTGTACGATCACCTTCAAGATCTCTATCACGCTCATATCTTCCTCCACGCAGTATCTATCTCTTCCCCGTCACGCCATCTGACCGGACTCCCTCAACACGTCTGCCGGATGTTCTCGATCTGCCAGTCGATCGGCTCCAGCCCATGGTCCTTCAGGAACGCATTGGTCTTGCTGAAATGGCGGCATCCGAAGAACCCGCGGCTGGCGGAGTAAGGGCTGGGATGGGGCGCTTCCAGGATCAGATGCTTTGGGTTATGCAGCATAGCCTTCTTGGCCTGGGCCGGACGCCCCCACAAAAGGTACACGATCGGGCGGTCCTGCTCATCCAGGATGCGGATTGCCGCGTCGGTGAACTCCTCCCAGCCGATGTTCCGGTGGGAGTTGGCCGCGTGGGCCCGCACCGTGAGCACCGTATTTAACAGGAGGACCCCCTGGTCCGCCCATTTTTTCAGATAGCCGTTATCCGGGATATAGCACCCCAGATCGTCCGCCAGCTCCTGATAGATGTTCACCAGGGACGGCGGGATAGCCACCTCCGGCTTCACGGAAAAGCAGAGTCCGTGGGCCTGCCCCACCCCGTGGTAGGGATCCTGCCCCAAGATCACTACTTTCACCTTATGCAGCGGGGTAAAGGCAAATGCGTTAAAGATATCATCTGCTGCCGGGAAGATCCTCCTGGTGGAGTACTCCTCCTTGACCGTCTCATACAGCTGGCGGTAATAGGGCTTTTTAAATTCTTCTTTTAATGGCTCCAGCCAATCATTATCGATCGCTGCCATGGATAGACCTCGCTTTCTTTCGCATCTCTCTCGCTCTCATCGTCCGCTTTTCGGGATCCTGCCTCCATCTGCTCGTGGGCCCAAGACTTATCCCCTCAGATCGGCTGCCGCCCCATCAAGATCCGGCCTCATATCCATCCCTATAGGCTCATGGGCGATCCCAGGTCGATAACATGTCACTGAAGGGGCACTAGGAGCACCCATCCCTACAGGCGTATGGACAGCCCCCGCCCGGCCAGATAGCGCTTCAGCTCCATGATCTCCAGCTCTTTATAGTGGAAGAGGGAGGCCGCCAGCGCCGCATCCGCTCTACCTACGGTCAGGGCGTCATAGAAATGCGCCATCTCGCCTGCGCCTCCCGAGGCGATGACCGGGACGGATACATTTTCCGCGATCTGGGCGGTCAGCTCATTATCATAGCCCGCCTTGGTCCCGTCGCAGTCCATGCTGGTCAGCAGGATCTCCCCTGCCCCCAGCCGGTCCGCCTTCCTGGCCCACTCCACCGCGTCCAGCCCTGTATCGATCCGGCCTCCGCTCTTATAGACCGTCCAGCCGGACCCGCCAGGTCTCCGCTTTGCATCGATCGCCACCACCACACACTGGCGGCCAAATTTATCCGCCGCCTGGCTGATCAGCTCTGGATGATCGATCGCGGAGGAATTGACCGAGATCTTATCGGCCCCTTCCCGAAGGAGCCTGCGGAAATCCTCCACAGTGCGGATCCCGCCGCCCACGGTAAAGGGGATAAAGACCTTTTCGGCCACCCGCCTCACCATATCCACCACGGTCTCCCTGGCATCGGAGGTAGCCGTGATATCCAAAAACACCAGCTCGTCGGCTCCTGCCTGGTCATAGGCGGCGGCGATCTCCACCGGATCCCCCGCATCCTTCAAGTCAACAAAATTCACGCCCTTCACCACCCGGCCATTTTTCACATCCAGGCATGGGATGATCCTTTTGGTGAACATATCCTTCCTCCTCGCTCGCAGTCCTGGCTCCAGGATCCTTCACGGCCCTCTGCCCGATCCTGCATCTTGATCTTGATCCAACATCCCGTTCCCGATCCATCCTCTGCTCATCCCAGACGGATAAAGTTCCGGAGGATCTGCATCCCCACAGCGCTGCTCTTCTCCGGGTGGAACTGACAGGCAAAGACATTCCCCCGCTCAACAGATGCATGGATATGGGCGGCATACTCTGTGGAAGCCGCCACGATCGTCTCGTCTGCCGCCTTCAGGTAATACGAGTGGACAAAATACACATAGGCGCCTTCCTCGATCCCTGCAAACAGCTTCGCCCCCGGTGTGATCTGCAGAGAATTCCATCCCATATGGGGGATCTTCAGCCCCTTATCATCTGGCAGGCGCAAGATCTTGCCCGGGAGGATCCCAAGCCCCTCTACGCCCACACACTCTTCACTGCCTTCAAATAAAAGCTGCAGCCCCAGGCAGATCCCCAAAAATGGCGTTCCCTTTTCCACGATCTGGTGGATCGCATCCACCAGCCCATACTGGTGCAGCCGTTCCATGGCGTCGCCAAATGCGCCCACCCCCGGCAGGATCACACGGTCCGCTCCCAGCAGGATATCTCGGTCCCGGCTGACCACAGTCTCTTCCCCCAATGCGGCCAGCGCTTTCTCCACACTCCGCAGGTTCCCTGCGTCATAGTCGATGATCCCTGTCATACGATCCTCTCTTTTCTCCTGCCCGGTCAGCAGGCTGTCATCTTCTCCAGATCTGGCGATACTCTAGGCTCCATTCTATCACAGGATCCTTTTTTGCACAATGTACTTTCCCCTCATTTCGATAAAAAAGTCCTGGTGGGGGCGCTGTCCACTCCCACGTCAGGGGATTTTAATGCATAGAAATGTTGCAAGGGGTCCGCTACGGGAGGGACCTGTCATAACGTCACCGCGCTCTCGCTCCATGAGGAACGCAGCGG
>CAJUFE010000035.1 GCA_910585635.1 uncultured Lachnospiraceae bacterium | reverse complement strand
CGAAGACACTCTTTCCCTACACGACGCTCTTCCGATCTCCTCCCGGAGCGGACCTCTGGCAAACCTGTGAAAAGTGACCCAATCTGTAAAAAGTGACGTAGATCCCGTTAAGCTTTTGCCACCTGGCACAGTCCCTCTTTATAGGGCGGGAACCCGCTGATCGGGTCGAAGTCGCGGCTGACCAGCTCGTTCACATTGGCCTTGTCCCAGCCGTGGAACATATCGATCACGCCCTTCTTGATCATCACGGAGATCTCCAGCTTGGCGGTCAGTTCGCCGTAGGGGCTGGTCACCTTCACCATGTCGCCGTTCTTTAAGCTCCGGTCCGCGGCATCCTCCGGGTTCAGACGGATGATGGGCTCCGGCATGAACTGGTTCAGCCAGGGCAGGTTCCGCTCCTTACTGTGGGTGTACATGGGGACACGGTTGCCGCTGTTCATGATCAGCGGATAGTCCTTGAACACATCCGGGGTGCTGATCGGGCTCATCACCGGCTCATTGTAGGTGGGCAGAGGATCGAAGCCAT
This sequence comes from uncultured Lachnospiraceae bacterium, assembly GCA_910585635.1. GTDB lineage: Bacteria > Bacillota > Clostridia > Lachnospirales > Lachnospiraceae > Caccovicinus. Next base: position 47,102 of record CAJUFE010000035.1, on the reverse strand, counting down.
GCTCGCGCAGGATCTCCGAGACAAATTCCACCTTGCCGGTAGGCGTGGTGAAGCCGGGCTTTCCGTCCTCACGCAGCAGGCCCTTCTCGTACTTCTTCTCCTGGGGCTCGCCCTTTAAGGGGACCTCCACAGGTCCTGGGGACGCCGCCTGCAGATCCTCATAGGTGATCGGGGTATCCACTTTCAGATGGCGCAGGGACTCGCGGATGCAGTTCTCCTCGGACTTCTCGCCGCCGCCCCAGAACTCCTCGCTGTAGCCCAGCGCGGTGCCGATGTCGCAGCAGATCCGATAGTCGGGTCTGGCCTCGCCTGCGGGCGCTACAGCCGGCTCACGCAGGAAGATCTTGCGGCCGAAGACGGTCAGCGGGCAGGAACGCTCCCAGCTCATGGCTGCGGGCAGCACCATATCCACGTAGTTGTGGGTCCAGGGACGGATGTAGAAGTCCGCCGCCACACAGAAGTCCATCTTCTGGAAGGCCTCCTGGTACAGATGGGACTGGGGCCACATCATGGCATTGCCGCCGAACATCACGCAGGCCCGGATGGCGCCGGTCTCCACATATTCGGGGATACGGTTCAGCTGCAGGATGCCCTGCTGGTCCGTATCTGCCCACACGGGGAAGTACTCCCGGTCTACCCGCAGATGATCCAGCTTGGGCAGAAGGTCGTTAGAGCGGGCGAAATCAAAGGTCATCTGCCACTCGTCGAAGTTCAGCGGTTCGTCCGCGATCTTCAGACCGCCGGCCACATCCAGGCTGCCGGTCAGCGGGACTAAGGACATGATCGCCCGGTAATTGTTCACGCCGTTGGTGTGGTGTGGGAAGGCCGCCGAGCTCTTGCAGACGATGGGGCTCCCCTCGGTCAGCAGGATATCGATCGCTTCCTTCAGTTTCTCCTCCGGGATCTGGCAGATCTCGGCTGTCTTCTCGACGGTGAACTCGCTGGCGTAGGCCGCGTATTCCTCAAAGCCATGGGTCCAGTTCTCTACGAAATCCTTATCATAGGCATCGTTCTCGATCAGGGCGTTGGCAAAGCATAGGGCCAGGGCGCCGTCGGTGCCGGGACGGATCTGGAGATGCACATCGGCGAAGGCATGGACCGTGGGGGTGATCCGGGGATCTACCACGATGTATTTGACCGTGCCGCTCTCCTTGCCGTTCTTCATGCCGTTATAGCTGACAGGAGCGGACCAGGGCGGGTTATTGCCCCAGATGATGCAGACCTTGGTCTTCCCAGGGGTGGGGCCGGCTCCGGTAGCCAGGGAGGAGGCGGTGTACCACTCCGGTCCGTATAAGAGCTTCGTAGCTAGTTCCGTGGCCTTATAGCAGGTGGAACTCTCGGTGCCCATGTTGGGGGAGCCGAAGGTATAGGCCAGCCTCTGCACGGCGGAACGGGGCTCCTTGGGGTCGCCGGTCATGAACAGGACCTTCTCGGCGCCGTACTCGGCCTTGACCGCGTTCAGCTTCTCGGCGATGGTCTCTAAGGCTTCATCCCAGGTGATCTGCTCCCACTTGGGGTCGTCAGAGCCCTTGGGCGTGGTGCGCTTCATGGGGTGCAGGAGACGGTCCGGCGCATACAGCTCCTGGATCGCGGCCACACCTTTGGCACAGATCAGGTTGTTGGGATAGTCCTCACGCTTTTCGATGCGGTATACCTTGCCCTCCTTTAAGATCAGCTTCATACCGCAGCGGGGGCCATGGTTGCACATCACGCAGTGGGTATATTTGACTTCCTCCGGCGCATCGCTGGCCGCTAAGGCCTCATTGCCCGGGATGATGAAAGATCCGCTGCCGGCCATCGCCGCACCTGCGGCAGATGCTGCCGTTAATTTCAGAAATTGTCTTCTACTGAGTTTAGGCATTATCCGTACCTCCCTTATCGTCTTTCTTATCCTCGGCTTTTGCCTTCTTGTTCTTGGCGTTCCAGGCGACCGCTGCGCCGGCTAAGACGGCTGCGCCGCCGATGATGCCCACCGTAGCTCCGCTGCCACCGGAACCGCCTTCTGCGGCGGCCTCCTGTGCGGCCTCTGTAGCGGCTGCCGTGGTCTCGGCTGCGGTGGTCTCTTCTGCTGCGGCTGTGGTCTCAGGGGTCTCCTCCTTGGCTCCGGCGGCTCCGATCAGCTCTGCTAAGGGCTTCGGGAGCAGGCTGCGGTCCATGTTCTCCGGGGTCACATACCAGATGCTGGTCCCTTCGATATTAAAGGCGCCTTTCTCCTTTATGTAGGTGGAGATCTCACTCTCCGGATCCTCCACATCGCCGAAGATCCGGCACTGTCCGGGACAGAACACCGTACATGCGGGCTTCTCCCCGTTCTTTACACGCTCATAGCAGAAGGTACATTTCTCCACTACGTTCAGACGCTGGGAGCTTTCCTCCTCATAGGGCGCTACGCTGCCCTCGAAGCTGGTCTCATCATCCTTCACCAGATGGCGGGCGTCATAAGGACATGCACTCACGCAGGCGCCGCAGCCGATACAGGCCTCGTAGTCCATGACCACGGCCCCCTCGTCGGTCTTGTAGGTGGCTCCGGTGGGGCAGGCTTCCACGCAGGGTGCGTTATCGCAGTGCATGCACATGGTCAGCACATAGCGCTGTCTGGCGTCTGCGCCCTCTCCGTATTCCACCGTGTTCACTGCATTGTAGTTGACGCCGGGCCGTGTGCCGTAAGTCATCTTACAGGCGGTGACACAGGCGTAGCAGCCGATGCAGCGGTCCAGGTTCAGTACCATGCCGTACTTGCTCATCGTTTTTCCCTCCTTGTTTTTATCATGTATTTTATGATACATGTAGTTGTCGCTTATTATAACATGTTATGCGCAAGATCGCAAGGACCGATCATGGAATGTTACCAGAAAAAGAACATAAAAAGATCCTCCTGTTGTTCACTTGTATTGTCTGTCTCAGTGTGCTATACTCCCTTATGTCTTATGATCCTAAAAACATGTAAGGTCAAAGCGCCTTTTGCAAGTAAGCTTGCATCGGATCTCTGACCTTTTGACCTCTTGCATTTAGGACCGCACAGGAGATGTGCCAGGTACAGGAGAGCGGAGCCATGCTATTTGGAAATCTTATTTTTCACTATGTGATCGGGCGGACTCTGGCCGAGAGCCACCCGTCAAAGGACTTTGAACATTGCATCAACCGCCGTCAGAGGAAGCATCGATGCACGGCCTGCGCGGATATCTGCCCGGAGGAGGTATATTCCGGCGCGGGCTGTAAGGAGGCGGACTTCCTCCGCTGTGTCAACTGTAACCTGTGTGTGGCGGCCTGCCCCACCCGGTGCATCGCCTCCTCGGCCGCCAACGCGGCTTCTTATCTGAAGGTGCTGAAGGCGCCGGAGGACTGGGTGCGGATCGCCTCCAGGCAGTATGGAGGCGATGCCCATCTGAAGGTGGACCTCTTTGCGGTCCTGCCGTGGGAATACTTAGCCTGCATCAGTCTGCGCAAGAAGGTGGTCTTTTTGATAAAAGACTTGCCGGAGGGCACTCTGCAGGCAGATGCCCTCTGGCAGGGGACATTAGAGAGACTGGTGCTTTTTTGGGGAAAGGAGCGGTTCCATGAACGTTTCCAGTTTACAGCACAGCCGGGAGAGGGGGAGGAGGTCAGTCAGGCGATCGGCCGCCGTGAGCTGTTCAGGAAGGCCGACGAAGGGCTGAGGAGCAAGCTGGCCGCGTATGTGCCGTCCGAGAGCATGTTGGACGGGTCTTTGTACCGCCGCCTCTTAAAGGAGCTCCTGGGAGAAGGTCAGTACGGCTCCTTCGGCTGGAGGGTCCCTATGATCGACCCTGGGTGCCGGGGCTGCGGTGTCTGTGAAAAGCTCTGTCCACAGGGCGCTCTCAGGGTGAAAAAGGAAGGGGAGCATTTCCAGGTCCTGTTGGACCCTTGCCGCTGTGATGGCTGCGGGCTCTGCGTGAAGACCTGTATCCATCATGTCATCTCTGGGTTTGGGGTGGCGCGGATCAGCCGTTTAGATCCGATGCTCTTGTACGACAGCGGACCGGTTGATTTCTTGGGCGATAGTTGTTAAAATAGTGTTAGGATGATGGTATAGAAATAATGCGTCGGAGGGAGAGCATCATGGTCACATTTAACCATACGATAGCAGATGCTAATGGTCTGCACGCCAGGAACGCTATGCATTTGGTCAAGGGGGCGCGGGCGCTGGGCTGCCAGGTCTATGTGGACTGCAAGGGCAGGAGGGCCGACGCCTGCCAGGTCATGGAGCTGATGGGGAGCGGCTGGTGGAGGGCGCGCTGACACGCCTGTGGGAGGTGTTCGGCGTGGACTATCGCGGGGATGAGGACCTGAAGGCAGGGCTCAAGATGCATCTCCATGGCCTGGTGGACCGGATGAAGAACCAGGTGGTGCTGGAGGATATCTTTTTAGAGGAGATCAAGCAGAAATACCCGCTGCTCTTTGAGATGGGCGTCTGCATCGTAGATTATCTGGAGGAACAGCTGGACGGCCAGATCGCGGACATGGAGAGCGGCTTCATCGCCCTGCATCTGGGGGCGGCCAGCGAGCGGATGGATTCGGTCCGCCGATATCGGGCGGTGATGATCATGCCCCATAACCAGACCTTTTCGGAGATGTGCGAAAAGCGGATCATGGAGATGTTTAAGGATCGGATGGAGGTGGTCAAACGGTCCTACTATTTCGAGGAGGCGGCTGTGGAGCAGGCGGACCCCGATCTGCTCCTGACCACCCTCTCGATCGAGCACAAGCTGGATATCCCCACCGTGCAGGTCAGCTTGTTCGTGGACTCAGAGACCGAGGTGCGCATCCTCCAGGCCCTGAACCGTCTGGACAAGAACCGGTTCCGGCTGGAATTTGCCTCCCATATGGGCCATCTGCTCCGCAGAGAGCACTATCACCGGGGACTGGACTGCCAGACGCCGGAGGAGGTGATCGCCTGTCTGTGCAGAGGGCTTAAGGAGGAGGGGATCGTGGGTGAGGACTTCCAGGATATCGTGCTGGAGAGGGAGCGGATGAGCCCCACCTCTTTTGCAGATGCCCTGGCCGTCCCCCATGCTTTCCGCGCTTATGCCAGCAGGTCCACCATCGCGGTGGCCCAGCTGGCCAGACCGGTGCAGTGGGGAGCCTTCCAGGTGCGGTTGGTGATGCTTTTTGCCATCAATGAAGGGGACCGCAGGATGATCAAGATCTTTTTTGACTGGGTGTCGGAGATGATCGGACGGCCGGAGGAGCTGGAAAAGCTGACGCAGGAATGCGCCTATGAGGAGTTTATGGAGCGTATCATGGGATAGGATGGACCGGATGCACCGGGCGGGGGTGGACCTGCCTGGTGCTTTTTTATGGTTGGCTGGGGGGCCGGGATCTTCTGGTGATATTGTTGGACGAAATGACGGGCTTCCGGGACGGAGCCTGCTGGATGGATCATATAAAATGTACATGGGTACATTTCCTAACAGCTAGGAAATAGATCTACTGCACAAAGATGGGGAAAGGCGCTATGATAGGGACAGATAAAAAAGCAAAGGAGGAAGTTGCAGTGGAAGAGCTTGAAATGATCTGTTTCCAGATCATCTCCAATGTGGGAGCGGCGCGTTCCAGCTACATCGAGGGGATCCGGAAAGCGAAGGAAGGGGATTTTGAAGGCGCGGCAGGATGCATCGCGGACGGACAGGAGCAGTTTTTAAAAGGGCATGAAGCCCACTTTCAGCTGCTCCAGATGGAGGCGAAGGGGACGCCGGTCGCCAGCTCCCTGATCCTGGTCCACGCGGAGGACCAGCTGATGAGCGCCGAAGGCTTTAAGATCATCGCCGAGGAGATGATCGACAATTACCGTCGGATCGACCGACTGGAAAAGCAGATCGCAGGATGAGCGAAAAAGAAAGGAGAGTCAGAACATGAAACGAGTCTATCTATTCTGCAGCGCGGGGATGTCCACCAGCATGCTGGCCAGTAAGATGCAGAAGGTGGCCACCAGCCATGATCTCCCCATCGAGGTGGAGGCATTTCCCGACGGTAAGATCGGCCAGATCGTGGAGGAGCGCCATCCGGATGTGATCCTCCTAGGCCCGCAGGTGAAGCACCGGTACCAGGAGATCGCAGAGAAATTTGCCTCCACGAAGATCCCGATCGCGGTGATCGACCAGACCACCTATGGGATGATGGATGGAGAGAAGGTACTGAAGACCGCGATCAAGATGCTGAAAGCCGCCAAATGACCAGGCGCATAGGATAAGGGGGTAGCCATGTTACAGAGATTAGAAACATTCTTTATGCCGCTGGCAGAAAAGATCGGAAAAAATAAATATCTCATCGCGGTCCGTGACGGCTTTCTGCTGTCCATGCCGCTTTTGATCGTAGGTTCCTTTTTCCTGCTGATCGCCAATTTCCCGATCCCGGGCTGGACCGAGTTCTGGGGACAGTTTTTTGGGGAAAACTGGGCAACCTATTTTTCTAAGCCCACTGACGCCACCTTCTCGATCATGGCTGTGCTGGCCGTGATCGGCATCGGCTATTCTTTTGCGGAGCAGATGCAGGTGGATAGGCTGTTCGGTGCGGCGATCTCCATGGTCTGCTGGTTTTTGATCATGCCCTATGAGATCCTTTTTGAGGGGCAGACCGTGGGCGGGATCCCCTTAGGCTGGGTGGGATCCAAAGGCATCTTCGTGGGGATCATCTGTGCGTTCCTGGCGGTCCATGTCTACGCATGGGCAGACAAGAAAGGATGGGTCATCAAGATGCCGGACGGCGTGCCGCCTACCGTAGAGAAGTCCTTTGCGGCGCTGATCCCGGCCGGGATGTCCGTGCTGGTGTTCTTCGTCATCAATGTGGTCTTCGCGATGACACCGTATAAAAATGCCTTTAACTTTGTGTTCACCATCCTCCAGACACCGCTCTTAAAGCTGGGCAATACGCTGCCGGCTATGGTGATCGCCTACATCTTCCTGCACTTTTTCTGGTTCTTCGGAGTGAACGGCGGCTCTGTGGTGGGCGCGGTGTTCAATCCGATCCTCCAGACCCTGTCCGCGGAGAACCTGGCGGCTTTCCAGGCGGGACAGCCGCTGCCCAACATCATCTCCCAGCAGTTCCAGGATCTGTTCGCCACCTTTGGAGGAGCCGGGTCCACCTTATCCCTGCTGATCGCTATGCTGCTGTTCTGCCGCTCCAGGCGGATCAAGGAGCTGGGCAAGCTGGCACTGATCCCCGGGGTGTTCGGCATCAATGAGCCGATCATCTTCGGCCTTCCGATCCTGCTGAACCCCATGATGCTGAACCCCTTCATGCTGGTGCCCACGATCAATATCGTGATCTCCTACATCTGCATGAGCCTGGGTCTGGTCCCCTTATGCAGCGGTGTGGCGATCCCCTGGACCATGCCGGTGGTGATCTCCGGGTTCCTGGCCACCGGATGGCAGGGGGCTGTCCTGCAGGTGCTGCTGCTGATCCTGGGCGTGTTCATCTATATGCCCTTTATCAAGATGATGGATAAGCAGTATCTGGCCGACGAGACGAAGCCGGTGGAAGAAGAGGATGACGACGATATCTCCCTGGACGATCTGTCCTTTGACGACTTATAGGGAGCTGGATAGAAAGGAGGAGCTTGATGAAGATCGTGATGCTGTTCGACCAGATCCAATCCGGGCTGGGGACAAAGGATGATACCATGGTGCCCCTTACCGGGAAGAAGGAAGCCGTAGGGCCGGCGGTCATGATGCAGCCCTTTTTAAAAGAGATCGGCGGCCATGTGATGGCGTGCTTATGCTGTGGGAACGGCACCTATCTGGCCGATCCGGACGAGGTGAGCCGAAAGCTCTGCGCCATGGTCAAGAAGCTGCAGCCAGATGTGGTGGTCTGCGGACCGGCCTTTAACTACGTCGACTATGCGGCCATGTGCGCCAGGGTGGCGGATGATATCATCCGGACCACGGGGGTGAAGGCATTTGCGGCCATGTCCCAGGAGAACGGGGCGGTGATCGAAGCCTACAAGGATAAGATCATGATCGTGAAGACCCCGAAAAAGGGCGGTGCGGGCTTAAATGACGCCTTAAAGAACATCTGCCGGGTGGCAAAGGCCATGACCGATGACGACCCTGGGCTGAGCAAGCTTAAGGGGGAGGTGTGCTTCTAGTTAGGATGCGTGGATGAGAGCGCACAGAGAGAAGGATGTGCAGAAGAAGATCCGCATAGAAGGTTATATGGAAAATATAGAAAAAACTGTGAAGGATGAGCAGAGAGAAGGAGGGGACCGTATGTGGGGGATGATCGCGACCTGGAGGATGGCGGCAGAGGGCGTGGAAAAGGGCGCCGGGATGCTTAAGGCCGGAGGGGATGCCGGGGATGCCATCGAGACAGCTATCCGGGAGGTAGAGGACTTCCCATATTATAAGTCGGTGGGCTATGGAGGCCTGCCCAATGAGGAGATGGAGGTAGAGCTGGATGCCGCCTATATGGACGGCGATACCCTGGATATCGGTGCGGTAGCGGCGATCAAGGATTACGCCAATCCGGTATCCGTCGCTAGACGGCTGAGCCGGGAGAATGTCAACTGCGTGCTGGTGGCCGAGGGGGCGGAAAAATTCGCCCACAAGGAGGGCTTTGAGCGGAAGAACATGCTCACCGACCGGGCGAAGGCCTTTTACCGGAAACGGGTGCAGCAGGACCGAGCGGAGGAGCTGAAGCCCTATGCCGGTCATGATACCGTGGGGATGGTGTGCTTGGATCAGGCCGGGAAGATGACGGCGGCCACCTCCACCAGCGGTCTGTTCATGAAGAAGAAAGGCCGTGTGGGGGATTCGCCCATCGCCGGCTCGGGCTTCTATGCAGACAGCAAGGTGGGCGGAGCCAGCGCTACCGGCCTGGGCGAGGACTTGATGAAGGGGTGTATCTCCTATGAGGTGGTCCGTCTGATGAAGGAAGGCCTGCATCCCCAGGAGGCCTGTGAAAAAGCAGTGGAGCGCCTGGACGCGGAGCTTAAAGCCCGCCGGGGAGCCGCCGGCGACCTGTCTCTGGTGGCCATGGACCGGGAAGGGCGCTGGGGAGCCGCCACCAATATCCAGGGCTTTTCCCTGGCGGTGGTGACCGAGGCGGAGGAGCTGACCGTGTATCTGGCCAAACGGCAGGAGGACGGCCATTGTACCTTCGAGAAGGCATCGAAAGAGTGGATGGACGACTACATGCGGACACGTATGGCACCGGTGGAGTAGGAGCTGAGCAGGACCAGAGCAGGCAGATAAGCTCGACAGGTCCGTGACGCGGCAGATAGGCCGGAAAGGTCCGGACGCGACAGGTCCGTGACGCGGCAGATAGGCCCGACAGGTCCGGGAGACGGCAGACAGCCCTCCGGGGCCTGTCGGGCGACTGGAGAAAGAGCCGTTCCCACGGGAGGGGCTGTAGAAAAGAGGGGAGCATGGGACAGAGGGATAAAGAGCAGACGAGTAACGAGCAAAAAAATAACGAGCAGGAGAGTAAGGTCCAAGGCGTGCTCACAGAGCAGGCGATCTGGGAGCAGGTGGATGCGCTGGAGGAGCCATTGATCGAAGCGGTGCGCAGGCTGGTGCGGATCGACAGTGTGGAGACGCCTGCCAAGCCGGGAGCGCCCTTCGGGCCAGGGGTAAAGCAGGCGCTGGATGAGGCATTGGCCCTTGGGAGAGAGCTGGGATTTTCCACAGTGGATCTGGACGGCCATATCGGCTATGTGGAGTACGGACAGGGAGAGGACTATGTCTGCGCCATGGGCCATGTGGATGTGGTGCCTCCGGGGGATGGCTGGAGACAGCCGCCCTTTAGCGGGACTCTTATAGACGGCACTCTCTATGGCAGAGGCGTGCTGGATAACAAAGGACCGATCCTGGCCTGTCTGTACGGGTTGTACGCCTTAAAGGAGCTGGGCTATGTGCCATCCCACCGGATCCGGATCATCTTCGGCTGCGACGAAGAGACCGGCTTTGAGGATCTGCGCTATTATCTGGAGAAGGAGGAGCCGCCGGTCTACGGCTTTACGCCGGACTGCAAATTCCTGGTGGTCTACGCAGAGCGGGGCCGGGCGGTGGTGCGGATCTGAGGCAGGGAGCCGGAGCCCTTTTATGCCTTCGTGACCCAGTATTTTATCGGGGCGAAGAACACCGGCGACTGGCTGGGGATCGACTTCTCCCACCCGGAATACGGCGTGATGGAGATGCGGGGCTATAAGCTGGGGATCTGTGACGGCACCTCCTATTTCGAAGCCTCCCTCAGCTATCCCGCAGGCCATGGGATCCAGGAGATCCTGGAACGGATCCGGGAAAAGGCGGAGGGGCTTGAGGTCACGTTGGAGCAGAACTACGACCCGGTGGTCTTCGATAAGGATAGCCCCATGGTGCAGGCGCTGACCGGATGCTATGAGGCCGTCACCAAAGAGGAGGGCACACCGGTGACCACCACCGGGGGGACCTACGCCAAGGCCATGCCGGGGATCGTCCCCTTTGGCCCCAGCTTTGCCGGTCAGAAGGGGATCGGGCATAACCCCAATGAATGGATGAAGGTGGAGGACCTGATGAAAAACGCAAGGATCTATGCCCTGGCCCTCTACCGCCTGGGACGGCTGTAGTGCGAGCCGGATAGATCCCGGATGATCTTAGAGAAAGGCTGGTGACAGGTTATGGAAAGGATCGTGGAGATCTGCTGCGGGAGCTACCAGGACGCCCTGGAGGCGGCAGCCGGGGGAGCCAGACGGATCGAGCTGAACAGCGCGCTGCTGCTGGGCGGCCTGACCCCTACGGAGACGACCCTGCGCATGGTGAAGGAGGATACGGATCTGGAGGTGGTGGCGATGGTGCGCCCACGGGGAGCCGGGTTCTGCTACACCGATGAGGAATATCGGGTGATGGAGCAGGAATGCAGGCAGCTTTTGGCCGCGGGGGCGGACGGCATCGCCTTCGGCTGCCTGACGGCGGAGAGGATGCCGGATAGAGAGAAGGACAGGCGGCTTTTGGAGCTGATCAAGGAGAAGGGGAAGACTGCCGTGTTCCACCGGGCATTTGACTGCACCAGCCAGCCTTTTAAGGCCATCGAGATGCTGATCCATATGGGCGTGGACCGGGTGCTGACCAGCGGTCTCCAGGGAAAGGCCACAGAGGGGAGAGAGATGCTCCGCCGTCTGCAAAAGGACTATGGCAGCCAGATCCAGATCCTGGCCGGCAGCGGCATCCACCCGCAAAATGTGGCGGAGCTGATGGCCTACACGAAGATCGCCCAGGTACACAGCTCCTGCAAGGCCTGGCGGGCGGACCCCACCACACAAGGGAACGGGGTGTCCTACAGCATAGCGGAGGGAGACCAGGCCATGTGCTACGACGTGGTCTTTGCCCCGCTGGTCCGTGAGCTGATCCGGATCGTGTGCGATAGCGATGTGCCCGACGATCTCTTCTTTACTGGTCTGCCAGCTGATCGGCCAGGCGGAGAAGGGCAGATGAGGAGTCCGGATGAAAAGACCGGATGATGATATATTTAGGAGGCAAGGCTTTTTATGATCGATAAGATCAAACATCACCCTATGGTCCGCAGGGCGGTGACCATCCTGGCGGTGACGATATCGGCGCTCATGCAGGCGTACGTCATCCAGGTGTTCATCCGCCCGGCCGACCTTTTGTCCAGCGGCTTTACCGGTGTGGCTATCTTGATCGACCGGATCGCTTCTCTGTATGGAGGGCATTTTTCCACATCCCTGGGGATGCTGGCGCTGAACATCCCGGTAGCAGTGCTGTGCAGCCGCAGCATCAGCATGCGCTTTACCTTTTATTCCATGCTGCAGGTATTGCTGGCCAGCTTCTTTTTGAAGGTGTGCCGCTTCCAGCCGCTGTTCGACGATGTGATCCTTAATGTGATCTTCGGCGGCTTCCTCTATGGGATCTTGACCGCGGTCGCCCTGCGGGGGAACGCGTCCACCGGCGGCACCGATTTTATCGCGCTGTATGTATCCAACCGGACGGGGAACTCCATATGGGAATATGTGTTCGCCGGGAATGTGGTGATCCTGTGCATCTTCGGCTATATGTTTGGCTGGGAGCATGCGGGATATTCCATCCTGTTCCAGTTCATCTCCACCAGGACCCTCTCCGCCTTCCATCACCGCTATGAGCGGGTGACCCTCCAGATCACCACGGCTCACGCCGAGCCGATCATCCGGAGCTATATCGCCAGATACCGCCATGGGATCTCCTATGTGGAGGCGGTGGGCGGGTACAGCGGGAAGAAGATGTACCTGCTGCACACGGTGGTGTCCTCCTATGAGGTCCCGGATATCGTGGCGCTGATGCGGGAGCAGGATCCCCATATCATCGTGAACATGCTGAAGACGGAGCACTTTTATGGGCGGTTTTATCAGGCGCCTATGGAGTAGTAAAGGGGATCCTTGCCATCGCCCCTCCTCTTGTGGTAAGATAAAGATCAGTAAAGCTTGAGCGGAGGGAAAAAGATGCAAACTGTAAAGAGGATAGCCGCATTTTTTATGATCGTACCGATGGTGCTGCAGCTTACGGCCTGTGGGAGCAAGGCACTGCAGAGACCGGCTGACCAGGAGTGGGACTTAGGCGGGCCGTCCGCGTCGGATGGGGTCTTAGGGGAAGAGAGCGGGGGAGACCTGCGCTATCAGGATGATTATTACGCCTTTGTCAATGAGGAGATCCTGGAGAGCATCCAGCTGGAGGCCACGGATGCCCACTGGGACTGGTTCGGGGAGCTGAGCGCGGTAACGGACAGTGAGATGGAGGAGCTCATCCGCCAGCTGGCCGAGGATGATACCGTGTGTGTAAAGGGCAGCAGCGAGCAGAAGATCAAGGATCTGTATGGCTGTGTGTCGGATATGGACAACCGGGATGCCACGGGATTGGGTCCCTTAAAGCCTCATATGGACAAGATCCGGCAGGCAGAGAGCATCGAGGCCTATGTGGATGCCCTGGCCAGCCTGAGCCGGGAGTTTGGCTTCAGCAGCATCGTGGGCGGCTACAGCATCATGCAGGACAAGGCGGATTCCAGCCAGTATTCGGTCTATATGCTGTATGCGGATACCCTGATCGGCAAGGAGTATCTGGAGGGGGAGGGTACCCAGGAGTATGTAGAGCTGTACCTGGGATATATCAAGGATATGCTCTGTGAGTTCGGCATGGGAGAGGAGGAGGCCAGACGTTCCACGGACCGGATCGAGGGGCTGATGCGGGATATCTGCGGCGCTACCCTGCCTTTAGAGCAGTATTATGACCCGGCCAAGGTCTACAACGTGTATACGGCCGAGGAGCTGCAGCAGCTATACACCAACGTGGATGTGGACAGGATGTTAAAGACCCTCCAGGTGGACGGGCAGGACCGCTACATCGTCATGGACGTGGGGCAGGCAGAGATGGTCAACTCCCTTCTGGTGGAGGAGAACCTGGAGGCCCTTAAGGATTACTCCACCTTTGTGATGCTCAACGATGTGGCGGAGTATGGGAGCAGGGCATTTGCCAAGCTCAGCGAAGATATGGAGAACGCTCTCTATGGCATCACGGAGAGCTGGGGCGATGAAAAGATCTGGATGAAGCTGACCCAGGACCTGCTGCCCTGGGATTTCGGCATGATCTACGTGGTAGAGCATTTCTCCCAGGAGGATAAAGAGGACGTGGAGGCCATGATCGATCTGATCCTAAAGGAGTACGAGACGATCATCCGGCGGCAGGCGTGGATGAGCGAGGCCACCAAGGAGAAGGCGATCCGGAAGCTGGAGACCATGAACGTGAAGATCGGCTATCCGGACCGGTGGCCGGAGGAATGTATCCGTTTCCAGGTGACGCCGGTCTCCGAGGGCGGCAGCCTGATGTCCAACCTGCTGGAGAGCATGAAGGTGGAGATGGACCAGGACCTGGACCTCTTAGGCACGGAGGTGGACCGGGAGGAATGGGATATCCCCCCCCAGACGGTCAACGCCTATTATGACCCGGTCAACAATGAGATCGTCTTTCCGGCCGCGATCCTGCAGGCCCCCTTTTACGACCGGGAGAACAGCGATGGGGCCAACATGGGCGGCATCGGCTATGTCATCGCCCACGAGGTGAGCCACGCCTTTGATTCCAGCGGCGCCCTTTACGATGAGTACGGCAACTACAATGTGTGGTGGACCGAGGAGGAGATGGAGGAGTATGAACGGCTCTCCCAGTCGATCGTGGACTATTATAACGGCTACGAGATGATGGGGACCAAGGTGAACGGTGAACTGACCTTGGGAGAAAATATCGCCGATCTGGGCGCGGCCATGTGCATCGCCCAGATCATCGGCGACGATAAAGAGGCTCTGGATGAGGCGTTCAGCCAGATGGCCTATAACTGGGCCAGCGTAGATACAGCCAGCTTTATGATGTACCTCCTCAATACAGATACCCACGCGCCGAACAAGGTCCGGGTGAACGCCGTGCTCAGCTCCTGCGATGCCTTTTACGATGTCTATGAGATCCGGGAGAGCGACGGGATGTATGTGGCGCCCCAGGACCGGGTGGGGATCTGGAGATAAGGAAAAGGGCTCCCCTGATGGCTCAGCTTTAAGACAGCTCAGTCTTAAGACAGCTCAGCCTCCAGATCCTCGACGGACAGCTGGGAGGTGCAGTGAGCACAGCGGGTGGCTTCCAGGGGGATCTCACTCCGGCAGAAAGGGCAGATCTTCGTGGTAGGGGCGGCAGGAGCGGCCCCTTCCTTTTTCTTCCCCAGACTGGCCGCTTTATTGACCACCTTCATCAGGCAGAACAGGATGAACGCCATGATGATAAAGTTTACGACGGATGAGAGGAAGGAGGAAGCAAATCCCGCCACATCCTGCAGGGTGTAGGCAGCATGTCCGGTGCAGACATTTAAGATCGGATTGATAAAGTTATCCGTGAGTGCGGTGACGATCCCGGAAAAGGCGCCGCCGATGATCACGCCGACCGCCATATCCATCACGTTGCCCCGTAATGCGAATGCCCGGAATTCTTCGATAAATTTTTTCATCTGGTACCTCCTTTGTGGTTTTGGCTCTTGTAGACTGCTTTTTTTATCTTTCACAGTGTATCATAGGGCGCAGGGATGTTCAAGCAGGAGTTTTGGCTGATAGTGGTCTGGCACGGGGTGAAGGAGGAGGCGGCGTCTTAAGGGGGCGGTACATGAGCCGTGCGGTAAAAGTTTCACGTAACGTTACAGATGCAAAAATGTGGATCATGTGCCAATAGGGCAGAAGACTCTTTACATTTGCCCCCAGATGCGATATCATCAAGATAGCTGACAAAAAACGTCTTTGAAAGGGGAAGGGAGGAAGAGCGCGTTTATCATACGATGAGCAGTCCACAAAAGGAAGGATGTAACAGTCTGGACATGCTGATCTGTTACAGGAGTATCGAGATTTGGAGGGGTTTTTATGGGATTATTTAATTGGAAGAAAAAAGAGGAGTTTGTTTCCCCGATGACCGGGATCTTGCATCCCATGGAGGAGGTACCGGATCCTGTGTTCGCCGAGAAGCTCATGGGGGATGGCTTTGCGGTGGAGCTGACAGAGGGCGACGTAAAAGCGCCGGTGAGCGGTGTGATCGCGGCTGCATTCCCTACCGGACATGCCTTTGGCATTAAGACGAAGGAGGGGATGGAGGTCCTGCTCCACATCGGGGTGGACACGGTGAACCTGCAGGGGAAGGGCTTCGATGTCAAGGTAAAAGAAGGCGATGCCGTAAAGCAGGGGGATCTGCTGGTCAAGGTGGATATCGACTATGTGAAGAGTCAGGGCAAGTCCATCTATTCCCCGGTGATCTTCACCGGCGGGCAGAAGATCGACCTGTTAAAGACCGGGGCAGTGACCGCCGGCGACGGTCAGATCATCAAGATCGGGTAAGGCTTCGGCGGTGGCATCTGGCATACCTGGATGCATGACGCCTATCCGACGACGGGACTCCATAGTAGAGAGGGCTGCCGCAAGATACAGCTTATACGTGATATACGGACATGACCCATGGGGTCTGAACGATCTATCCTGTATAAAGCAGCGATCTTGCGGCAGCCCTCTGACGTTCTGCTATCCTGTCGGATGCTCTGGCATCCCGTCAGATCAGGCGAAATAGTACAGCTGGGGCGGGATCAGGCCTGCGTTGAACTTATCCACGGCAGCCTGTACAAAGCTGACACCGTTCTCTAGGCAGAACACCCCGTGTCCCGGGAAGATCGCCTCGATGGGGAGCTTGACGATCCGGCGCATGGCTTCCGCGTATGGGAAGATCGACACATCGGGGAGGGCCTGGATCAGGACCTGCCCCTGGGCGAAGACGCAGTCGCCGGAGAACAGGCAGTTCTTCCCGTCGATCTTTCCGTAGATCACCATATCCTGGAGACTGTGCCCCGGGCACATGTAGGCGGTCAGGGTGATGTTCCCTACAGCGATCGTCTCCCCGTCCTTGAGCCCGGTCACCGTCTCGGACTTTGGATAGGTGAAATCTGCGGGGTAGAGGCCGCCCTTGGCCAGGGCCACGCTGGTGGCGGTCTCGTCCCCCTCCTGGATGGCTTTTGCCTCCAGCTCGGGGGCGTAGATCATACAGCCGGACAGCTTCTGGATCCGGGAAGCGCCGCAGGCGTGGTCGCCGTGATAATGGGTCAGGACCACAGCTTTGATGTCTTTCACGGAGAAGCCGTGGCTCTCGATCACGGCATCCATCTTTTCCGGCTCCAGCCCGGTGCCGGAATCGATGAGGATACAGCCCTCATCGGTGGAGATGAGGAATACGTTGCAGTCGATGGCCTGGGTGATCCCAAAGCCCCATTTCCCGCTGGCTACAAGATAGATGTTATCGGTGATCTTCATGTGTCAAACCCTCCTCTAAAAAGTCTACGGCATACTGCGCCGCCGCCACGGATCCCCGGATGAGCACGGATTCGTCCATGGCAAAATGGCTGCTGTGGTTGGGGTACACGGCCCCCAGCTCTTCATTGTGGATCCCCAGAAAGACGAAGACCCCGGGTACGATGGTCTGGTACTCGGAAAAATTTTCGCCGCCCATGGTGGGCTTCTGCTGGGTGATGGCCTCCTGCCCATAATTTTTGGCGATCGCCTTAAGCGCCCGCGCCGAGCATCCTGGATCGTTGGATACCGGGGAAGAGCCAAAGCGGTAGTCCAGCACCGCCTCCGCCCGGAAGGCCTGTGCGGTGTCCCGGATCACCCGCTCCATGATGCCGGGAAAGGACTGACGGATCTTAGGGGAAAAGGCCCGGGTGGTGCCGCCGATCGTCACCTCCTCGGGGATCGCATTGTCCGTATTGCCTCCGTGGATCTGGCAGAAGCTTAGGACCGCCGGCTCGGCGGCGTCGATCTCCCGGTGGAACGCCACCTGGAGGGCATTGACGATCGCCGCCGCGGCAGCGATGGGGTCGATCCCCTTATGGGGCATGGAGCCGTGGACGCTCTTTCCCTTTACACGGATCGTGAAGAAATCGGCGGACGCCATCCTGGGCCCGGCCTCGGCGGAGAACAGGCCTGCCGGGACATCGCCCCATACATGGGTCCCGTAGATCGTGTCCACCTGCTCTAAAGCGCCTGCCGCGATCATCCCCAGGGCGCCCTTTGCCACCTCTTCCGCGGGCTCGAAGATCAGCCGCACGCGGCCATTTAGCTGCTCCTGGATATCCGTGAGGATCCGCGCGCAGCCTAGGTTCATGGCGATATGGGCGTCATGGCCGCAGGCGTGCATGTAGCCGGGGTTTTCCGAGGCATATGCCGCCCCGGTCTCCTCTGTCACCTGGAGCGCGTCGATATCCGCCCGGATGCAGACCGTCCGTCCGCTCTTTGACCGGTGGCCGATGTCCACCATCACCCCGGTCCCGCAGATCACCTTTGGGGACAAGCCCATCTGCTGCAGCTCTTCACAGATCATCCGGCAGGTCTTTACCTCCTGGAGTGCGATCTCCGGGCAGCGGTGGAACTTTCGGCGCATCTGGATCACATAGTCCTGATAGCGCTCCCCGATCTCTTTTACCAGCATCTTATCCCTCCTCGCTTTTGTTTCGGTTTTTTCTGTTTTCTCACCATTTAAGGATACTACACTTTGGGGAGATGCGCTACCGTAAAAAGTAGTTTTCGTACCTATGCCAGGGGGTTTTATAGCTATAGATATGTCGCAGGGGGTCCCTCCCGCCGCGGCCCTTTCGGTCCTCTCTTAATAATGATACCGTCCCTTCTTTAGGATGAGGAACGAGATGGTCAAAAGGACCGCCATGGCCTCAGCTACCACGATGGAGGCCCAGACACCATGGATCCCCCAGAGCAGGGGAAGGAGCAGGACGGCGGCGGCCTGGAAGACCAGGGTCCGCAAGAAGGAGATCAGGGCGGAGGTGAGGCCGTCGTTGAGGGCGGTGAAGAAGCCGGAGCCGAAGATGGCTGTCCCCATGAAGAGGAAGGACAGGGCGAAGATCCGGAAGCCGGACACGGTCAGCTCCATCAGCCCCTGATCGTAGCCTACAAAGATCTTAGCCAGCCAGACGGCAGACAGCTCAGCCGCTGCGGTCATGCATACGCTGAAGACACCCACCAGGACCAGGCTCTTACGGAGGAGGCTTTTTAGCTCCCCATGGTCCCCGGCGCCGTAGTGGTAGCCCACCACCGGAGCGGTGCCGATGGAGTAGCCGATGAAGGCAGCCGCGAAGATCATG
The DNA here is from genome assembly GCA_910585635.1 of uncultured Lachnospiraceae bacterium. GTDB lineage: Bacteria > Bacillota > Clostridia > Lachnospirales > Lachnospiraceae > Caccovicinus. The sequence goes on along the minus strand of CAJUFE010000035.1, from coordinate 28,469 downwards.
CTCACGTACATCATCACCCCATAGGCCGCCACCCCGTCCTCTCCGGCATAGTGCAGCAGCTGGAGATTGTAGAGCATACTGACCATGCTCATGGAGATGTTGCTCATAAATTCCGAGGACCCGTTCAAGCAGGCCTTGAGGACCGCGCTGCCGTCATAGGTGGTCCTGCCCAGCCGCAGGATGCTGCTGTTCTTTCGGGCGAAATAGAACAGGGGGATGGCGCCGCCCACCACCTGGCTCATGGCGGTGGCTACCGCCGCACCAGCCAGTTTGTAGGGCTGGGGCAGAAGGGTGACCAGCACAGCGTCCAGGACCATGTTGGTGACGCCGGAGGAGACTGTCACCGCCAGGCCCAGCTGGGGCTTTTCGGCAGCGACGAAAAAGCTCTGGAACAGGAGCTGCAGCACATTAAAGGGCAGGGCCATGAGGATGATCCGGGCGTAGACGCAGCAGTTTTCTAAGAGCTCCCCCTTTGCCCCCAGCAGGGAGGCGATGGGGCGGATCAAAAGGATCCCCAGGATGTCGAAGACCACGCCCAGAGCCAGCGCTATATAGGTAAAAAGGGAGAAATAGCGGTTAGCCTGCTCCTTATGCCCTGCGCCGAAGGTCATGGAGACGATCGCCGTGCCGCCTGTGCCGAACATAAAGCCTACCGTGGACAGGATCATCAGGACAGGCATGATGAGATTGACGGCGGCAAAGGGCGTTTTTCCTGCCAGGTTCGAGACGAAGAACCCATCCACCACGCCGTAGATCGAGGTAAAGATCATCATCGCGATCGAGGGTAAGGTGAACCGCAGGAGACGGTCATAGGAAAAATGGTCGGAAAGCTGGATCTTCATAGGACAATGCTCCTTTTCATCGTAGCTGCTGCAGCTGTTCTCGGAATGAACCGGCGTATTTCTCCATCAGGCGGATATGGGTGTCGATCTCCTCGTCTGTCCAGGAGGCGAAGGCCCTGCACTCCATGGCATACAGGCGGGCGGCTGTTTCCTGGATGTAGGCTTTTCCCTTTTCAGTCAGGCATACCTTTTTTCCACGCCCGTCATTTGGTGCGAGGTAGCAGATGCCTTCGCTCTCTAATCGGCGGATGGCGGAGTTCACGGTCTGTTTTTGGATGCCAGACTGCTTATAGATGTCGCTGAGCAGACACTCCTCCCCCTTGCTCCCCTGGTCATAGATCGTATATAGCGTCCGCATCGCACTGTCGGACAGGCCGAGCTTTAGGGAGGCCTGGTGATAAAGGGCGTCTATCTCGGCGGTGAGATAGTTGATGCGGTGGAGACTTTCCAATGCTTTCTTGCTCATGGGGACCTCCTTTGGCATGGGATCTGAGTATGGGATCTAAGTATGAAATCGTACTTTTGATAGTGTAGTACGATCTTGGGGGTTTGTCAATGGGGGTATTTCTTTAAAAAACGTATCTTTCCACTTGGATGATCCTTTGTAGATCCTGTTTCACCTGCTGATAGGTCAAAGCAGGGATCGGGATAGAGATACCGGAGATAAGCTCCGCTTCAAACCGCCGTATCGCCTAACGAGATGGGGAAATATTCTTCCTGCACGATATCGATCTCTTTCCCGATAAAGCCCTTGAAGTGTTCCCGTATCACGTCGCCGCCGAACAAAAGCGGTCCCCCAGTGCCAAGGCAAACGGCGGCTATCATTTCAAGGGTTGGCAGGTCATATCCGGCGGTGTGACGATCAGTGGCGACAGCGGTCCTTCCGGCGGAGAGAGCGGCCCCAGCGGTCCTTCCGGCGGTGGGAGCGGCTCCAGTGGCTCTTCTGGCGGAGGGAACGGCTCCAGCGGTCCTTCTGGCAGTGGGGCCCTCTCTGATGACGGTGTGACCTTCTCCGGCGACCGTATCCAAGGGCACGGCCCCTTCGCCGACGCAAAGGAGACCGACTGGTTTTATACGGACATGATGTTCGTCTATGAAAATAGTTTGATGACAGGCACCAGTACGATCGCCTTTGCCCCATATGACAATGCCACCCGCACCCAGCTTGCGGTGATCTTTTACCGCATGGAGGGAAGCCCAAAGGTAGGGGGCAAAAATGGCTTCACAGATGTGGAGTATGGTCCCGGCACGGTATTATGATGCGGTGACGTGGGCAAAGCAGAGCGGTGTCATGAGCGGCTATGGAGATGGCATGTTCCACCCGGATGACCCGATCACCCGTGAACAGCTTGCGGCCATGCTCCACCGCTTCATTGAAAAGTACGGCTTAAAGCCTGTAACGACGCCCGCAGGGACGATAAGCTGGACAGATCAGACGTCAGATCTACCCGGCGCAAAAAGTCCGCAGACAGGTACATAGAGCATACTATGATGTGACAGATCCGGAGAAGATAGGGATCGGGGCAGGAGCAAGCGCGTGATGTCTTGATCGGCATCATGGACAGAGAAGACCGCCCTCTGCACTTTTGGCGAGTGCCAGGGGCGGTTTTCTTATCAGGTCTTGCGCTGATGGCAGATCACAGCCCGAGTTCCGTGAGATCGATCCACAGATCGTCATAGATGTTGACCTTTATCTTGTCCTGGAAGGTGTAAGAGTCTGCTTTAAAATCTTCTTGTTCCAGATGGTACACAAAGATCTTTTTACTGAGAGGGTCCACGATCCAGTATTCTTTCACTCCTGCATCGGCATACAGATTTAGCTTTCGGATATGATCATGGCTGGCCGTGGTTGGGGAGATGATCTCCACGATCCAGTCCGGCGCCCCGGTGCAGCCCCGGTCTGTCAGCTTGTTGGGGTCGCAGATCACGCTGATATCCGGCTCCACCACGTTTTTGTCATTTTCGGAAAACAGCTTGACGGCAAAGGGGGCCGGGTAGACCTTGCAAGGGCCTTTTTTAGAGCGGAGATAAATGTTTATCTCGGTGTTCATATAGTTTAATATTTCCTGGTGTACTCTGCTGGGGGCCGCCATGTAATAGATCTGGCCGTCGATCAGTTCGGCCCGGACGTTCTCCGGCAGGTTGTCGTAATCCTCTTCCGTGTAAATGTTTGCGTGGGCCAATACTTCTGACATGGGATGCTCCTTTCTGGATGGTTGTATTACATGGTTTCTGGTGTTTGGGTGTCTTCTGTATCTGGGATATACTCCATGAGGCCTCCGGGCTGGCAGTTGAAAAGACCACATGATCTTTCAATTTGTCGTTACGCTTAGTCTAGCACATCCGTATGACATCTACAAGGTCCCATATATGAAAAGGCAAAAGGCAAAAACATAAGTCTGTAAAGAAAAAGTACTTGACACCCTCCCCATGTTCGTGTATGATAACACAGGTGATCGAAATGGAGAAGATCGTGCGGCAGGGGATCCTGTATGATTTTTATGGTGAGCTTTTGACGGAGCATCAGCGACAGATCTATGAGGAGGTCGTGTTCCATGACCTGTCCTTGAGCGAGATCGCCCAGGAGCAGGGCATCAGCCGGCAGGGCGTCCACGATCTGGTGCGGCGCTGCGATAAGATCTTGCAGGGCTATGAGGATAAGCTCCACCTGGTGGAGAAATTCCAGATCACGAAGGATATGGCCGGGGAGATCCGGGCATTCTTAGATCGCTATCAGGAATGTGGGGACACGTCCCTGCTGACCCGCGCGAAGGAGACCGCGGAGAAGATCGCGGAGATCTAGGAGCTACGCGCACATCTAGGAGCTGCGCGGAGAGGCTGCGCGGACATCTAGGAGCGCACATCACTGGAAGGGCCGTGCAGACGGGAAGAAAGACGAGGAGGTCGCCTATGGCTTTTGAGAGCTTGGCAGATAAGCTGCAGAACGTGTTCAAAAACTTAAGGGGCAAAGGCCGTTTGACCGAGGCGGATGTGAAAGCCGCTTTAAAGGAGGTCAAGATGGCCCTCCTGGAAGCGGATGTGAGCTTTAAGGTGGTCAAGCAGTTCATCAGCTCCGTGCAGCAGCGGGCGGTGGGCGAGGATGTGTTAGGCAGCCTGACCCCCGGCCAGATGGTGATCAAGATCGTCAATGAGGAGCTGGTCAGTCTCATGGGCTCGGAGACCACCGAGCTGCAGCTCAAGTCCCCCGGGGAGATCACCGTCATCATGATGGCCGGTCTCCAGGGCGCAGGTAAGACCACCACCACCGCGAAGATCGCCGGGAAGCTGAAGGCGAAAGGGCGCAAGCCTCTTCTGGCAGCATGTGATATCTATCGTCCCGCCGCGATCAAGCAGCTGGAGATCAACGGGGAGAAGCAGGGCGTGCCCGTCTTTTCCATGGGCGATAAGATCAGTCCGGTCCATATCGCCAAGGCATCGATCGAGCATGCGGCGAAGAACGGCATGAACGTGGTGATCTTGGATACGGCAGGACGGCTGCACATCGATGAGGATATGATGCAGGAGCTGACCCAGATCAAGGAGGAAGTGGATGTGTGCCAGACGGTCCTGGTGGTGGACGCCATGACCGGACAGGACGCGGTGAACGTGGCCAGTATGTTCCAGGAGAAGATCGGGATCGACGGGGTCATCCTGACCAAGCTGGACGGCGACACCCGAGGCGGCGCAGCCCTCTCGATCCGTTCTGTCACTGGAAAGCCGATCCTCTATGTGGGGATGGGCGAGAAGCTTTCGGACTTAGAGCAGTTCTATCCCGACCGGATGGCCTCCAGGATCTTAGGGATGGGGGATATCCTCTCCTTGATCGAGAAGGCGGAAGCCGAGGTGGACCAGGAGAAGGCCAGAGAGCTGACCCAGAAGCTGCGGAAGGCAGAGTTCGATTACAATGATTTCTTAGAGCAGATGAACCAGATCAAGAAGATGGGCGGTATGGCCAGTATCCTGGGGATGATGCCCGGCATGGGGCAGTTAAAGGATATGGATCTGGGAGAGAATGAGAAGAGCATGGCTCGCGTAGAGGCGATCATCCTGTCCATGACGCCGGCAGAGCGGGCAGATCCTTCCCTCATGAACCTGTCCAGGAAGCAGCGGATCGCCAGAGGCTCCGGTGTGGACATCAGCGAGGTGAACCGCCTGGTCAAGCAGTTCGATCAGATGAAGAAGATGATGAAGCAGCTCCCGGGCATGATGGGGGGCGGCAAGCGCAGAGGCGGTCTCATGGGCGGTCTGGGCGGCTTTGGCGGTATGAAGGGCGGTAAGTTCAAGTTGCCGTTCTAAGCCATGGCGCAGCCTTCCCATGTCTGATGGATAAAACCTTTACAAACCCTTTACAGCGTGTGGCCATCCCTTTGGCTCTTGGACGGACACAGCAGATGATCATGTTAGTCCTACGGCTACAGCCGTATCACTATAAAGCTTTAGTTCAATATGGATAAAAACGCAGGAGGTGAATGAAATATGGTAAAGATGAGATTGAGAAGGATGGGGCAGAAGAAGTCGCCTTTCTATAGGATCGTTGTATCTGATTCCCGCTCCCCAAGAGATGGGCGTTTTATCGAGGAGATCGGCACCTATGATCCCAACACCGACCCCAGCTCCATCAAGTTTAATGAGGAAGCTGCCAAGAAGTGGCTGGCAAACGGCGCTCAGCCTACAGAGACAGTTGCGAAGCTGTTAAAGATCGCAGGCATCCAGTGATCGGCAGCCATGAGGTGATCTTATGAAGGAATTAGTGGAAGTTATCGCAAAGGCACTGGTGGATGATCCGGAACAGGTTGTCGTTACCGAAAGTATGAAGGGGGATGACACCCTGATCGAACTGAAGGTAGCGGCCTCCGATATGGGTAAGGTGATCGGCAAGCAGGGCCGGATCGCGAAGGCGATCCGCTCGGTGGTAAAGGCTGCTGCATCGAAGGAAGACAAAAAAGTCATCGTAGAGATCCAGTGATGAGCTGGTGAGAGAGAACGGCTGCTGCGTCCGCGGCAGCTTTTTTCATTACGGTGGATGTCCGCCGCCGGATAGGCGGCCTAAGTTCAGGTATGCCAAATGCGCCCGCCGGATCTTTCTGTGTGGTAGTGTGTCGGCGGCCTGGCGCATGGAGGTTTACGGTGAACGTCCGTTGCCAGGTCTATGGAGGTTTAGAGTTTAGAAAGGAGAGTGCGATGGAAGAGATGCTGCGGGTAGGGGTGATCAGCTCCACCCATGGCGTGAAGGGGGAGGTCAAGGTGTTCCCCACCACAGACGACCCCGCCCGCTTTAAAGAACTAGAGGAAGTGACCCTGGACACCGGAAAAGGGCTGGAACGGCTGAAGATCCAGACGGTCCGGTTCTTTAAGAACATGGTCATCTTAAAATTTGAAGGCTACGACGATATCAACGAGATCGAAAAGTACAAAGGCAGGGATCTGCTGATCTACAGAGATCAAGCGGTGGAGCTAAAGGAAGGCGAGCATTTCATCGTGGATCTGATCGGCCTTACGGTGGTCACCGATGAAGGGCAGAGACTGGGCGTGCTGAAGGATGTGCTGCAGACAGGGGCCAATGATGTCTATGTGGTGGAGGTGGAGAGCGGGAAGGAGGTCATGATCCCGGCGATCAAGCCCTGCATCCTGGATGTGGACCTGGAGGCAGGGCTGATGAAGGTGCATCTTTTAGAAGGGCTTTTGGAGCTGTGATCCGTCTTGGTCTAGAGTCTCCCAAAAGGCAGTGGCAGTGCATGATCTCCATATGGCCGGATAGCCGTGTATAAAGGGCTGCTGCTGGCCAATACGCGCGTGTACAAGGCGGCATTTGCGGATAGCCGTATATAGGGGCTGTCAATTGCCCTTGGGCAACAGTCCGGACAGGGCAGCCGCCATGCTGATGATCGGCATGGTCTGGAGCCAGATCTTCCCGGGGCCGGTCAGGTAGGTATTGAAAAGGCCTTCCCCGCCCATCAGCTTATTTTTCAGGCCGGGCACCTGGCGGATATCCATGGTCACGGTGCTCTCAAAGCCGGCTACATTGCCCGTGTCCACCACGAGCTGCTGGCCGGGGGCCAGATCGTACTCCACTAAGTCGCCGTCGATCTCCACAAAGGCCATGCCGTAGCCCGACAGCCGCTGCATGATAAAGCCCTCGCCGCCGAAGAAGCCCACGCCCAGCTTTTTGTTAAAGGCGATGGACAGCTCCACTGTGGGCTGGGACGCCAGAAAGGCGCTCTTTTGCAGGATCAGCTCCCGGCCTGATCCTACCTCCACGGCCAGGATCTTGCCCGGGAAGCTGGAGCCAAAGGCGATCATCCCATCGCCCTGAGCGGTATAGACATTGTGGAACATGCTCTCCCCAGAAAATGCCTTGGAGAACATCTTTCCCAGGCCGCCCCCCTGGGTCTCCATGGCCATGTTGGGCGACATCCACACCATGGACCCTTTCTCTGTGATCATACTCTCCCCGTCCTGCAGCTGGCAGATCACCACGGGGAAGGAGCCGCCTTTGATCTCATATCGCATGCTGAAAACCTCCTATTTTTGCTTTTATCTTTGTTTCTTCTTGCTTTCTTTTGTTCTTGTTTGTTATCTCGGTTTTTCTTCTGGTCGATCTTCCCGCAGGCTCTCCAAAAACGCCTGCTCCTGACGACGATACCATAGATGAGAGGGCATTTCGATCCATTTGTCATGTTTGAAGATCCTACAGGAGTGAAAGCGATCTGGCTGCGATCTCCTCTCTTTTTTGAAAGATCTCGCGACAGATATCCGTCCTCCATAATGCAAATTGGATCAGATCATCTCGGTTTTCTGTTTTTGTGAGCAGATATTCCCGATATCCATACATACTCCGGGAAAGCTGGGACAGATATACATAAGGCATGGCCGCCAGGTCTTTTTCCGTTAGGGGTGCATACTCCAGATACCGGTGGATATATTGGCAAAAGTCACCGCTATCAAAGGGTATGCCATTTTTACACGCGTGTGCTGACTGTACATAAGAACGCATGATCTCCCATACCACAGGGAGGGTCCTGGCAGAGGAAAAGTCGATGATCGCGAGGATATGATCGTCATCGCATATGTACTGGAAACAAGAGAGATCACCATGGGTCGCGCGATAGGTGATCCCATCATAATGGATGTCCAGAGCAGATAATCGATGGAGTAGATGCTTTTTGTATAAGATATCACTCTTTATACGTTCATAAAGACTGTCCTCTTTCTGCGTTTCCAACGCGGCAAGAAGATCGTCATATCCTGCATAGAGCTTGTCTGGACAGGATGTTCGTAGCCAGTCCATATCCATTTCACAAGGAAGGACATAATGCTGGAGGATGCTGTGCAGCCGTCCAAGCCAGCCTGCGGACTCCATCAATAGATGATGGGGCAGCGGCTGTTCGATATAGGTCCTTCCGCATATATAGTTTTGCAAGAGGATATAGCGGTCCTGGTGTCTTATATATCGGCCGCCGTGTAAAGTAGGGATGATCGCTGCTGTCGGATACTGCTGTTTGATCAGATAGTCCACCAGATCGGTCTCATGCTTTAGGTCGGCCTCCGTAAAACGGCTTTGATATTCCTTGAGAAAATACATCGTGCCATGGTCAGAAACACAGAAGCAATTTGCGCTGCCATGCCCCAGTGGCGACACCTTTGATACAGATAGGCCATAGTGGATACGTAAGAGCGATCGGATCGCAGATATTGTTAATGCTGATCTTTGTTCTGGCATGATGCATCCTTCCTTTTATCGAAAGACGGGCGTATCCGCCCATTGTTGTCTGTAGGTCTCTATTATAGCCGGTTTTTCGTCTATATGCAAGTTTTTTGAAATGCTGTCGGATAGTCCGTGGTAGTGGTATTGTTTTCACAGGTGTTCCTTTTGTGACAGGACCCTCCCTATGCTATACGCGGTGATACCATCTGTGTCGATACAGGATGGGGTGCACTCGATGCGTTTTGCGACAGCCTTCTGTGAGTATTCACGAAATAGTAAGAAAATTTAGAAAAAATTTACTGGTAAAATATGTAATGTCATGTTATGCTCTTCCCATCAGCAGTCAATGGCCATAAAAGAAAGGGCTATCCTTGCCGAACAGAAAACGTCGGTGATCCGATAGGACCTGACTGGATGTATCTGCATAGATCAGGCCATCCGTCTATACGGTCATCCGGTCAGAAAATGGTCGTCAAAGGCGTAGGGAGATGATATAATAAGGATAGTCTCTTATGTGGTCTCTAGAGGGGGATAGCATGGAGAAAAAGGATAGAGAGATAGGGACGACAGGGACAACAGGAACGACATGGACGACAGGAGCTGCAGGGACCGAAGATGGCACGGGAGGGAAAGGCCAGCCACTGGAGGACCGGGCGCTGAAGGAGGCGGCTCGGATCATAGGGGAAGAGCTCCTGCCGATGCTGGGGATAGCAGGCCAGGTAAAGAGGACCGCGCCTACGGAGCAGGTGTTTTTGGAGATCCAGGATTTTTTGATGGACTTTACTTATGAGATGGAGGACGGCTCCTGGTGCCATCTGGAGTTTGAGAGCGACAGCATCAAGACCGACGACCTGCGCCGGTTCCGTGCCTGTGATGCGGTCCTCAGTTATCATCACAAGGTGGTGGTGAACACGGTCGTACTGTGCAGCTCTAGGGTAGTGAGGATCCGGGAGCATCTGACAGAAGGAAGGAATGTCTATTGGGTGCAGGTCATCCGGTTAAAGGACAGGGATGCGGATGATGTCATCCATGAGCTGGAAGAGCAGAAAATGGCGGGAGCAGGACTGGAGTGGGAGGATCTTATGAGCCTTCTCTTGACGCCCCTGATGGACGGGGAGATGGCGCAGGGGGAGCGGATCGGGAGGAGCCTGGTCCTGCTGGAGGATGAGCGGGAGCGGTTCGGGCGTGAGAAGCTGATAGGGATGCAGTCCGTACTGTATGCGTTTGCTATGAAATTTTTAGAGAAGGATGAGCTGGAGAAGATTAGGAGGATCTTAAAGATGACTATATTGGGACAGATGCTGACGGAGGATGCGCGGCGTGAAGGAGAGGCCGTAGGAAGGCGTGAGGGAGAGACTGTGGGAAGGATCCAAGGGCGTGCAGGATCTGTCCTGGACCTTCTGGGCGAGATCGGGGGCGTGGCATCGACTCTTTCAGAGAAGATCATGGGGGAGCAGGATGACGCGATCCTGCGCAGATGGCTGTTGCTGGCGGCCAAGGTGGACAGTGTGGAGCAGTTTGAGCAGATGATGTGAAGAAGAGCCGTTATCTTAGCGTACTGGGGCTGGCTGTCGAAAGAAAGAGCATCTCGACAATGCGTTTAAAGGTGAGCCTGTCATTGTCTCTCAAAAAATAATAAAAATGTCGTCATCGTTTCCGAACGTGGATATGATGATCTGGTAAAAGCAAAGCGAAATGCAGAATACCTGGCTATGCTGGATGAGAGCCTTGGACAGTTAAAGCAGGGGAGAACGATCTCATTTTCAATGGAAGAACTGAGAGAAATGGAGTCCGACTCCTGGAGACCGACACAAAAAGTATTGGATCAGATGAGGCGACAGGACCAGGCAGATGAATGATATCACTTTTTTGAGGAAAGGGAAGTTGCTGTAATGGCAACTTCCTTAATTAGTATGACGGGTATGCCCGCGTTCTGTATCCTGGATGTGCTCCCAGAGACAGGGCTGATGAAGGTGCATCTCTTAAAAGGGCTCCTGGAGCTGTGCTCCGTCTCCGTCTGGGATCTCGGATCCCCTTTCGGCATCGATCCCGTCAGTGCCACCGCCATGCTGTTGATCGGCATGGTCCGTAGCCAGATATCCCTGGGGCCGGTCAGGCTGGTATGGAAGAGACTTTTCCCGCAGCTCCTCCAAGAACGCCTGCTCCTTTTTCGTCAGCTGCGCCTTCTCCAGCAGATCCGGCCGCCGCTCCAGGGTGCGGATGATCGACTGCTGCCGCCGCCACTCATGGATCTTCTGGTGGTGGCCGGAGAGGAGGATGGGCGGCACCTCCATGCCACGGAAGACCTCCGGGCGGGTATACTGGGGATATTCCAGCAGGTTATCCTGGAAGGACTCCTCCTCCGCTGACCCCTCATTGTGCAGGACGCCTGGTACCAGCCGGGCGATACAGTCGATCATCACCATAGCCGGCAGCTCGCCGCCGGTCAGCACGTAATCGCCGATCGAGACCTGGTCCGTGCAGACTAGCTCCAGCGCCCGCTCATCGATCCCCTCATAGTGTCCACACAAGAAGACCAGCTCGGTCTCCATGGACAGCTCTTCGGCCAGCTTCTGGTCAAAGACCCGTCCCTGGGGGGTCATGTAGATCAGCCGGGGACGCTTGCCCAGCCGCTCGCTCAGCGCTTCATAGGCCTCCACCACCGGTCCCGGCTGCATCACCAGACCGGCGCCGCCGCCGTAAGGACCGTCGTCCACATGGTGATGCTTGTCATGGGAATAGTCCCGGATATCGATCGCTCCCACCGATATCGCCCCCTTTTCCATGGCGCGTCCCGTGATGCTGGCGCTAAGGCCGTTCATGACCATCTCGGGAAATAAGGTCAAGATATAAAAGTCCATGGGGATCCTCCTTGCTCGCTGCATGTCTTCGTGATGATGGGTCTAGTGCATAAAGGCTGCATAGGACGATGATACCATAGATGAGGGGGCTTTTCAATCCATTTGTCATGGTTAAAGACCCTACAGGAGTGAAAGGGTAACAGTTCAGACACCCTGAACTGTTACGGCATCCGGCCATTGAAGATCGCTGCGCGATGGGCCGGATGCTTGCGACCACCACGTCTTCGTACGGTCAGCGCGGTGAATGCCCAAGGGGGCAGACCCCGCGCTGACCTATCTGAACGGTTACAGCGAAAACGACCTGGCTGCGGAAAATGCCAAAAAAAACACTTGACAGCCCCTCGCAGCTGCTGTATGCTAAGATACAGTCACTGGAAAAGCTCCCAGGAAATGCCCGGAGGAGCTTTCCCAAAATAGATGCGAAGACCACAGAAAGGAGGCAGATCCATGAAAAGGACAGATAATAACAAGGACCATAAGATGGATATGACGATCATCGTCAACAGTGAAGACGCACTCTGCCTGCTTTTTTCTTGTCTTACAGGAGCGGACGTGGGATGCCTCGCTTAGGGGCCGTTCACGTTATCCGCGCTTAAGATCGGACAGGACCGCAGCCAGAGATGGCTGCGGTTTTTTTCGCGCTATAGAGTCGGGGCGGCGCATCTGTGCAGAGCATGGAGAAGCCCGCAGCCCTCGGCCAGAGCGCGGAGATGCCGCCTTAGGGCGGTTTTTTTGTTATAAGAGCCTGCTGCCAGGCGCGTGAAGGCTGTTATGGTGGGCAGAGCAAAAGCGAGGGGGACAAGATGAAGAACATATGGAGATATGCAAAACGGTACTGGCCGCTGTATGTGATCGCGGTGGTGTCCATGGTGATCAGTATCCTGCTGGATGCCGCCGCGCCCCAGATCACCAGGCGGATCATCGACGATGTGATCGTGGGCGGGCAGCTGGGACTCTTGACACGGCTCCTTCTGGGGCTTTTGGGGATCGGACTAGGCCGTGGGGTGTTCCAGTATACAAAGGAATTTATCTTTGACTATGCCGCCTCCGGGATCGGCAGCCATTTAAGGAAGGATCTGTTCGACCATATCCAGACCCTTTCCGTAGGGTTCTTTGACAGCCATAACACCGGCGAGCTGATGGCCCGGGTGAAGGATGATGTGGACCGGATCTGGAATGCCTGCGGGTTTGTGGGGATGCTGATCTTGGAATGCCTGATCCACACCGCGATCATGGTGACCTGCATGTTTAAGATCAGCCCGGTGCTGACCGTGGCGCCCCTTCTGGTGATGGTCCTGATCATGGTGACCGCCGTAAAGCTGGAAAAGGGGCTGGGGGCGGTCTATGACCAGATCAGCGAGGAGACGGCCCAGATGAACACGGTGGCCCAGGAGGCTATAGCCGGGGTGCGGACGGTCAAGGCGTTTGCCAGAGAGCCTTATGAGAACAGGAAGTTCGAAAGCCACAACAAACGGTTCTATGAGCTGAACATGGAGCAGGCCAGGCTGATCGCCCGCTATCAGCCTAACATCTCCTTTCTCGCCAAGGTGCTCCTGATGACGGTCATCGTGGCCGGCGGCCTCCTGGTGATCCGGGGGCAGATGACCATCGGGCAGCTGGGCGCTTTTTCCGAGTACGCCAGCAATATCGTCTGGCCCATGGAGATGGTGGGATGGCTGAGCAATGACCTGGCCGCCGCCCTGGCCTCGGAGAAGAAGATCCGGGCGATCTTTGCCCAGGAGCCGGATATCCGGGTCATGGGAGCAGACCCAGGAGCAAGGGCCGGAGAGGGCATGGCAGAAGGAGGGGCTGTGACTGGCGATGGAGGGCTGTGCCAGCCAGACGCTTTCGAGATACAAGGCGGCATCCGCTTCGACCAGGTAGACTTGACCCTCCACGGTCAGCAGATCCTAAAGGGGATCAGCTTTGACCTTCCGGCGGGCAGGACACTGGGGATCATGGGGATGACCGGCTCGGGAAAGACCTCGATCGTGAACCTGATCCAACGCTTCTATGATGTATCGGCCGGGACCATATGGATCGACGGCAGGGAGATCCGCCAGATCCCCCTGGTTGCCCTGCGGAGCCAGATCGGGGTGGTGATGCAGGATGTGTTCCTGTTCTCCGACAGCATCGCGGAGAACATCAAGATGGGGAAGAAGGACACCGTGAGCCAGACCAGCGTGGAGAAGGCGGCTATCCGGGCCGATGCCCACGGCTTCATCATGGAGCTGGGACAGCGCTATGATACGGTGATCGGGGAGCGGGGGACCGGTCTCTCCGGGGGACAGAAGCAGAGGATCAGCATCGCCAGGGCGATCGCGAAGGAGAGTCCCGTTTTGATCCTGGATGACTCCACCTCGGCCCTGGATATGGAGACAGAGAAGGAGATCGAGCGGCAGTTAGCAGGGCTGGAGGAGAGCACGAAGATCATCATCGGACACCGGATCTCCTCGGTCCGGCACGCAGATGAGATCTTGATCCTGGAGGATGGCCGGATCGTGGAACGGGGGACCCATGAGGAGCTGATGGCGCTAAAAGGACGCTATCATCAGACCTATGTGGTCCAGTACGGAGAGGAGGAGATATGGGCGTAAATGGGAGCCGGATGGATGAAGAGCAGAGCGGGATGTCCAAAAAAGAGACTCTGCTCCGTCTGTACCGTTATCTTTTCGACTATAAAAAAGAGGTGGCCCTGGTACTGGCGATCATGGCCGGGACCATCGCGGTCAGTATGGTGACGCCGCTGCTCATCGAGAGGGCCGTCAATGTCTATGTGGCAAGGGGGGACCGTGCAGGGCTGTTCCGTTTGGGGCTGCTGGCCGGCGTGCTGTTCCTTCTGTTTTTGGCCGGGACGAAAGCCAGGATGTATATCATGGCCTCAGTGGTGGGGCAGGTGCTGGTAGATATCAGACAGCATCTGTATGCCCATATCCAGACCCTGGACCTGCAGTTTTTTGACAGCCGTCCTACAGGTAAGATCCTGGCCCGGCTGATCGGGGATGTGAACGCATTAAAGGACGTGCTGTCAGACAGCGTGACCCAGCTGATCCCGGATATGGCCACCGTGCTGTGCGTGGCGGCGATCATGGTGATCAAGAACCCCCGGCTGGCCTTGGCGGCGCTCCTTGCAGTGCCCATCCTGGCTGTGGGGATGTTCGTGATCGAGACCCGGGCCCACAGACGGTGGCAGATCTACCGGAAGAAGACCTCGAACCTGAATGCCTATGTCCATGAGGATCTGTCCGGCATCCGGGTGATCCAGAGCTTTGCGGCGGAAAAGGAGAGCCAGGGGGTCTTTTACGATCTGGTGGGCCAGCATAGGAAGGCTTTCGTGGACGCGGTGGTGATCGCCGACGGGTTCAGCCCGGTGGTGGAGATCACCTGGGGGCTGGGCGGCTTTCTCCTGTACTTTATCGGGATCCGCATCCTGGGCGGGGAGCAGGTGGGGATCGGCACCTTCCTGGCATTTTCCATCTATATCGCCATGTTCTGGAGCCCGATCAGGAACCTGACCAATTTTTATAATAAGCTGACCACCAATATCTCCGCGGCGGAGCGGATCTTCGACATCCTGGATACAGAGGTGAGGATCCAAGATCTTAAAGGGGCAGCGCAGCTGCCGGCCCTTAAAGGCGAGGTATGCTTTTCCCATGTTTCCTTTGCTTACGGCGATGAGCCGGAGCGGCTGGTCTTAAAGGATGTGAGCTTTCATGTGCGACCTGGAGAGCGGATCGCGCTGGTAGGCCCCACGGGAGCGGGGAAGACCACCATCGTCAACCTGATCAGCCGCTTCTACGAGGTGGGAGAGGGGGCTGTCCTTTTAGACGGCATGGATGTGCGGCAGGTTTCCTTAAGGAGCCTGCGCAGCCAGCTGGGGATCATGACCCAGGATAATTTCCTCTTTTCCGGGACCATCCGGGACAATATCCGCTATGGGCGGCTGGATGCTACCGACGATCAGATCGTCCGGGCGGCTAAGGCGGTCAATGCCCATGGGTTCATCATGGAGCTGGAAGATGGCTATGACACCGAGATCAGCGAGCGGGGCGTCCGCCTATCCATCGGCCAGCGGCAGCTCCTGGCTTTTGCCAGGACCATGGTGGCGGAGCCGGCCATCTTGATCCTGGACGAAGCCACCTCCAGCATCGACACCCACACAGAGCTTTTGGTCCAGCAGGGGATCGAGGCCCTGCTCAAGGGGCGGACCTCCTTCATCATCGCCCACCGGCTCTCCACGATCCGAAAGGCGGACCGGATCTTCGTGATCGACCAGGGAGGGATCCTGGAGGAGGGGGACCATGGGCAGCTGATGGAGAAGAAAGGGGCCTACTACCGGCTCTACCAGAGCCAGTTTATGTGAACACAGTAAAAGACGGTCCGGACTGATGACAGCCCGGACCGTTGGTGTGTGGCAGATGCTGTGCCTGCGCTTCAGATCACATAGTCGTCCCCCGGCTCAGCCTGGCCGATCAGGTCAGCCAGGGTGATATGGTCCAGGTAATCCCGGATCACCTTGTCCAGCCCCTGCCACATGGACAGGGTCCGGCATTCGGATATCCGGGGGCAGGAGGGCTGTCCCTCCTCCAGACAGGCCACCGGGGCCAGGGAGAGCTCCGTGAGCCGCAGGATATCCCCGATGGGGTAATCCTCCGGCGGTCTGGTCAGTCGATAGCCTCCGCCCTTGCCCCTGAGACCGGCAAGGAGCTTATTCCTGACCAGGATCTTCAAGATCCCTTCCAGATATTTTTCCGATATATCTTGCCTGCGGGCCGTCTCCTTTAAGGGGATGTAGCCTTCTGACCGATGTTCGGCCAGATCGATCATGATGCGCAGGGCATAACGTCCTTTTGTGGATACCAGCATATGAACCCTCCAAACCTTTATGCACCCAGGAGCGGACACACCGCCCCACATAAAGCTTACGGGTGCATGTGGCATACCTGGATGCATGCCGCCCCTCCGGAGGCGGATCTTCATAGTGAGCCTAGGGGCAAAAGGCGCTTTGCCCCCAACATCCTAACATAGATAACAAGAAGAACGAGCCAGGACCCGGGAGGCCGGTCCCCTATCGCTTCAAGATCTGGGATAGGATCTGGACCAGCAGATCCACGTCCACAGGCTTGGCGATATGGCCGTCCATGCCGTTTTCCATTGCCGTCCGCTTATCTTCCTCAAAGGCATTGGCTGTCATGGCGATGATGGGGATGGTGGCATAGGCCGATCCGGACATGGAACGGATCTGGCGGGTGGCCGCGTAGCCATCCATGACAGGCATCTGGATATCCATCAAGATCAAGTCGTATCGTCCCGGCTGTGCCTGTCGGATCATCTCCACCGCTATAGAGCCGTCCTCAGCCTCTTCCACTTCGAAGCCATACTGGAGCAGGATCTCGGTGGCGATCTCCCGGTTCAGCTCATTATCCTCTACCAGGAGGATACGCTTTCCCTTAAAGTCAGGCCCGTCCTGGTCATCGGCCTGAGACCCGCCTAAACCCCCCGCCAGCTGGTCTCTGCTGCATAAGGCCAGCTCCAGATCGATGGTGAAGGTGGTGCCTTCCCCTAAGGCTGTCTCCACAGAGATAGAGCCTCCCATCAGATCGATGATGTTCTTGGTGATCGCCATCCCTAAGCCAGTGCCCTGGATGCCGCTGACCGTGGAGGTGCGCTCCCGCTCGAAGGGCTCGAACACCTTTTTGGCAAAGTCCTTGGACATGCCGATCCCGTTATCCTTCACGCAGAAGCGATAGGCGGCATAGCCGGTCCTTGGACAGCTTTTCTGGGACAGGGACAGCAAGATCGTACCCTTTGGCGGCGTAAATTTGACCGCGTTCCCCAGAAGGTTCAACAGGACCTGGTTCAAGCGCAGTTTATCACAGCAGACATAGCTGTCCGCCACATCCACGGTCTTTATGGTCAGGGTCTGCCCCTTTTCCTGGATCTGCCCCTGTAGGATCGTCTCCATCCCCTGGAGGATGGAATAAAGATCGCAGGGAACGATATCCAGCTGGATCTTCCCGCTCTCGATCCGGCTCATATCCAGCACGTCGTTGATCAGGTTCAGCAGATGGCTGCTGGCCGTGCGGATCTTCACCAGATAGTCATGGATGCGGGTGGTATCGATGTCGCCCTCATGCTGGATCGCCAGATCCGTAAAGCCAGTGATCGCGTTCATGGGGGTGCGGATATCGTGGGACATATTGGAGAGGAACAGGCTTTTGGCCTTGCTGCTCTCCTCAGCCTTGATCTTTTCCAGGTGGAGGATCTCATTTTTGCGCCGCTGCCCAAAATAGACAAAGAACACGGCAGACAGGACCAGAAGGACCAGACCCAGCTGGATCATGCTGTTCCTGGTGATCGTGGCGCGGACGATCTCCACATTGGTGCTGACCGTCTCGTAGTGGATCGTGGTGGTCAGATACCAGCAGGTCCCCTCCGCAGGGGCATAATAAGTATAATGCATGCTGTTCTTCAGGTGATAAGCGATCGTGCCGCTCCGCCCGGCCTGGATATCCGCCCGCATCTTTTCAACAGAGGACCCGTCCTGGAAGATGGCCTGCTCTTCCAGAGCCGAAAAGATGTTCTCATTATCTTCCAGATGGTAATGGGGGGTCTTAACGATATAGGAGCCATCGCCTAAGATCACATTAGAGAAGATCAGGTTCTCGTCGTTCTTTAGGGCAAGGCGCTCGGACAGGGTGCTGGTGTCGATCCCCACCACACCGCCGATCAAGGTGGTGCGGTCAAATGGAAGGTCCCCTATGGGGACGGCGATGGTGATCATATCCTGGTCGCCTTCAGGCTGCTCCACAGAGATATCTGGTCCGGTAAGATCGGTCTTGGAGAGAAAGGACAGCCGCGACCGTCCGGGAAAGACGCTGTCAGCCGTGTAGGCCGTTCCTTCCGCATCCACGAGGGCAAAAAAGTCAAAGCCATAGACCTGGGACATATTGGCGATATAATGCTGCAGGGATGGCCGATCGGCCAGATCTCCTTTCTGGAGCACATGGAGGGCAGTATCCAGATCACGTGCTGTCTGATCTAAGCTGTTCTGCAGCTGACGTCCCGCCTGGTCGGAAAGCTCTTCCAGATAGAACTCGCTGATATTATGCACCGCATTTTCCGTAGCATCCTGGGAAGAACTCATGAACCATCCGGTAGAGATCGTCAATACCAGCAGGACGACTACGGCCAGGATCGCGGCCAGACCGATGGCTTTTCCAGTGTAGGTTGCTTTTTTTTCCATCAGAGTATCTCCTCCTGTACCGGGATAGGGGCTTTAGGTCCAGTATCCGAGTATTTTATGTACTGGATCTATTATAAGTTTTCTTGGGGGAGGCGTCAAGACTTGGCTTTTGAGGGGGATCATTATATAATGAAGGTAAGTTGCTTTTAAAGGGTCCGCGACGGGAGGGGGGAGCATGTAATGGGACGCGCTCTCGCTCCGACCGGAACGTAACGGACGCTAAGCTCGTGAAAGACCTCGCTAAGCGCCGACGTTCCGCTAGGGTCCCGTTACATGCTCCCCCCTCCCGCCGCTACGTTTTTCATGGAGCGAGAGCGTGGTGACGTTGTGACAGGACCCTCCCGGAGCGGACCTTTTGCAACATCTCTACGCAATAAGACTCTTTAGCATGGATGTGAAAAGTAACTGAAGGAAAGGGAGAGGAGGTCTGTAGGATGGAGAGGATGACGAAGGGATGGACAGGAGGAGGGCGGCGTTGGCTGGATCTTTTGCTGCTGGTATCCGTGCTGTCTCTGGTGCTGCCGGCGTTGCTGCCCTCTGTGGGAAGGGCTGCAGAGGCGGCTCAGCCAGATACGCCTTTTGGGACCCATGGCGTGCTCCGGGTGGAGGGGGCTGGGCTGGTGGATGAGAAGGGGGAGCGCTATCCCCTTTATGGGATGTCTACCCACGGGATCGCCTGGTTCCCGCAGTATGTGGACCGGGAGACCTTCCGGACGCTTAGGGATGACTGGGGGACCAACTGTGTGCGGCTGGCCATGTATACGGAGGAGTATGGCGGTTATTGCAGCGGGGGAGATCAGGAGGAACTGAAGGCGCTGCTGGATAAAGGGGTTACATACGCTTCGGAGCTGGGGATGTATGTGGTGGTGGACTGGCATATCTTGAGCGACGGGGATCCCCTGCGCCATCAGGAGGAAGCAATCCGGTTTTTTGATGAGATGGCAGAGCGATGGAAGGATAGGGGCAATGTGCTCTATGAGATCTGCAATGAGCCCAATTCCGGCACGGACTGGGAGAAGATCCGGTCTTATGCCCAGGCGGTGATCCCTGCGATCCGCCGCCATGACCCGGATGCGGTGGTCATCGTGGGGACCCCGACCTGGAGCCAGGAGATCGATAAGGCTCTGGAGCATCCTCTGGAGGACGGCAATGTGATGTATGCTCTCCATTTTTATGCGGCCACCCACACCGACTGGCTCAGGGACCGGTGCGAGGCCTGTGCGCGGCAGGGGCTGCCGGTATTCGTCAGCGAGTTCGGCATGTGTGACGCGTCAGGGAACGGGGCCAATGACTTCGCCCAGGCATCGGCCTGGATGGAGCTGATCCGGAAGTATGACCTAAGCTGCTGTTGCTGGAACCTGGCGGATAAGGCGGAGACCAGCAGTGTGCTCCAGCCGGGATGCGGGAAGGTGTCCGGATGGACGGAAGGAGACTTGAGCCAGTCCGGGCGGTGGATCCGGGAGGAATTTAAGAAAGGGCGATAAAGGGCCCAGAGGGACAAAAAAGACGATCTTACCAGGAGCAGCCTCCTGTTGGGATGGTCTTTTTGTTTATGGGGAAAAGCTTCACGCGGATGGAGAAGATGTGCTATCATAGGAGATGGAAGGCTGCTGTGGGCGGCATGGTCGTGGACCACGGTGATGGAAGATGGAGCCGGAACAGGAGATGAGAAGGAGGAAGCGATGGGAGCAAAAGTATTAGTGCCTCAGGCAGTGGCCAGGGAGGCGATCGAGGATCTGTTGGGATATGGCTATGAGGTCAAGATGGGCAGCGGCGCGAAGGAGGGGGACCTGATCCGGGATGTGGCGGACTGTGACGCGATCCTTCTGCGGACCGCGCCCTGTACCAAGGCGGTATTAGAGGCCGGGAAAAGGCTGAAGATCGTGGCCCGCCACGGGGCCGGTTATAACAATGTGGACCTGGAGGCCGCCGACACCCTGGGGATCTGGGTGACCAATACGCCGGATGCCACCACAAATTCCGTGGCCGAGTTCACCCTGGGCGCGATCATCATGGCGGCGAAGAGGACCCAGCTGTTCTGCGATGCCTTAAAAAGGGATGATTTCTTTTTTAAATATAACAATAAAGGCCTGGACTTAGCCGGAAAGACCTTAGGGATCGTGGGGCTGGGGCGGATCGGCAGCGCGGTGGCCAAGAAGGCGTACTACGGACTGGGGATGAAGATCATCGCCTACACCCCCCACCCGAGACCGGAGCACACGCCCGTGTATGTAGAGCTGGTAGACTGGGATACACTTTTTTCCAGGTCGGACTTTGTCTCCCTCCATATGCCTGCGAAAAAGGATAACCGTGGGTGCGTGGGGAAGGCCGAATTTGCGATGATGAAGGAGACCGCCTATTTCATCAACTGCGCCCGGGGTGAGGTGGTGGATCAGGAGGCCCTGGCAAAGGCTCTCAAGCATAAGGAGATCGCAGGGGCCTTCCTGGATGTGCTGGAGAGCGAGCCCTTTGACTTAAGCTGGCCCCTCTTCGGCATGGACGATGTGACCATCACACCCCATATCGGCTCCAACACGGTAGAGTGCATGCGCCTGATGGCCACCCAGGCCGCGGAGCAGATCCACAAGGTCCTGTCCGGGGGAAGGCCGGACTGGCCGGTGAACACACCTAGGGGAAAGTGAGGCGGGACAGGAGCCGCTGCAGGAGCAGGCCGCAGACAGAGTGATGATAGGACCTGATCGAAGGAAAAGATCGCCCGATCAGCAAGGATGGACCGCTGGCCGGGCAGTTTTGTTTATCATTTGGCGGTTGACCTGTCGTATTGTACCTGGATCTCACCGGTCTTGATGTGTGTTTTTTCTTTATAAAGTAAAGTCATCTTTGTTTGGCCGTAAGTATAGTCTACGGTATCATTTTGGATAAATGACTTACAATATTGATCTTGTGAATAGGAACGCTTTTCGATAAACAGATAAAATATCAGTGGACCATAGATATTTTTCAACTCATAGTCGGCGATGATGCGTGAAAAACCTTTTAGAGTCGCGGTGTTGCATTTAAAGATCATATCATTGCTGTCAAGGATCTCTTCTAAACGGTCAAAGTATGTAAAGCGATCACCGAGTTTATTGAAGGATGCGCTTTGGGTCAAGCGGTCATAAGTGATATTCCCTTTTAGACAGTCATAAAAGATCTTGGCAGATGGCAGTCTACCATTTATGATATCAGGTAGCTTATGCAGCCCGATCAAATGAAAAAAGTCGGATGCTTCAAAATTTATGGACAGTTCAGTCGCTTTTCCTTTTCTGCCGAGTATGATCTTATATCGATAGTCCATCAGATGACGGAATGCCACCGCACGTTCCTGTAGTCTGTCCATAGATCCTCCGTGATCATAAAGAAAAGCCCTGCATAAAAGCAGAGCTTCCCTGAATGTTTTCTGTCTGTACGTCCTGCGTACATGGAGTCAGCTTGCGGTCTGCACATACAACCCGTCGAGAGCTATACGGAACACTGCCCGCTGACGCAGCACTCCGCTTCAACGCTCTGGTGGACACTCATTGTTGCCCACCTTTATTAGTATTATATGACCTTTGGGGAAATATGTCAATGCCTTGGGCGAAATTTTAAATATGGACCGGGTAGAGGCGGATGGGATGGACCGCTGGCCGGGCAGTTTTTGTGTAAGAAAGCCCCGTCCGCCATCAGATCTTCGTTTCGAAAATTAGGGGCTGGAAAAGATCGGCTGTATATAGTATAATCTATACATGAGCCGCTTACCATGAGTGGAAAGAGAGGAGAAGAGCGATATGGGTATCTTAGCTGCTTTTATGGTCCCCCATCCGCCACTGATCGTGCCGGAGGTGGGGAGAGGAGAGGAAAAGAAGATCCAGAAGACGGTGGATGCCTATGAGGCGGTGGGCCGCTGGATCGGGCAGCTGGAGCCGGAGACGATCGTGCTCCTCTCGCCCCACCAGGTCATGTATGCGGACTATTTCCACATATCGCCCGGCAAAGGGGCAGAGGGGGATCTGGGACGGTTCGGCGCCGGACAGGTGAAGATCCGGTGCTCTTTCGACCAGGCGTTTGTGGATGAGCTGTGCAGGCTGGCAGAGGCCAGGGGGCTGCCTGCCGGAAAGCTTGGGGAGAGGGATAAGGCATTGGATCATGGGACCATGGTCCCCCTGTATTTCGTGGAGAAGTACTGGAAGAGCTATGGGCTGGTGCGGATCGGACTGTCCGGCCTGCCCCTTACCGAGCATTACCGTCTGGGACAGTGTATCCAGGAGGCGGCAGAGGATCTGGACAGGAGGACCGTGGTGATCGCCAGCGGCGATCTGTCCCACAGGCTCAAGGAGGACGGACCTTACGGTTTTCGGAAAGAGGGTCCGGCCTATGACGAGAGGATCATGGAGGTGATGGGAGAAGGGACATTTGGGGAGCTTTTTGACTTTACGGAAGACTTCTGCGAGAGAGCAGGAGAGTGCGGGCACCGGGCCTTTACCATATTGGCGGGGGCGCTGGACCGGACGGAGATCGTGACGGAGCGTTTATCCTATGAGGGGCCCTTCGGGGTGGGATACGGCATCTGCGCCTATACCGCATGGGGCAGGGATCCGGGACGGGATCTTAAGAGACAGTATGAAAAACGGATAAGGGAAGAGATCATAAAGCAAAGGGAGCAGGAGGATGCCTATGTAAGGCTGGCCCGCCGGACCATCGAGGGGTATGTGCGGACGGGAGAGCTGCCAGAGGCTGAGAGCTTAAAGGCGCTCCCGACGGAGATGACCGGCCGCAGGGCAGGGGTCTTTGTCTCGCTGAAGAAGGATGGCCGGTTAAGGGGATGTATCGGGACGATACAGGCGGTCCAGCCTTCCATAGCAGAAGAGATCGTCCACAATGCCATCAGCGCGGCCACCCACGACCCCCGGTTCTCGCCGGTGGGGGAGGATGAGCTGGAAATGCTGTCGGTCAGCGTCGATGTGCTGGGCGATGCAGAGCCGGTCACGTCACTGGAGGAGCTGGATGTAAAGCGCTATGGCGTGATCGTGACGAAGGGTGGCAGGCGAGGGCTGCTGCTCCCGGATCTGGACGGCGTGGATACGGTGGAGGAGCAGATCAAGATCGCGAGAGAAAAGGCCGGAATCGCCCCAGATGAGGAGGTCCGGCTGGAGCGGTTTGAAGTGATCCGGCATCATGGCTGATGAAGATGGGCCGTCGGACAGGCAGCATAGGTCAAGAGCTGTAAGTGTGTCGGTGCAGGCTAGATGCGGGAAGAAGGACGCGCCAGTGCCATAAGGGCGCGGTAAGATCGAAATGGAGGTATGTACGATGTTAGTTGTCCGATTATTCTGTGATCAGGGGATCTCGACCAGCGTGCTGGTCACGAAGATGCGAAAGGCTGCGGCAAGGCAGGGGAAGGAAGTGGAGATCCAGGCATTCCCGACCTTTGATATGGCAAAGCAGTTGGACGGCGTGGACTGCGCGCTGTTAGGCCCCCAGGTAGGGTACTTGAAAAATAAGATGGCGGCGCTGTGCGCCGAAAAGAACGTGCCGCTGGAGGTGATCCCGGCAGAGGATTACGGCGCCGGCGACGGCGAAAAGGTCCTGGCCTTTGCAGAGAGTTTGATAAAAAAGTAAAGATAACACTTGCAGATCTTCGGCGGATCATTTATGATAAAGATATAGGACGTGCAACTGGCGGAACGTGGAGATCACCACAGGGAGCACGTACGTAAGACAGCCGACCGCCTGGGCACCTTGTTTTTGTGTGTCCCGGCGGTCTTTTTTGTTCCCGCCAGGCTTTTTGTCTCCGCCAAGCGTTTGTCTTTGCCAGAGTTTTTGCCTCCGCCAAGTATCTGCCGCTGTCATGCATTTTGTCTCTGTCATACAGCCCGGCATCTGGAGAGCGGCAGACGGCCTTTCGCACCTATGGGGCGGGCCGCCGGAGGGAGCAGGAGGACCTAAGGATACACAGCAAGGGTTAAAGAAGGGAGAGACCGATATGGAGATGCTTTCATTAGCAGAGGAACTAAAGAGCAATGCCTACCCGGGAAGAGGGATCGTGATCGGAAGATCAGAGGACGGGAGGAGGGCGGTGGCGGCCTATTTTATCATGGGCCGCAGTGAGAACAGCCGCAACCGTGTGTTCGTGGAGGACGGGGAGGGGATCCGGACCCAGGCCTTCGACCCGTCGAAGATGACGGATCCCAGCCTGATCATCTATGCGCCGGTCCGCGTCTTAGGGAACAAGACGATCGTGACCAACGGGGACCAGACGGATACGATCTATGAGGGGATGGACAGGCAGATGACCTTCGAGCAGTCCTTGCGGGGCCGTCGGTTCGAGCCGGACGCGCCGAATAACACCCCGCGGATCTCCGGGATCATGCACATCGAGGACGGCCGGTACAATTACGCCCTGTCGATCTTAAAGAGCAACGGCGCCGATGAGGAGGGCTGCAACCGCTACACCTTCGCCTACGAGGCTCCGGCGGCCGGGGAGGGACGCTTTATCCACACCTATGCCCATGACGGGGATCCCCTGCCCAGCTTTGAGGGAGAACCAAAGCGGGTGAAGATCCAAGGGGATATCGACAGCTTTACCAAGATGCTGTGGGATAGTTTGAACGCGGATAATAAGGTGTCTCTGTTCGTGCGGTGCATCGATATCGCCACAGGCCGCTATGAGACCAGGATCGTGAACAAGCATGGGGAATGAGGTCATGTGTGAAAGGTAACGAGATCGAGATAGGGAGGAAAAGATGAAAGAATTACAGTTAAAATATGGATGTAACCCGAACCAGAAGCCGTCCAGGATCTTTATGAACGAGGATAAGGAGCTGCCGATCCAGGTGCTGTGCGGCCGTCCTGGCTATATCAATTTTTTGGACGCCTTCAACGGCTGGCAGCTGGTGCGGGAGCTGAAGGCGGCGTCGGGGCTCCCGGCGGCCACCTCCTTTAAGCATGTATCTCCGGCAGGGGCGGCTGTGGGGCTGCCGCTGGATGATGTGCTGAAGAAGATCTACTGGGTGGAGGATATGGGAGAGCTGTCGCCGCTGGCCTGCGCCTATGCCAGGGCCAGAGGGGCGGACCGGATGTCATCCTTTGGAGACTTTATCGCCCTGTCCGATGTCTGCGATGTGTCCACGGCCAAGATCATCAAGCGGGAGGTCTCCGATGGCGTGATCGCCCCTGGCTATGAGCCGGAGGCGCTGGAGATCTTGAAGGGAAAGAAGAACGGCAATTATAATGTGATCCAGATCGATCCGGCTTACGTGCCGGAGCCTATTGAGCGTAAGCAGGTCTTCGGGATCGTGTTCGAGCAGGGGCGTAACGAGCTGCCGATCGATAATGAGCTGCTGGCGAACGTGGTAACGAAAAATAAGGAGATCCCGGAGGCGGCCAAGCTGGACCTGATCATCTCCCTGATCACCTTAAAGTATACCCAGTCTAATTCCGTCTGCTATGTGAAGGGCGGCCAGGCGATCGGTATCGGCGCGGGCCAGCAGTCCAGGGTCCACTGTACCAGGCTTGCCGGGCAGAAGGCGGATAACTGGGCCCTCAGGCAGGCGCCCCAGGTCCTGGGCCTCCAGTTCGTGGATGGGATCAAGCGGGCGGACCGGGATAATGCCATCGATGTCTATATCGGCGACGAGTACATGGATGTGCTGGGGGATGATGTGTGGGCGAAGACCTTCAAGGTGCGGCCTGCCGTATTTACCAGAGAAGAGAAGCGGGCATGGCTGGACCAGATGGAGGATGTAGCCTTAGGCTCCGACGCCTTCTTCCCATTCGGCGATAACATCGAGCGGGCCCATAAGAGCGGGGTCAAGTATATCGCCCAGCCAGGCGGCTCTGTGCGGGACGATCAGGTGATCGAGACCTGTGATAAGTATGGGATGGCTATGGCCTTTACGGGGATCCGGCTGTTCCATCACTGATGATAAAAGGAGGGGTGCAGCATGGGATTAGTCTACGCGCAGGGAGGCCGGGAATATCATATCGGGGTGGCGCCGGGGGAGGTGGGCCGCTACGTGATCCTGCCCGGGGACCCGGGGCGGTGCGAGAAGATCGCCAGCCATTTTGAGGGATCAAAGAAGGTGGCCCAGAACCGGGAATATACCACCTATACAGGGCGCTTGAGCGGAGAGCTGGTGAGCGTGGTGTCCACGGGGATCGGAGGCCCCTCCGCCGCGATCGCCATGGAGGAGCTGATCCACTGCGGCGCGGATACCTTTATCCGGGTGGGTACCTCCGGCGGGATGCAGAAGGAGATCTTAGGCGGGGATGTGGTGATCGCCACCGGGGCGATCCGCTTTGAGGGGACCAGCAAGGAGTATGCCCCGATCGAGTATCCGGCGGTGGCGGACTTTGCCGTGACCGCGGCATTGCGGGAGAGCGCGAAGGCGCTGGGCCTGCGGACCCATATGGGCGTGGTGCAGTGCAAGGACAATTTCTACGGCCAGCATTCCCCCGACACCATGCCGGTGGCCTATGAGCTGAACGATAAATGGGATGCCTGGATGAAGTGCGGCGCGCTGGCCTCGGAGATGGAGTCCGCGGCCCTCTTTATCGTGGCCGGGGTCCGCCGGGCCCGCTGCGGATCCGTCCTTTTGGTGGTGGCGAACCAGACCCGCAGGGCCTTAGGTCTGCCCGACGAGCAGATCCATGACACCGAGGCGGCGATCAAGGTGGCCGTGGGGGCGCTTAAGGGGCTGATCCGTGAAGACCGGGAAAATGGATAGGCAGGCGACGGCTGCTGCCGCGCTATGATGAGGCGGTGCATCATCCCGCCGGTCGTTGTATAGATCCAAGATCTCCATGCAACGATGTATGCGATGATATACAGGTGTGATGATAAGATCGTGTACGATGGAGTAGAGAAGATGGAGCGAGAAGGAGCAAAAGGACAAGGGAAAAAACAGAGGAGCAAGGGCAGGGAACGCTGTTCGGTATGGCTGGCAGCCATGCTGGCCGGTATCCTGTGCATGGGCCTGATCTGCACAGGCTGTTCCCGCCGTCATACAGCGTCAAAGATCCAGCTGATGAAGACCCAGGGGACCGTGGATATCGCCAACGGGCGAGGGCGGGAGGTCACTCCTGTCCCGGAGATGAAGCTGTACAGCGGCTATCATATGGAAACAAGAGCGGCCAGCTACGCCTGGCTCAACCTGGACAGCCTCCGGCTGGCGAAGATGGATGTGTCCAGCCAGATCTCCATCCAGCGGAGGCAGAAGGAGCTGGAGATCTTAGTGGATGCCGGGAGCCTGTTCTTTAACATCAAGGAGCCGTTAAAGGAGGATGAGACCCTGGACATCCGCACCGGCAATATGGCGGTGGGGATCCGGGGTACCTGCGGCTGGGTGGAGGTCCTGGCAGGCGGTGACACCATGAAGGTCTATCTGCTGGAGGGCAAGGTGCTCTGTGAGATAGAGGACGGCGGATGGGACGTGGTCAGGGCCGGGGAGATGGCGGTCATGACAGAAGGCGGAGAGGTGGAAGTGTCGTCCTTCACGGCCCAGGATATCCCGGATTTCGTGATGGAGGAGATCAAAGAGGATAAAGAGCTGATCGCCCAGGTGCTGGAGGCGTCGGGGCTGGATCTGTCAGACCCCACAGACGGCCCGGATCCCTCCGAGACGGAGGGGTCGTCCGAGCAGACAAAGTCCCAGCGGTCGGAGACAGAGGAGGCGTTGGAGCAGTACCGTGCCATCCTCCAGCAGGCGGCTTCCTATGCGTACGGGGCGGCGATCCCTGGCGATGAGTATCGATATGCGCTGGTACAGATGTATGCAGGCGACTGGGTGCCCACGCTCCTGTTATCCCAGCGGGATATGGATGACCCATATGGA
>CAJUFE010000034.1 GCA_910585635.1 uncultured Lachnospiraceae bacterium | reverse complement strand
TACTTACAACGAGTCCCATTTTCGGCGTGTTCTATGTCCTTACCAACGCTTTACAAGCTATGGGAGCAGCCACAGCTTCGCTGGTTATCAATTTGAGCAGACAGGGGATCATTTTCATTCCTGTCCTGTTCATTCTGAAAGCAGTCTTAGGACTTACCGGGTTAGTTTGGGCGCAGCCGGTAGCCGACATTCTTTCGATATTGCTTGCGGCTGTTTTGTATGTCAACACATACAAAAAGTTAAGCATACAGAAAACCGAAACGCCAAGTGAAGCATAAGAAATCAAGAAAACATAGCGATCGGGAGGTAAAAGAAATGCCATGGATCGCGCAGAAGCATACAAGGAACATATCGAGTATACATTTAATGCCTTTTGCAGAGTGGTTATATATTATGCAGCTATCAACGCATGGCGTGACAGGGATAAGCGGCGGTAACGGGAAGTATCCCTTGAATAGCTCACCGAGGAAAAGTTTTACCCGTTCAGCACATCAGATACTTATTTCATAGACCCCTACAAGCACCGGGAGGAAGTGGAACGGCTCAAAAGAAAGGGCTTCACCGACCCGGCTATGCGGGAATGGACGTTTGAGAACGACAACGGGAAATGCCCGCAAATGGACTATGCCCGATGTGGAGTGCTGGGAGCTGATGAAAGCGGAGGACCACGGGCTGATCTTGTGGGGAAGTGTCGGCACAGAGAAAAGCTATTTTGCCGGGTGTATCGCCAACGCCCTTATGGAGCGTGGCACGGAATACGGCTTAGAGCAAGTCTATAACGTGATTGGCAGCCGATACCGCAGCGGAAAGCCGTTGATCGTGACAACGAACCTCACGCTGGAAGAATTGCAGAACCCGGAGGACACCGCCCACGCCCGGATTTATTGAAATTTTGTGATGTAAAATCAGTCTTGATATGATACAATGGACGTGTCATATCAAGGCTCTTTCCATCACGGAAAGGAGTTTGACAATGTCCGAGAAGCGAAAAGACAATAAAGGAAGAATCCTGCGGACAGGAGAGAGCCAGAGAAAAGACTTGATTTATCAATATCGGTATAAGGATATCCGTGGGAAACGACAGACCATTTATTCCTCTGATTTAAAGGAACTGCGGGAAAAGGAAAAGACAATCCAAAAACAGCTTGATGACGGGATTGATTATGCTGCCGGAAAGATTACCGTGCTTGTCCTTTTAGAGCGATACATCAGTTTGAAACAAGGTGTGCGCTATAACACCAAAGTAGGCTATAATTTTGTGCTGAATTTAGTCAAGAAAGAAGATTTTGGTTATCGCCAGATAAGGGATATCAAAGTATCAGACGCACAGCAATGGATCATGAAGCTGCATAATGACGGCAAAGGTTACAGTACGATCACAAGCGTCCGGGAACGTGGCGGGAAATATTATGTCGAGAAAACCAAGACAGAATGTGGTTGCCGCTATATTCCTATGACGGATGAAGTTTTTCAAAGTCTAAACAATATCCTTGCACGCCGCAAGAAAGTGAAAACGGAAATCGTTGTGGATGGATATCAAGAACTTGCAGTATGTAATGGGACATTCTGATGTAGGCGTTACACTGAATGTTTACACTCATGCGAGTTATGACCGTGCTGCGGAGCAAATGGCGAAAATCATTGATTTGAGCGAGCAACGAGGAAAACACATTGTTTGCAGATGTGTTTGACGAGTGTCGGACAACGCAGGAGCATCCTGCGTGTAAAGATACCGATATACAGGGAAACCAAAGAAGATCAAGTTGAAAGATACACCAATTTACTACACCACTTACTACACCATTTGCTCATGGATTTGCGTAGATTTACATAGATTTGCGTAAGGTAAGGGCAAAATACAAAAATGAAGAAAAGTGCCAAGAAGCCCGATATATCAAGGTTTAAAGGCTTATGAAAGGATATATTCAAGATGATAAAAATACTATTTGTTTGCCACGGCAATATCTGCAGGAGTCCCATGGCCGAGTTCGTGATGAAGGACTTAGTCCGAAAGGCCGGGCTCGCCGACCAGTTCGAGATCGCCTCTGCCGCCACCAGCACAGAGGAGATCGGGAACCCGGTACACCGGGGGACCAGGGAGAAGCTGCGCTCGGTGGGGATCAGCACGGCGGGGAAGACGGCCCGGCAGATGGCGCGGTCGGATCAGCCCCTCTATGACCTGTTCATCGGCATGGACAACTGGAACATCAGCAATATGCGCCGGATACTGGGGGGCGATCCGGAGGGGAAGGTCCACAAGCTCCTGGAATTTGCCGGGCGGGATGAAGAGGTGGCGGATCCCTGGTATACCGGCGATTTTGACCGTACCTACGAGGATGTGCTGGAGGGCTGCCAGGGGCTCTTGCGCTATCTGACGGATCCAGACAGCGGCATCATCTTAAAGAAGAAAAAAAGGGGGAACCTGGGGCGATAAAAAGCTCTGGTCCAGGGCTGATAACAGGGCGTGGACCAGCGCCGAAAAAGGTATGCGTTTTACCCTTCAGAGCATGCGGGAGATTGGAAATAAAAAGAAATAAAAATATGCGAAAGAGACGAAAGATCTACTTGAAAAATAGCCGGGTTTGGGGTATGCTTTATAGGTGTTTTGACAATTTTCGACATAGTACATAAAGCAGAGCATGCCTGGGGATCAGCGAGTCCCCTTTTTGCTGTCATGGATCAGCGAGTCCCCTTTTGCTGTCATTTTGCTGCAGGGTTCGTGCGCAGTGGAGCCGATACATCGGGGGCCATCGTATACGTGGCAGGACCAGTATATTGTATCCATGGGGATGCATAGGGATGAGGATGACATGGCTTCGGGTATGCCCAGAGGAGAGAGGCAGGTTTCAAGTATGGATAAGGTATGGAGATATCGATTGTTCAGCGGGCTGTCGGCGCTTTTGATCGCCGGTACCAGTCCCGCTTCTGTTTTTGCCGCGCCGGCTGGTGACGTGACGGTGATCCATCGGGACGGGACGGCCCAGGACGGGCCGGGTACAGGCGGTGATGGGGCATCCCAGACAGCCGGAGCACAGGAGCAGACGCTGCCTGTGGCCGCTACAGAGGAAGAGATCGACGCTTTTTTTGACGGCTCGGTGTTCGTGGGGGATTCGGTGATGATGGGCTTCCGCAATTATGCCGTAGGGCGGCGGAACACCTATCTGGGCCGGATGCAGTTTTTGGCCTCCGGCAGCTTTTCCGTCCATAATGCCCTGTGGCCGGTGGGCGGCAAGAGCGTCCATCCGATCTTTCAGGGCCAGCAGCGCCCAGTATGGGAGTCTCTGGGGATGCTGCAGGCGAAGAAGGTGTTTTTGTTTTTTGGTTTAAATGATATGAACATGGGGACCCTGCAGGATACCTGTGCCTGCTACGCCCAGGTGATCGCCAATATCAAGGCCAATTGTCCTGATGCCCAGATCCATGTGATCAGCATGACCTACACGCTGCGGGGCAAGGGCAAGGGGAACCTGCAGAATGACAATATCCGCATGTTCAATGAGCTGTTAAAGCAGATGGCCCTGGAGAATGGCTGGGGCTTTATGGATCTGGCCACCCCGTTGTCCGATGCCAACGGCGATCTGGCGCCAGCATACTGCAGCGATAACTATGTCCATCAGACCACGGCGGCCTATGATGTCTGGTCCCTGGTGCTGCGGGAATATGCCAGATCCCAGATCGAGGGGACCTGCGCTTATCCGGCAGACGGCGTGGGAAAGACCGCTCAGCAGACCAATGAAGGCCAGCAGGAAACAGAAGGGCAGCAGACAGAGCAGTAAGATCCCTTCCAAAAGTGTTTTGTAACCATATCATGAAGTGACCGGGACGGCCCTTTTTAGGGTCGTCTATCTGACCGCCGCAGTACCTTGCGGTCATGGAAGAGAAGAACAAGCGGTTAAGAAGAGCGAGCAGAGAAAGAAGAACGGGCGGAAGAGAAGAACAAGCGGTTAAGAAGAGCGAGAAGAGAAAGAAGAACGACGGAAAAGAAGAACAAGCGCTTAAGAAGAGCGAACAGAGAAAGAAGAACAGGCAGAAAAGAAGAACGAGCAGAAAAGAAGAAACGAGCCGAGAAAGATAGACGAGCGAGGAAAGGAACCGGATAGATGAGAAAGAAGATCGACCTTAGAAAAAATGTCTGCCTCCTGGGGGCAGTGATCATGTTAGGGGCCTGCGGACAGGCGGAGAAGCCGGAGCAGACCACCGCAGCCGGGACAGAGGCACAGACAGGAGCGGAGACGACAGCCGCCAAGGACGGGAGCGGGAGCGAGGATGCTCCAGAGAAGGATAGCGGGGCAAAGGGCGATAAAGACGCTGAAAAAACGGAGGCGCCAAAGGGAGCAGAGGACGAAAAGGCTTCAAAGGAGGCGGACGCCGATAAAGAGAAGGATAAGGACACAGATGACAAGACAGATAAAACCGTGAAAGATGCAGAGACCTCCGATGGACAGCAGGCCGGGACCGATGCTCCGGGAGGAGATGGCGCTGCTGCCGGATCGGCCTCCCAGGAAGAGACCCAGGGGCAGGCGCCGACGGATGGGCAGGTGACAGATGCGCCAGCCTCCGATACCCAGCAGGGCGGCAAGAGCGTGGCGGGGATCTATGAGGAGATCGGTCAGAAGGTAGCGCTGAACGCCCCCATGGTGGTCCCGGACGATTTTATCGCTAATTATTACGGGATCGATGTGAGCACATTGGACGAGTATGTCTTCTCCATGTCCGAGGCGGCCATATCAGCGGAGACGGTTGTGATCTTAAAGGCAAAGGACAGCGGGAGCACCGGGACTTTGAGCGCCGCCCTCCAGACGGTGATCGACCAGAAGCGGTCGGAGATGGAGAATTACCTGCCGGATCAGTTCCAGATCGTGGATAAGAGCTCCGTGCAGGTACAGGGCAACTATGTCTACCTGGTCATCTCTGAGCAGGCCGATGCCATCCGCCAGATCATCCAGGCAGGGATCCAGTAGGGCGGGAGAGGGATATGGTCTTTAGCAGCATTCCTTTTTTGTTCTTTTTTCTGCCCTTATGCCTGGTCCTGTATCATGGGACCGCCCTGATCTGTCTGGTGGGAAAGGGGCGTGGGCAGAGACTTGTGATCCCTCTGAAGAACGGGATCCTGCTGGCCTTCAGCCTGGTCTTTTACGCATGGGGAGAGCCGGTCTACATCCTGCTGATGCTCTTCGCCTCGGCGGTGGACTATACCAATGGCCGGCTCATGACCCGTTTTGGCAGCACCCAGGGGAAAAAGTGGTTTTTCCTCTGCTGCTCCGTGCTGATCAACCTTTCGGTGCTGGCCTTTTTTAAATACGCGGACTTTGTGATCGGGACGGTGAACGGGGTGTTTGGCACGGCATTCCCTCTCCTTGAGATCGGACTCCCCATCGGGATCAGCTTTTTCACCTTTCAGACCATGAGCTACACGATCGATCTGTACCGTGGAGAGGTGCCGGTGGAGAAGGACTATCTGACCTACCTGACCTATGTGTCCATGTTCCCCCAGCTGGTGGCAGGGCCTATCGTCCGTTTTGCCACGGTCAATGAGGAGCTGCACCGACGGTCCACCTCTGGGGAGGAGATGGAGCGGGGCATCCTGCGGTTCATGCAGGGGATGTTCAAAAAGGTCCTGATCGCCAACCAGGCAGGGGCTCTGTGGGAGGAACTGCGCCTTTTAGGCACGGCAGGGGAGATCTCTGCGGCGGCTTGTTGGCTGGGAGCGGCCGCATTTACCCTGCAGCTCTATTTTGATTTCAGCGCCTACAGCGATATGGCGATCGGGATGGGCTGGATGCTGGGCTTCCATTTCCCGGAGAACTTCCGTTACCCATTGAGCGCGGTGTCGATCACGGATTTCTGGCGGCGATGGCATATCTCCCTGTCCACCTGGTTTAGGGATTATGTATACATCCCACTGGGCGGGAACCGGAAGGGCGTGGCCAGACATCTGGGCAACATGCTGATCGTCTGGTTCCTGACCGGATTGTGGCACGGAGCGGCCTGGAATTTCGTCCTCTGGGGCTTGTACTATGGGATCTTGTTGGTATTGGAAAAATATGTGTGGGGAAAGCAGCTGGAAAAGCTCCACGCCATCCTCCGCCATGGCTATACGATCCTGATCGTGGTGGTGGGCTTTGTGCTCTTCGTGTTCGACGATATGCAGGCCCTGGGCAGCTATCTCACAGCTATGGCTGGGATGGCGGGCAATGGATGGGTAGGGAAGGAATGTCTCTGGTATCTGCAGGAGTACGGCTTAGTCCTCCTCACGGCGGTCCTTCTGGCCTTTCCTCTCTACCCCTGGCTCCAGGAGAAGTGCGAAAGGGTCGGGAGCGGCGTCAAGCGCCTGCTCTCCCTGCTGACCGGTCTGGGCTATGTGGGCTTATTTCTCCTGACGACCGCCTACCTGGTAGGCGATACCTATAACCCGTTCTTATATTTCCGGTTTTAAGACAGCATGCATGTTATGTGAGTCGGCTGCCTGGTATCCAGAGACGGACGGGTGACCACCATGCGGTTGCCACGGCATTTGACATACATGCCGCCACGATCAAAAGTAAAGGAAAAGTAAAGGAAATACACCTGCTCATGGATAAAGAAAGAACCTACCGCGCCCTCCTGCCCGCCTTGCTGGCGGCAGGTGTCCTGGCGCTCTCTATCGGCTTTTTAACCTCTGCGAAGAAGGACTTTTCTGAGAATGAGAACCGCTACCTCCAGGCCTTCCCCCAGCTGACCTGGGAGGCTGTGGAGAGCGGGAGCTTTATGGAAGAGATCAATTCCTATCTCTGCGACCATTTCCCTTTCCGAGACCTTTTTATCAGCTTAAAGACCAGGACCGAGATCCTGGCGGGAAGGCGGCAGATCGGGCAGGTCTATGTGGGGGAGGAGGGCTATCTGATCGAAGCCTACCAAAAACCGCAGAACACGGAGCAGATCGCAGGGATCTTAAAGACCTTTGCCGAAAAGCTGGAAGACCAGCCGGTGGAGGTAGATCTGATGCTGGTCCCTACGGCGGTCTGTATCTATGAGGATAAGCTGCCGGCCCTTGCCTTTTCGGGCCTGGGTAAGGAGCAGCTGGCCACAGCGGCCCAGATCTATGAGACAGCCGCCATCCACCAGATCGACTGCACCCAGGCGCTTTTAGATCACAAGAAAGAGGGAGCGGAGCCGCTCTACTATAAGCTGGATCACCATTGGACCACCTATGGGGCTTACGCGGGCTATCTGGCTTTCTGCAGGGAAAAAGGGCTGGAGCCGGTGGCCTTGGAAGACCTGGAGATGGAGGTGGCCACCAAGGATTTTCGCGGGACGATCTATTCTAAGGTCAATGACTACTCCCGTCCTGGGGAGGAGATCAAGGTTTACACCGACCCATCCGCAGCGCTCACGGTCTTTTATGAGGATACAGGCGAGACCACAGATAGCCTGTACGCTTTAGACTATGTGGAGAAAAAGGATAAATACTCCCTCTTTTTAAATAATCTCCACCCCCTCATCCAGATCACGAATGAGAAGGCCGAGACAGACCGGGGACTGGTGCTGATCAAGGACAGCTATGCCAATTCTATGGTGCCCTTCCTCATCCATAACTTTAAAACGATCTATGTGTTCGACACCCGGTACTACAAATGGGGACCCTCCGCCTTCATCCAGGAGCATGGGGATGTGACCGACGTGCTGATCCTCTACAACATGAACACATTGGACACGGACCTTGGGATCCGGGGGATCTACTGAGCCTGGCTCAAGGCGTCCCTGCGGTCCGGGGGATCTACCGAGCCTGGCTCAAGGCGTCCCTGCGGTCCGGGGATCTACCGAGCCTGGCTCAAGGCGTCCCCACGGTCCGCGATCCATCTTTTGATCTTACAAGATCTCCTTTAACCGACAGGACGGCGTTGCCACCAGGGAGTAATTCGTGTGATAGATCACGAACCCTGGTGCGGCGCCGGCTACTTTTTTGACAGACTTTTTCTGGATGTAATCGATCTCTACCTTTTCGCTGTCCTTTCCCTTAGAATAATAAGCAGCCAGTGCTCCGGCCTCTTCAAATACCCGGTCCGGCAGCTCCTTTCCCTCGGCCTTGACGATCACATGGGAGCCGGGGATCTGTTTGGCGTGGAACCACCAGTCGTTCCCGGTGGCCACCTTGAAGGTCAGCTCCTCGTTCTGGTAATTATTCTTTCCCACATAGATGTGGAAGCCGTCCGTGGACAGATAGTGGAAGGGCTTGCTGGTGATCTTCGGCTTTTTGCCTTTAGGGTAGCGCTTTTTGATGTAGCCGTACTCTGCAAGCTCCTCCCGGATCTGCACCAGATCGGCTTCCTGGAGCGCGATGTCCAAGGCCGCGCTGATGGACTCCAGATGATCGATCTCCCTTTTGGTGTCCAGGATCAACCCGCCCAGGGCGTCATAGGTGCGCTTCAGCTTATTATACTTTTCGAAATAGCGCTGGGCATTTTCCCGAGCGGTCATCTGCGGATCTAGGGGGATCTTCACCTCCTTGCCGGTGTGGTAGTCCAGACAGGTAAACTCCTTGGCTCCCTCTTCGATCCCATAGCCGTAGGTGTTCAAAAGCTCCCCGTAAATTTTATACTTTTCCCGCTTTTCCGTATCCTTCAGCTGCTTTTCCTGCAGATCATATTTCTTGACGTTCCGCTCCAGCGCGGTCTGGACCACCCGCCGAAGATCGGAGGACCGCTGGCGGATCCGGGTGATCGTGTTCTTAGAGGCATAGTAGGTCTGCAGCATGCTGCTGACGGAGGAAAAGGGGCGGGCACTGTAGCCCTTCCCCTGAAAACAGGTAAGGGGCAGGACGGCAAATTCCACCGGTTCCCCGTCGCTCCAGTCCGTCAGAGGGCCTTCCGACAGGTCTTCTCCCAGGTCAGAGGGCTGATCATTTTCTGCCGCAGCCTCCCCGGACGCTCCCAGATCCGCTGTGACCGTTCCATAGGGATCGGACCCTGCTTTTTCGGAGATGGCTGCCCCACTGCCGGCGGCCCGCGCCGCGTCAAAAGAAACCTCCTCCACCCCTTCATATAAGATGTTGGGCCAGAAGGCCCCTGCCTGGATATCCTCCATGGTCCTGGCCATCGTATGATAAAGATGGACCTGCTCCGCCTCCGAGATCTGGCCAGCCGATAAGTCCCCGTCGATCGAGGCCAGATGGCACAGCTCCTCCCCCATGACCGGGCTGATCCCGGTGAGACGCTGATAGAGGGCTTTGGCCACCGGCATGGGCGCTCTGCAGACCGTCTCCATGAACCGTTCCTCCGAGATGGTCAGGGGATCTTCCTTGTCCGTGGTATGGGGGATAAAATACATCCGTCCGGGAAGGACCTCCCGGACCGAGCTGACCTGAGCGGAGATGTGCTTGATGCTGTCTAAGATCGTACCGTCCTCCCTGCAGAAGATGATATTGCTGTGCTTGCCCATCAGCTCCACGATCAGCCGTTTCCGGCAGACATCGCCCATCTCGTCCAGATGCTCCAGCGTAAACTCCACGATCCGCTCCAGCCCCGGCTGGCTCACCTCCAAAACCTTCGCGTTCCCGATATGCTTGCGTAGCAGCATGCAGAAATTCGGGGCAGTCAGGGGACTGGGCTTGTTCGCGTCTGTCAGATACAGCAGCGGGAGACTGGCGCTGGCAGACACTAAGAGCCGATAGCTGTCCTTATAGTTCTTTATGGTAAATAATAGCTCATCCTTCTCCGGCTGAGCGATCTTCGTGATCCTCCCGCCCTCGACCGTACACTTCAGCTCATGCACCAGACCTGCGACCGTGATCCCGTCAAATGCCATGTTGAATGCCTCCTTACAAGTATAAGTGTTATTTTGAGTCTACCAGAGGGTCCGCTCCGGGAGGGACCTGTCACAACGTCACCGCGCTCTCGCTCCGAGAAGAACGTAGCGGACGCTAAGCTCGAAAAGACCTCGCTAAGCGCCGACGTTCTTCTAGGGGTTCCTTTTGTGACAGGACCCACCCTCCGCTACGTGATCGGCAAAGCTTTTGTTATGTCGATCTCCGAGTGCCTACTACATCGTTACGTTGACCTTAAGTGATCCGCACTCGTTATCTATGGTGTCCGCACGTCGGTGAAACTGGACGTAGTACCATTGTACCTCTGTTTTTTGATGCACAGCAGATAAAGATATCAAGCTCGGTCTATTTCAAGCGTGTCCGAGATCATACTCCGCTATCCGATAGCGTAGCGTAGGGAGGGTCCTGTCACAAAAGGAACCCCTGAAAAACGCCGGCGCTTAGCGAGGTCTCTCACGAGCTTAGCGTCCGCTGCGTTTTTCCTGGAGCGAGAGCGCGGTGACGTTGTGACAGGTCCCTCCCGGAGCGGACCTTATGCAACTCATATGCAGCTACCCCCTATACTACCATCAAATGCCCCCCATTACAAAGCTTTTTTTATTGACTTGCCCCAAACCTTGCCTTATAATGTAAAAGATGCTAAGAAAATACCCACAGCAAAAGGGAGGCTGATGCTATGCTAAAGAGCATGACCGGTTTCGGCAGATACGAGAACGTCACCGACGCCTACAAGATCTCTGTGGAGATGAAAGCCGTAAACCACCGGTATCTGGATCTGAGCATCAAGATGCCGAAGAAGTTCAACTATTTTGAGGCCTCCATCCGTACACTCCTGAAAAAGTATATCCAGCGGGGGAAGGTGGATCTGTTCATCACCTATGAGGACTACACAGAAGGGAACCTGTGTTTAAAGTATAACCGAGAACTGGCAGCCGAGTACATGGCGGCTTTTGGGCAGATGGCACAGCAGTTTAAGATCCCCGATGACATCACCGTCTCCACCCTGGCGAGATGCCCGGAGGTCCTGACCATGGAGCAGGCGCCGGAGGATGAGGAGCATTTATGGAAGGTGCTGTCCGAGGGGATCCAGGCGGCTGCAGAGCGGTTCGTAAAGACCAGGCTCACAGAAGGGGAGAACCTGAAAGAGGACCTTTTGAAAAAGCTGGACTATATGGCCGGGCTGGTGGACTTTATCGAGGCCCGTTCCCCGGTGCTCTTAGAGGAATACCGCCGGAAGCTGACGGAGAAGGTCACCGAGCTTTTGAACGGCGCGGCTGTGGAGGAGAGCCGGATCGTGACCGAGGTGACGATCTACGCGGATAAGATCTGTACCGATGAAGAGATGGTACGGTTAAAGAGCCACATCGAGATGATGAAGAGCAAGCTGACGGCCGGCGGCAGCATCGGGCGGGAGCTGGATTTCATCGCCCAGGAGATGAACCGGGAGGCGAACACCACTTTATCTAAGGCCAACGACCTGGAGATCGCCGATAAAGCGATCGCCTTAAAGACCGAGATCGAAAAGATCCGGGAGCAGATCCAGAATATCGAATGACCGGTGGTGCGTCCACTGCCGGGCGTATAGAGGATCGGATAGCTGGAGGTTTGGAGAGGATGATGGATAAACAGGGGATCTTAGTGGTCCTGTCCGGTTTTTCCGGGGCAGGCAAGGGTACGATCATGAAGGCGCTGCTGGAGCGGCATGATGACTATGCGCTGTCGATCTCCGCTACCACCCGCAAGCCCAGAGCAGGCGAGGTGGAGGGACGGGAGTATTTCTTTGTATCAAAGGAGCAGTTCCTGTCCATGGTGGAGGAGGATGCCCTGATCGAGCATGCCCAGTACGTGGATAACTATTACGGGACACCGAAGCGATATGTGGAGGAGCAGCGGGCGGCCGGAAAGGATGTGATCTTGGAGATCGAGATCCAGGGCGCCCTGAAGATCAAGGAGAAGTTCCCGGACGCGCTGCTCATCTTTGTGATGCCGCCGGATGCGGCGGAGCTGGAGCACCGGCTGACCGGCCGGGGGACGGAGAGCCCGGAGGCGGTCCGGGCCAGGTTAAAACGTGCGGCAGAGGAAGCCGTAGGCGTAGAGGCCTACGACTATATCCTGGTGAACGATCAGCTGGATACTTGCGTGGAGGAGCTGCATCAGATGATCCAGGTGCAGCACAGCAGGACTTCTGCACGCATCGCCATGATCAGCAAGATGCGGCAGGAGCTGAGCCGGCTGGGATAGTCTTTATATCACAGGAGATCCGCCGCCGGATAGGCAGCATGGAGGTTTACTATGAAGTTTTGCCGCCGGATAGGCGGTCTGCGTTCAGGGATGCCAAATGCGCCCGCCAGATCTTCATGTGTGGCAGTGCGTCTGCTGGCCGGGCGCATGGAGGTTTAGTGACCGGTCCTGGGCAGGGCCGTATGTATAGACAGAAAGGAGAGCATGTATATGTTGCGTCCATCTTATAGCGATCTGATCGAGGTTGTGAACAGTGAGATCGAGCCTGGCGAAGCGCCTGTGGTGCAGAGCCGTTATTCGATCGTCATCGCCGCTTCCAAAAGGGCACGGCAGCTGATCGACGGGGCAGAGCCTCTGGTGGGAGGCTCTTACCGAAAGAAATCCCTGTCGGTATCCGTGGAAGAGCTTTATAAAGGAAAGGTCAAGATCCTCAGCGAGGAGGAACTGGAGGCGGAAGAAGAGGCTCCTGTCCTGGAAGACGCTCCGGAGACAGAGGAGACACTCATGGGGTCGGAGGAGATGCTCCCGGAGACGGAGGAGGCTTCTTTGGAGGCCACAGAAGAAGAGGCGGCAGGACCGGTAGAAGAGGGAGAGCCAGAGAGCTGACACGGGGTCGTTCGGCGATCGGTCGAAGGATGTGCCGGACCGCGACAGAGTAAAGAGGAGAAGGGGGATCGCTGAACGGAAGGGTTTTGTGCATCCCCCTTTTTGTCACTCAGAAGTGTTGCCTTTTACCATAAAGATCCGCTGTCGGTCTGCGGCAGGAGCCGGGACGACGGCTGGGAGGAAGAGAAGACGGATGATCAAGATATTGTTTGTTTCTTTGGGCTGTGATAAGAACCTGGTGGATACGGAAAAGATGCTGGGCCTCTTAGGCGACGGCGGTTACGGCTTTACCGATGATGAGGAAGAAGCCGATGTGATCGTGGTCAATACCTGCTGCTTTATCGGGGATGCCAAGGAAGAGAGCATAGGTGCGATCTTAGAGATGGCCCAGTATAAGGAGAGCGGGCGCTGTAAGGCCCTGATCGTGACGGGCTGTCTGGCCCAGCGCTACCAGGATGAGGTCTTAAAGGAGATACCGGAGGTGGACGCGGTCTTAGGCACCACGGCCTATGGCCAGCTCCCCCAGGTCCTGGAGCGGCTGCTGGAAGGACAGGAGGAGCATGTAGCCTGTTTTCGGGATATCGATCTTTTCCCGGATACAAAAGCGGCCCGCAGAAGGTCGGACGGCGGCTGCTACAGCTTTTTAAAGATCGCGGAGGGCTGTGATAAGCATTGTACCTACTGCATCATCCCCTC
Source organism: uncultured Lachnospiraceae bacterium (assembly GCA_910585635.1). Taxonomy (GTDB): domain Bacteria; phylum Bacillota; class Clostridia; order Lachnospirales; family Lachnospiraceae; genus Caccovicinus. The sequence goes on along the minus strand of CAJUFE010000034.1, from coordinate 34,540 downwards.
CCTGCGGGGACGCTACCGCAGCGTGCCTATGGAGGAGCTGGTCCGTGAAGCCGGGGAGCTTGCGGAGCAGGGGGTGAAGGAGCTGATCTTAGTGGCTCAGGAGACCACCCTGTACGGCGTGGACCTATACGGAGAGAAGCGGCTGCCCCAGCTCTTGCATGAGTTGGCTAAGATCCGGGGGATAGACTGGATCCGCATCCAGTATTGTTATCCGGAGGAGATCGACGATGAGCTGATCCGTGCATTGAAGGAGGAGGAAAAGGTCTGCCATTACCTGGACATGCCCATCCAGCATGCCAGCGACGCGGTCCTAAAGCGGATGGGGCGCAGGACCAGCAAGGCGGAGCTGATCCAGATCGTGGAAAAGCTGCGCCGGGAGATCCCGGATATCGCGATCCGGACCACCCTGATCTCCGGCTTTCCCGGCGAGACCCTTAAGGACCATGAGGAGCTTATGGACTTCGTGGATGCCATGGAGTTCGATCGCCTGGGGGTCTTCCCCTATTCCCTGGAGGAGGATACACCGGCGGCCCTGCTGCCAGACCAGATCCCCCAGGAGCTCAAGGAAGAGAGGCGGGATGAGCTGATGAGCCTCCAGCAGGAGATCGTCTTTGAAAAGCAGCAAGGGATGGCAGGACGTGTGCTCACGGTGCTGATCGAAGGCCGGCTGGTGGATGAGGACGCCTATGTAGGCCGGACCTATATGGATGCGCCAGATGTGGACGGCCTGATCTTCGTCCACACGGACCAGGAGCTGATCAGCGGCGACTTTGTCCGGGTAAAAGTAACAAAAGCCTTAGAATATGATCTGATAGGAGAGATATGTGATGAACCTGCCCAATAAGCTGACCACGCTGCGCGTGATCTTGATCCCCTTTTTTGTGTTTTCTCTGCTCTACCGTGGCGGTGAGGTGGCAGCGTTCCGGTATGTGGCCGCGGCGATCTTCATCGTGGCCAGCCTGACCGATCTGCTGGACGGAAAGATCGCCAGGAAATATGGCCTGGTGACGAACTTCGGAAAGTTCATGGATCCGCTGGCCGATAAGCTCTTAGTCTGCTCCGCCCTGATCTGCCTGATCGAGCTAAAGCAGCTGCCAGCCTGGATGGTGATCGTCATCATCAGCCGTGAGTTCATCATCAGCGGGTTCCGCCTGGTAGCCTCGGACAATGGGATCGTCATCGCCGCCAGCTATTGGGGGAAGTTCAAGACCACCTTCCAGATGATCGCGGTGATCCTGCTGATCTTTAACATACCGGCGCTCGCTCTCGTGACCCAGGCTTGTGTCTGGATCGCTCTGGGGCTCACGGTGATCTCGCTGGTGGATTACATCATGAAGAACCACAAAGTGCTTACAGAAGGGAGTATGTGATCGATGATCTGTGAATTGATATCCGTAGGGACAGAGCTGCTTCTGGGCAATATCGTGAACACCAATACCCAGTTCCTTGCTGAAAAATGTGCCCTCCTGGGTCTTTCCATGTACTATCAGGTGACCGTGGGCGATAACCGGAAGCGTCTGGCGGAAGCCGTGGGCACAGCCTTAAAGCGTTCGGACGTGGTGATCCTCACCGGCGGCTTAGGCCCCACAGAGGATGACATGACAAAGGAGGTCTGTGCCGAGGTCATGGGCTTTGCGCTGGTGGAGGATGCCCACACCAGAGAGCGGATCGAGGCGTATTTTCAGAACAGTATCTATAAGGATATCTCCGACAATAACTGGAAGCAGGCGATCAGCCCCGAGGGCGCCAGGATCCTGGATAATGAGAACGGGACGGCGCCGGGACTGATCTTGGAGAAGAACGGAAAGCTCTGCGTCCTCCTGCCAGGACCGCCTAATGAGATGATCCCGCTGTTCATGAACCAGGTCTATCCCTACTTACAGAAGCTGTGGCCGGAGGTGATCCATTCCCAGATGGTCAAGATCTGCGGGGTGGGCGAGAGCCAGGTGGAGGATAAGCTGCTGGATATGATCGACCGGCAGACCAACCCCACCATCGCCACCTATGCCAAGACCGGGGAGGTCCATCTGCGTGTCACCGCGAAGGCCCGGAACCAGGAGGAAGCGGAACGGCTGATCAAGCCGGTGGTCAAGGAGATCAAAAAGCGGTTCGGGGAGCAGGTCTATTCCACCCGAGAGGACGAGACCCTGGAGATGGCGGTGGTGCGCCTGTTAAAGAAGCATGAGCTGACGGTCACCACAGCGGAATCCTGTACCGGAGGCCTGCTGGCCGCCCGTCTGGTCAATGTCCCCGGCGTATCCGATGTGTTCCGGGAGGGCTTCATCACCTATGCCAACCGGTCGAAGCGGAAGATCCTGGACGTGAGCAAGAGCACCCTGAAAAAGTATGGGGCGGTCAGCGAGCAGACAGCCAAGGAGATGGCTACCGGTGGGGTTTTCGCCACAGACGCGGATGTGTGCGTGGCTATAACCGGACTGGCCGGCCCGGATGGCGGGACGGAGGAAAAGCCGGTGGGCTTAGTCTATATCGCCTGTTACCTGCGGGAGAAGGTCCGGGTAGAGCGTTATCAGTTCAAGGGCAACCGCAATAAGATCCGCGAGCAGTCGGTGGTCAAAGCCCTGGACCTTTTGCGGCGGTCCATCCTGGCGGAGGAGCTCCACTAGATAAAACGGATAGAAGATGCAGGAGGAGAGTATTTTGGAGAGCCGGAATGAGAAAAGGATGCTGGCGGCGGCCTGTCCCTATGCCTACAGCAGGTTCGTGCTGAATTTCTATATGTTTTATGAGACCCTTGCAGACCAGGCGGCCGCTCCTGTCATGGATGAGCTGAAGGTCTGCCAGGAGCGGTTCCTGACGCTCACAGGGCGTTTTTCACAGGGTGAGCCTATCCTGGAGGAGCTGGATCAGCTGCGGGAGCAGATCATCAAAGAAGCGGAGCTGCTCACCGTATTTGTAGACCGGTTCCTGGCCTATGAGTATGTCCTGAACCGGATGGAGGGACGTTTTTCCGATACAGCGGCATGGGAGCTGGTGGATGATGAGCGGATGACAGATCAGATCATGAAGTTCATCCTGGACCCTCAGGATGTGGCGATCGCCCATGACAGGCTCAAGATGATCTTAGAGCAGCTCCCGATCCGGTTCACGAGGGCAAAGTTCTTCTCGATCGTCAGCCAGTCCCTGTCCGTCTATGAGGGTACGGATAAAAAGAGTCTGGAGCAGCAGCTCGGCCAGCTCCGCATAGTGGCCATGCTGGAGCCTTTGCCGGATCAGGGCCATGAGCGGCTCCTGCGGCTTTTGACCAAGCTGCAGGGCATAGATCACAAGACCCTTACCCGGGAGGGGTATCAGGAGCTCCTGCGCACGTTCAAGGCGGCGCAGGAGTCCTTGTCAGACGGATCCTACACCTGCATGCAGCTGATGGACCTGGTGAACGACCTCTATGTGGTCTGTCTGACCCGGGGCGATACCGTGATGGACAGCCAGGAGGAGACCCTGTTCAAGACGATCTTGGAGAAGGTGCAGGAAAAGGCCGGGCGGGCGCTTGCCCCAGAGCCTGATGAGGCCGGGAAGGACCTGGAGGCTATAGAGGCAGAAGGAGAGATGCTGGCCCTCCTGACGCAGATGGAAGGGAAGCAGGAGCATTATCAAGAGCTTTGGTCCCGGTATGAGATGGCTGATGCTGGAAAAGATACAGATAGGGACGACGATCAGGAGGGCAGGGACTCCTTGCGGGTGCGGAAAGTGACCAGCCTTCTTTCCACCAGCTCGTTTATGTCGCTTACGGAGGAGCTGGCGCCGGAAGGGGAAAAGATCCTCCTGAGCAAGGGGGCGGTGGAGGAGATGTGCCAGTCCTTCATAGAGGAGCTGGACGCTTCCTGGAAGACCATGCCTAAGATCGTGGTGCGGGCAGTGATGGCAAGGCTTTTGTCGGCGCTCCCCTTGTTCTTTACCTCGGTGGAGGAGCTCAAAGGGTTTGTCCTGGGCAGTCTGACCGCCTGCAGCGACCAGGCAGAAAAAGCAGTCTGCGCGGACCTTATCCGGCAGATCATGGAGAGTGGAGATGCTTTGGTATAAGGATCTTTATGTAGGGGAGCGCGCGGCAAAAAAGCGGGCTTCTATCATACGGATGATGCGGTCCGGGAAGGTATCGGCCGCAGCCTATGCGATCCTCCCGGCAGCAAATGAAAAAAACCTCCTGGATATCCTGCAGGCATCACAGCTCTGCGGGGAGCAGGGCGCACTGCGGCGCAGGCTCACAGGGACCGAGCCCCTGATCTTAGGGATCGCCTGGAGCTATGAGGATGCTCTGCGCCTGGCCGGGCGGATGGTGGATGAGGTCTACCGCGCTACGGGGGCCTTTGACTTAAGGGCCTATCTGGGGCTGGAGAGCTATTTGGGGGAGAAGGGCTGTCCGGGAGAAGATGGATGTGGAAGAGCCGCGTGGCAGACAGGTCAGGCGGCGGATGATGCGGAAGTGGTAGGATGATCCATATTTTATGCGTGCTCTTAAAAACGATCGGGTGGATGATATTGGGGATCTTCGGGGTCATCCTGGGGCTCCTGCTTTTGGTACTCTTTTCTGCGATCCGATATAAGGTGGCGGGGAGAAAGCAGGGGCAGGTGCTGGAGGGACAGATCAAGGTCACCTGGCTTTTGTGGATCCTGTCCCTGCTCATCACCTACAAAAAGGGACTGGAGGTCCGGGTCAAGCTCTTTGGATGGACAGTGAAGAGGCTGGAGCTGGGGACGGGAGCTGATGGGCAGCAAGAAGCCGGAGAGAGTGCTCCTGCCCAGGAGCTGGAGCCGAACGATGCGGGCCAAGGCCCTCCGGGATATCCGGTGATCGAGCAGGGGCAGGAGGAGCTTTTTGCAGGCGGTATGGACGTTCTTTGCCAACAAGAGGGAGACCGATCGGACCAGAGCGGGGCAGACCGATCGGACCAGAGTGGGGCAGATCGATCGGATCAGAGTGGGGCAGACCGAAAGAAGGCCCTCGAGGATGGATGGCGGACTGGGCCTGTAGAGCCGGAAAGTACAGGGGATGTACGTTCAGATCGCGTCGAGGATCCCAGGCATGTGTACGTACAGGAAGAGCCTACAGCAGGCAGGGACCAGGGAGCAGGCCGTAGCCATGGTCCTGCCGGTCTGGCCAGGAGGTTATGGGATAAGCTCTGCGCCCTGTATCAGAAGCTGCTGGCGTGGATCCGCGGCCTTGGCCATAAGGTGGGAACAGTCAGAGAAAAGGTCGGGCAGGTCCTGGAAAAGGGAGAAAAGCTCCAGGCGTTCCTCCAGGACCCGGCCAACCACCGTTCGGCGAAGCTGATCCTCCGGCAGATCAAGAAGATCCTGCGCCATCTGCTCCCCAGAAAAGGAAAAGCCCAGATCGTCTTCGGCCTGGAAGATCCGTACCAGATGGGACAGATCCTTTCGGCGGCCGCCTTCCTGTATCCCTTTACCCATGATATCCTGACCCTTTCCCCGGTCTTTGATGAAAAGTGCCTGGAGGGAGAGATCAGCATAAAGGGGTATATCCGGATCGGCACGATGCTGGGCTATGTGCTGCGGCTGCTCTTCGATCAGAACATCCGACAGCAGCTATGGAGGCTGATCCGGCCTTCTCGCCGAAAGAAAAAGGGCAGGGCAGAGGGCTGAAAGGACGAGCAGGGAGCCGAAAGGGCCAGAAGAAAAAGAGCGGTGAAAAGATAAAGCTATGATGAGAAAATGACCAAAAGACGGTAACAGCTGGCATCCTTGCAGACAGCAGGACCACAGAAAACAGAGAGATAGATCAGGAGGGTGTATTATGGCAAATGATCAGGTTTCGTCGGCGATCCAATCGCTTTTTCAGGGGATGGATCGGTTCGTCACAACAAAGACCGTGGTAGGGGATGCGGTCAAGGTGGGAGATGCGATCATCCTCCCCTTAGTAGATGTATCCTGCGGTATGGCGGCAGGTGCTTTTAAGGACGGCGGAAAAAATAAGGATAACGGCGCAGGCGGGATGAGCGCCAAGATGACGCCCAGCGCGGTGCTGGTCATCCAGAACGGGACCACCAAGCTGGTCAGCATCAAGCACCAAGACCCCATGACCAAAGCCTTAGACCTGGTGCCGGATCTGGTGAACAAGTTCGCAGGAGGACCAAAGGGGAACGGAGAGATCTCACCGGAGGCCATGGAGGCGGCAGAGCGGATCGCCGGAAAAGAGAACTGAAAAAGAGGGCTGAAAAAGGAGGCCAAGGGGGCCGCGCCTGCAGAAGGCAGGAATAGTTTTCGGACTTCCTGCATAGGATATCCCATAAGGAAATAAAGAAGGGATCGCCTGTGAAGCGGGTATATGGATTGATGCTGTTTTGTTTCAGTTGTGGGATGGCCGCCCTTCTGTTCATACCGGTGACCCTGACCACGCTGATCTTTATCATTGCATGTCTGATCGTAGGATATAATCTGTTCTGCTGTTAGAGCTGCATGGCAAGGCATAAAAAAACTCCGGTCGAAAGACCGGAGACTTTTTTACTTACGGAAGATATCCGATAAGATGCGCCGCTGGCGCTTTCCATAAGCCCGCCTGCCCTTTTAGGATCAGACACGCTCTACCAGACCGGAACGCAGGCAAGAAGTACATACATACATCTTCTTAGAACCGCCCACGGTCTTGACCCTTACGGATTTTATGTTCGCTTTCCACATTTTGTTGGACCTTCTATGGGAATGGCTCACAGCGTTGCCGAAGTGAGCGGCCTTACTGCAGATCGCACATTTTGCCATGACTTTGCACCTCCTTTAACGGTACTTGGATCTTTGCTGGATGTACTCCCAAAGATCCATAACAAAAATATCTTAGCAGAAAACCCTGAAAAAAGCAAGGGAAATTTAAAAATTTATTTCTTTTTTACGCAAAATAGTGTATACTTGTTCCTATAAAGTGTTAGGAGGCTACAATATGAGGGGTCGAATTAGGAACAAGCTGGGCGAGATCGTGATCGATCAGAACGTCATCGCACTGTACGCCGGTATGACGGCCGTAGAGTGCTTCGGCATCGTAGGTATGGCGGCCGTCAGCATGAAGGATGGCCTGGTCAAGCTTTTAAAGCGGGAGAGCCTGACCCATGGGATCAATGTGGTGATCCACGAGGATCACATGTCCGTGGATTTCCATGTGATCGTGGCGTACGGGGTCAGTATCTGCGCAGTGGCGGATAATCTGATCGAGAATGTCAAGTACAAAGTCGAAGAGTTCACCGGCATGGAGGTTGATAAGATCAACATCTACGTGGAAGGTGTGAGAGTGATCGATTAAGGAGGAGACCGGTGATGGATACGATCAATGCGAGATCGCTGCAGAAGGCGTTTTTAGCCGGGGCCAGCAGCCTGGAAGCAAAAAAAGAATGGATCAACGAACTGAATGTTTTCCCGGTCCCTGACGGAGACACCGGGACCAATATGACACTGACGATCATGTCTGCGGCCAGAGAGGTGGCGGCGATCGAAGAGCCCACCATGGCGTCCTTAGCGAAGGCCATCTCCTCCGGCTCCTTGCGGGGCGCCAGGGGAAACTCCGGCGTCATCCTCTCCCAGCTGTTCAGAGGCTTCACCAAGGAGATCAAGGGTGTAGAGCAGATCGACACCACCATCCTGGCCAATGCCTTTGTGCGGGCCGTGGAGACCGCCTACAAGGCCGTCATGAAGCCTAAGGAGGGGACCATCCTCACCGTGGCCAAGGGCATGTCGGAGAAGGCGGCCCAACTGGCGCCCCAGACCAGGGATATCCTGGACTTCTGCCGGCAGGTGATCGAAGAGGGGGACGCGGTGCTCGATCGGACGCCGGAGATGCTGCCGGTGCTCAAGCAGGCCGGCGTGGTGGATTCCGGCGGACAGGGACTGATGCAGGTGGTCAAGGGCTGCTTAGAAGGCCTTGAGGGGAAGGAGGTCCGTCTGCCTTCGGGAGCGGAAGGGAGCGTAAGTCTTAAAGGTACAGGCGCAGCCCTCACCATGGACCGGTCGAAGATCGAGACCGCTTCCATAAAGTTCGGCTACTGCACCGAGTTTATCATCAACACGGAGAAAGAGTTCACCGACCAGGAGGAGCACGGTTTTAAGGCTTTCCTGGAAGGGCTGGGGGATTCGATCGTGGTGGTGGCCGACGAGGACGTGGTCAAGGTCCATGTACACACCGACCATCCCGGCCAGGCCATCGAGAAGGCCCTCACCTTCGGCTCCCTGTCCCGCTTGAAGATCGATAACATGCGGGAGGAGCACCAGGAGCGGCTGATCAAGGACGCGGAGAAGGTGGCGGCTAAACAGAAGGCGGAGGACGAGAAAAAAGCCGCCCAGGAGGCAACCCGGGAAGCCGCGGCCACGAAAAAGCCCTTTGGCTTCATCGCGGTCTCCGTGGGCGAGGGGCTGACGGAGATCTTCAAGGGGATCGGGGCCGACTATCTGATCGAAGGCGGACAGACCATGAACCCCAGCACCGAGGACATCTTAAACGCGGTGGACAAGGTGAATGCGGACACGATCTTTGTCCTGCCGAATAATAAGAACATCATCCTGGCGGCGGAGCAGGCCATGCACCTGGTCAAGGACAAGAGGCTCCTGGTGGTCCCCTCCAAGACCGTGCCCCAGGGCATCACGGCGCTGATCAACTTTATGCCGGATCTGACCACGGAGGAGAACCTGGAGAACATGAAGGCCGAGATGGGGCATGTCAAGACCGGACAAGTCACCTATGCGGTGCGCACCACCAACATTGATGGAATGGATATCACCCAGGGCGATATCATGGCGATCGGGGACGGCGGCATGCTGGCGGTGGAGAAGACGATCCCGGATGCCACGCTGAAGGCGCTGGAGGCCATGATCGACGAGGAGTCCGAGCTGGTCACGGTCTACTATGGGGCGGATGTATCCGAAGAAGATGCGGAGGCCCTGTGTGAAAAGGCCAGAGAGAAGTTTGCCGATGTGGAGATCGAGCTGCAGGATGGTGGACAGCCGGTGTACTATTATCTGCTCTCGGTAGAGTGAGGAACGGGGTTCCCTCCCCACAGTGGATGGTATGGATGCGAGTGATATAAAGTATGGAAGTGATGACGGCGGGAATGTGTATGGAGGATCAGTCGATCGAGACCTTGAAGGGGATCGGGGAGAAGACGGGGAAGCTGTTTCGGAAGCTGGGCGTGGAGACAGTGGGCGGGCTTTTAGACTACTATCCCAGGGACTATGACGCCTTTGAGGAGCCGTTGCCGATCGGGCAGCTGAAGGAAAATGCCGTAGGGGCTGTGGCCGGGATCTTGATGAAACCGGCGGAGCTTTTGAACTTAAAAGGGCTGCAGATGGTAACGGCCCAGCTCAAGGACCTGACCGGCAGCCTGCAGCTGTCCTGGTTCAATATGCCCTATATGCGGTCCAACCTAAAGACCGGGACCATGTATGTCTTCCGGGGACGGGTGGTCATGAAGCGGGGACGGCTCACCATGGAGCAGCCGGAGGTCTTCACACCAGAAGCCTTCGGGCGGCTGGTCCATTCCCTGCAGCCGATCTATGGCCAGACCAGGGGCCTGGGGAATAAGGCGATCGCCAAGGCGGTGGCCCAGGCCCTGGAGGCCTGGGAGCCGGGGCCGGACTATCTGCCGGATGCGCTCCGGGAAAGGTATGGGCTGGAGGACTATGGGCAGGCAGTGGCGCATATCCATTATCCGAAGGATCAGGCACAGCTCATGGGTGCCAGGAAGCGGCTGGTCTTTGACGAGTTCTTCCTCTTTTTGATGAACGTCAGGCGGCTGAAGGAGCATCGGGAGGAGGCGCGGTCCGTCTTTCCCATGGCACCTTCAAAGGCTGCGGGAGCGCTCATAAAAGCCCTCCCGTATCGTCTGACCCCACCCCAGGAGCGGACCTGGCAGGAGGTGGAACGGGGGCTCTGCGGGGCCTTCGTGATGGACCGGCTGATCCAGGGGGACGTGGGCTCCGGCAAGACGATCATCGCGATCCTGGCCCTTCTGACCGTGGCGGATAATGGCTACCAGGGCGCGATGATGGCCCCTACCGAGGTCCTGGCCAGACAGCACTATGAGTCGGTCCTGTCCCTCTTTAAGACCTATGGGATCGAGAAGACGCCGGTGCTGGTCACCGGCTCCATGACCGCAAAGGAGAAGCGGCTGGCCTACGAGAAGATCCAAGGCCATGAAGCCGATATCATCATCGGCACCCATGCGCTGATCCAGGAAAAGGTGGTGTACGATAAGCTGGCGCTGGTGATCACCGATGAGCAGCATCGGTTCGGTGTGGGCCAGCGGGAACTCTTTGGCGAAAAGAGCGGCGGCCCCTGCCATGTGCTGGTGATGAGCGCCACCCCGATCCCCAGGACCTTGGCGATCATCCTTTACGGGGATCTGGATATCTCCGTGATCGACCAGCTCCCGGCAGACCGCCTGCCGATCAAGAACTGTGTGGTGGGCAAGGACTATCGGAAGCGGGCCTACGACTTTATCGCTAAGCAGGTGGCCCAGGGACGGCAGGCCTATGTGATCTGCCCCATGGTGGAGGCCAGTGAGATGATCGAGGCGGAGAATGTGCTGGACTACACCAAGCTCCTTAGAAAGGAACTGCCGCCAGGGATCCGGATCGACTACCTCCACGGAAAGATGAAGGGAGGAGAAAAGGAGCAGATCATGGAGCGGTTCGCCGCAGGCCAGATCCAGGTCCTGGTGTCCACCACCGTGATCGAGGTGGGGGTCAATGTGCCCAATGCCACCGTGATGATGATCGAGAACGCGGAACGCTTCGGCCTGGCCCAGCTCCACCAGCTCCGGGGCCGTGTAGGCCGGGGGAAGTATCAGTCCTACTGCATCATGGTAGACTGCTCCGGCGACGAGGATACCTCCAAACGTCTGGACATCTTAAACCACTCCAACGACGGCTTCCACATCGCCTCGGAGGATCTGAAGCTGCGGGGCCCAGGCGACTTTTTCGGCGTGCGCCAGAGCGGGGAGATGGGATTTAAGCTGGCGGACATCTTTACCGACGCGGATATCCTAAAGACCGTGGCCGGGGAGGTAGAGGCACTGTTCGAGGAAGATCCCAAGCTGGAGGCAAAAGAACATCAGGGGATCAGAGAGAAGCTGGCAAGCCAGCAGCGGAAGGGAGCGGCGGGGCCGAACCTGTAGTGGTGGCGGAGTATCTGCATAAATGGAGGAATAGCATGAAGCTATCTTTAAAAAATATAGGCAAGATCAGCACAGCTCAAGTGGAGATCAACGGACTTGTAAGTATTACCTATCGGAAGTAGTGGGAGACCAGGCAGAGATCGCTGATGTTACGGAATGTATCGACCGGATATATGCAAAACTTTCCAGCCCACTTCAGAAGCTTGAGGATGAAAGGTGGCAAGATGATCGAACTAGATAAATATCCGATCTGATATCACTTCGACCAGGATATCCGATATGCGTGATGCTGTAAAATATTTTTTGGTATATAATGAAACTTCTAATAGGAACAATAAATTTGATGAAGAGCTTACCAAGAAAAATAGCAGGGAAGTCCAGCCGTCTTCTTCCTTTGACCATATTGCCAAAACTTTAAGGCGATATGCAAAGGAAGAGTATATCTGTTTTGGGCTTAAGATGTTCCAAAACTACTGTTTCAAAGAAGTACATACCTATACCGAGGCTGAATTCGAGTCATATCTTGCGACCCTTCAGCGTTGATAGCCAACGATCGATATGGATCCCTCGGTTATGGGCAAAGTGATGACTGTCTGTACCTGATAAATTGGGGCATATAATGCCGTACATCATGCAAAAATATAATGATATGAGAATGTATAAGGAGGCATAGAAAGATGGACCAGACGATCCAGACGATCTTGAACAGAAGGAGCACCAGGAGCTTCCTGAAAAAACCTTTGCGGGAGGACGACATCCGCACGATCGTGGACTGCGCCCTTCATGCGCCCAGCGGGATGGGGAGGCAGACCTGGAAATTTACGGTGGTGGAGAGCCGGGAGAAGATCCAGCAGCTGGCGGCCGCGGTCGCCGCTGAGCTGGGGCGGGAAGGGTACGATATGTACCAGCCGGAGGTCCTGCTGATCCCCTCCAACCTAAAGGAGAGCAAGTTCGGCCCGGAGGATAATGCCTGTGCCATGGAGAACATCTACCTGGCGGCGGAGGCCTTGGGCCTTGGCTGTGTGTGGATCAACCAGCTCCAGGGGATCTGCGACGCGCCGCGGATCCGGCAGATCCTGGACACCTTCCATATCCCGGCGGACCATGTAGTCTACGGGATGGCGGCTCTGGGCTATAAGGACGGGGGCGCGCCGGCGCCTAAGGAGCGGATCGGACAGGTGGAGTATATCCGATGAACCGTGCTGAGATGTCCACTTCTGTCGCTATAAGAAGGTCAAATACCCTGCTGCAAAAAACGGGGTATTTGACCCTCGCGGCATTGCCCGATAAGGAGGGGCAGACCCTCGCCAAATGCTCGTGCAAGCACGGCACCTGGCTCATTGCTCACGGAAATAAAAAGTGTAAAAGCACGGGAAAAGCCGCCTGCGCATAGACTGATAGTAAAGTATATGCGATCAGGTGGCTTTCTTTGAAGACTTTTCCAAAACCATTATCTGCCAGCGAAGAGAAGGAATATCTGGAACGCTGCAAAGAGGGCGATCAGGAGGCGAAGGGCGTGCTGATCCTCCGGAACATGCGGCTGGTAGCCCATGTGGTGAAAAAGTACCAGGGGACAGACCATGATATGGAGGATCTGATCAGTGTGGGGACCATCGGCCTGATCAAGGCGATCAATACCTTTAACATCGATAAAGGCTCCCGGCTGGCGACCTATGCAGCGAAATGCGTGGAAAATGAGATCCTCATGCTCCTTCGGGCAGGAAAAAAGTACAGCAAAGAGGTCTCCCTCTTCGAGCCGATCGGGGTGGATAAGGACGGCGAGACCGTCAGCCTTGTGGATGTGATCGAGATGGAGAACAAGGAGACGATCGAGGATCTGATCTTTGAGCAGGATGTAAAAGATCTGTACATGTCCTATGAGAAATGTCTGAAGGATACGGAAAAGACTGTGGTGGGGATGCGTTACGGGCTTTATGGGAAGAAGGAGCATACCCAGCGGGAGATTGCAGAGAAGCTGGGCATCTCCCGGTCCTATGTGTCCAGGATCGAGAAGAAGGCATTGGAAAAGATGCGGCGGGAGATGGAGGCTCCGGGGTAGGAGAAGGATCGAGGTTTGTAAGGCTCTGTTGAAAGACAGGGCTTTATTTCTGCGTGCAAATATAGATGTAGTCTGCAAATAGCCCACAAAAAGGCTCACAAAAAGAAAAACAAAGCCTTGACAAAACCGCCATAGCGTCGTAAAATAACAAACTGACAGTAAGTTCCAGGCATCGATATGATGTGCCCGGACATGCCTGTCAGAGCAGAACAAGCTTTCATATTGGCAGAAAACCAACTATAAAGAGTTGAGGGTATGCAGATCTTGCGTTACCCTCCTCTATTTTTTTACAAGTTTCATCTTTCTGCCACATTTTATCGCTTTACAAGCTTTACATCTTACGAACAGGAGGGAACGGATATGAATGACAACAAGGCACTATTCGAAGAAGCATCGATCCCGAAAGCCGTGGCGACCATGGCGATCCCCACGATCATCTCCATGCTGGTGGTGGTGATCTATAACATGGCCGATACCTTTTTTATCGGCCAGACCAACGACGCTATGCAGGTGGCGGCGGTCTCGCTGACCACGCCGATCTTTATGGTCTTTATGGCCCTAGGGAACCTTTTTGGCATCGGCGGCAGCTCGGCGATCTCCCGGGCTTTGGGCGAGAAGAAGCTGGACAGGGCGAAGAGCATATCCTCTTTCTGCTGCTATGGATCTCTTGGGATCGGTGTGATCATGGCAGCGCTGACGCTGGTGGGGATGGATCTGATCCTGACGCTGATCGGAGCCAGCGAGAATACCTTTCAGTACGCGAAGGAGTATCTGGCCTTCATCTCTTTCGGAGCCCCTTTCATCATGTTCGGCACAGCCTATGGGAACATCCTTCGAGGCGAGGGCGCGGCGAAGGAATCCATGGTCGGGAACATGATCGGAACGGTGACCAATATCGTCTTAGATCCGATCATGATCTTGAGCTTTGGCTGGGGTGTGATGGGGGCAGCCGTGGCCACCGTGATCGGCAATATGGCCGCCTGTCTCTATTATCTTCTGTATTTCCTGCAGAAAAAGTCCAGCCTGTCCATCCGCTTAAAAGATCTAAAGGTGGGGGACGGGATCGCTACAGGGGTCATGGCGATCGGGATCCCAGCCTCCATGAACAATATCCTGATGAGCTGTGCCAATATCGTCCTTAACAATGTGCTGGCCGGCTACGGCGATAACCCGGTGGCAGCCATGGGCGTGGCCATGAAGGCCAATATGCTGGTGGTCCTCCTGCAGATCGGCCTCTGTGCCGGGATCCAGCCGCTGATCGGCTATAATTATGGAGCCCGAAATGTCAAACGCCTAAAACAGGTGTTCCGGTTCACCGGTCTGTGCGCCGTCCTGATGGGGACGGCCCTGACGATCCTGATGGTGGTGGCCAGGGAGGCTGTGATCCGCGCTTTCATCAATGACAGCCAGGTGGTGAGCTACGGGATCTTGATGGTGATCGCCCTGCAGCTGACCGGCCCGGTGATCGGGATCTTGTTCCTCTGCATCAATACGATCCAGGGGATGGGGAAGGCCATGCCCTCCCTGATCCTGACCATCTGCCGGCAGGGCCTAGTGTTCATCCCGCTGGTCTTTATCCTGGACCGGCTCTTCGGTCTCGAGGGTGTGATCTACGCCCAGGCAGTGGCCGATGTGATCTCCATCGTGTTGGCTGTGGCCATATGCCTGTGGATCTTTAAGGGCCTGGACGCCCAGATCAAGACGGTACAGGCTGAGGCATGAGACTTGGCGCCAGGACTAACGCGCCAGCCCATCCAGCCAGCGTTGCGTTTTTTGCATGGTCCGGCCAGTGCCGCACCTCTGCACGGTCCAGTTTTCGCTGCGTCCCCTGCACAGCCTGGACGGTGGTGCGCCTCTGTGCGCTCCCACCAGCGCTGCAGTCTCGGTACTGTCCAGCTCAAAGGGTAGGCTGCGTCTATAAGAAAGATAAAAGAAAGGAAGTGCCCACTGATGAAGAGAGGCGATACGCATTCGGGGAAGCTGCGGGCAGATACGTTCCAGATGGATATGCTGGAGGGACCGATCTTTAAGACCCTGGTCCTTTTCGCCCTGCCCCTGCTGCTCTCCAATATCTTTCAACAGCTTTACAATACCGTGGATACCATGATCGTGGGGAATCATCTGGGAGATACCTCCTTGGCCGCGATCGGCGTGTGTGCCCCGATCTACGATCTTCTGGTAGGCTTTGCCTTAGGGATCGGGAACGGGCTGGCGATCGTGACCGCCAGGAGCTTTGGAGCGGGAGACGAAGAGGAGCTGAAGCGTTCAGTGGCCGGCTCCATCGTCATCGGAGTCGTCTCCTCTCTGGGGATCACAGGGGGCGCTCAGCTATTCTTGCGTCCATTGCTGGTGCTCTTGGATACACCGCCGGAGGTGATCGAGGAGGCCTACAGCTACATCGCCACGATCACCCTGTACGTGATCGTGATGTTCGCCTATAACCTCTGCGCCGGGCTTTTGCGGGCGATCGGGAACAGCGTCATGCCACTCGTGTTCCTGATCCTATCTTCTTGTCTGAACATCGTGCTGGATCTCTTCTTCATCACCCGTCTGGGCATGGGGGTGAAAGGGGCGGCAGTGGCTACGGTGATCGCCCAGGGGATCTCGGTCCTGCTCTGTCTCCTCTATATCCTGTGCAAGAGCAAGATCTTGATCCCGGAGCGGGAGCATTTTTCCGTCGGCAAAGAGATGTACCAGGAGCTTTTGGGGCAGGGCTTTTCTATGGGGTTTATGAGCAGCATCGTGTCCGCAGGCTCTGTGATCTTGCAGTACGGGATCAATGGTCTGGGCTCTCTGATCATCGCAGGCCACACGACGGCCAGGAAGCTCTATATGTTCTGCATCATGCCGATCATCGCCATGGCCATGGCTTTCAGCACCTTTGTCTCCCAGAACAAGGGCGCCGATCAGGGCGTCCGGATCCGGAAGGCCGCACGCTATGTCTATCTCTATAGTCTGCTCATAACCGTGGTCATCATGGGCCTCACCTGGGTCCTGGCGCCCACCCTGGTCAAGTGGGTCTCCGGCTCCAGGGAAGCCGTATTGCTGGACAATGCGGCCCGCTACCTCAAGGTGGTATCCCCCTTCTACGCGGTCTTAGGTGTCCTGTGCGCCACCCGGTCTGCACTCCAGGGGCTGGGACAAAAATTGCTGCCGCTGGTGTCCAGTATCATCGAGTTTTTTGGGAAGATCCTCTTTGTCCTGCTGTTTATCCCCCGCTTCGGTTACATCGCGGTCATCCTCTGTGAGCCGGTGATCTGGTGCGTGATGACGGTGCAGCTGGTGTACACCTTCTATGCGGATCCCTACATCCGTTCCTTTAAGGGGAAGGGATGAAGTACATGCCTTTGATCAAGTATCTTTTTGTCATCGCATCGGGACAGTAGATACCTCGATCCCGGCTTTCCCGATATACGCGTTCAGCCATTCGGTGAACGCTCCCTCATCCGTCACCTCCTTGAGCCCATCGTTGCAGATGAACATGCCGGACGCAGACACGATACCCTCACCCCGGGCAGAAAAGAGGACGGACGCACAATAGTCCCCATCATATACATAGATATACAGGTTCTCTCCGGTCACATCGCCATCCAGGAAAAAGTCCTCAGACGTGACCAGGCTGACAGCCGCTAAGGAGCTGGCTCCGTTAAAGCTGCTCATCATCGACGGGACAGCGGCCACCAGACGGTGCCGGAGGGGCTGCTTTAGCTCCTCCGGCAGAGAAGCGATATCCTTTCCATAGGCCAGAGCGATATCCAGCGTCTCCGGCTCCCGGATCTTCATCGCGTATACCACCCTGGGCTTTGTATAGTCCCCGGCGCTGATCGCATCCAGGATATCCAGGACCTCCGAAGAGGAAGACATCATCCCGCTATAGGCATCCGAACCGGCCATAGCATCCATCCGCTGGATCATCGCCAGCCCCCGCTCATAGAGGCTGGTACCCTCTGTACCCTCCGGGCGTTCCTCGCTTTCTGCCGCTTTATCGGTCTCTGTAAGCGCCACTATCGTCTCCGTCGCTCCCACGTCCACCTCCGTGCTGCCCGCGTTTGTCCCCATCTCCAGGGTCTCTGTCGTTTTGGTGGTCTCTGGTCCTTCCTCCGTCTGTACACTGCCGCTGGAAAAGCATCCGCTGGTCAAAAGCGCCCCTGCTGCCAAAGCTGCCAGATATCTCTTTACTCTTTTCATCGTTCCTTATGATCTCCTTCCATATGGATCTGTTCCTTCTATGATATCGATGAGCTGCCATAGAACATAAGACATGCCCGACTGCTATCTTATCATAAAACAGGTGGGTTTTCTATCCTTAGAGCTCATTAAGTTAATGTACAGGCCATTGGCCTAGACAGCAGCAGGCTTTGTCAAATAAATAACAATTTAACCAAAAAAGGAATGATCAAAGTCATATCTTTTGCACATAACTAATGAGATCCGGAGCAAAAACCTGTAAGATCATCATAAAAAGATCTTTTGCTCCTGCTTTGTGCTTGCATGTTCTTATACAACGTGCTATACTTGACCTAATTAAAGAACAGTGCTGAGAGATGAGAGCATAGTAGTACGACAGAGATGTTGCTGTACTTCTGTGCTCTTTTTTGTTTTGGCAGCAGACCTGTAAAGGGTACTGAAGGCGTGGACCAAGGAACGGGTATAGGATATAGGATAGAAAGGGAGACGAAAGATTTGGAGCAAGTATTTTTTGACCTGATGGAAACGACCCCGGTGATCGCGGCGGTGAAGGATGATCAGGGTTTAAAGGCCTGCTGTGCCTGCGAGGATATCCGGATCGTGTTCATCCTCTATGGGGATGTATGCAGCATCGGCAGGATCGTCGAGCAGGTAAAGGCGGCGGACAAGACCGCCATAGTCCATGTGGATCTGATCGGAGGCCTGAGCGCGAAGGAAGTGGTGGTGGACTTTATCCGACAAGCCACCGCGGCGGACGGGATCATCTCTACGAAGCCGGCCCTGATCAAACGGGGCAAGGAGCTGGGGCTTTTTACCACCCTGCGGGTGTTCGTGCTGGATTCCATGGCTTTTGAAAATATCCAGAAGCAGATGAGCGTGGCCAGACCCGATACGATCGAGATCCTTCCCGGCCTGATGCCGAAGATCATCCACCGCATCTGCCGTCTGGTGAAGGTGCCGGTGATCGCGGGCGGGCTGATCTCGGAGAAGGAGGATGTGGTAGCGGCTCTGGCAGCGGGCGCGATCTCGGTCTCATCCACGAACCCTCGGGTGTGGGAGATGTGACATGCTCATGGATATTTTATGGAACGGATAAGCTCCCATTTATGGCGATCCATGGCTGAGATAAGCCATCAGCGCAGCAGATGGGATAGGTCTGTGGCAGATGACGGCTGGAGAGACCGGCCAGCAAAAGGTATTTAGAGGTATTTTAAACAGCGTCATGGCAAAAAGCCGGAGGAAGACCAAGATGGAGGGTCGTTCAGGCCGGTTTTACAGGACGGCGTTGCTTAAGATAAAAGAGCCTTTCCGTTCTGCGGGAGCGCTCGCAAAGTGGCATGGAGGTATTTCAAAAGAGAAGGAGGCGTGTATGGCAAAGTATGTGATGGCGCTGGATGCAGGGACCACCAGCAACCGGTGTATCCTGTTCAATGAAAAGGGGGAGATGTGCAGTGTAGCACAGAAGGAGTTCACCCAGTATTTCCCAAAGCCCGGATGGGTGGAGCATGACGCGGATGAGATCTGGACCGTGCAGCTGGAGGTGGCCCAGGCGGCCATGGCGAATGTAGCCGCCACCGCCGCGGATATCGCGGCGATCGGCATCACCGATCAGCGGGAGACCACCATCGTGTGGGATAAGAACACCGGGGCGCCGGTCCACCACGCGATCGTGTGGCAGTGCCGCAGGACGTCCGAGTACTGTGATCAGTTAAAAGAGAAGGGGCTGACCGATGCCTACCGGGAGAAGACCGGCCTGGTGATCGACGCGTATTTTTCCGCCACCAAGATCAAGTGGATCCTGGATAATGTAGAAGGGGCCAGAGAACGGGCTGAAAAAGGCGAGCTGCTCTTCGGGACCGTGGAGACCTGGCTGATCTGGAAGCTGACCAAAGGGAAGGTGCATGTGACGGACTATTCCAACGCCTCCCGCACCATGCTCTTCAACATCCGTACCCTTAAGTGGGATGAGGAGATCCTAAAGGAGCTGGATATCCCCCGGTGCATGCTGCCGGAGGTAAAGCCTTCCAGCTATATCTACGGCGAGGCGGATCCCCAGTTCTTCGGCGGCCCGATCCCCATCGGCGGCGCGGCGGGGGACCAGCAGGCGGCCCTCTTCGGACAGACCTGCTTTACGGCCGGCGAGGCTAAGAATACATATGGCACAGGCTGTTTCCTGCTGATGAACACCGGCGAGAAGCCTGTATTTTCCAAGAACGGCCTGGTGACCACGATCGCCTGGGGCCTGGACGGGAAGGTAGAGTACGCTCTGGAAGGATCGATCTTCGTGGCAGGGGCCGCGATCCAGTGGCTCCGGGACGAGATGCGCATGATCGATTCTTCCCCGGATTCCGAATATATGGCCCAAAAGGTAAAGGATACCAACGGCTGCTACGTGGTCCCGGCGTTCACCGGTCTGGGCGCGCCCCATTGGGATCAGTATGCCAGAGGCACGATCGTGGGCATCACTCGTGGCGTGAACAAATACCACATCATCCGAGCCACCTTAGAGTCGTTGTGCTACCAGGTGAACGACGTGCTCCAGGCCATGAGGGCCGATTCCGGTATCGATCTGTCCGCGTTAAAGGTGGACGGCGGCGCCAGCGCCAATAATTTCCTGATGCAGACCCAGGCCGACTTGAGCAACGTCCCGGTGGACCGGCCGAAATGCGTGGAGACCACCGCTATGGGCGCGGCATACCTGGCCGGGCTGGCGGTAGGCTACTGGGCCAGCAAGGAGGATGTGGTAAAGAACTGGGATATCGACCGGGTCTTTGAGCCCACGATCTCCCAGGAAGAGCGGGAAAAACGTACAAAAGGCTGGAGCAAGGCGGTAAAATGTGCTTACGGCTGGGCGAAGGAGGACTGAACATGTATGATGTGATCGTGATCGGAGCCGGTGTGGCAGGGTGTGCCTCTGCCCGCGAGCTGTCCCGGTATCAGGTCAAGGCTTGTGTCCTGGAGAAAGAGGAGGATGTGTGCTGCGGGACTTCCAAGGCCAACAGCGCCATCGTCCACGCAGGCTATGATGCCGCGGAGGGTTCTCTGATGGCTAAGCTGAACGTAGAAGGGAACGAGATGATGGAGGCCCTTTCCAAAGAGCTGGACTTCCCCTTCAAACGCTGCGGCTCCCTGGTGGCCTGCTTAGATGAGGACGAGCTCCCAGGCCTGAAGGCCTTATATGACCGGGGTGTGAAAAATGGCGTCAAGGGCCTGGAGGTGATCACCGACCAGGAGGCGATCCGCCGCCTGGAGCCGAACCTGACCGATGAGGTGGTCGCCGTGCTGTACGCGCCCACCGCAGGGATCGTCTGCCCCTTTAACATGAACATCGCCATGGCGGAAAATGCCAATGACAACGGCGTGGACTTCCATTTTGATACCGAAGTGACCGAGATCCGGAAGATCGAAGGGGGCTGGGAGCTGGTCACAAACAAGGGGACCTTTACCACCCGCTATGTGGTGAACGCTGCCGGTGTCCATGCGGATAAGTTCCACAACATGGTCAGCGAAAAGAAGATCCACATCACACCAAGGCGGGGGGATTACTGCCTGTTAGATAAGAAGGCCGGCAGCCATGTATCCCGCACGATCTTCGCCCTGCCAGGGAAGTTCGGCAAGGGTGTCCTGGTCACCCCCACCGTCCACGGGAACCTTTTAGTGGGGCCCACGGCGATCGATATCGAGGATAAGGAGTCCACCGCCACCACCCGGGAAGGCTTGGACGAGCTGATCGGCAAGGCAGGGATGAACGTGAAAAACCTGCCCATGCGCCAGGTGATCACCTCCTTTGCGGGCCTCCGTGCCCACGAGGACGGCCACGAGTTCATCATCGGCGAGGTGGAGGGAGCGGAGGGCTTCATCGACTGTGCCGGGATCGAATCCCCCGGCCTCACCAGCGCGCCGGCGATCGGGAAGATGGTGGCCCAGATCTGCCGGGACAAGATGGACTTAAAGCCCGATCCTAACTTCCAGGGGAAACGGAAGGGGATCTTAGATCCCTCCACCCTGTCCATGGAAGAACGCAATGCCCTGATCAAGGAGAACCCGGCTTACGGCAATATCATCTGCCGCTGCGAGATGGTGACCGAGGGGGAGATCCTGGACGCGATCCATCGTCCCCTGGGCGCCAGATCCTTAGACGGCGTGAAGCGCAGGACCCGGGCCGGTATGGGGCGCTGCCAGGCAGGCTTCTGTTCCCCCAGGACCATGGAGATCCTGGCCAGGGAATGTAAGCTGAGCATGTTCGAGATCACCAAGTCCGGCGGCAGCTCCAAGCTGGTGGTCGGGACCAACAAGGATCAGATCTGAAGGAGGGCTATAGATGAGATCATATGATATCGTTGTGATCGGCGGAGGCCCTGCGGGTCTCGCTGCGGCGATCGCGGCTAAAAAAGAAGGGGTGGACAGCATCCTGGTCCTGGAGCGGGACAAAGAGCTGGGCGGGATCTTGAACCAGTGCATCCACAATGGCTTCGGGCTGCACACCTTTAAAGAGGAACTGACCGGGCCGGAGTATGCGGGAAGGTTCATCGACCAGGCAAAGGATCTGGACATCGAGTATAGATTGAACACCATGGTCATGGAGATCGGGGCGGATAAGCTGGTCACGGCCATGAACCGGGAGGAAGGCCTTTTTCAGATCCAGGCAGGGGCCATCATCCTGGCCATGGGCTGCAGGGAGCGCTCCAGAGGCGCATTGAACATCCCGGGCTACCGTCCGGCCGGGATCTATTCCGCCGGTACCGCCCAGCGGCTGGTGAACATGGAGGGATTCATGCCAGGCCGTGAGGTGGTGATCTTAGGCTCCGGCGACATCGGCCTGATCATGGCCAGGCGCATGACCTTAGAGGGGGCCAAGGTGAAGGTGGTAGCGGAGCTGATGCCTTATTCCGGCGGCTTAAAGCGGAACATCGTCCAGTGTCTGGATGACTACGGCATCCCCTTAAAGCTGAGCCACACGGTGGTGGATATCCGGGGGAAAGAGCGCTTAGAGGGCATCACCCTGGCCAAGGTGGACGGGAGAGGGAAGCCCATCCCCGGGACCGAAGAGGACTATAGCTGCGACACCCTGCTCCTTTCCGTGGGCCTGATCCCGGAGAACGAGCTTTCCGACGGGATGGGCGTCCAGATGAACCCGGTGACCTCTGGCCCCAAGGTCAATGAGCGGATGGAGACCAGCATCGAAGGTGTGTTCGCCTGCGGCAATGTGCTCCACGTCCACGATCTGGTGGACTTTGTGTCCGAGGAAGCCGGGGCCGCCGGAAGGAACGCCGCCCGGTACATCAAGGGCGCGGTGGCAGCGGGCAGCGGCCATGTGGTCACCTTAGAGCCGGTCCAGGGCGTGCGCTACACCGTCCCCTGCACCATCGATCCGGAGAAGATGGATGATACCCAGATCGTCCGCTTCCGGGTGGGGAACGTGTATAAAAAATGTACCATCGGGGTGTATTTTGACGACGAGCAGGTGATCAGCCGGAAGCGGCCCGTGGTGGCGCCCGGCGAGATGGAGGAGATCAAGCTGGAGCGGGCCAAGCTCTTACAGTATCCGGAGCTTAAGAAGATCACCATCAAGATAGAGGAGGCTTAAAGACCATGGAGAAAAGAGAATTGATCTGTATCGGCTGTCCTATGGGCTGTCCTCTGACCGTGGAGCTGGAAGAGGGTCAGGTCATGAGCGTGACCGGTCATACCTGCAAGCGCGGCGATGTCTATGCCCGCAAGGAAGTGACAAACCCCACCAGGATCGTCACCTCCACGGTAAAGGTGGAAGGCGGGAACGCGGATATGGTCTCCGTCAAGACGAAGGAAGATATCCCCAAGGGGAAGATCTTCGACTGTGTGCGGGCTTTGAAGGATGTAACGGTCAAAGCTCCGGTCCACATCGGGGATGTGGTCCTGGCCGATGTGGCCGGGACAGGCGTGGATATGGTAGCCACGAAGGCGGTGCTGTAGGGCATACGGCCGATACGCCGCGTGAACGGCCAGAAAAGAACAGGAGGGGGCTGTCGCAAGATCGCGACAGTTCCCTTTTGACGATAAACAGCGGAGTGACAAGCCTCCGCTAACGCTTATTTCTGATCCTTAGCTGTTGCGATCTTGTCTAAAAGCTCAACGATCTCTTCGGTCGTCATTTTTATAGCTTGCTTGACAAATGTGTCTACATAGTGTAGTCTATACATAAGACTACACTATGTAGACAGGAGGCTATACCTATGGCAGAGATCCAATTAGGGGCTGTGGAGGCCCGTTTTGCGGACATCATCTGGGAGAGAGAGCCGGTGACATCCGCCCAGCTTACAAAATTGGCCGCGGAAAAACTGACCTGGAAACGGACAACGACATACACGGTACTGCATCGGCTCTGCGACAAGGGCTTGTTCCAGAACAATAACGGCGTGGTGACCTCTCTCGTATCCCGGCAGGCGTTCTATGCCCGTCATAGCAAGAAGTATGTGGATGAGACCTTTGCGGGTTCTCTCCCGGCTTTCCTTGCCGCGTTTACCAGCGAAAAGAAGCTGACAGCTGAGGAGATCGCTAAGATCCGTGAAATGATCGATAAGGCAGGTGGATGATATGGTCGGACTATTCCTGAAAACACTGAACGTGAGCATTGCCGCCAGCTGGCTGATCTTGGCGGTCGTGCTGTTCCGGTCTCTGTTGAAAAAGACACCGAGATGGATCGTCGTTCTTTTGTGGGGGATCGTGGCGCTGCGGTTGGCGGTCCCCTTCTCCTTCGAGAGCCCATGGAGCCTGATCCCCAGTGCCGAGACATTTGACATCCATAACATCCAATATGAGACGCCTGCCATCCAGAGCGGTATCCCCGCTGTCAGCCACGCGGTCAACGCTGTCCTGGGTGAGACCTTTGCGCCGGATCCGGCGGCCAGTGTCAACCCACTCTATGTCTGGACCTTTATGGTGTCGGTGATCTGGATCATCGGTATCGCCGCCATGTTGCTATATGCTGCGATCAGCTATGGGCAAGTACGCAAAAGCGTTGCGGAAAGGATACCCTATGGGGAGAACATCTTTCTGTGCGACCAGGTGAGATCCCCGTTCATCCTGGGACTGGTCCGGCCCAAGATCTATCTGCCTTCCAGTATGGACGGGATGGCTATGGAGCCGGTGATCGCTCATGAGAAGGCCCATCTGGCAAGGCATGACCACTGGTGGAAGCCCATGGGCTTTCTGATCCTGACAGTCCACTGGTACAACCCGCTGTGCTGGGTGGCTTATGTGCTGCTGTGCCGGGATATCGAGCTGGCTTGTGATGAAAAAGTCATCCGGCAGATGGATCTGGATGGAAGGAAGCAGTACTCCGCCGCTCTGCTTGCGTGCAGTACCGGGCGGCGGCTGGTAACGGTCTGCCCACTGGCCTTTGGAGAGATCAGTGTAAAAGAACGGGTGAAGAACGTGTTGGGTTACAAAAAGCCGGCGTTTTGGGTCATGGTTGCGGCTGTCATCGCCTGTGCGGTGGTGACCGTGTGTTTCGCGACGGATCCGAAGGGGGACCTTCCCCAAGAGCTGCATACGGTCCAGGCGCGGATCACGGAAGTTGAAGATCGCGCCTTCCTGGCCGCGCCTGTGGAGGGTTCCTGGGAACTGTCCTCCAGCGATCTGTTCCGTGTCCCTATCACAGATGTCACGGATATGTCCCCGTCCCCTGAGCCTCAGGTAGGGGACGTTCTGGAGATCACCTATGACGGCACTATCCTGGAGAGCTATCCGGCCCAGTTCGGTACGGTCTATAGCGTGAGGGTGGTATCGTGGGAGGACTCACTGGAGATCGACACATCGCGGGCGGAAGACCAGGGGTCCATCAGCGACATCCACGCCATGCCGGGGCCGGAGGGTGTTCCGGTGAGCCCCACCGAAGACACGGCTACACCGATCACGAGTGAGCCGGACGAGGGGACAGCTACATCGATCAAGAGTGAACCGGACGTTGCCGCCCCTACGCCGACCACGGTCGATCCGGATATAGTCGCGCCTACGCTTTCCGAAGAACAGGCCGTTATCCGTCAGGCGATCATAGCGCATAACAAGTCTCCCTGGTCGCAGGAGTATGATGCGGCCTGCTGCAGCTTCATTACATTGGAAACACTCTCCGGCACACCATTGGCGGGGAGCAGCACCCATACGGTCACCTATTACGGGTGGGCGCTATACGAGGAGTACAAGGTGACGGATGACGGTCTGGAAGTTGGCAGAGGCAGCCATGTCCCTGTGGCGATCTCCTTTGACTTGGATGAGCGCGGCTATACGTTGACAGGATACTGGGAACCCAGGGACGGCGGTGATCATGCGCAGGATATCCGTGAAAAGTTCCCGGCTCACATTGCCCAGGACGGCATGGACAGCCAGAAGTTCGTCCTTCAGCAGATACAGGAGTGCCGTGCCCAGGCGGTAGCGTCCACGGGACTGGATACCGGTCAGGAGATCGAAAGGCTCATCAGAACGATCTGCAGCAGCCCTGCCCAGTCCTCGGATCCAGGGGCGTATATCAAGGAACATCCCACCGAGTACCGGGAGCTGACCTATTATGGCCAATACACCCTGCGATACTGCTTTGACCGGTTCGAGGCGGGCAGTGAGGACGGACTGGCCGGTCAGATCATGATGGAGGTGTGCGAGGATATCGCCACCGGCTGGGGCGAAGGGCCGCTCATGCCCGATCTGCCTGCGGACGGAGTGCGTACCGGACAGCTGTGGTACAGCGCGTTCAAGAGCAACGCGCTGCGCCTGGCGGAGCGATATACGGAAACGGAACTTGAAGAGCGATATCCGGCGTCCTATCTGCTGCTCAGTATGCTGGGGAAGGTATAGACGCTCGCTTTTGGGGTTTGCGATCTGGATTTTTTATGCTATAATGAAAAAACGCGCTTGTCTTTAATGATCATATGAAAGAAAGATAGAAAAGGAAAAGATCAAGAGAAAATGTATAATGGAGCTTCGCATGATAACGAGATCGATCTAGATAAAATAGAGATAGCCGCAGAGCCGCCCATAGAGGAACCGGCCCGTCAATATCATTTCATGGCAAGATGCCAGGAGTGGGTCCGTGCCTTCGAGCAGAAAAAGGGACGCCGCCCCACCGCCTGCACCCAGACCTTTGGCTGCCAGATGAACGCCCACGATTCAGAAAAGCTGGCCGGGATCTTAAGGTCCGCCGGATTTGGAGAGGCAGGAGAGGAGGCGGCGGACTTCCTCCTTTTTAACACCTGCACGGTCCGGGAGAACGCCAACCAGCGTCTCTATGGCCGCTTGGGCCAGGCCGGGGCCAGGAAGAAGAAGGATCCGGAGCGCATGATCGCCGTCTGCGGCTGCATGATGCAGGAGGCAGAGGAGGTGGCGAAGATACGCGCCAGTTATCCCTTTGTGGATCTGGTCTTCGGCACCCACAATATCTACCGTCTGGCCGAGCTTTTATACCAGTGCTTGAACAGCCGCCGGATGGTGGTGGAGGTCTGGGAGGACACGGATCAGGTGGTGGAGGACCTGCCCTCTGAACGGAAATATCCCTTTAAATCCGGCGTGAACATCATGTTCGGCTGCAACAATTTCTGCAGCTACTGCATCGTCCCTTATGTGCGGGGACGGGAGCGGAGCCGGGACCCGGGGGAGATCATAAGGGAGATCCAGGGGCTGGTGGCCGACGGCGTGGTGGAGGTGATGCTCTTAGGGCAGAACGTGAACTCCTATGGCAAGACCCTTGCCCATCCCATCTCCTTTGCCCAGCTCCTAGAGCAGGTGGAGAAGATCCCCGGACTGGAGCGGATCCGTTTCATGACCTCCCACCCCAAGGATCTCTCCGATGAGCTGATCCATGTGATGGCCAGGTCCAAGAAGATCTGCCCCCACCTCCATCTCCCCCTACAGTCCGGCAGCAGCAAGGTCTTAGAGCGGATGAACCGGCGATACACCAAGGAACGCTATCTGGAGCTGGCCTTTAAGATCAAGGAAGCCATCCCCCAGATCTCCCTGACCACCGACATCATCGTGGGCTTTCCCGGCGAGACCGAGGAGGACTTTTTAGAGACCATCGATGTGATAGAGCAGGTGGGCTTTGACAGCGCCTTCACCTTCATCTACTCCAAACGGACCGGCACTCCCGCCGCCTCCATGGAGGATCAGGTGCCCCCGGATGTGGTCAAAGACCGCTTCGACCGCCTCCTGAAAGTTGTCCAGGCCTCCGGCTCCAAAAACTCTGGCCGTCAGCTGGGACAGACTGAAAAAGTCCTGGTAGAAGAGATCAACGACCACGACCCCACCCTGATGACCGGCCGCCTGTCGAACAACACCATCGTCCACTTCCCCGGGGATCCATCCCTGATCGGGAAGATCGTCCATGTACACCTGGATGCGTTTAAAGGCTTTTATTACATGGGGTCCCTCGTGTAAAAAAATAGCTTTTCCTTCACAAGCGTCCCCTCCAAAACACCGGAGCGAGAGCGCGTCCCCGTTGTGACACAGCCCGTTCGGAGCGGACCTTATGCTATATGACACCCCACAAAACACGCAAAAGAAGAGAGGTATCCCCCATGGCTGGCATGACCCCAATGATGACCCAATACCTGGAGACCAAAAAGCAGTATCCGGATTGTATCCTGTTCTACCGTCTGGGTGATTTTTATGAGATGTTCTTTGAGGATGCACTGACCGCGTCGAAGGCCCTGGAGATCACCCTGACCGGAAAAGACTGCGGCTTAGAGGAGCGGGCGCCCATGTGTGGCGTCCCTTTCCATGCGGTGGACTCCTATCTTAATAAGCTGGTGCAGAAGGGGTTCAAGGTGGCGATCGCCGAGCAGATGGAGGACCCTAAGCAGGCCAAGGGCCTGGTGAAGCGGGAGGTGATCCGGGTGGTGACCCCGGGGACCATCACCAGCGCCCAGGCATTAGATGAAGAAAAGAACAATTATCTGTCCGGGATCGTCTATCTGGGCGAATGCTTTGGGATCGCGTCGGCGGATATCACCACCGGGGATTTCTTTGTCACCGAGGTCCACTCGGAGCGGGACCTTTTCGACGAGATCAATAAATTCTCCCCCTCGGAGATCATCTGCAATGATGCCTTCTATGTGTCCGGCGTGGACGTGGAGGGCTTAAAGGAGCGGTATCAGGTGTCCCTCTCGGCCTTGGACAGCCGCTTTTTCGAGGACGAGACCTGCCGGAAGATCCTGCGGGAGCATTACCATGTGGGCAGCTTGGACGGCCTGGGGCTGGCGGACTTGGACGCCGGGGTGATCGCGGCGGGCTGTGTGATGCAGTATCTGTACGAGACCCAGAAGAGCACGTTGGAGCATCTGACCACCATCACCCCCTATCAGGTAGGCCAATATATGGTGATCGACGCGGCTACCCGGCGGAATTTAGAGCTGGTGGAGACCATGCGGGAAAAGCAGAAGAAGGGGACCTTGCTCTGGGTCCTGGATAAGACCAGGACCGCCATGGGGGCCAGGCTCCTTAGAAGCTATATCGAGCAGCCCCTGATCCACAAGGAGGAGATCTTAGCCCGCCAGGAGGCGATCCAGGAATTGAACGTAAACTACATCTCCCGGGAGGAGATCCGGGAGTACCTTCACGCGGTCTATGACCTGGAGCGCCTGATCGGACGGATCAGCTATAAGACTGCCAACCCCAGAGACCTTCTGGCCTTTAAAAATTCTCTTGCCATGATCCCCCATATCAAGGGCCTCTTAAAGGACTCCGTCAGCCCCCTCTTAAAGACCCTGGGGGAGGAGCTAGATCCTCTGGAGGATTTAAAGGAGCTGGTGGAGCAGGCGATCGTGGAGGAGCCGCCCATCTCGATCCGGGACGGGGGGATGATCCGGGAGGGCTTCCATGAGGAGGCGGATAAGCTCCGCCACGCCAAGACCGAGGGGAAGACCTGGCTGGCCCAGCTGGAGGCCAAGGAAAAGGAGGCCACCAAGATCAAGAACCTGAAGATCAAGTTCAACAAGGTCTTCGGCTACTATTTCGAGGTGAGCAATTCCTTTAAGGACCAGGTCCCTGCGCATTTCATCCGGAAGCAGACCCTGGTGAACGGTGAGCGTTTTACCTCGGATGAGCTGAAAAATCTAGAGGATATCATCATGGGCGCGGAGGAGAAGCTGGTCTCCTTAGAATATGAGCTGTTCTGCCAGGTCCGGGACCAGATCGCCTCCCAGGTCCTGCGGATCCAGAAGACCGCAAAGGCCGTGGCCGGGATCGATGTGTTCGCCGCCTTGTCCACGGTGGCCACCCGGAATGACTATGTGAAGCCCTCGATCAATGAGCGGGGGACGATCCACATCAAGAACGGCCGCCATCCGGTGGTGGAGAGGATGATGCGGGACGACCAGTTCATCGCCAATGACACCACTTTAAATAATGGAAAGGACCGGATCTCCATCATCACCGGCCCCAACATGGCCGGAAAATCCACCTATATGCGCCAGGTGGCACTGATCGTGCTGATGGCCCAGATCGGCAGCTTCGTCCCGGCCCAGGAGGCGGATGTGGGGATCTGCGACCGGATCTTTACCCGTGTGGGGGCTTCCGACGACTTGGCCAGCGGCCAGAGCACCTTCATGGTGGAGATGACCGAGGTGGCGAACATCCTCCGGAACGCCACCAAGAACAGCCTGCTGGTCTTGGACGAGATCGGGCGGGGCACCAGTACCTTTGACGGCCTCTCGATCGCCTGGGCGGTGGTGGAGCACATCAGCAGCACCAAGCTTTTGGGGGCCAAGACCTTGTTCGCCACCCATTACCATGAGCTGACGGAGCTGGAGGGAGCCATAAACGGCGTGAAAAACTACTGCATCGCGGTGAAGGAGCAGGGGGACGATATCGTGTTCCTGCGGAAGATCGTCCGGGGCGGGGCCGACAAGAGCTACGGGATCCAGGTGGCGAAGCTGGCCGGGGTCCCGGCTTCAGTGATCGCCAGGGCGAAGGAGATCGCAAAAGAGCTTAGCGGGGCGGATATCACGGTCCGGGCCAAGGAGATCGCCCAGGTCAATGCCACGGTGGTCCAGCGGAAGGCGGTGGCGAAGCCGGATGAGGTGGACTTACAGCAGATGTCCTTTTTTGACACGGTGAAGGATGACGATATCATCCGGGAGCTGGGGGAGCTGGAGCTTTCCCGCATGACCCCGATCGACGCCCTGAACACCTTATACCGCCTGCAGACCAAGCTGAAGAACCGATGGGAGGGATAGACATCCATGCCAGAGATCACCGTATTGGATAAAAATACGATCGATAAGATCGCTGCCGGAGAGGTGGTGGAGCGCCCGGCCTCTGTAGTAAAGGAGCTTTTGGAAAATGCCATCGACGCCAAGGCTACGGCCATCACCGTAGAGATCAAGGATGGAGGGATCTCCTTCATCCGGGTCACGGATAATGGCTGCGGGATCCCGAAAGAACAGATCCGTCTGGCCTTCCTGCGCCATGCCACCAGCAAGATCCGGTCCGTGGAGGACCTGATCTGCGTCTCCTCCTTAGGGTTTCGGGGGGAGGCATTAGCCAGCATCGCCTCCGTCTCCCAGGTGGAGCTGATCACCAAGACCCCGGATACCCTCACCGGCTCCCGATATCAGATCGAGGGCGGGGAAGAGAAGAGCTTAGAGGAGGTGGGCGCGCCGGGAGGGACCACCTTTATCGCCCGGAACCTGTTCTACAATGTGCCTGCCCGGAAAAAGTTCTTAAAGACAGCGTCCACAGAGGGCGCCCACGTGGCGGAGCTGGTGGAGAAGATCGCCCTTTCCCGGCCGGATATATCCATCCGCTTTATCCAGAATAACCAGAACAAGCTCCGCACCTCCGGCAACGGCAGTATCAAGGATATGATCTACACGGTGTTCGGACGGGAGATCGCCTCCAACCTCCTTACGGTAGATGCGGCGGCCGGCGATATGCGGATCACCGGGTCGATCGGGAAGCCGGTGATCGCCAGGAGCAACCGGAACATGGAGAACTATTTCATCAACGGACGCTACATCAAGAGCAATATCGTGGCAAAGGCGATCGAGGAGGCCTACCGGCCATTTATGATGCAGCACAAGTATCCATTCGTGATGCTGCATTTTCAGATCGATCAGGAGACATTGGATGTGAACGTCCACCCGGCCAAGATGGAACTGCGGTTCGCGGACGGAGAGATGGTGTATAGGACGATCTATCAGGCTGTCTCCCAGGCCCTGTCCCACAAAGAGCTGATCCCCCAGGTGGATCTGGAAAAAAAGGATCCGGCGGCAAAGGCCCGGGAGGCCCGGGAAAAGAGCCGAAAGCTCGCCCCTAGCCCGGAGCCCTTCGAGAAAAAGCGGCTGGGTGTCTATGAACAGACCTTAAAGCAGCTCACATCCATGCCGGAGGATGGCTTCCTAAAGGAGGGCCGGAGGACAGATGGCCCTTATGGAGAGCGGAAGCTGAACCCTCTGCGGTCGGAGCGGGAGGGGAGGCCGGCTGGGGCGCCTGACGGATCTGTCGCTCCTGCCAGGATATCCTCCGGGGCCGTCGGGGCAACTGCTGGAATGACGGCTGGTCCTGTCGGCCCTGTCGGGACACCTGCCTCATCATCCGCCGGACCTGTCGGAGCATCACAGCCTGCGCCGGGCCAGGGTCCCTTTGATGGGAGAGAGCAGAGGGAGGAAAGGCAGGGAGCTTTAGAGCCATCGCTGCAGGCAGCTGGAAAAGGACAGTTGACCGGAGAAAGGATCTTGTCAGGGACGGATGTGCAGGATCTAGGAGATATATCTAGGTCAGGAGCAACTGCGGCAGGACCTGATGCACACGCTTTGGGAGACATATCCAGGTCAGGAGCGACTGCCGCAGAGCTTGATGCGCAGACTTTGGCTGGAGCCGCCGCAGGGTTTGATGCACAAGACCTGGCGGGCACATCCCAGGAGCGTGTGGACAGACAGGCTGCGCCAGACGGATCCCAGATCGAGCTGTTCGACGACCGCTTCCTGGGGAAAAAAGCGCGGGAAAAGCATCGACTGATCGGTCAGCTCTTTAGCACTTACTGGCTGGTGGAGTATGACCAGCAGCTTTTTATCATCGACCAGCACGCCGCCCACGAGAAGGTGCTGTTCGAAAAGACCATGAAGGCGTTAAAGACCAAGAGCTGCAGCACCCAGATGGTCAGCCCGCCGATCATCCTGACCCTGAGCATGACTGAGGGCGTGCTGATGGAGCGCTATATGAGCTATTTTAACGAGATCGGCTTTGAGATCGAGCCCTTTGGCGGACGGGAATACGCGGTCCGCGGCGTCCCGGCAGACCTTTTTTCGGTGGGGAAGAAGGAGCTGCTCCTGGAGCTTTTGGACGGGCTGTCCGAGGATGCCCCGGCCAAGGAAGGGGACAGCATCTATGAGAAGGTGGCTTCCATGTCCTGCAAGGCGGCGGTAAAAGGGAACCACACCATGTCCCCGGCCGAGGCGGATGCCCTGATCGATCAGCTCCTGGATATGGAAAACCCCTATGCCTGCCCCCACGGACGCCCTACCATCATCGCCATGAGCCGCTATGAGCTGGAAAAGAAGTTCAAGCGGGTCCTGTGACCCTCACTTCCTCATCTTTATAGCAAAACTGGACTGATTAAAAAATACTATATTGGATATTTAAAACCATCCACATAAGGGTTATGATAAGCATACCGGAAAAAGACAGCGCTGCAGCGTCATTTAAAAAAGATTGGAGGCTGATCAAATGGATGGTTTACAAGCTCGAGCGGGGAGCGCCCGCTCCATACAATGGATGGCGGTGACCGCTGTATTGATGGGGATGAACGTGGCTCTCAGCTCCTTTGGGGTCCCAGTCCCTGGCGGGCATCTCTATCTGAACGATATTGTGATCTGTACCGCCGGGATCCTGTTAGATCCTCTGGGGGCGTTCTTAGTAGGCGGTGTGGGCGCGTTTTTAGGCGACTTTTTCTTTTATCCCACCCCCATGTTCGTGTCCCTGTGTACCCATGGCCTGCAGGCGATCGTGATCTCGCTGATCGCCCACCGCATGTGGAAGGAAAAACGAGCATTTGCGGCGGCTGTAGCGGTATCGGTCGGCGCGGTGATCATGGTCGTGGGCTATTCCCTGGGGCGGGCCTTTATCTACAGCACACCGGAGTATGCGCTCCTCAAGCTGCCCTTCCAGATCCTCCAGGCTGTGGTGGGGGCGGTATTGGCGATGATCCTCTGCTTCCGCTTCCAGGTGCTGAAGATCTTCGAGCGGTCGTTCATGGATCCTTCTGCCAGGACAGGGTATTAAAACTGTATAGATCCCTATACCCCCCATAGCACCAGCTGTTGCAGGATGTACGTTCCCTGGACGGCTGGTGTTTTCTCCTTTCGCAGTTGGCCAGAGTTACTTTATCCACTTGATCTATAGTTGCTTTCGCTACTTCTGTAACGATCGCATTTGCACCCTGCTTTTATCTATGGATATACATTCTTGTCATATCAGGCTCATTATCCCCTTGGACCATACATAAAAATTCCCAACCATATCTTTCATAAAAACTCGTGTGGTCTGTGGCCAGATAGATCGGGGTTATCCCTTTGGATCTCATATCTTTCACAACGATATCAAGTAATCGTCCTGCGATCCCTTGACAACGATACTCCTTCTCTGTATATACTGCACATACATTGGGCATAAGGTCTTTCCTATCATGAAAGTCATTTTCGATCACGCCAAGACCGCCTATGATATGCTCACCATCTAAGCAGAGATACCAACCATATTCAGTCTTATCATCAAGATATGCTTCCATGCATTCGAGATAAGCCTCTTGCGGCACTTTCCATTTGTCGTGAAACCATGCGGCAGCCTCTTCTTTTAATCCTGGTCTTTGTCTTAAAGTAACATAGGTATATCCTTTCATATTGCCTCCTTAGATCTCGACCGGTCGTTCTGTGCTTTCCCATTATACCACGATCCAAAGAGCGTGGATATAGAGAGTTTTCCAGTCCGCATCTGGAAATATGCCGTAGATCGTGGTAGAATACGGTACAGGTTTAAAAGCTGGCATGAGAGGTGATGGAACGCGGCCAATGCATAAGGAAATGAGATCGATCGGCTTTTTTTGCGGAGCTGTCGAGCGTAATGGATGGTCGTTTGAAGGCGGTATAACAATTTATAACTTCTCGGAATCTCAATGAATGAGATTCTAACCGAAAATTGACAACTGAAT
>CAJUFE010000033.1 GCA_910585635.1 uncultured Lachnospiraceae bacterium | reverse complement strand
TGCCTGGTAACAGGCAGGGCTCTGTAAACCCCATCCGAAGCAAGACCAAACAGGGAGCGTAAGGCGGCCCGTCTGCTCCCGGGTAGGTTGCTGGAGGCTGCTGGTGACAGCAGTCCTAGATAGATGGCCATCCAATGACATAACCCGGCTTATCGCCTTGCTCATTTTTTTGGCTGTTGATCGTATGGCGGGACGATCTCGCTGTGCAAGGAGGTCTCCATGAGTTCCAGGATGACCGCAGATCGTCTGGCTGGATGAGTGAGATAAGATCGGAAAGACCCTTACGATGTAAGGGTCTTTTTGTGGAAGAAGATAGATCAGGAGGATGCGATCATGAGATACGAGATCACCGGACATACGACGCTGATCGGCTTGCTGGGGAGCCCGGTGGGCCATTCTTTATCGCCGATGATGCATAATGGAGCTTTTCGTGCGCTGGGCTTAGACTACTGCTACCTGGCCTTTGACGTGGACGAGGGGAAGCTTGAAAGGGCAGTAGAAGGGCTGAAGGCCATGGGGGCCAGGGGGATGAACCTGACCATGCCCTGCAAGAACGCGGTGGTGTCCCTGTGCGACCGACTATCCCCCGCCGCCCAGATCAGCGGCGCGGTGAACACAGTGGTGATCGAAAAGGACGGGACCATGACCGGACACACCACCGATGGCGTTGGGTTCTTTTGGGCCTGCAGAGAGCGGGGCTTTTCCATCCCCGGAAAAAAGATGACGATCTTAGGGGCCGGGGGCGCCGCCACCGCCATCTTCGTCCAGGCGGCCCTGGACGGGGCCAGTGAGATCTCGATCTTCATCAGAGAGACCAGCCCCTTTTTCCCCAGGACCCTCCAGGTGGTGGAGACCCTGCGGGAGCGGACCAGATGTAAGATCTTGATCTGTACCTATGAGGATCAGCGCTTAAAGCAGGAGATCCGCGGCAGCCAGCTGCTGGTCAACGGCACCAGCGTAGGCATGGCCCCAAAGGAAGAGGGCTGTCTCCTCCCGGATTCCTCCTTCCTCCACCCGGACCTGACCGTAGCCGACATCATCTATAACCCTCGCGAGACCCGTCTGGTCAAGATGGCGAAGGAAGCCGGATGCCAGGCCTTCGGCGGCAGCGACATGCTCCTCTACCAAGGCGCGGAGGCCTTCCGTCTCTGGACCGGAGAGCAGATGCCGGTGGAGGCGGTCAGGGAGCGCTTTTTTGCGTGACCGCTCCTGTTGCTCTCCGCCTGTAACAGTTCAGATACCCTGAACTGTTACCTTCACCTACAAATATTTCGCATATCGTAAGGAACAGCCTCTTGACGCGGCTGTTTTTTTTTGCTATCATAACTGTATCACTACTGTTAGTGCAGTTGATACAGTCCATACGGTCGATACAGTCGATACAGTTTATGCAGGTGCCGAAGCCGGCGCGGCGTGTATGTTCTGTACAGTCAGTGCAGGGGAAAGGAGAAAAGATGTGATCGTTTTAGACTACAGGGACCAAAGGCCCCTATATGAGCAGATCGCAGAGCGGTTCCAGGAGCTGATCGAGAAGGGGATCCTCCCGAAGGATATGCAGATGCCTTCGGTCCGGAGCCAGGCCATGCAGCTCTCGATCAATCCCAACACCATCCAGCGGGCCTACAGTGAGCTGGAGCGGAAGGGCTACATCTACCCGGTCAAGGGGAAGGGGAGCTTTGTGGCCGATATCACGGATCTGTTAGGTGTGCGCAGATCCGGGTGGGAGGAGCAGATGGGACGTCTGGCCCAGGAGGGCTTTGCCATCGGCGTAAAAAGAGAGCGGATGGAGGCGATCATCCGCAAGGCAGAGCAGGCTGCCGCGAGAACAGAAGGACAAGGGGGAAAAGATCATGATCAGAGCGGAAGATCTGACGAAACGATTTGATGATATCGTGGCCGTGGACCATATCACGGCGGAGATAAAGGACGGCTGTGTGTTCGGGCTGATCGGGACCAATGGTTCGGGCAAGAGCACATTCCTGCGCATGGCCAGCGGGATCTTAAAGCCGGATGAGGGGACCGTCACCATCGACGGCCAGCCTGTGTGGGAGGATCCTAAGGTGAAGTCCAGGTTTTTTTATATCTCCGACGACCAGTACTTTTTCCCTAACGGGACTCCCCAGGAGCTGATGCAGTTCTACCGGTGCCTCTATCCGGCTTTTGACGAGACCCGCTTTTATCACCTCCTGGACAGCTTCGGTCTGAAGAAGGACAGGAAGATCAACACCTTCTCTAAGGGGATGAAGAAGCAGGTATCGGTGATCTGCGGGATCTGCGCGGGGACGGATTACATCTTCTGTGACGAGACCTTTGACGGCTTGGATCCGGTGATGCGCCAGACGGTCAAGAGCCTTTTTGCTAATGATATGGCGGAGCGGAACTTAACGCCGATCATCGC
Organism: uncultured Lachnospiraceae bacterium; assembly: GCA_910585635.1. Taxonomy (GTDB): domain Bacteria; phylum Bacillota; class Clostridia; order Lachnospirales; family Lachnospiraceae; genus Caccovicinus. Next base: position 46,472 of record CAJUFE010000033.1, on the reverse strand, counting down.
CTCCCACAACTTAAGGGAGCTGGAGGATATCTGCGACCATGTGGGGCTTTTACACCGGGGCGGGATCCTCCTTTCCCGGGAATTAGACGATATGAAGCTGAACCTGCACAAGGTACAGTGCGTGCTGCAGCCGGGGATGACGCCGGAGGCGTTTGCGGGGCTGGATATCATGAAGACGGAGCAGACCGGGAGCATCTACACGCTGACCGTCCGGGGGGAGCAGGAGGAGGTCCTGGCCAGGATCGCCGTCTGTGAGCCGGTATTTTATGAGCTGATCCCCCTGTCCCTGGAGGAGATCTTTATCAGCGAGACGGAGGTGGCCGGTTATGACATCAAAGCACTTATATTGTAAGCTGTTTTATGAGGAGCTGAAAAGGAAGCTCTGGGCCGTGGCTCTGCTTGGGCTGGCCATGTTCTTTGCTCTGCCGGTAGCCACGGCCGTGCTCTTTTCCTCCTGGAGGGCGGAGCTTTTTGAGAGCGGGGCGGAGGCCTTAAAAAGGCTGATGCATTTTGTGCAGATGATGCTGGACTTTGGGAGAGGGTATCCAGGGGTGCGCCTGATCCTGTTCTGGGCGGCCGTAGTGCTGGGGGTGTCTTCTTTTTCCTATCTCCACGATAAAAAGCAGGTGGACTTCTACCACAGCCTGCCGGCCAGGAGAGGGCTGCTCTTTGGGGTGCATATGGGTGTGGGGCTGGCTATACCGGCGGCGATCTATGTGGCGGCGCTCCTCATCGAGATGGTGGTGCTCATGTTGAACGACGCCCTGCCCTTCCAGGTGCTCTTCTGGGCGGTCCGGGGGTTTGCGGGGCATATGCTCTACTATGCGCTGGTCTATTCCACCGTGGTGCTGGCGGTGATGCTGACGGGAACGAAGATCGCCGCGTTCCTGGGGACCATCGTGTTCTTTTTCTACTTCCCGGCGTTGGGCCTGCTCATATCGGCTTACTGCCAGACCTTTTTCGATACCTATACATTTTGGTCCTATCCCTGGTGGGATCAGCTCCTCCGTCAGCTCTCGCCCTTGTCGGTCTTTGCGGTGTCGCTGTCTGAGGGCCTGCGTGCAGTTGAGTGTATAAAGGCGATAGCAGCCACCCTGGCGCTGTCTGCCGCCAGCTTTTTCCTCTATCAGGTGCGCCCTCTGGAGGCGGCCGGGAGGACCATGGCCTTTCGGTGGTCCAAGGGGATCATCAAGGTCTTCCTGGTATCGGCTTTCGGATTGGCCGGAGCCGCCTTTTTCTACATGATCCAGGACGGACTGGGCTGGCTGGTGTTCGGCGGGGTCGTGGGTGTGGCGATCTCCCACTGTGTGATCGAGGTGATCTACTACAGCGACTTCAAAAAATTGTTCTGCCATGAAAAGACCATGGCAGTGTGCATGACCGGGGTGCTGATCCTGACCCTGTCCTTTTATTTCGACCTGTTCCGCTATGATGCCTATCTCCCGAAGGCAGAGCAGGTGGCGGCGGCCGACATCGACTTTGGCGAGGACAGCTGGGTGAGCTATGAGCTGGTGGAGACCACAGATGGGGGGATCACCAGCTCCAACGGGACCTGGCATCTGATCTCCGATGGGACGGGGACTGTACAGGATATCCAGGCCGTCCTTAAGGTGGCCCAGGAAGGGATCCGCCAGCTGGAGGCGGAGGACGAGGGGGCGGCCGTCTCTGGAGAGGAGGCCTACTATTCCTACTGCGATGTGGTCATCGGCTATACCTTGACCAGCGGCCGTAAGGTATACCGGCAGTACAGGATGTATCTGGACCCGGTGCTCCAGGAGGCGGATCGGATCTACGGGGAGCCGGGCTATAAAAAAGCCCTTTACCCGGGGCTGGCCATCCCGGCCAAAGAGGCTGCGGCCCATACGGTCTACCGAAAGCTTGGCGAGGAGGTAGAGACCCTCCAGGGGACCGAGGCCCAGTGGGAGGCCGTGGTGAGAGCCTACCAGGAAGAGTTTGGTGCCATGACCCTGGACAGGCGCAGGAGCGAAGCGCCTGTGGGCGAGCTTTTGCTGATCTCGGATGCCGATGACGAGCTGCTCCAGAAAAGCTATAACGGCACCGGGAGCCGGTACGAGCGCTATGGCTGGTATGACGGGTATTTTTATCCCCTGTATCCGGCCTTTACCAAGACGATCCAGGCCCTGGCGGACTGCGGCATCCAGGCAGGGACGCTCTATGAAGTGGATGACCTGATGGGGGTCCAGATCACGGCTTACGGTCCCTTTGACGACGAGGATGGGCAGGATCCAGACAGCATGACAGATCCGGACAGTATGATGGATCCGGAGGACATGATGGATCCGGACAGTATGATGGATCCGGAGGACATGATGGATCCAGACAGCATGATGGACCTGGAGGACAGTGTGATCGGATCGCTGGACGAAGATCTGCAGGAGATAGCGGAGGGACCCTATACGCTGTCCTACACAGAGCCGGAGGAGATCCGGGCGATCCTGGACGCCTTTGTGGACTATCGGAGGCGGTATAAAAACACCATGCTGCTGACCGACGACCGCTACAATGTGGTCTTGTATGTACCTGGCCAGCTGGCTGGCCGAGATGGGGACACGGAAGTGGACGGGACTCTGATCCGGGGGAAGGTGCCGGCCTTTGTCCTGGAAGACTTTAAAGCGGCTGAAAAAGGGTATCCGCAGCAGCAGGAAGGAGGGGAAGGTTGATGGGACAGGAGCGTTTAGTTGTCCGTTTGTTCTGGGAGGAGGTGAAGCGCAAGGCCTGGGCGGCCGCCCTTTTGGGGCTGTCTCTGTTCTTCGCCCTGCCGGTGGCCATGGCCATGGTGCTGCCCTCTTACCAGCCTAATGAATATGTGACTATGGCGGAGGTGATAGAGAGGCGGGTCAAAAATGTACGGATGATGCTGGACTTCGCCGATGGGAACTATCCGGTGGTGACGCTCATCCTGCTGGCTGCCGCCGTGGTGCTGGGGATCTCCACCTTTTCCTATCTCCATGATAAGAAGCAGGTGGATCTCTATCACAGCCTCCCGGTCAAGCGAGAGCTCTTGTTCGGGGTACGCATGGGGACGGGGCTTCTGGTCCCTGCGGCCCTCCATATGGTGTTCATCCTGCTCTCCCTGGTGGTGGCCGGAGCTAACGGGGTGGCGCCGGTGCTGGTGCTGCCCGCGGCTATGCGGGGATTTCTCCTGCATCTTATCTATTACCTTTTGGTCTACAGCACGGTGGTGCTGGCCATGATGATGACCGGCACCCGCATCGCGGCGATCCTGGGGACGGCGGTGTTCTTCCTGTACTTTCCTATGCTCAGTGGGCTGGTCCTGTCCTATTATGATGGCTTCTTTTCCACCTACTACTATGGAGGACCCAACCTGTGGAGTGATGTCCTGTCCAAGATCTCGCCCCTTTTTGCCCTGTTTAGGATCATGGAGGACGGGGTGACGGCAGGGGGGATCTTATGGACCCTGGCCTTTAGCCTGGTCCTCATCCTGATAAGCCTCCTGCTCTATAAGGAGCGGCCTCTGGAGGCGGCGGGGAGGACGATGGCCTTTGGATGGTCTAAGGGTCCGGTCAAGGTATTGCTGACGATCGCTTTCGGTCTGGCGGGGGCCTTGTTCTTCTATTCGATCGAGGAGGACTTAGGCTGGATGGTCTTTGGCCTTCTGGTGGGGACGGCGATCTCCCACTGTGTGATCGAGGTGATCTATCACGGGGACTTTAAAAAGCTGTTCCGCCATAAATGGACCATGGCGGTGTGCATGGCTTTTGGACTGGTGGTCTGCATGGCCTTTTATTTCGATCTGTTCCGCTATGACACCTATATCCCGGCAGAAGGGGATCTGGCCTGCGCTTCCGTGAGCTTTGGCCAGGACAGCTGGGTAGGCTATGATCTGGTCTGGGATGAGGACATGTATTTATCCCAAGAAGAGGGCAAGATCTTAGAGACGGCCCAGGTCACAGAGACAGGCCCGATCCTGGCACTGTCAGAGGAAGGCATCCGTCAGCTGGCGCTGCGCAAGGCGGAAGGCCGTAAGGGGGACCGGGCTCGCAACGTATACTATTCATCGGAGGATCCCTCCTGGAGCGAGGGCTATGAAGACCACGCCTGGCTGGTGGTCTGCTATACCTTAAAGAGTGGGCGGAAGGTCTACAGACGCTACTCGATGTGGCTGGATCCGGTCTTAGAGGCGGCGGATCAGGTCTACACGGACCCAGTCTACAAAAAGGCTTTATTCCCGGGCCTTGCACTGGATGTCCAGGAAGCTGCAGGGAACGTGGTCTACCGGGAGATGGGCGGCAGCGTCCAGACCCTCCAGGGGGATATGGGCAAATGGCAGGTGGTGGTGGAAGCTTATCAGGAGGAAGCTGCCCGTCTGACCATGACCGACCGGACCTGTGAGAGCCCTGTGGGGGAGCTTTTGCTGATCTCTGACCAAAATGATCAGTACCTCCAAAAGCAATGGGGCCAAAGGATGGCAGACCGCTATGGACATGGCTGGTATGAGGGCTATTTCTATCCGGTCTACCCCTCTTTCACCAAAACCATAAAGGCCCTGGCAGACTGCGGTATCACCGCCGGAGCTTCCTTAGCGCCGGAGCGGTTCTCTATGATCTCGATCACGGCATACAGGGCGGAGGAGGAAGAGGACCTTGTATACAAGGAACGTGCCGAGACGATGACCTCCATCCATATCACGTATACGGACCCGGATGAGATCCGCCAGATCCTGGCTGCCTATGGCAGCGATAACTGCACCCAGAAAAACGGGATGATCCACCGGGACGGGCAGTATGCAGTGGAACTGTATCTGAAGGAGCGGGATCTTACCAGCAGTGGGATCTTATCCGGAAGGTTCATTAAAGGAAAGATGCCGGAGTTTGTACGAAAAGATATTGAGGAGCGATGGGAGGAGGAAGATCAAAAGAAAAAGGCAGTCCAGGATAGCTTTTGAGCGCTGGGCAGAGAAAAGACCGGGGGATGAGGCCCCGGTCTTTTCGAGCTTAGTGCGAAAGCGGATACTCGGAACGTAGTGGAGAGTATCATCAGAGCTTAGCGTCCGCTGCGTTTTTCCTGGAGCTAAGCGAAAGTGACGCCCAGCCAGGTCCCTCCCGGAGCGGACCCTTGGCCAACCTGTGAAAAGTAACTTCGTCTCTTGACTATCCCTCTCAAATGCCGTATGCTCATCATAACAGTGTATCGTGAAAACCGCAGGCCAGACCTGCATCATAAGGAGGTTATCGATGGAAAAGGCAAAGCAATATATGTATGACTACACCCAGTATGAGGAGGAGGGAAAGGGTCCGGCGACGATGGTGGAGGATATCCTGGCGGATCCGGCGTTTCCTGAGCTTACGGAACTGTCGGTGGGGAGCTGGGGCAATGCCTGGGAAGAGAGCTGCCAGCCGATCCTGGACCAGATCGTGGACCATGCAGCGGACTTCTCCCATATCGAAAAGCTGTTCATCGGCGATATGGACTATGAGGACTGTGAGGTGTCCTGGATCCTCCAGGGGGATTATGGTAAGCTGTGGGCGGCTATGCCCCGGCTAAAGGAGCTGACCATCAAAGGCAGCGATGGGCTGGTGCTGGGCCAGGTCTGCCACGAAGGGTTGGAAGCGCTGACCATCATCTGCGGCGGGCTGCCGGCGTCGGTGATCCGTTCCATCCAGGAGGCTGAGCTTCCCAACCTAAAGAAGCTGCTGCTCTATATCGGGATCGAGGATTATGGGTTCGATGGAGATGCCGGTACGGTCAGGGAGCTTTTGGAGAAGGCGGATCTCCCCAGGCTGGAGTATCTGGGGATCGCGGACAGCGAGATCCAGGATGAGCTGACCCAGGTGGTCTTAGAGAGCAAGTTTATGGGCCAGATCAGCACCTTGGACCTGTCCTGTGGGACCCTGACAGATAAGGGCGGCGCTCTGCTCTTAGAAAAGCTCCCGGCCTATCCCAACATCAAGAAGCTGGATCTGCATCATCATTACCTCAGCGACGGGATGGCAAAGAAGCTGGAGGGGCTTTCCATGGAGGTGGATGTGAGCGACCAGAACCAGCCGGAGACCTACCGGGGTGAGGTGTGGATGAACGCTATGCTGACGGAGTGAGCCTTCCCGTCGCGGCGAAGATCCGCTGCCGGGCTTTTCTGTGTAGAGGTGCGTCTGCTGTCGGGCTTTCCTGTGTGGCGGTGCGTCCGCTGTCGGGCCCATGGAGGTTTATAGGCTCTTTCATTTATGGTAACACCGAGAACGCGACCTGGGGGGGCTTACTGTGAAATGAAAAAGATTGTCTCGTGAAGGGGGTGCAGATAGATGGGGATCTATGTAGATCCGAAGAATGTGGCCTTCAGGAAGGCATTAAATGCAGATATCTATATCGATAAGACGGAGCTGATTGCCTATACCAATGACCGGATCGATAAAACGGATTGTTTTCTATGTGTCAGCCGTCCCCGCCGTTTCGGGAAATCCATGGCGGTGGATATGCTGGTGGCTTATTATAGCACAGGCTGCGACTCTAGGGCGCTGTTTGCTGGGAAGAAGGTGGAGGAGGCCCCAAGCTTTGCAGAACATCTGAACCGGCATCATGTGATCCGGCTGGACATACAGCGTTTTTTGGAAACAGAGAGGGATCTGGCTACCTTTATCCCGCAGATCGAGCGGGCGGTGACCGAGGAGTTGATCGAGGCCTTCCCGGTGTGCAGAGGGCTGAGCCTGGACATGCGTCTCAAGGTGGTACTGGGAAAGATCTTCCAGCAGACAGAAGAAGGCTTCATCTTTGTCATCGATGAGTGGGACTGCGTGTTCCGCATGGCTAAGGAGAAAAAGGAGGCCCAGCGGGAGTATCTGGATTTCCTGCGGGGGCTGTTCAAGGGCGCGGAGTATGTGGAGCTGGCTTATATGACCGGGATATTGCCGATCAAAAAATATGGGGAGCATTCCGCTCTTAATATTTTTAGTGAGTATTCCATGGTGGACCCGAAAGATCTGGGGCAGTATTTTGGCTTTACACGTGAAGAGGTGTTGGAGCAGTGCAGGCTTCATGACATGGACTATGAGGAGCTGGAAAAGTGGTATGACGGATATCTGATCGGCGGGCTCCATATCTATAATCCGAGATCGGTGGTCGATGCGCTGCGATGGAAAAGGGTCAAAAGCTATTGGACAGGCACAGAGACCTATGAGGCGCTGAAGATCTATATCGATATGGACTTTGACGGCCTGAAAGAGGCGGTCATCATGATGCTGGGGAACGGGCGGTGCAAGGTCGATCCGCGGAAATTCCAAAATGATATGACAACATTCAAAACTAAAGATGAAGTGCTCACGTTGCTGGTCCATCTGGGCTATCTGACCTTTGATGAGAAAGAAAGTGAGGTTTTTATCCCAGATCAGGAGATCGTGCAGGAGTTTTTAAGTGTGGTCAATGAACCTGCATGGGATGACTTGATACAGGCATTGGACCGGTCAGAAGGTCTCCTCCGCAGCACTTGGGTATTGGACGGGGAGGCTGTGGCGGATGGCATGGCGGCGATCCATGAGGAGACATCATCGATCCTGAAGTACAATGATGAAAATTCACTGACCTGTGCGATCTTGATGGCATATTACAGCGCAAAAGTCTATTATCTGAACCCGCTCTTGGAGATGCCGTCCGGAAAAGGCTTTGCGGATGTGGTCTATCTGCCTAAGCGAGGGGTGGATAAGCCTGCGCTGGTGGTGGAGCTGAAATGGAACGAAGCTGTCCAGGGAGCGATCCGCCAGATCAAGGAACGGGGCTATGCAGACTGGGCCGCAGGGTATACAGGCAATATCCTTTTGGTAGGGATCAGCTATGATAAAGAAAAAAAGGTCCATCGGTGTACGATCGAGCGGTATGTGGGAGAGGCTGGATAGGGGCATGCGGCGCTCTGTTTCTGGGCCTAAGGAGGTTTACCGTGAAAGACCTGCCGCTGGGGCCAAGGAGGTTTGCCGCGAAAGACCTGCTGTCTGGTCCATGGAGATCTGGCGGATAACGGAGGATGCCATGACGGGTGATGATCGTCAGGGAAAGAAGCCCGGCAGGAAGGTCGTCCTGCTGGGGGAGAGAGGGACGAAAAGGACCATGTATCTGGAGCAGGCCGCCCGGCAGATCGGGCTGCCTGTCTTCTTTATCCAGTGGGCGCATTTTGGAGAGCTCTGGAAGGAAGGCTTTCGGGACGCGGTGATCAAGATCGATCCGCCGGTGTGGGACAGCTGCGATCTGGAGGAGCTGGAGGGCCTGGTGGATGGATATAAAGAAAAGCTGGAGATGCTGGCGGACCTGCAGGAAAGGCAGGGCGTATGCTTTTTAGATCATCCGCTGGCGATCCGGGACCTGCTGGATAAGAGTGCCTGCAAGGAACGGCTGGCGCAGGCCGGTCTGCCAGTGACGGAGCAGGTGGCGGTGACCGGAGTGGCGGCGACGGACCAGCTCCTGGGGCAGATGGCGGCAAAAGGGATCGGTCAGGTCTTTATCAAGCCCCAGTACGGTTCCGGGGCGGCCGGGACAGCAGCCTTCCGCTGGGAGCCCAGGACCGGGAGGATGATGCTCTATACCTGCGCACTGCTGGATATAGGTCCATGGCCAGATCCGGATGCTCCGTCGGGTCGGGGTGTCCCATCAGATCGGGGTGTCCCAACAGGTCGGGGTGTCCCATCAGATCGGGGTGTCCCAACAGGTCGGGGTGTCCCGTCGGGTCGGGGTGACCCAACGGGTTTTAGGACCTTGCCCCGGCTGGGCATCCAGGGGGATCCCGAGGCCCGTCTGCTCAATACGAAGCGGCTGCGGTGTTTTTCTAAAAAAGAGGAGATCCGGCCTTTGCTAGACCGGCTCTTAAAGACTGGCTGTATCGTGGAGCGCTGGTATGCCAAGGCCAGCTACGGGGACTTTTCCTATGATCTGCGGGCGGTGGTCCAGGGAGGTGAGCTGGACTTCCTCCTGGCTCGTTTATCTAAAGGCCCGATCACCAACCTGCATCTGAACAACCACCCCTTAGAAGTGTCTGCACTGGGCCTTCCGGACGAGGTCCTGGCACAGATCGGGGAGCTGTGCAGGCGGGCTATGGCCTGTTATCCGGGTCTGTGGAGCGCGGGGATCGACATCCTTTTGGAGAGAGGGAGCCTAAAGCCCAGGATCATCGAGATGAACGGGCAGGGGGATCTGCTCTATCAGGATATCTATGGAGAGAACCAGATCTATCGCCGCCAGGCGGAGTGGATGAAGGCGCAGGCGGGGGGATAAACGGCAGGTGAAGGGATGGGAGCGCGGTGTTAGCGGCAAAACCACTGAAGTGCAGGCAGGGGGCGAAACGGCAGGCAGAGGGTTAAGAAGGGGTCACCGTCGGACTGCCTGTGACATAGACGGATAGGAGCAGATCAGACGGACCAGCAGAGTAGGGATGGCGATGATCGTTGGCGGATACAGGAGCTGGTGGGATGGGCTTGTAGAACAGAAGGCCGGTCGAGAGTTGAAAAAGGACGAAAAAAGGTGAAAAGGCAGGGCAGAGATATGGCAGATAAGGATCGATATACGCATGCAGGAGAGCAGGCAGAAGGGCATGCAGGAGAGCAGGCAGAAGGGCATACAGAAGAGCAGGCAGAAGGGAGGACCGGCGGCGAGGTCCCCTTCCGGCTGTTCACTTCATCGAAAGAACAAAAAAGGCCCTCCGTCGATATGGACCAGGTGGTGGGCAGCCAGGATATCCTGCTGATCTGTCTGGACACCCTGCGGTATGACGTGGCAGCAGAGGAGGCGGCGGCAGGGAACACGCCGGTCCTTAACCGGTATGGGCCCTGGGAGAAATGCCAGGCGCCGGGGAATTTTACCTATCCCTCCCACCACGCTATGTTCGCCGGCTTCTTCCCCTGCCGGTATGGGGCGAAGAGCCTGGCGGACCGGGAGCTGCTGTTCTTTCCGGCGATGGTAGGGATGGGGAAAAAGGCGCCTGCGGGGGCATTTGCCTTTTCCGGCAGTACGATCATGGAGGGACTGGAAAAGGTGGGATATGCTACCTGGTGCGTGGGCGGCGTGGCTTTTTTTGACAAGCGTTCGGACCTGGGAAAGGTGTTCCCTGGATATTTCCAGAAGAGCTACTGGAACCCTTCCTTTGCCTGCCCGGTGAAGGACAGTACCAAGAACCAGGTGGACTTCCTCCTGCACAAGCTGGAGAGAGCGGATAAGGAGCAGCCGATCTTTTTATATCTAAACGTGGACGCGATCCATTATCCCAACTATTTTTACCTGGAGGGGGCTGATCACGACAGCTTAGAGAGCCACAAGGCGGCTCTCCGGTATGTGGACGGGGAGCTGGGGCGGCTGTTCGCGGGCTGGAAGGCGCTCCGGGGCGGTGGGTTCGCGATCTGCTTTTCCGACCACGGGACCTGTTATGGGGAGGATGGCTGCCAGTTCCACGGCATCGACCATCCGGCGGTGAACACAGTGCCTTATAAGCATTTCTTTCTTTGAGTTTAGATCGTACATACGGGATATCTGGACAGGAGGGAGTAAAAATGAGCGCATTACCGATAGAGGATAGACCTGGGAGGTGACAAAAGAGATGGACCCTTATATCCAATATATGTACAGCTATCCCCACAAGACCGCCTACGGTCCCCTCACCGGGATCTCCCTGAAAGACTACGGCGGGCAGCTTGCCGGACCGGGACACGGCCTGTACCTGCATATCCCCTTTTGTCAGACAAAATGCGGTTACTGCGATCTTTTTTCCGTCACCGGGCAGAGCCGGGAGGGGATCGACCGGTATCTGGACGCGGTGGAGCGGCAGATCCTGCAATACGCCCCTGCCCTTAAGCCCTTTCAGACCCGCTTTTCGGATCTGACGATCGGAGGGGGGACGCCGCTCCTTCTTTCTGAGGCACAGCTGGAGCGGGTCTTTTCTATGATCTTTACCCATCTGCCTTTTGAAGAGGGACGAGAGATCGTGATCGAGACCGCCCCGGCCCAGACCACGACGGAGAAGCTGAATATCCTAAAGGAAGTGGGCGTTACCAGGGTCAGCATGGGGGTCCAGAGCTTTTTTGATGAGGAGCTGAAGACGCTCAAGCGACAGCATCTGGCAGACTGCGCCAGGAGGGCGCTGGCGCTTTTGATGACCTTTGCCTTCCCTTGCGTGAACGTGGATCTGATCTACGGGATCCCTGGGCAGACGGTTAAGACCCTTCTGGCCTCGGTGGAGGAGGCGGTCTCCTTTGGGGTGGATGAGATCTTCCTGTATCCCCTCTATATCAAGCATGGGGCCAGGCTGGAGCGGGAGCTGGTGAGAGGCCTATATCTGGACCCGGAGAAGGCGCTCCTGCAGTACAGAGAAGCTGCCGCGCTCCTGCGGGCGAAAGGCTTTCGGCAGGATTCCATGCGGCGTTTCGTGCGGGCGAAAGGCTTTCGGCAGGATCCTATGCGGCGTTTCGTGCGGATAGAGGCCTCTAAAGGCGATCCTGCCGTGACGCACGGGGAGATGGACAGGATGGGCCGAAGGGCAGAGACAAGGAGCTTTGCGGACTGCGGCTTTGGCACTTCCCTGGCCTTAGGCTGTGGGGGGAGGAGCTATCTGGGAGGGCTGCATTTCTGTACGCCCTACGAGGTCACCCGGCAGGGTTGTCTGGCGCAGCTGCGGCGGTTTGAGGAGACCGAGGACTATCTGCAGATCCGTCATGGGATCTTGCTCTCGGAGGAAGAGATCAAAAGACGGTATGTGATCCGGCACCTGCTGATCCGGCCGGGGCTGCCCATGGAACAGTACCGAGCCCATTTCGGCACCGGGGCCACAGAGGACTTCCCCCTTCTTAAGGATTGGGTGGGGGAGGGGTATCTGGTCTTGGACGGCCAGGAAGGAGCGGCGGCCGATGGGGATACCCATGAGGAGACTTTTTTGGCCTTGACCGATGAAGGGCTGGCTCTTTCCGACTATCTGGGGCCGCAGCTGATCTCACCGGCTATACGTGGGCGGATGGAGGCGTGGGAGGAGAAGAACAGGGGCGGGAGCGGTAGGACGGGATAGAGACAACGCTCCCAGCTTCCTTAAGTTTCTCATGAAGCAGCCTCTCCAGTGCGATAAATGCGGGCGTGAAGCTGTCGCGGATCAGGATGGCCGGTCCGTCAGGATGGATATCTGTCGGATGCACAGCTCTTCAAGGCCCACGATACTGCGGGCGGCATTGATGAAGATCGCCCCGGCCTCGGTGAGCCGCAGACCATTGTGCTCCCGGGAAAAGATGGGGGTGCCTAAAGCCGCCTCGGTCTTGCGCAGATACCGGGAAAGGGCAGGCTGCGACAGGTAGTGCTTTTCCGCCGCCCGGGTAAGGCTGCGCTCATCCACGATGGCGATCAGGCGGCGGAGGATATCCGTGTCAAAGGTCGGGTCGGCAGAGGGGGGATCGGGGACCCGGCCGGAACGTGCCGGCTGATCAGCTGCCGGGCCGGGGTGGGATGGCCGGTCAGCGGTCAGGCTGGAACGTGATGGCCGGTCAGTCGTTGTGTAGCGGTCTAAAGTGGCGTAAAACTGTCCGGTCACCGCATCGTGTACAAGCTGGCTATTGACAACGTGGGTCAGCTCCTGTGCGTAGAGCGCTGCCAGGCATTGCTCTCCATCGGAAAGGCTCCTGCCTGCAGAGCAGCGGAGATGGTAGGTCTCATAGCAGGGAGGCCGGAGATGGAAAAAGGCCAGATCCGGATCGGGGTCGGAACGGACAGAGGATCTGTCGGTGACAAAGCCGATGCCCGCGCCGCTGCGGATCATAAATCCCACGCTGAGGGAATTAGAGGAGCTGAAGACGACGATGGGGGAGAAACCGGCCTGTTTGAACAGGACATCCACATGCTTGCGGAGGTTGTTCCTTTGATCGCACAGGACAAAGGAAAAGGCGGAGAGATCCTTTAGGGATACAGAGGGAAGATCATCGGAAAGCTCCGAGGCCTCCGCCGGAGCATGGTAATGCTTAGGCATAGCCAGTAAGATCTCGACCTTGCCGATCGGGATGTTCTGTACATCGGCATAGCTTGTGTGGCTGTCCGGCCCGAAGGCAAGGTCCACCTGATGCTGGTGGACGGCGGTCTCCTGATCCATGGAATAGAGCTCAGAGACCGCGATCCGGACACCGGGGAACAGGGAGGTGAAACGGTGGAGGGTCCGGTTGTAGGTCTCAAAGCCCAGATTGGGCGGGACGGCGATCCGGATGAGCCGGGAACCGGAGCCGGAATCGGTGCGCTGCCGGATGGCCTGGAGCATATTGTTTTGGACTGTGAGGATCTTCTGGGCTGTCTGCTCGTACACCTTGCCCGCTTCTGTGAGGTACATCCGTTTTTGATGCTGAAAGAACAGGGGGACGCCTAAGAGCGCCTCCTGTTTTTTTAAAAATTTGCTCAGCGCAGGCGCGGAGATCCCCAGCTGTCTGGCGGCGGCCGTGACGGTGCCGCAGTCCGCGATGGCGATGATATAGCGATGATATCTTGTGTTCATGGCTTTAATCTTAGCAAGTCCAAAGAGGAAAGTCAATAGGGCTTTCCCTTAAAGCGGCCGTTCTCCGCCATGAGAGAATATGAACCAAAATGGTATGAGTATGGCGAACCTTTTGTGCATTGCTCCAGATCGTAAGGGTATGCTACTATCAACAGAGAGAAGGTGCATCTCGTACAAAACACCACAACATATTGTTTACCAGTTGATATGAGGATCTGGGGAAAGGAAGGGTTCATGAAAAGATCAGCAATGTTCCTATTGACAGCCGCCATGGGGCTCTCACTGGCCGCCTGCGGCAAGGCAGCCGATGACAAGACGGCCGATGACACAGTGGCAGAGGACCAGGGGACGGGGACGAACACGGACACAGAGGGGGCTGGACAGACCGGCGGCTCGGGAGGAGATGAGGCCTCTGGGGCCGCGTCCGGCGTGACCATCGAGTATGCCGTGAACTACCAGCAGGATGCGCAGGCCTCGGTGATGGAGGAGATCATCCAGGCCTTTGAGGAGGAGACCGGCATCCATGTGGAGCTGACCTTGAGCGGCGCGGACCATGAGGCGGTGATGAAGACCCGTATGGCCTCCGGCGATCTGCCGGATCTGTGGAACACCCACGGATGGTCCGTGATGCGGTATAAGGAGTTTTTGACCCCCTTGAACGACCAGCCCTGGTTTGGCGATATCGATGACTCCGTGAAAGGCGCGGTAGCCGACCAGGATGGGAATGTCTACGTACTCCCGATCGGCGAGGGGACTAACGGCATCATCTACAATCAAGACGTGCTGGAGGATAACGGTATCGACGCGGTCAAGATCCGGACCGTGGATGATATGAGCGCGGCCATGGAGACCCTGGCGGCGGCCGGCATCACCCCTATGGTGATATCCAATTCCGATAAGACCAATAACGCCCATTTCCTGGATTCCTATCTGGCGGCCTATCTGACCTGCGCGGATCTGGATACAGATCACGGCGCCGCGCTCCTGGAGGGTACCTTTGACTGGGAGGCGTCCCGGCCGGCGTGGGAGCAGATGGCCCAGTGGTGGAGCAAGGGGTACTGGAACGTGGATGCCCTTTCCGCCGCCCGTGACTCCAATTTCAGCGCGGTGGCAAATGGGGAAGCTGCCTTCATGTTCTTCACCAACGACGGGATCAATGCGATCCATGACCTGGCCCCGGACGCGGCGCTGGGCGTGATGCCTATGCCGGCCACGAAGGACGGCGGCCTGATGACCTGGGGCGTCAGCGAGGGGAACAACAGCTGCATCGGGGTCTGGAAGGATACAGAGCACATGGATGCCTGCCTGTCCTTCCTGTCCTACCTGGCGCGGCCGGAGGTGGCAAAAAGGGTGATCGTGGAGATCGAGGGCGGTATCCCGGCCCTCACCACCCTGGATGTGGAAGGCTCCTACAGCATCGATGTGATCCGCGAGGGACAGGCGGCCTTTGCGGGCAAGGTGGACTATGTGACCTATTTCGACCAGGCCTATCTGCCCTCCGGCATGTGGGGGATCTTGAAAGAAGCCGCTTCCGCGTTCTTTGAGGGCGAGGGCGGTACGGAGCAGAATATCGACGCCGCGATACGGGTCTTACAGGAAAACTATGAGGATATGTACGAGGGATGACCGCAGGGGGTGCCGCCTCGTTCAGCCGCCTTGCAGGCTGAAGATCCATTCGGCATCATCTGGCTGAAAGTGGACAAGACAGTACACTGGTCGTACATGGATGATGGCTGCCGCCCGGATCCGGGTGGGCGGCCGTTCTTCCCCAAGGATCCGATGCTGTCAGCACCTGATACCGTCAAAGTAAGGAGAACTTAGAACCGATATGAAGAAAAAAAGCTTTAACCTGTTTTATATCCCGGCCCTGCTCCTGGTCCTGTTCTTTGTGGCCTATCCCTTTGCCAACGCGTTTTATATCTCGCTGCACAAGTGGAACGGCTATTCCGCTGATATGACCTTTGTGGGGATCAAAAACTATGTGCGTATGTTCACGGATGCCGGTTTTTACCGGACCCTGGGCAATACCATGGTCTATGGCTTTGCCAGCACGGTCTTGAACGGCATCCTGGGACTTGCGCTGGCGGTCTTTTTAAACCATGACTTTCCCGGGCGGGATCTGGTGCGCACGATCGTCTATCTGCCGGTGCTGATCTCCAATCTGATCATGGGGTATGTGATGTATTTTATCTTCCAGTATGATCACGGCGCGCTGAACGATCTGCTGGCTCTCTTCGGGGCCGGGCCGGTGGACTGGCTCTCGGATAAGACTTCGGCGGTGATCATCATCACCTTGGTGAACGTCTGGCAGTTCGTGGGAAATTCTATGATCATCTTCATGGCAGGCCTCCAGGGGATCCCCAGGTATTATTATGAGGCGGCCGCATTGGACCGGGCCAGCGCTTGGCAGAAGTTTACGTATATCACCTGGCCCCTGCTCCTGCCTTCCACAGCCAGCGCGATCGTATTGAACCTGATCGGCGGCCTGAAGCTGTATGAGCTGATCGTGGCGCTGACAGGAGGGGGACCTGCCAAGGGTTCCCATTCCCTGTCCACCTTGATCGCCAACGAATATTTTTCTTCGGAAAAGGCTGGGTACGCGGCGGCACTGGGGATCTTTAGTTTTCTCTTTATCATGGTGGTGGCCAATGCTGCCAATGGCTATTTCAGAAGGAAGGAGCAGGAGCTGTCATGAAGAAAAAGAAGAGCAGGGATAACATCGTATCCTGGATCCTGTCGGCATTCCTTTGCCTGGTCTATCTGTTCCCCTTTTATATCATCCTCATGCTGTCCTTTAAGCCGAAGACCGATCTGCGGTCCAGGCTGGCGCTGCCAGACTCTTTGTACCTGGATCATTATATCGCGGTCTTGAAAAATGGCCAGATCCTGCTGGCGATCAAGAACAATGTGATCATCATCATCGGCTCTCTGCTGGTGATCGTGGTGGTGGGGAGCCTGGCGGCCTACCCCCTGGCAAGGGTGCAGAGCAAGTGGAACGAATGGATCCGCAAGGTCTTCATGGGCATCATGATGATCACGCCCCTGACGGTCTTAGTGGGTGTGTATTCCATCCTGTCCAGGATCGGCGCGATCTCTACCTACTGGGGGATCATCCTGATCCTATCCACCTTTGGGGTCCCCATGTCGGTCTACTTGTATGCCAATTTTATCGCCACGATCCCTGTGGAGCTGGACGAGGCGGCAGCGATCGACGGGGCAGGCCATCTGGCCACCTTTTTCCATGTGATCTTGCCCCAGCTCAAGCCGGTCACCGTGACGGTGATCATCATGCAGGGGGTGAACATCTGGAACAATTATCTGTTCACCCATTATGTGCTGCAGAAAAAGACCATGTTCACGGTCACACAGGTGGTCAGCGGCTATTTTTCCACCACCAGCTCCGACTACGGCGGCGCGGCCGCGGTGGCGGTGATCGGCATGCTGCCAGTGGTGGTGCTGTACCTGTGCCTGCAGAAGTATTTTGTCCAGGGCGCCATGGACAGTGCGGTCAAATGAAGGAGGCTATCGGTCTTCAATGGCCGGATGGCTTAACAGTCCAGGGTGTCCGGATCGTCACAGGTATCACATGGAAGAGTATAGAAAAGTATCATAAAGATATGGGATGGAAGAGTGATGGATCGATATCAAGAAAGACAGCAGCTCCCGAAGATCAGGACGGTCTACCCGGTGCTGGAGCCGATGCTTTTGCGGGCAGGAGTCCGGGCGAGGCAGGACGCCTTTTCGGGAGAGACCGGGGCGGAGTTTGGAGGATGGCGGGAAGGGGCGGTCCGGCTTTTAGGCGAGCTTTTAGGGTTATCCAGGATGGAGCCTGCCCCGGGAGCGGAGGCCGTGACCGACGAGGTGGTGGAGCTAGAGGACCATATCCTGCGGGAGCATCTGCGGATCCAGACGGAGCCGGGGGTGTGGCTCACCGCTTATATCCTCCGGCCTGCGGGGAGCCATGAGAGAACGCCGGTGGTCCTCTGCCCCCACGGACATAAGGGCTATGGGAAATATAGTGTGGCCGGATGCTATGAGTATCCGGCTGTGATGGAGAAGATCGAGCATTACCATTGGGATTATGGAAGGCGGATCGCCAGGCTGGGATATGTGGCAGTCTGTCCGGATATGCGGGGCTTTGGGGAGCGGAAGAGCCGTGTGGAGCATACCCTGGCCCTGCCGGAGGCGATCAAGTGCGAGTGTACGGAACTGACCCACATGGGGGCGTTTTTGGGGATCACCTTCCTGGGGATGGCCTGCTGGGACCTGATGCGGTTGGTGGACTATATCGTTTCGCGGAAGGGTTGGGACGGGGAGCACATCTATGTCTGCGGCTTTTCCAGCGGCGGGATGCAGGCCCTATATCTGACGGCATTGGATGAGCGGATCCGGGGAGCTCTCATCAGCGGCTATCTGTACGGGATCCGGGATTCGCTGATCCGGATGAACGAGAACTGCTCCTGTAATTATGTCCCTCATCTGCTGGAGCACTTCGACATGGGGGATATCGCCAGCATGATCGCGCCCCGGCCATTGTGGATCCAGTCTTGTCGGGAGGACCGGCTGAACGGGCATCGGGGGATGGAAAATGTTTATGAGCAGGTGGAGATCCTGAGACGGGTATACGATCGACTGGGGGCGGGGGAGAGGGTCTATCATGAGGTCTGCCCGGGCGGGCATCAGTTCCATCCGGAGAACTTAGAGGAGGCTATGAGATTTCTGGAGGGGAGCATCGTCCTGCAGGAAGATGTGCCTTATGAGATAAGGATGCACGACTGCAAAGATGCTCACTCGGCCAGGGCAGATCTGTGGACGCCGCGCAAAAGCAGCGGTCGCGGATGACTTTTAGGTGGGACCGCCGCAGGATCATCGGAGAGACTGTGGCGGTCCATTTTGTGTCTTTGAACGATGGAGGCTTGCCGTCGGCGCATAGAGCTGTGGTGCCGTCGGTCCTATGGATCATCTATAACAAAAGTGTTATGAAAAGGATAAGACTTTGGCGATTGTGAGGACCCGGCTTTTGCTTTATGCTCATAAGCAAAGAAGGGAGGAGATATCCTATGAGATCCAAAGCGCGCCAAAAAAAGTATGCAGGGCTTTATCTGATCTTGCCCTGGTGGCTGGGGTTCTTGCTGTTCAAGTGTTATCCGTTTTTGTCATCGCTGGTGTACAGCTTCCACGACTACAACCTGTTCAAGACCCCCACATTTCTGGGGCTGGGCAATTACGTCAAGATCCTGAAGGACCCGCTGATCATGCGGGCCTTTGTCCAGACCTTTAAGTACGCGTTCCTGACGGTGCCCCTGGAGCTGGGCTTTGCCCTGTTCATCGCCTATATCCTGAACACGAAGATAAAAGGGGTGAACTTTTTCCGCACGGCCTACTACATCCCGTCGATCTTAGGCGGATCCGTGTCGATCGCGGTATTGTGGCGGTTTTTGTTCAAGACCGAGGGCCTGATAAACATGCTCCTGTCCAAGATCGGGATGGAGCCCTTTAACTGGCTGGGGGACCCGGACGGGGCCTTTTGGGTCATCGTCCTTCTGCGGATCTGGCAGTTCGGTTCGCCCATGGTGATCTTCCTGGCGGCGTTAAAAGGCGTTTCGGAGGACTTATATGAGGCGGCGTCCATCGATGGGGCCGGAAAGGTCCGCCAGTTCTTTTCCATCACCGTGCCGCTGATCACCCCGGTGATCTTCTACAATTTCGTCACCCAGCTGTGCAATAAGTTCCAGGAGTTCAACGGACCCTTTATCATCACCCAGGGCGGCCCGCTGCGCGCTACCACGCTGGTATCCCTGCTGGTGTATAATAACGCGTTCCGGAATTACGAGATGGGCATGGCCAGCGCGATCGCGTGGCTGCTGTTCTTGATCATCATGACCCTCACGGCCGTCTCCTTTATCAGCCAGAAGTACTGGGTCTATTATTCAGACGAGGATGGGAGGTAGAAGAGGATGACAAGAGAGATGAGAGGGCGGGTCCAGACGGTCCTTCGCTATGTGGTCCTGATCGTGGTGGGGATGTTCATGGTCTATCCCCTGATCTGGATGGTGGGCGCTTCTTTCATGACCAACCAGCAGATCTTTTCCGGCGTGGGGTTCATCCCCAAGTCGCCGACCCTGGATGGGTATATCCGGGGGTTCGCGGGCTACCAGGGCATGAACCTTTTGTACTTTATGTTCAATACCTATAAGTTCGTGCTGCCCAAGGTCCTTTTCACAGTGGTGTCCTCCACGGTGACGGCTTACGGGTTCGCACGGTTCGATTTTCCGGGGAAGAAATTTTCCTTTGCGGTCCTTTTATCCACCTTGTTCTTGCCCCAGGTGGTCTTAAATGTGCCCCAGTACATCCTTTTCGACCAGATGGGGTGGCTGGATTCCTATCTGCCGATCGTGGTCCCCTCGCTGCTGGCGGCAGACACCTATTTCGTCTATATGCAGATCCAGTTCCTGCGGGGGATCCCCAGGGAATTAGAGGAGGCGGCTCAGATCGACGGGTGTGGGATCATGCAGCGGCTGTGGTACGTGATCGTACCCATGCTGAAGCCGTCGATCGTGTCCTGTGCGCTCTTTCAGTTCATGTGGGCGTCCAATGATTTTATGGGCCCACTGATCTATATCAATACAGTGGCCAAGTATCCGGTGTCGATCTTCCTGCGGATGTCTATGGATGCGGACGTGGGCTTTGAATGGAACCGTGTGCTGGCCATGTCCCTGATCGCGATCATCCCGTCCCTGGTGGTGTTCTTTTTAGCCCAGGATTCCTTTGTGGACGGGATCGCGGCCGGAGGGGTAAAGGGGTAGAGTGGAAGAGAGAAGGAGGAAAAGAAAAGGATGGAAAAGATGATGGAGAAGATGATGAAAAAGACAAAGAAAAAAAGAGGGATCGCCGCCCTGCTGGCCGGGATGATGGCGGTATCTCTGGCCGGGTGCATGCCCACCGCGAAGGAAGGGGCCGGGGCGGAGAGCCCACAGCCCCAGGCTGCCGGAGCGGGATCGGACGCGGCGGCAGAGGGGACGGAAGGGGCCGGAGGCGATAGCGCCACGGCAGCTCCGGCTCAGGCAGAGGGGTTGCAGGTGGATACAGAGACCCCGATCACCCTCCGCATGAACTGGTGGGGCGGGGATTCCCGCCACCAGGCCACCCTGGCCGCGATCGAGAAGTTCCAGGAAAAATACCCCAACATCACCGTAGCGCCAGAATACGAATCCTTTACGGGACACGAGGAGAAGGTGGCCCTGGGGGTCCGGTCAGGCAACGCGGCGGATGTGATGCAGCTGGACTGGAGCTGGGTGCCCACCTATTCGCCGGACGGGGATAATTTTTACGATCTGAACAAGGTATCGGATATCCTGGATCTGGAGGCGTATACGGAAAAGGATAAGGCGGTCTTTACCATAGGCGGAAAGCTGAACGCGATCCCGGTCAGCAATACAGGACGGGTGTTCTGCTGGAACAAGACCACCTTTGACAAGATCGGGGTGGAGATCCCCACTACCCTGGAGGAGCTGATGGCGGCGGGGAAAAGCTTTGAGGCCTACGACCCGGCCTATTATCCCCTGGTGACCAAGGAGCTGGACCGGGCGTTCCTAATGGTGTATTATCTCCAGAGCAAGTATGGGAAGGATTGGGTGAAGGATGACGTGCCTCAGTATACCCAGGAGGAGATCGCCGAGGGCTTTGACTTTTTACAGTCTCTGGAGGAAGGACATGTGATCCCCTCTCTGGAGAAGATCGCCGGTGACGGCGCGGACCTGATCGATACCAATATCAATTGGATCGACGGACATTATGCCGGGATCTTCTTATATGATACCTCTGTGGTCAAGCACGCCCAGGCGGTAGAGGACGGTGAGTTCGTCGTGGGCGACTATGTCAAGATGGGCGACTATAACGGCGGGTTCATCAAGGTGAACCAGGCCTTCGGGATCAGCGCCACAACAGAGCATCCGGCGGAGGCCGCCGCGCTGATCCAGTTCCTGGTAGCGGAGGAGGATGGGGTGACCACCCTGGGGGACACCCGCGGCGTCCCGGCGAACCAGAAGGGCCTGGCGATGCTGGATCTGTCGGGCAGCCAGGTGGCGGAGGCCAATGCGAAGGCGATCGCTTGGGGCGGCTTCCCCATGGATAAGACCTTCGAGCGCAGCTCCTTCACCGGGGCGGACGGGACCTTTTACAATGCCCTGCAGCTGTCCAGCTATGGGCAGAGCGACTCCGCGTCCTGCGCCCAGATGGTCTTAGACGGGCTGGCGGAGGAGCTGGCGCGGTAAGAGGCTGGTGCAGAAAAGAGGCCGCGTGGCAAGAGGCTGGCGCGGTAAGAGACTGTGGGTCAGGTCTGAAAATAGGTCCCGAAGACATCATCCAGGATATGGGCCAGGTCTGTCACAGACGGAGGGAGCCGGTATCCTGGATGATGGACCTTGACCAGATGGAGGTAACGCCCTGGGGTGAAAGGCGTGCAGCGGGACCGTGCGAGAGGCCCCAGGAGTTGGAGAGGCAGGATCGTATCCCCGCTCCCCAGCTCGGCTAAGGCCTTTAAAACGGAGAGCTGGCCTTCACAGAGGATCTGGGGAGGCTCTGTGAACATCGCATCGCAGAGTGCGTCCTGCTCCCGGCGGAGCGCGGTCCCCGGCGCTGAAAGCAGCATAGGGCGCGGAGGGAGCTTCTCTGGGCCGGGGAGCAGCGGGAGCTTTTCCGGAATGGGGCATAGCGGGAGTCCCTGAGGACCGGAGCATGGCGGGACGAGACCCTCCCCAGAGCAGGCGCAGTAGACCAGCTCGCTTTCTGCGATGAGCCGACAGTCCAGGATGGGATGCTCCTCTTCACAGGAAAGATAGAGCCCGTAGTCGGCGGACGCGTTCAACAGCGCGTCCTTGATCGTCTCCAGGTCGTTTTCGATCACGTGGAGCCGGACATCCGGGTGCAGCTTGTGGAACGCGGGGATGACCTGGCAGCGGACCTGATCGGCCAGGGATGGCTCGCACTGTAAGTAAACGCCGCCCCCGTGTCCTTCTTGATAGGCCCGGATATGCTCCATCATCTCCTTGTCGATCTGGAGCATGTTGCGGGCAAAATTGGCGAAGACCTTGCCGGCATTGGTGGGCTGGAGCTTATTATGGACCCGGGTGAACAGCTGGGTACAGAGCATATCCTCGGTATTGCGCAGATAGCGGGAGAGGGCAGGCTGGGACAGGTAAAAGCGTTCGGCTGCTCTGGTCAGGCTTTTCTCGTCTACGATCGCGACGATATATTTAAGGAGAGGCGTGCTCAAGCTGACCGGAGACGGCGCAGGGTGGCCCGCGCCTGCCCAAGCCAACTTTTGGCCCTGTGCGTCAGGATCCGCAGGCATCAGGGACGGGATCCGGCCCTGCGCGTCAGGATCCGCAGGGAGCTGGGCCGGGCGTGTATCGGGTGTGGGGACGGCGCGCGGGGGATGTCCGGAGAGCGGCAGGTCTACGTCCGCCATCATCGCCTGGGCCTCGGCCAGCGGATTTTTCCGGTAGCGTGGATCTGCCAGGCGTTCCCGCATGAGGAGCCCGGCCAGATAGCGCTCCGGCCCGGTCAGGGTATGGCCCAGGGGATAGCGGATATGCAGGGTCTGGAACACAGGCGGGTCCAAAGGAAGATAGACCAGTTCATCGCAGGGGATGACGTGGGCCTGGGAGACCAGCCCCGCGCCTACGGCCTGATGCATCATGTGATCCACCAGGATGACATCATTGGACTCAAAGGTGACCACGGGGCTGAAACCGGCTTCTTTAAACAGCTCCTCTGCCAGGATCCGGATGCTGTGCCGCGGTCCTTGGAGGACGAAGGGCGTATCCTTAAGCTCGATGAGCCGGATGCGGTCCCGGGCAGACAGCGGATGAGAGACTGGGAGCGAGACCAGGAGCTCTTCATAGGCGAAAGGCAGATCGGCCACCTTATCCGAGACTGGTCCGGCCCCGATGGCCAGATCGATCTGGCCGTGCTGGACGGCGCCGATCTGTTCACTGGCATAGAGCTCGGTCAGGGAAAGGGCGATATCCGGATACCGCCTGGAAAAGGGCTTATAGATGCGGCTGTAGATGATCGCGCCCCGGTCCGGCGCTGTGGCCAGCCGGATCAGGGAGCGTTTGCTATCCTCTAAGGCGCGCAGGCTCTGGAGCATGCGGGTCTGCTCGTCTAAGATCTTCTGGGCGCAGTCTAAGACATAACGGCCCACGGCGGTGGGGGTCAGCTGCCGCTTATAGCGCAGGAACAGGAGGAAGCCCAAGGTATCCTCGTATTCCGATAAAAAGCGGCTCAGAGCAGGCTGTGAGATCTTTAAGACCTGGGCCGCCCGTGATAAGCTTGCGGCATCGGCGATCGTGACCAGATAGTAGAGTTGCTTGGTCGTCATAGAGGGCCTCCTTTTGTCCGGCGTGGGTGTGAAAAGGGACATCTTCCTTCCTACATCATAAGGCGGGCGGGAGGGCCTGTCAAGATGGCGGGCGGGAGTCTGAGGTGGCTGAGCGGGCAGATAGCAACAGTTCAGATAGGTCTGCGCGTTTACCGCGCTGACCGTACGAGAGCGTGGCGGTCGCAAGCATCCGGCCCATCGCGTAGCGATCTCCAATGGCCGGATGCCGTAATAGTTCAGGGTATCTGAACGGTTACGGCAGATAGACGATGAGCAGGGATAGGATGGCGATGAGGAGGGCATATATGGACAGATATCAGTTGCGAGAGGCGATCTTAGAAAGGATCTGGCGACCGCGTATCCCGGACGTGGCGTATCCCGTCCCGGCCTTCGGCGTGGTGCCGGACAGCGGCCGGATCCAAACGGAGCTTTTACAGAAAGCAATCGACACAGCCAGTGAAAATGGAGGCGGGCGGGTGGTGGTCCCGGCAGGGCATTACCGCACTGGTGCGCTGCGGTTAAAGAGTGGTGTGGAGCTGCACCTGGCCAGCGAGGATACGGTGCTCACCTTTGTGAACGAGGAGGTGGAGGCCCATTATCCGGTGGTCTTTTCCCACTGGGAGGCCACGCCCTGCTACAATTTCAGCCCCCTGCTCTACGCCTGTGACGCCCAGGATATCGCGCTGACGGGGAAGGGGATCCTGGACGGCGGGGCGGATGCCACGCACTGGTGGGACTGGCATCACCAGGTGGAGGAGGCCTGGTCGGCGGATAAAAAGGATAGGCAGCTGGAGGACCGGAGGGCCTTAAGGAGGATGAATGAAGAAGGGGTCCCGGTGGAGGAAAGAGTGTTCGGACCGGGGCATTTTCTGCGCCCGCCTTTCATCCAGCCGATCCGGTGCAAACGTGTGCTGCTTAAAGGGGTCACCTTAAAAAACAGCCCTATGTGGCAGCTGAACCCGGTGCTGTGCGAGAGCTTGACGGTGGAGGGGATGACCTTATCCAGCCATGGCGCCAACAATGACGGATGCGATCCGGAGAGCTGCAGCGGTGTCCGCATCGCGGGCTGCCGGTTCGATACAGGGGACGACTGCATCAGCCTGAAGTCCGGGCGGGACCGAGACGGGAGAGAGGACGACCGGCCCTGCGAGTATGTGTTGATCGAGGGAAATGAGTTCGCGGACGGCCACGGGGGCATCGCCCTGGGCAGTGAGATGAGCGGCGGGATCCGCTTTGTCCTGGCTGAGAAAAACCGCTTCAGCAGCCGTCACCTGACCTATGCCCTGCGGCTAAAGTCCAATGCCCGGCGCGGGGGCCGGGTGGAGGACATCATCCTGGCGGACAGCGTGATGGAGCATGTCCAGGGTGCGGCGATCCATGGCACCATGCTCTACGAGGACGGGCGGAGCGGGGAGGATCTGCCGGTATTTCGCAATATCACCATCGAGAAGATCAGGGCCCGCGGCGGGGACTACGGCATCTTCCTGGAGGCCTTTGAGGAGGTGCCGATCACCGGCCTGGTCCTTCGGGATATCCGGATCGACGGGGTGGACCAGGCCATGCGGAGCATGAACTGGGAGGATCCGGTGGTGGAGGATGTGCAGATCAATGGGAAGCCCTTTCCCCGTCCCGGCAAGGTGCGGATCCTGGGGGTGCCGGTGGAAGGCCATGCGGTGCAGGCCTGTGCGGAGTACTGCGGCGGGGAAGGGGAGCTTTACTTTACCTGGGAGGTCGTCCGGGGAGAGACGGGGGAGCAAAAGAGTCTGGAAAAGGCGGATTGGATAAAGGCTGGGGAGGGAGAACATTTCATCCTTCCGAAAGACTGTCTGGCGGTCCGTGTGACGGCTTTGGATCAGAAGGGGGAACGGGAGAGCAGCCGGAGCTATCGGGTCCTATCCCGGAAAGAGGCGGCTAAGGAGGCAGAGGGCAGGAAGCGCCTGATCTGCCGCGGGATGTTGGAAGTGGGGGACCCCGCACCCGATCGGTCGTTCATCACCAGGGCAAAGCTGGCACAGATGCTGCTGCCCTTGGCGGAGCCGATCCTTAAAAGAGATGGGGAGGCCCTTTTGGCTATGGACGTTGCAGTGGCCTGTGGATTTTTCGCAAAAGAGGAGGACGGGGGCTGTCAGCCGGAAGGCACGGTGACCCGCCAGGAGATGGCTACCGTAGCTATGCAGGCCTGCGGCGTGAACTATCGCAATGCCTCCAGCACCATGCCGGTGTGCGCGGATGTGGGGGAGGTCAGCGATAACTATGGGACGAATGTAGCCAGGGCACTGTATTTTGGTTTTATGGAGCTGGACGAGAAGGGCTGTTTCCGGCCAGAGGGGCTGGTGACCGTGGAGAGCGCGGTGGCGATCATCAACCGGGTCGCCGACTTTGCGGGGATCTGAAGCAGAGCGGAACGTGGGGAGCGGTCAAAGCCCGCCACAGGAGGTTTGACGGAGCCGGGTCATCTGCGATCGTAGATGGTGGGACCGACCGGATCAGCCTGCCAGCGGTCGCGGCGGGGCATGCCGGTCAGAACAGACGGGGAGATCGGCTGAGACGGCGGCAAGGAGGGCTTGACGGCAGGCATAGGCACGCCAGAGAAGGGAAGCATTTGGATGGAAGGAGGAGACCACATGTGGCTGGGCTATCTGGAGCACTACTTAAAGGTCTGCTTCCCCCGCTTTCTGCGGGAGAAGCTATGGAACTACAAGGACGATCTCTGTGTGACGGGCGCGGCCTGTCTGGCGGAGGCCACCGGGGATACCAGGTGGATCCGGTATATCCGGGACAGCGGACATTGGCTTTTGGGGGCGGACGGGAGGCTCGTCAACTGGAAGGAAGAAGAGCATAATATCGATAAGATCAGCTTCGGCCGTACCCTCCTGACCCTGTGGCGGCTGACAGGAGACACTCGGTACAAGGCGGCCGCGGACCATGTCTATGGGCAGCTGGCCCATCATCCCAGGACAGAGACCGGGAATTTCTGGCATAAGGATATCTATCCGGACCAGGTGTGGCTGGACGGCCTCTACATGGCGATGCCCTTCTATGCCCAGGTCTTGACGGACACAGGAGCAGGAGAAGCGCTGTGGGAGGATATCATCGAGCAGTTCCAGAACGCTCACAGGCTTTTATGGGATGAGGATCTAGGTCTGTGCGTCCATGGCTGTGACGTGAGCCGAAAGGCAGACTGGGCCGATCCGGCCACCGGGAGGAGCGCCTCTGTGTGGCTGCGGGCAGAGGGCTGGTATCTGATGGCATTGGCGGATGTCTATGAGCTGGCCCGGGAGAGGACAGGGCGGGCTGATGAGTTGGCGGCTCTTCTTAAAGAGGGGCTGGAAGGGATCTGGCCCTACCAGGATAGGCGGACAAAGATGTTCTATCAGGTGGTGGACCAGCCTGGGCTCCCCGGCAATTACCCGGAGACCTCGGGCAGCGCCATGATCGCATACGCCTTGATGAAGGGGGCGCGGCTGGGGATCTTGGATGGCCGGTACGGGAGAAAGGGCAGTGAGGTCCTGGACGGGATCTGTGCCACGTATTTGAAAAAGGAGGACGGGACCTGGCATCTCCATGGGATCTGCGCCAGCGCGGGGCTGGGTGTGGGACCCGATCCCCATAACCAGAAGGACCGGACCGGGAAACCGGACTATTATGTGCGCGAGGCCCGGATGATGGATAATCAGCACGGGGCCGCCGCTTGTATGATGGCAGTTAGTGAGCAGATCCGACAGGGCAGACGATGATGGCGGGACCAGGTTTTTAGCGGAGCCCCTTTTTCTTGACGATCGCGGTCAGATGGCCTATGC
Source organism: uncultured Lachnospiraceae bacterium (assembly GCA_910585635.1). GTDB lineage: Bacteria > Bacillota > Clostridia > Lachnospirales > Lachnospiraceae > Caccovicinus. Next base: position 18,826 of record CAJUFE010000033.1, on the reverse strand, counting down.
TCATCTTGTCAGGATGTATCTATAGAAGAGGTACACCAAATGGCGTATGGATATGGGCAGCCGGGCAGCGGTCCCGGCCGCTCTGGACAAGCCATGGAGATGAGGAGGGATAAAATGCGTGTGATCGACAGTCATGTCCACCTGGTCCAGTATATCGCGGGGACCGGTGCGGGCGGCGAATTAAGGAGTATCGGCGGCGGGATGGCCCGCTATGCCAATGGGGATACGGTACGGATGATCCCGGAGGTCTTTGGAGGGGACAGCGTGTCTCCGGAGCAGATCCTGGAGGTGATGGATCAAAACGGGGTGGAGAAGGCGGTGCTCCTCCAGGGCGGTTTTTACGGGTTCCAGAACCTGTACACCTGGGAGGCTATGGAGCGGTATCCGGACCGGTTCACCGGGGCTGCCGCCTACGATCCCTGGAGCAAGGACCGGGATGGGATCCGGCGGTATCTCTTCGAGGAGCTGGGCTTTCGGATCGTGAAATTTGAGCTGAGCGAGGGCTCCGGGCTCATGAGCTGCCACCCGGACCTGCGGATCGACGGAGAACGGATGGAGGAGGCATTTTCCTATGCCAGTGAGCGGGGCCACGTGATCGTGGTGGATATCGGGAAATGCGGCAGCGGCAGCTGGCAGGTGGATGCGCTCCGAGAGGCGGTCCTCCGTCATCCGGAGACGAGATGGGTGGCCTGTCATCTGCTGGCCCCATCCAGCCGGGATGAGGCGACGTTTACAGAAGCTTTAAAGAAGCTGGCCCTCCCTAATCTGTGGTTCGACCTTTCCAGCGTGGTCCATAACTGCCGTCCGGATGCGTATCCATACCCTAAGGCTCTCCACTATGTGGAGCTGGCCAGAGATCTGGTGGGAGCCGATAAGCTGATGTTCGGCACCGACCTGCCCTCTGCCCTCAAGGAGGACGTATACCAGAACTATATCGGATATCTGGAGGAGGCGGAGAGCTTAAGCGACAGGGAAAAAGAGATGATCTTTTATGAGAATGCGGAGAGGGTGTATTTTCGGTGAGTGTGTTGATAAGGGAGGCTGCATGATACCTAAAAAGACAAGCAAAAGCGATCGAGTAAAGTGGGGTTAGGCTTAGAGCATGTTGTTAAAATGGATCGCTTGTGGATCTGATCTATTAATAGAGGGGGCTGTCGCAAAATGCAGCTTATACACGATATGTGGCTGTGACCGATCGGGTCAGAACGCCATATCCTGTATATAGCGGCTATTTTGCGACAGCCCCTATACATTTTCCTTTGGCAAAGCCTACTCCGGTCTGAGGTTACCGCACACCCCTTGCAGAGAGTCGATCAAAGAAAGATCGGCTCATCTTACAAGATCTGTCCTTTTCCTGTATACGGATGGTTTTTTGCATATATCGAGGCGTTTGCTGCAAATTCCCCAGGAGCCATTTTGTCAAAATACTCCCTCTGCCAAACCGTATAATTGAAATCATCTCTTTTGATCAGTGCGATAAAATGTTCTGCGTTGATGACACCTAGATTTTCTATAAGGCACGCAAAACCTTGGTCTAAGATCTTGATCGTATCATCCATTATCTGCCTCCATCCTTCTGATAAACTCTCCTGGTGTGACCAAGATCACCTTTTCTGAGTGATATCTCAACAAGCGGTCATCCGTAGTGATGAAATACTTACATCCAGCAATGATAGAACAAGCTACATGGTAAGCATCTTTTTCTTTTACGCCGGTCTGCATGATGGCAGAGGCATACTTTTTGATCCTATCTTTATTTCGGACACTCACATATATAGCCGTATGATCTCTTATAAACTTTTCGATCGCCATTTTTTTAGGCAGTGATCTGTTCCGGCTATTTTCGTAGTCAAGTATATAGGATGTTACCAGTTCTAACTTTTCTTCCCTGATCATGTCCTGGATATGGAGCTTTGCCTGTGTTTCCAGATAAATGCGCATTTGGGACTGATCATCATACGGACGGTTATACGTACAATTGTCTAAATATATCTTCACATTTATACCCCCATATTTTTATTATAAGAGAGTATAGTAGTTTTGTCAACAAAAAATCCAAAATTTTACAGAAATTGTTTTGCTAAATACAAGTTTGCAGATCCTAAGAAAATATGGTATGATCAAAACAGCACGAACAGGAGAGATACAGAAGACCCGGCTCCGGTATGGTAGTGTCCGGCTGGAACGGGCGGCAGAGGAGGAACGGATATGTTCACGATCAGGGATGATCAGATGGAGGCGCGTTTGGATGCTTGATGGGCATTTTTGCTGGTATATCCGTGCATAAGACAGGAGATGGAGGCGAGAGGTCTGCTATGACGATCAAAGAAGCGATGGAGACGAGGCACACCGTGCGGCGGTATACGGACCGAGCCATATCCCGGAAGGTGGCGGCGCGGCTCATGGAGCGGATCGCCGCCCATAACGCACAGTATCGGCTGTCCATGGAGCTGGTGCAGGATGACACCGGGGCCTTTGGCCCGCTGCTCCGGCTGGTCCTGGCTAAAGGCGTCCGCAACTATATCATCCTGGCCGGTGAGGACCGGGAAGACCTGGAGGAGAGGCTGGGATACTGCGGCGCGGACGTGATGCTGTACGCCCGGACCTTAGGGCTGGACACCTGGTGGGTGGGCGGCACCTTCAGCCGGAAGGCGGTCCGAAAGAAGGCGGGAGAAGTGGCCGGAAGAGTGGCGAGAGGGGCGACAGGAGAGGAGGCCAAAGGAGCCACAAGAGAGGCTGCAGGGGAAGAAAAACGAGCACCGGAAAAGATCTCGGGGATCATCGTGGTGGGCTATGGCGCTACACAGGGGAAGCCCCACCGGTCTAAAAGTGCGGAAGAGATCAGTGTGTATAAAGGAGAGACCCCGGGATGGTTCAAGGCTGGGGTCCAGGCGGTATTATTGGCCCCTACGGCTTTAAATAAGCAGGCATTTTGGATAGCAGGAGAGAAAGACCAGGTGGAGATGAGCTGTGACAATGGCATCTTTTCCGGCATCGATCTGGGGATCGGGCGATACCATTTTGAGGTGGGGGCCGGGAAAGAACATTTCCGCTGGCGATAGCCCCGTATAGGAGGGCAGTATGGGCAGGCACATGATCCTTTATCGAGGGGCATTAAGGAGCTGTAACTATCACTGCTCCTATTGCCCCTTTTCCAAGCACAGAGCGTCAGAAAAAGAGCTGGATAAGGACCGCAGAGGATGGCTCCGGTTCTGCGGGAGCCTGGAGGAGAGGGCAGCCCGGCTGGACCTCCATGCCCTGCTGGTGGTGCCCTATGGGGAGGCCCTGCTCCATCCCTGGTATTGGGAAGGGCTGGCTTCTTTAAGCGCCCTCCCGGCCATGGACGCGGTAGGAGCCCAGACGAACCTGAGCTTTTCCCTCCAGGAGAGCCTGGGCCGTTTCAGGCAGGCGGGCGGCAAGGTGGAGAAGCTGCGCCTCTGGGCTACCTTCCACCCGGAGATGGTCCAGATCGAAGACTTTGTGGCGAAGTGCCGGACGGTCCGGGAGGCGGGGGTCTCCCTCTGCGCAGGAGCCGTGGGGGTGCCGGAAAACATCGATCTGCTGCGCCGTCTCCGCGAGGCTCTGCCGAAAGAGCTCTATCTCTGGATCAACAGGATGGACGGGCTTAAGCGGCCTTATACAGAGGGAGAGCGGGAGGCCTTCGGGAAGATCGACCCCTTCTTCCATCGGGAGCTTAAGGTGGTCCGGGCCGATCCGTCCCGATGCGCAGGACGGCTTTTTGTGGAGAGCGACGGGCGCTTAAGGAGCTGTAACATCAGCCCGCCCATGGAGATAAACTGGTATGACCTGCAGGATAGGCTGCCGGAGCCGGTCTGTGACAGGAAGCGGTGCTCCTGCTATCTGGCCTATGGCGGGCGGGAGGATCTGGCGGAGAAGGAGGCTTTTGGGGCGTATCCGCTGTTCAGGATCTTGACGTGAACGCTTTCGCGTATTGGATGGTCCCATGGACAGCAGGGGCGTCGTCTCGCAACCGGCAGGCCATGAAGTTTTCACTTGGGACATCGAAGGGTGGTCGTATCCCATATCCTTTTGCTGGCAGATAGCCCACTCTGGGATAGTACCGCTCACTGCCTAAGACCACCGAATATGGATGACCAGCGCCTGCGGCGATCCGATGTCCCTCTTTTATCAGAGCCGTCCCGATCCCTCTCCTCTGATATCCAGGGAGGACCGATAACGGCGCCAATGCCAGGACCACCGTATCTCCGACCGCTGCTTTGGTGAACAGGATATGTCCTACGATCTTTCCGTCTATTTCAGCTACCAAAGATAGCTCTGGGATAAAAGCATCTTCTTTTCGCAAGGCGTTTACCAGCTCTTGCTCATCCCCGTCCGCGTGCTCAGCGCTTTCAAATGCAAGCTTTACCACAGAATATACGTCTTCATAGTCCTTGACCTCTTCTTTTCTTATAACCATAGGATACCTCCTCAGACCTCGCTTTCTATGTTGATCCTACGAGCATACCACAGATCTGGGAGCCTGTAAACAGGGGGCATGCTGCTCTATGAGGTGTAGCCGTTCAGGGTACTTGGATCGTTACTATGCGATAGTTACTGTTCACGGCTACGCCGTCCACAGCAACAGAATGCACACAAAATGGGCTGACCGCCCATTTTGGCGCTGCGATCCTCAGGTTTCTTGTGACCTTTGCCCACAAGAAACACCTCGCGGGATATTACCTGTGAAAAGTAACATGCGATATCTCCTATATATGCGTGATCGCCCAGGGTATTTGACTTGTGGCAATACCGGCGGTATAATACATCTATGTGCAGACACCTTGCGACATGGCCGCCAAGCGTATATCCGCGGCAATGAAAAAGCAAGGGGGGCTAAAGGAAAGCAGCGCAGAGCAGAAAAGGAGGCGGGCGAGATCCTATGGGACCGAGATCGGAAAAAAGTACAGAGCTATATCACCTGTTATTGGAGCGGGGATACCCGGAAGTGTTCTGCGATCAGGTGACAACATACCTGGATACAGACTGGACTGCCCGGCGGATGATCGGATATCTGGCCCATTATAAGAAACTGCCTATGGAAGAGGTGGCTGATGAGATGCTGTCGATCTTAAGCGACCGGGACAAGATCATGGAGAAAAAAGAGCTGGAAAGGGTCAATGCATCGTGGAACCGCTATCTAAATGCCTAAAGGTCAAAAGGGGCAGATACAAAAGCCGAGACAAAAGCCGAGACAAAAGCAGAGACAGGCGTGGAGGACCGACATGAGACAAGAGCCGTATATCGACATCGACGTGCATGGCCTGACCGCGGATCAGGCGATCGAAAGGATCGGGACCCTGGTCCGGCGGGCGGGCAGGAGTACATATCGGATCCGGGTGGTCCATGGCTATCACCGTGGGAACAGCATCCAGCGGGCGATCTACAGAGAGCTGGGGAACGGGCTGGAGCCGAAGGTGCTGCGGATCGTGGGCGGCGGGAACCCCGGGATCACAGAGCTGGTGCTGCGGGAGTATTAAAGGACCTCATAGGAGCTGGCAGCTTATGAGCATGGATAAGAACAGGAAATGACCCTTACGAAAGGGCTGTCAGGAAGGAGGACGCTATGGAACAGGCGTTAGTCGTCACCAGCTTCGGCACCAGCGTGCCTAAGGCGCGGAGCAGTATCGACGCGGTGGAAGAGGCCCTGCGCAAAGCCGCTCCCGGATACACCTTTGTCCGGGCCTTTACCAGCCCCACCATCCGGCGGATCCTGGCAGAGCGGAGCGAGGAGGTCCTAAGCCTGACAGAGGCATTAGAGGAGCTGTGCCGGGAGGGGGCGGATCAGGTCGTGGTGCAGCCCACCCATCTGCTCTATGGCTATGAGTACGACAAGCTGAAAGCGGAGGCAGAAAGCTTCTCCGGCCGCTTTGAGCGTTTGACCGTAGGAAAGCCTCTGCTGGCAGGTGTCCAGGATATCCTGCGCTTGGCAGAGGAGCTGGCTAAAGCCCACCCCCAGAAGGAAGGGGAGGCCGTCATCTATATGGGGCATGGCACGGAGCATTTCGCCAATGCGGCTTACCCCGCATTGCAGACGGCCCTGCACCTGTCCGGCCGGGACGATATCTATATCGGGACTGTGGAGGGCTGGCCAGGGCTTAAGGATATCCTCCGCCAATTAAAAAAGCCCTGCCAGATCCAGCTGCTGCCCCTGATGCTGGTAGCTGGAGACCACGCCAGAAAGGATATGGCGGTGGACTGGAAGGATGCGCTGGAAAAGGCCGGGCATCCAGTCCAGTGCGCTTTCACCGGGCTGGGGGAGCTGGGCTGGGTACAGGAGATGTACAGGGAGCGGCTGCTGGAGGTCATAGGGCCGCTCAGGGAGGGGCATGTCACAACAGGACGCGCTCTCGCTCCGACTGGGTGACCGACTATGCACCTGCACCTATCCAACAATTAGCGTGAGTATGAAAAGTAACCTGAACGATCGCGACGAACGACCGTTCTTCGCATTTTTCTTGACTCATGGGACCATATGGGTTAAACTAAAGACATCTGAGCCGTGAGCTCCTGTTCCAGGACCTTGCGGCAAAGACGGAAAACAGATCTGACTGACCGAAAGAGCTTCTGACGGAAAGACGATAGGTGGCGTCTGCCTTGTAGGCATACGCATGTTTTGACGTACAGCGAGGATCTTTCGGGATCCTCTTATTTTTTGCCCTTACAGGGCTGTCCCGCTGATGGATCCCGGAAGCTCCTGAAAAGATCGGCAGGCTTTTTCCCAGGACAAAAAGACAAAGGAGAGGAGCCGTGGGAGAGGAAAAAAGAGAGATGAAGACAGAAATGAAAAAAGAGATGATGAAAGAAACGAGAAAAGGGACAGCGGAGGGAGCCGCGAGAGAGGAGCCGTGGGAGGCGAAGGAGACGAAGCTGGCGGTGATCGGGATCATCATCGAGGACAAGCGGCAGGCGGAGGCGGTCAACGGACTGCTCCACCAGTATGCCTCCTATATCATCGGCCGGATGGGCCTGCCATATGAGAAGCGGCAGGTCAATATCATCAGCATCGTGGTAGATGCTCCCGCAGATGTGATCAGCGCCCTGTCCGGGAAGCTGGGCAGGCTGCCGGGGGTGAGCTCAAAGGCTATCCATTCCCGGGCGTGAACCCTTAGGGAAAGGACAGAAAAGGCGATCCTACTTTGAAGATCCGCCGACGGTCAGAGTCCAGGTATGCCTGCCAGATGTTCCTGTGCGGTGGTACACCTGCCGCCAGGTTTACGGAGGCTTGGCCCGCGGATGGCAGCGACCGGCTAGATAAAATGAGGAAGAGAGGGAGAAAGATATGTACGATCCAAAGTCAAAGCATGCAGAAGAATTTATCGACCATCAGGAGATCATGGAGACCCTGGCCTATGCCCAGGCCCATAAGACAGACCGGGAGCTGATCGATCGGATCTTAGATAAGGCCAGGGAGCGGAAGGGCTTGAGCCACCGGGAGGCCTCGGTCCTCTTAGACTGTGAGCTGGAGGATAAAAACCAGGAGATCTTTTGCATGGCGGAGCAGATCAAGAAGGACTTTTACGGGAACCGGATCGTGATGTTCGCGCCGCTGTATCTATCCAATTACTGCATCAATGGCTGCGTATACTGTCCCTACCACGGACAGAACAAGCACATCCCCAGGAAGAAGCTGACCCAGGAGGAGATCCGGCAGGAGGTGATCGCCCTCCAGGATATGGGCCATAAGCGGCTGGCCTTGGAGACTGGCGAGGACCCGGTCCACAATCCGATCGAGTATGTGCTGGAGAGCATCAAGACGATCTACAGCATCAAGCATAAGAACGGCGCGATCCGTCGGGTCAATGTGAACATCGCCGCTACCACTGTGGAAAATTACCGGAAGTTAAAGGAGGCGGGCATCGGCACCTACATCCTTTTCCAGGAGACCTACCACAAGGAGAGCTATGAAAAGCTCCATCCCACCGGCCCCAAGCACGACTATAACTACCACACCGAGGCCATGGACCGGGCCATGGAGGGCGGGATCGACGATGTGGGCTGCGGGGTCCTTTTCGGGCTGGAGCTGTACCGCTATGAATTCGCGGGCCTTTTGATGCACGCGGAGCACTTAGAGGCGGTCTTCGGCGTAGGCCCCCACACCATCAGTGTACCCAGGATCCGCCGGGCCGACGACATCGACCCGGACGTATTTGACAATGGGATCGATGACGACACCTTTGCCAAGCTGGTGGCCTGCATCCGGATCGCCGTCCCCTACACCGGCATGATCATCTCCACCAGAGAGAGCCAAAAATGTCGGGAGCGGGTGCTCCACTTAGGGATCTCCCAGATCTCCGGCGGCTCCAGGACCAGCGTGGGCGGCTACGTGGAGCCGGAGCCCGAGGACGAGTCTTCCGAGCAGTTCGAGGTCAGCGACAAGCGCTCCTTAGACGAGGTGGTGAACTGGCTCATGGGCATGGGCTACATCCCCAGCTTCTGCACCGCCTGTTACCGGGAGGGCCGCACCGGCGACCGGTTCATGTCCCTGTGCAAGGCCGGCCAGATCCACAACTGCTGCCTGCCTAACGCCCTGATGACCTTGAAGGAATATCTGATGGATTACGCTTCGGAGGACACAAGGCAGAAGGGGCTGGCTCTGATCGAGAAGGAGCTGGCTACGATCCCCAAGGAAAAGGTCCGGGATATCGTGAAGGAGCGCCTGGTGAAGATCGAGGAAGGGGACCGGGATTTCCGGTTCTAATGGAAGCGCGGGTGTGTCCGGATAGGAGGATCAGGACGGAGTGGAGTCTTGGGGATGAAAAAGGATAAGAGATAAAGCAAAAAACCGGAAGGGAGTATATCCCTATCCCGGTTTTTGTTTTATGGGTCTAGTTCATCGGCAAACGTATTTTCATAGTCCTGGAGTTGGTGGTATATGGCATCTACGTAAGCGGTAGTGCCTTTTATCCGGTACAGCATGAGGTAGCGGTGCCGCATGAAATGGATGATGTGGTATCCGTGCTTTTTTAGCTGGGGATGAGCACAGGATCTTAGGCTATCAGCGACTTTGGAAAGCTGGTCCCGTGTTTCCAGGGCATCCAGCCATACGCTGTAGGCTGCCTGGTCATTCAGCAGAGTATATTGTAGATAGTCTATATAGTCGTTCAATTGGGAGAGTGCTTTTGGCGAGATGATCACTTCAAATGAACCCATGCTGTTTCCCCATTTCTTTCAGTGCGTCTTCCATGTCAAGGCCTTTGCCTTCGGAGGTTTGTTGGCGTGATCCGGCCAGATCGGAAAGGATCTGTTCCTGGCTGAGCGGGACGAATGGGTTTGCGGGTTTTCTGGAAGTGAACAGACTTTTGGTGAATTCCATGACTTTGATCCTTGCGTCCTCTGGCATTGCTTCGAGCATGGATACGGTTGCGTCTAAAGTACTCATGGGAAAGCCTCCTTTCATAGTTAGGGCCTGTTGTTGGAAAAGTGTTTCTCCCTATGGATAGATTATACATGAAAAGGGGGATGGATTCAATATGGGGAGGAAAGAGACTTTTTTACATCCGACGGCAAATAACTTTATCACAGATCGACCAGGGCCGCTCCGAGAGGGGGCTGGGCCGGGACAAGGTGTTTGACCGGCTCGAAAGATCCCCTCGGTCACTCTTGCATCTCTCTCCACGATCTGATAAAATAACCTCATCATACATAGACAAGAAAAGGATGAGCATACTATGAAGATCGTGGATCTAAAATGTCCTTCCTGCGGCGGCAAGCTGGTCCCGGTGGAAGGGAACTCGAAGATCGTCACCTGTGAGTACTGCAACAGCCAGTTCGTCCTGGAAGAGGACCAGGTGATCAACTACCATATCCATCAATACGGCTCCCAGAAGCCCCAGGACGGGCTTCCTAGGGCAGCGGATAAGAACACCTCCACGCCGGTGAACCCGGCGCTCCTGGTGGCGCTGCCTTTCCTGATCATCGGCGCCATATTTACCTTTTCCATGGCTTTTAACCATTCAAAGCCGGCGGAAAAGCCCACCATGCCCTCCTTCTCCCTTTCGGATGGGGCATATCCCACCGGCGCCATGGATATAGAGGGGATGGAAGACCTGGAGGAGGGGCAGGCTGTACAGGGATCTGGTTCGCCTTTTTATCAGGCCATGGTAGAGGGGATATTTGGGAAAACAGCCGACTCGGTAACGCCCCAGGAGCTGGAGAAGGTCCAGTACTTAAGTATCGAGCACCTGGCGGACTACAGCATGATCACCTACAGCTTTGACGACCCTTATGGGGAAGAGGAGCCTCAGGTGGAGACCATCCAGGTGGTCAAGGCTAACAGGACTCCGGGGGATCTGGCGGCCTTTACGGGAGTGAAGAAGCTGGGCCTGGGCTACGAGCAGCCGGACAGCACAGTATTTGCGGCACTAAAGGATCTAAAGGGCATAGCAGGCTATAAGCTCGAGCTCACGCAGCTGGCCCAGATGGTGGATCCTGCACAGATCCTGGAGCTGGATCTGGAAAAGCCGGAGGGCTTAGAGGGGATCGGGGCTTTTGAGAACCTGGAGATCCTTTCCCTGGAGCGGGTGGAGAGCCCGGATATCAAGCAGCTGGTCCCCTTAGGGCATCTAAAGTCCTTGTCCATCGAGGAGTATGATGGCGGGGAAGGGAAAAGCTTCACCGACTATTCTGCGCTGTCCACCTTGACAGGCTTAGAAAGCCTCCATATCGATTCGCCCTCGATCCGTGACTTTGGTTTCATGAAGGGTCTGAAGGGCCTGACCAAGCTTTCCATAGAGGGGACAGAGGCCATCGGCATCGAGCCCTTGTCGGAGCTTACCCAGCTCACATCCCTGACCCTGGCGGATAATCGACAGGTGAAGGACTACAGCCCCATCACCAGTCTGACCGGCCTTACGTCCCTCAACCTGGATAAAGAGACCTCCCAGGAGGACCCGGACCTGTCCTCCCTGACCGGCCTTACGGAGCTGACGATCAGCGGCTTTATGTCGGTCTCCTTTTTGCGGAACATGGGCGGGATAAAGGAGCTGGCCATCCACAGCTGCAATATCGATGAGGTCAGCGCCCTTTCCTCCCTTTCCGGTCTGGAGACCCTTTCCCTGTATGGGGTCTGGACCTACGCGGTCCCCTTAAAGGGCTTGAGCTTTGTGGACGGCATGACGGCTCTAAAGGTCTTGGACTTAGGCGGCGACCGGAGCGAGGATGACTGGGCTTCTTTCGGGTATAATGTGGAGATCTATGGGGATATTTCTAATGTGTTCGATCATCCTGGTCTGGAGGAGCTGTACCTGAACGACTGCCTCTTTGAGATCGACTTTGACCGGATCGGAGAGAACCCTTCTCTGAAAAAGCTGGATATGGGGGGGATCGCCCTGAAGGAAAATTGCTATGTGGAGACCTATAACGGGATGACCGATATCTGGTATGATGATGTAAACTTTGATGAACACACAGACTTTCTCACTCGGTTCCCCAACCTGGAGGAACTGTACCTGGATGGGGACCAGATCACCAACATCCAGTTCGCCTCTTCATTAAAACAGCTGACCCGTCTGGGGCTCAAGGATAATTATGTGACGGACCTCTCGCCCCTGAACCAGGCGGAGCATCTGCGCTATCTGGATGTCCGGGAAAATCCTGTCAGCAACAGCATCGAGGCGGGGGAGGACGTGGTGATCTTGCGATAAAATAGAGAAGGCAGGAGATGATCATGGGAGGACAGAGCAAGGAAAAAGGCGGCAGCCTGAGGCTGGAGCTGACCAGGCTGGAGCGGGGATGGATCCTGTACGATGTGGGGAACTCCGCCTTCATCCTGCTGGTCTCCACGATCATCCCGATCTATTTTAACCAGCTGGCCTCCCAGGCTGGCTTATCCAAGGTGCGCTACCTGGCTTACTGGGGGTATGGGGTCTCCGTCTCCACAGTGCTGGTGGCCCTGATCGGCCCGGTGCTGGGGACCATGGCCGACCGTAAGGACCGGAAGAAGCCCTTGTTCGCGGCCTGCCTGACGGTGGGGGCCATCGGCTGCGGGGCCATGGCTTTTCCTGCTTCCTGGCAGGGCTTCCTGGGGGTGTTCATCCTGGCAAAGGTGGGATATAATGCCAGCCTGATCTTCTACGACGCCATGCTCACCGACATCACCACCCCGGAGCGCTTCGATCAGATCTCCTCCCAGGGGTATGCCTGGGGGTATATCGGCAGCTGCATCCCATTTGTGCTGTCCCTGGTCCTGGTGCTGCTCCGTGGACCTTTGCAGCTCTCCATGAAGACCGCCATGATGCTGGCCTTCTTCCTGAACAGCGCATGGTGGGCGCTGCTGTCGATCCCCCTTTTGAAAGGGTATCGGCAGGAGCATTATGTGGAGGTGACCGCCCACCCGGTCCGGGCAAGCTTTAAGCGTCTGGCCGGGACCCTGCGGGATATCCGGGGGCAGAAGAAGATCTTCCTCTACCTGCTGTCCTTTTTCTTTTTTATCGACGGGGTCTACACGATCATCGAGATGGCTACGGCCTATGGGAGCGCCTTGGGCCTGGAGCAGAGTCAGCTCCTCTTAGCCCTCCTGCTGACCCAGGTGGTGGCTTTTCCCTGTGCCATGCTCTTTGCTAAAGTCTCCAAACGGTACGCCACAGAGCGCCTGTTAAAGATCGCCATCCTGGCCTATGTGGGGATCTCAGTCTTTGCCATCGGGCTGGATGCCCAGTGGAAATTTTGGGTGCTGGCGGTCTTAGTGGGCATGTTCCAGGGGGCCATCCAGGCCCTATCCCGGTCCTATTTCGCCAAGATCATCCCCAGCGATCGGGCAGGGGAGTATTTTGGCATCTACGATATCTGCGGGAAAGGGGCTTCCTTCCTGGGGACCACTCTGGTGGGCTTAGTGGCCCAGCTCACCGGGAGGGCAAATGCGGGCGTGGCCATGCTGACGGTCCTTTTTGTGGTGGGGTATGTGCTGTTCGGGAAGGCGGCAGGGATGGAAGGGTAGAAGTGGATAGGGCCCTTGCCGTATGAAGGCGTGGACGGATAGAAGGAGATGAGCTTTTGCCGTACAAGGGGATGAGCGGGAGACGTGGACAAGGGGAGTAAAGGGAGAGGAACGAGAAGTAACGACCAGTGAGGATCCTGTGGAAGGGGCCTTTTTATTTGATCTGATCGCTATCCGTTTTTAAGGCTGTTCGTACCGGTCATGCTCGCATCCTTCCGGCAAGATCCAGATATGTACAACAGACAGTCGGATCATTGCATATGGATACGGATCGTTATTGTAATGCCGATCATGATCAGCTATACTAAGAGCAGACGGACTGATCGCAGAGGGCGCAGGAAATAGCTAGAAAGGGGGCAGACATGCCAAGGACAGTGAGCATCGGATGTCAGGATTTCGAGACGATCAGAAGGGAAGGTTATTTTTACATCGACAGATCGCGTTTCATTAAGGAATGGTGGGAAGCGGGAGACAGCGTGACCTTGATCACTCGCCCTAGGCGTTTCGGGAAGACGCTGACCATGAGTATGGTCGAGAAGTTCTTTTCTGTGGAATATGCAGATAAAGGCGCTTTATTTGAAGGGCTCGACATATGGAAAGAAGAGAAGTACCGCAGGCTACAGGGAACATATCCAGTGCTCATGCTGAGTTTTGCGGACATCAAGGAGACATCGTTTGCGCAGGCAAGGAAAGCGATATGCCGTGTGATCAAGGCGCTTTATGACAGATACAGCTTTTTGCTGGAGGATGGCTTGCTGAGCGAGAGCGAGAAGAGGGATTTCAGGGAGATATCGGCAGATATGGAGGATAGCGCGGTATCTTTCTCGCTGAAGATGCTGTCCTGCTATCTGTCCCGTTACTATGGAAAAAAGGTGGTCGTCTTATTAGATGAATATGATACGCCTATGCAGGAGGCTTATGTGAACGGGTTCTGGAAGGAGATGGTCGCTTTTACCAGAAGCCTGTTCAATGCTACCTTTAAGACGGATCCATATATGGAACGAGCTATCATGACAGGGATCACCAGAGTGAGCCGAGAGTCCATGTTTTCGGACCTGAACAACTTAAAGGTGGTAACGGTGACCTCGGAGGAATATGGGGACTGCTTTGGTTTCACGGAAGAGGAAGTGTTCGCCTCCATGGATGAATTTGGACTGGACGAAAAAGAAAAAGTACGTGCATGGTACGACGGCTTTACATTTGGAAATGCACGGAACATATACAATCCCTGGTCTATCATCAATTACTTGGACAAAGGGCAGTTCGAGCCTTACTGGGCGAACACCAGCTCTAACAGCCTGGTCGGAAAGCTGATCCAAGGAGGGATACCGGATACAAAGATCATCATGGAAGATCTGCTGCAAGGAAGATCTTTCCATACGACGATCGATGAACAGATCATATTCGATCAGCTTGACCATAATATGAACGCTATCTGGAGCTTGCTGCTGGCCAGCGGCTATCTGAAAGTGGAGCATGTTGCGTATGATGAACGCGGAAAAGCGGATTATGAGCTGCGGCTGACAAACTGGGAAGTGCGGATGATGTTCGAACGTATGATCGACGGGTGGTTCGCGGAATACACCCCGGACTATAATGCCTTTGTCAAGGCCTTGCTGCTGGGCGATAAAAAGGCGATGAACATCTATATGAACAGGACGGCTCTTGCTACTTTCAGTTGCTTTGACTTAGGGAACAGGCCGTCGGAGGCTTCGGAGCCTGAGCGGTTCTACCATGGCTTTGTGCTAGGGCTGATGGTTGATCTGGCAGGCAGATACAGCATTACATCGAACAGGGAGAGCGGGTTTGGACGATATGATGTCATGCTGGAACCAAGGGACAAGGCCGATGATGCTTTCGTCCTTGAGTTTAAGGTACATGACCCGGAGGAGGAGCACAGCCTAGAAGACACCGTGGGTGCAGCCTTAAAGCAGATCGAGGAAAAGCGTTACGCCTATGCATTGGAAGAGAAAGGGATCCCGATAGATAAGATCCGGAAATATGGCTTTGCTTTTATGGGGAAGAAGGTGCTGATCGGTTAAGCCAGAGCATTTGCAGTCGAGGTTTGAGAAATATAAGGTACAGGCAGCGGAGAGGCAGTAGTCTCCGCTGTTTTTTCAGTCTACCACTCTTTCGTAAACATGTATCTTCGATCTGCGATACCCTGATAAGGGATAAGATGCGGCATATCGCACAAAATATGGAGTAGTATACTATACATTTCCTGGAGCTGAGTGTAAGTGATGTCCGGACAGGCCTCTCCTAGAGAGGGATCTTTAAAAATTTGGGAATATTTACATGAGCGATCCCCTGGCGTGTGTATGAAAAGTGCTATCTGGACAGAGATCTGGACTGAAAAGGAAAAAAGGGCTTGCAAAATACCGGGTGGGGGTATATAATAAGACCATCAACTCAGATCATATATAAAAAGGCATACGCAAAAAGGCATATGCAAAAAGACATACGCAAGGAGCATACAAAAAAGCATACACAAAAAGACAGGAGGCC
This sequence comes from uncultured Lachnospiraceae bacterium, assembly GCA_910585635.1. Lineage (GTDB taxonomy): Bacteria > Bacillota > Clostridia > Lachnospirales > Lachnospiraceae > Caccovicinus. The sequence goes on along the minus strand of CAJUFE010000033.1, from coordinate 3,363 downwards.
CGGTATGGAGAGTGGAGCAAGCTGCTGCCAGAAGCACAAGGAACGCTCGGAGAAGGAATATAAGGATCTGCAGAACCGGCTGAGCCGGATCGAGGGCCAGATCCGGGGGATCAAGGGGATGGTGGAGAAGGATGCCTACTGCACGGATATCCTGATCCAGGTGGCGGCGGTGAACGCGGCATTGAACAGCTTTAATAAGGTACTCTTAGCCAACCATATCCGGACCTGCGTGGCCCGGGATATCCGGGAGGGGAAGGAAGAGACCATCGACGAGCTGGTGGCCACGCTGCAGAAATTGATGAAGTGACGGGCATATAGAGCGTCCGGATCCAGGGATCTGTGGGATGTTGGATGATCTGTATTTTATGGCCGTATAGAGTAGGAGGTAACGGATCGAGTTATGGAACAGTATACAGTGACAGGCATGAGCTGCGCCGCCTGCAGCGCCCGGGTGGAGAAGGCGGTCTCAAAGGTACCGGGGGTGGAGTCCTGCTCCGTCAGCCTTTTGACTAATTCCATGGGTGTGGAAGGGACGGCATCGGCGGAGGCGGTGATCTCGGCGGTGGAGCAGGCCGGGTACGGCGCGTCAAAGAAGGGCGGTAAAGGAAAGGGTAGCGGGACAGCGGGCGCATCCGGCGGGTCGGGCAGTTCCTACAGTTCCGGCGCATCCGGCAGGTCTGGTAGCTTAGACGGCTCTGGCGCGTCCGGTATATCCGGCGGCCCCGGTGCATCCGGGATATCCGCGGCGGAGGACGCGCTAAAAGACCGGGAGACCCCGGTGCTGAAAAAGAGGCTTTTTGCCTCCATCGGCTTTTTGGCCGTCCTGATGTACATCTCCATGGGGCACATGATGTGGGGCTGGCCCCTTCCGGCGATCCTGGCGGAGAACCATCTGCTGCAGGGCCTTACCCAGCTCCATCTGACCACGATCATCCTGGTGATCAACCAGAAATTCTTCATCAGTGGCTTTAAGGGCCTGCTCCACGGCGCCCCCAATATGGACACCCTGGTGGCTTTAGGCTCCGGCGCGTCCTATCTCTACAGCATCTATGCCCTTTACGCTATGGCCTTTGCCCTGGAAAATGGGGACCGGGCCGGAGCTATGGTCTATATGCACGAGTTCTACTTTGAATCGGCGGCCATGATCCTCACCCTGATCACCGTGGGGAAGATGCTGGAGGCCCGTTCCAAGGGAAAGACCACCGATGCCCTAAAGAGCCTGATGAAGCTGGCCCCGAAGACCGCCGTGGTGGTCAAGGACGGGGTGGAGACACAGGTTTCCATCGACCAGGTCCAGAAGGACGACATCTTCGTGGTCCGGCCCGGGGAAAATATCCCGGTGGACGGGATCGTCTTAGAGGGCAGCAGCGCGGTCAATGAGTCCGCCCTCACCGGGGAGAGCATCCCGGTGGATAAGGAGGCGGGGGACCATGTGTCGGCGGCTACGGTGAACCAGTCCGGCTTCATCCGGTGCCGGGCCACCCGGGTGGGAGAGGATACCACCCTGTCCCAGATCATCCAGATGGTCAGCGACGCCGCGGCCACCAAAGCGCCGATCGCCAAGGTGGCGGATAAGGTATCCGGCGTGTTCGTACCGGCAGTGATCACGGTGGCGGCGGTGACGATCCTCATCTGGCTCTTCGCGGGCCAGAGCGTGGGCTTCGCCCTAGCCCGGGGGATCTCGGTGCTGGTGATCAGCTGTCCCTGCGCCCTGGGGCTTGCCACGCCGGTGGCGATCATGGTGGGGAACGGTGTCAGCGCCAAGAGCGGGATCATGTTCAAGACCGCCGTGTCCCTGGAGGAGACCGGGAAGATGCAGATCGTGGCCTTAGATAAGACCGGGACGATCACCAGCGGCCAGCCCAAGGTGACGGATATCCTCCCGGCGGAGGGGGTCAGTGAGGAGGAACTTTTGGCCCTGGCCTACAGCCTGGAGAAGAGGAGCGAGCATCCCCTGGCCCGGGCGATCCTGGAGCTGGCCCAGGAGAGAGGGCTCACGGCAGAGGAGGTCTCGGATTTCCAGGCATTGCCCGGGAACGGCCTGACCGCCACATTGGACGGAGCTGTCCTTCGGGGCGGGAACCGCGCCTTTATCAGCAGCTATACGAAGATCGAGGGGCCGATCCTCGCCCAGGCAGAGGCATTGGCGGCAGATGGAAAGACGCCCCTGTACTTTAGCCGGGACGGCCGGCTGGCCGGTGTGATCGCCGTGGCCGACGTGATCAAGGAGGACAGTCCCCGGGCGGTGAAAGAGCTCCAGGGCATGGGCATCCATGTGGTGATGCTCACCGGGGACAATGAAAAGACCGCCAGGGCCATCGGCCGCCAGGCCGGTGTGGACCAGGTGATCGCGGGGGTCCTTCCAGACGGGAAGGAGGAGGTGATCCGCGCCTTAAAGGAAAAGGGCAAGGTAGCCATGGTAGGGGATGGGATCAACGACGCCCCGGCCCTGACCCGCGCTGATATGGGCATCGCCATCGGTGCCGGGACCGATATCGCCATCGACGCGGCCGACGTGGTATTGATGAAGAGCCGCTTGAGCGACGTGCCCGCCGCGATCCGCATGAGCCGGGCCACCCTGCAGAACATCCACGAGAACCTGTTCTGGGCATTTTTCTATAACGTGGTGGGCATCCCCTTAGCGGCTGGGCTGTGGTATCCCATCTTCGGCTGGAAGCTGAACCCCATGTTCGGCGCGGCCGCCATGAGCCTGTCCAGCTTCTGCGTGGTGACCAATGCCCTGCGTTTGAACTGGTTCGATCTGCACGATCCTAAGCGGGATAAAAAAGCGAAAAATGCCCTGCCCGGTCTTTCGGGTGTGCAAGGAGCAGGGCAGGAGGGCGAGTCAAAAACAGGGGACCAGGAGGCCGATCAAGCCCCAACACGGGCTGATGATAAAAAGGAGGAAGAAAAGATGACAAAGACCATGAAGATCGAAGGGATGATGTGCGGACACTGTGAGGCCAGGGTGAAGAAGTGCCTGGAAGCATTGGCAGAGGTGGCTGAGGCGAAGGTGAGCCACAAGGCCGGGACAGCGGTCCTGACTTTAAATGGGGATATCTCCGATGAGGTCTTGAAGAAGACCGTGGAGGACCAGGATTATAAGGTGGTGGAGATCGCATAAAAGAAAGAGTCATAACGTAGCGGAGGGAGAGACGGTGACGTTATGCCAGCTCCCCCTACGCTGCTTTAGCTGGCGTGGGTGTGAAAAGTAACGGACCGCAACCGTTCAGTGTATCTGAACGGTTACAACGGACCCTCTGGGCCGACGGATCTTTTTGAAATTTCCTGTTGACAATTTCCGCGATCTGTATTATACTACCAGAGGTATCGAGGCGTGGCTCAGTTTGGTAGAGCGCTGCG
>CAJUFE010000032.1 GCA_910585635.1 uncultured Lachnospiraceae bacterium | reverse complement strand
TAGCCAAGTCGGGAAGGGATAAACGCTGAAGGCATCTAAGCGTGAAGCCCCCCTCGAGATGAGATATCCCATCGTGAGAGTAAGACCCCTTGAAGAGTACGAGGTAGATAGGGCAGGGGTGGGAGTGCAGAGATGCATGGAGCTGACTGTCACTAATCGGTCGAGGGCTTGTCCAAGAGGGTATCGGGATAGGAAGAGGCAGGATGATTTCAATATGTGGTCTTGAGGGTATGTGTGGATCGTTAATGAGATGATCGAGTAGATAGGGATCCAGCGGGGTGTGGCTCAGCTTGGCTAGAGCGCCTGGTTTGGGACCAGGAGGTCGCAGGTTCGAATCCTGTCACCCCGATCGATAGTAAAGCAAAAAGGCAGATCGTCAAGTCGGTCAGATATGCGCGAGTGGCTCAGGGGTGGAGCACCACCTTGCCAAGGTGGGGGCCGCGGGTTCGAATCCCGTCTCGCGCTCGCTAAAAGTCCAGTGTTTACTGGGCTTTTTCCATTTCTCACAGACCAGATCCCCTTCTCGTGTTGCATAACATGCTGCGATCTTCACAGGATGCAGCAGAGGGGAGCCGAGATGGACAGAAAGCAGCAAAGAGCAGGGTGGGAAAGAGCATAGAAAGGAAGGCAGACCTTAGAAGGACAGACTATAGGAAAGCGGGCAGACCTTAGAAGGACAGGCTATAGAAAGGCGGGCAGTCATGAGGGAAAACAAGGATACAGAGGAGCGGTCTCCCATGGAGCAGGGAAAGATGGGGCATTCTTTATTGTCCATACTCCTGGTCATCGGGGGGAATATCCTATATGCATTGTCGGTCAAGCTGTTCTTGTTGCCGGCGGGTCTTGTGACCGGAGGGACCACCGGCATCGCCCTGGCTGTCCATCACGGGCTGAAGGTCCCGATCCCGCTTTTTGTGCTCTTGTTCAATGTGGCCATGTTGCTCCTGGGCTTTATCCTGCTGGGCAGGCAGTTCGCTATGACGACCGTGGTCAGCACATTTATCTACCCTCTTGCGCTGGACGGTCTTAACCGGCTTTTCGGGGATCTGGTGATCACCCAGGATATCCTTTTGTGTACCCTGTTTTCCGGGATCGGGATCGGGCTGTCGCTGGGGATCGTGATCCGTGGGGGAGCCTCTACCGGAGGGATGGACATCCCGCCGCTGGTATTGAACCGCTATCTGAAGATCCCGGTCTCTGTGAGCATGTATCTCTTTGACCTGGGGATCCTTTTGGCCCAGGCGTTTTTTAACCCGCCGGAGACGGTCTTATACGGGATCTTGCTGGTCATGACCTATACGATCGTGCTGGACAAGATGCTCCTATTAGGGACCACGAAGACCGAGGTCAAGGTGATCAGCAAACGCGCCCCCCAGATCCGGGAGGCGATCCTCCATCAGCTGGACCGGGGCGTGACCATCCTTTCCGGCGAGACCGGCTATCTGCACCTGGAGACCCAGGTGGTCATGAGCGTGATCTCCAACCGGGAGCTGCCCAGGGTAGAGAAGATCATCCGGCGGATCGATCCGGAGTGCTTCATGGTGGTCAGCCGGGTCAGCGAGGTAAGAGGGCGGGGGTTTTCCATGAGTAAAAAATATCGGTGATCGTCTGTACGGTCAGCACAGCAGGTGCGCAGGCCCACCTGAACTTAGGCCGCCTATCCGGCGGCAGGACTTTCATAGTAGATGCAAAGGAGGAGAAAGGATGTATGTAGATGGAAAGCTGTGGATCGCTTCCAGCCAGGCGGAAAGGATCGCTATCCTGCCAAAGATGGCCAACCGTCACGGGCTGATCGCGGGGGCGACGGGTACCGGAAAGACGGTCACCTTAAAGGTGCTGGCCGAGTCCTTCAGCGACATGGGCGTGCCGGTCTTTTTGACTGATGTGAAGGGAGACCTGGCGGGGATGTGCCGTCCGGGAGAGGACAGCCAGGACATGCAGGAGCGGATCGATACCTTTGGCCTCGCGCCAGCCGGGTTCACGTACCAGGCATATCCTACCTGCTTTTGGGATACCAGCGGGAAGAAGGGGCTGCCCCTGCGGACCACGATCAGCGAGATGGGTCCCCTGCTCCTGGCCAGGCTTTTAGGCCTGACCCAGGTCCAGAGCGATATCCTGTCGATCGTCTTTCGGATCGCTGACGAGGACGAGCTGCTTTTGATCGACACTAAGGACCTGCGGGCCATGCTCCAGCATGTAGCGGAAAATTCTAAGGAGTATTCCACGCGGTACGGCAATCTGCCCAAACAGAGTGTCAATGCCATCCTCCGCGCGGTGATCGCGCTGGAGACCCAGGGCGGTGAGCAGTTTTTTGGGGAGCCGGCTCTGGACCTCCATGACTGGATGGGCACCGATGCGGGCGGGAAGGGCATGATCCATATCCTGGACTGCGGCGAGCAGATCCAGAGCCCGCTGATCTATTCCTCTTTTATGCTGTGGATGATGTCTGAGCTCTTCGAGCTGCTCCCGGAGAGAGGGGATGAGGAGAAGCCTCGGATGGTGTTCTTTTTTGATGAAGCCCATCTGCTGTTCACGGATATGCCAAAGGTCCTTCGGGATAAGATCGAGCAGGTGGTGAAGCTGATCCGCTCCAAGGGCGTGGGCCTCTATTTTATCACCCAGTCCCCTTCGGATATCCCGGACGGCGTCCTGGCCCAGCTGGGGAACCGGATCTTACATGCCCTCCATGCCTACACCCCGGCCGAGCAGAAGAAGCTGCGGGCTGCAGCCCAGTCCTTCCGCCCGAACCCGGCGTTCTGCGCGGAGACGGCACTGGCCCAGCTGGGGATCGGGCAGGCGCTGGTGTCCTTCTTAGACGAGGAGGGCAGGCCAGGCATCGTGATGAAAGGTGATATCCTGCCGCCTAAGAGCCAGATGGGAGCGATCACGGAGGATGTGCGCAGGCAGCAGATCGAAGGCTCCCCACTCTATGCCCGGTATTCGGACTATCTTGACCGTGATTCGGCCTATGAATTTTTGATGCGGGCGAAGAAGGGAGAAGAGGAAGCCGCGGCAGAGGCAAAGGCGAGAAAGGAAGAAGAGGCGCGGGAAAAAGAAGCGCAGCGAGAGGCGGAGCGGCAGGAAAAAGAAGCGCAGCGAGAGGCGGAGCGGCAGGAAAAGGAAGCCCAGCGAGAAGCCGACAGGCAGGAAAAGGAAGCCGCCAGGCAGGCCGCTCTCCAGGAACGGGAGAGACAGAAGAAGGAGCGGGAAGCGGAGCGTGCGAAGAAGCAGGCCATGGCCCCCGTAGCCAAGGTAGCCCGGTCCGCGGCCGGCACGATCGGCCGGGAGGTGGGCAACGAGGTAGGCAAGAAGGTAGGCGGCAGCTTCGGGAAGAGGCTGGGCGGTAATGTGGGCGCACAGCTGGCCAGAGGGCTCATGGATACCCTGTTCTCCCGGCGTTAATGGAGGATCACCGCAAAAGGCCTCACCCTTTATCTGGGGAACGCCGATAAAAAGTGGAAAGGGTCAGCCGAATGAGCTTTCCGGAAATCCCATTTGCTTTTTTGGCCTCTTTGTGGTAACCTATTATTGGAAATGCTACTATGGTCTTGTGGGCGGGCACAGTCCAGCCCGGTGAGGAGATATACATTTGAAGATCCAAGAATCTGCTGAAAATTATCTGGAAACCATATTGATGATCAGTGAGCGGAAGCCACAGGTCCGCTCGATCGATATCGTCAATGAACTGGAATTTTCCAAACCCAGCGTGAGCGTGGCCATGAAAAATCTGCGTCAGAACGGATATGTCTTGATGGATAAGGACGGCTATATCACGTTGACGGATGCCGGGAGGACGATCGCGGAGACGATGTATGAACGGCATAAGTTCCTCTCCAAGTGGCTGGTCCAGCTGGGGGTGGATGAGAAGACGGCGGTATATGACGCCTGCCGCATCGAGCATGTGATCAGCGCCGCCAGCTTCGAGGCGATCAAGCAGCATGTGGAGAGCCATCAGGAGGGATGACTCCTGGTGGCTTTTTCTCTGCCCGAAAGCATAAAACCCAAATAAGATCATAGAGGATATAACAATTTCCCTATTGTTGGCTGGATAGAATTTTGCTATACTTAAGACGACCAGTTAGACGATGTCTGGGAAAAGGAGAAGAGCGATGAGAGTACAGGAGACCTTACAGTTTTTAGAGAGCGATAGCAGCAAAAAGCTTATGGAGACCCTTTACGGACCAGGTCAGGAGACAGAGGCGGCCGCCAGGTATGGGAATGTGGTAAAGGGCTTTGAGAAAGCCTTTGGGGATCAGGATATGCTGCTGTTCACATCCCCGGGACGTACGGAGATCAGCGGCAATCATACGGATCATAACCATGGAAAGGTCCTGGCGGGGAGCATCAACCTGGATTGCGTGGGAGCTGCCGCTAAGAATGACGGCAGGAAAGTGCATATCATCAGTGAGACCTATGGCCAGGATCTGGTCATCGACTTAGACGATCTGTCCCCCAGCCCGAAGAAGGCCGGGACCATGGATCTGACCAAGGGTCTGTTAAAGGGATTTATAGATGCCGGGTATAAGGTAGGCGGCTTTGATGCCTACATCACCAGCAATGTGATCAGCGCCGCAGGGGTCAGCTCCTCGGCTTCCTATGAGATGCTGCTCTGCGCCATGCTGAACACCTTTTTTAATGAGGGGAAGATGGACACGGTGGCCTACGCCCATGTAGGAAAGTATGCGGAGAACCATTACTGGGATAAGGCCTCCGGCCTTTTGGACCAGATGGCCTGTGCGGTGGGCGGGCTGATCACGATCGACTTCAAGGACCCGGCAGCGCCTGCGGTGGAGAAGATCGACTTTGACTTTGCCCAGGCCGGACACAGTCTGATCATCGTGCAGACCGGGAAAGGACATGCCGACTTAAGCGCGGATTATTCTTCGATCCCCGAGGAGATGAAGAAGGTGGCCGCCTATTTCGGCAAGAGCGTCCTGGCAGAGGTGAGCGAGGGAGCGCTTTTAGAGAACTTAGCGGCAGTGCGGGAGCAGGCGGGAGACCGTTCGGTCATGCGCGCCCTCCACTTCTTCGAGGAGAACAAGAAGGTAGATAAAGAGGTAGCCGCCTTAAAGGAAGGCCGGTTCGAGGATTTCCTCTCCCTGATCACCGCCTCCGGCAACTCCTCCTGGAAATGGCTCCAGAACTGCTACACCAATTCCAGCTACCAGGAGCAGGGGATCAGTGTGGCCCTGGCCCTCACGGAGCTGTTCATCGCCGAGAAAGGACGGGGCGCCTGCCGGATCCACGGCGGCGGCTTTGCCGGTGTGATCATGGCTATGCTGCCTAACGATCTGGTGGAAGAGTACATCGCCCGCATGGACAAAGCCCTGGGCGAAGGCTGTGCCTATAAGATGAGCATCCGCCCCTACGGCGCGGTGTGCTGGAACGAGCTGGCCTGACGTCCCCGCCCGGAGCAGACCTTTTAGACAAGAAGAAGACCTTCCCGCAGCTAAACACTGCAGGAGGGTCTTTTTTACGGGGTTTTGCCGCAGATCCTTCTTTTCACGGGGCTTTGCCGCAGATCCTTCTTTTTACGGGGCTTTGCCGCAGATCCTTCTCCTCATCCGTTCAGCTCCGCGATCCGGGTCACGCTGACATAGATATGGGAGATCTTATACCAGGTCCGAAAATCGATGTTCCCGGTCTGCGGCAGTCCGAAGATCGACTGGAAGGCGGCTACGGAACGCTGGGTGGCCGGGCCATAGATGCCGTCGGGAGAGACACGGGGGATGGAGGCGTAGATGGTGGCGATGGCGTCCAGCTGCTCCTGGATCTGCCGGACCTTGGGACCGGAGGAGCCTAAGGTCAGCTCGGTCCCGGGCCAGGAGGAGGGGATGCCGGAGATCTGTTCAGCCGTGTTGATATAGATGGAATCGCCGTAAAAATAGCGCAGGATCTGGATGGCGCTGTAGCCCTCCTCTCCCAGGGCGCAGGAGCCCCACTGGGTCATCCAGCCAGGGCATTGGACCCGGTTCCCGTCGCAGTATTGGGTCAGGATCGGCTGGCGCACCTCCGGGCGGGATAAGTAATTGTCAAAGACCTCGTCCACGATCAGGCTGATGCTCTGGAAGATGTTGCGGCCGTAGATCCATTTGTGGTCAAAGGCCGTGGAGGAGGTGATCGTGAAATCATAGCCCTGGTTCCGGTAGAATTCCGTGTAGACCCGGTTCAGGGTAAAGGACATGATCGCCAGCACATTCGCTAAGATCGTAGCCTCCGGCCAGGTAGAGTAGATCTCGCTGGAGGCTACGTTCTTGATGTAGTCCCGGTAAGGCACATAATAATCTTTGGCGGACCGGTCGCTGGGGACTCCGTCATGGACCACGATGGTCTCGGGGACCACCACCCGGCTGAGGACGATCTCCCCGCTCTCGTTCACCGGCTTGATCTCCGGCTCCGCGATCTTAGGCGGAAAGGAGCCGTACAGCGTGTGGTCCGGGATATCGATCGTCTCCTGGGCCTCCATGCCCATCTCCAACGGGGTCAGGGCGGCCGTCTGGAGGGCGGTGGAGCCGGAGAGGATTTCCGTCCCATTGATGGTCAGGGGCTCGAAGCCCTGGGCAGAGATCTCCAGATCATACTCGGCGTAGGGCCGTTCGGCGATGGCGGCCTCCGGATCTAAGCTGATGCTCTCCGGCGGCGCGGCCAGGGAGACCTCCTCGGTCTGCCCGGAGCTGTTGGTATCCAGCTGCTCCAGGACCCGTCCCTCAGATCCCTGCTCCTTGATGATGACCCTGGCGTTCTGGATCGGAAAGTTGTTCTGGATCGATACCACATGGATCTGGAGAGAACCCCGGTCCAAGAGGGAGAGGTTGGGAGCGCCTGGAGAAGAGGAGGGAGGCGGTGTTTCCAGTGTGTGGAAAAGTGGTTTCATAAAGTGCTCCTGTTTTCGCGTTCTCTATAGTATAAGCGGAAGGACAGGTCCTTGATGCATGGACTTCTATACTGCGAAAGGATCCGGCGGGCAAAGTATCAAAAGATCAGCCATAAAGTAGCGCAGGGAGGGTCCTGTCACAAAAGGAACCCCTAGAAAGACGTCGGCGCTTAGCGAGGTCTCTCACGAGCTTAGCGTCCGCTACGTCTTTCTCGGAGCGAGAGCGTGGTGACGTTGTGACAGGACCCTCCCTGCGCGGACCTTCTGCGACATACCTATAGCAATACGACTCCCCGGCGTGGATGTCAAAAGCAACTTTAGAATATAAGGAAAAAAAGATCTGTGCAAAAAACCGGTTGAAAAAATGCGCGAAATCATATATAATCTTAAAAATTTGGGCCGATCGGAGATGCGCACTCCCCAGCCTGGATCTACACATGGAAGAAAGGACAGGTACCGCACATGAAAGCAACCCTTATACTGGAAGATGGGACCGTTTTTACAGGCACCAGTATCGGCTCTGCCAGGGAGACCGTCAGCGAGATCGTCTTTAACACCTCGATGACCGGTTATCTGGAAGTCCTTACCGATCCATCCTACGCCGGACAAGCCGTGGTGATGACGTACCCTTTGATCGGAAATTACGGCATTTCTTATGAAGATATGGAATCTCTCAAGCCTTGGCCAGACGGCTATATCGTCCATGAACTCTCCAGGATCCCCAGCAATTTCAGGAGCGAGGATACTATCCAGCATTTCTTGCAAGAACATGACATCCCCGGCATCTGCGGCATCGATACAAGAGCCCTGACAAAGATATTACGTGAAAAAGGGACCATGAACGGCATGATCACCACCAGGGACTATGCCGATCTTGCCGAGCCCATAGCCCGGATGAAGGCCTATCAGGTGAAGGACGTGGTGATGGCCACCACCACCAGAGAGCGGTATGTGCTCCCCGGGGCCGGGAAGAGGGTGGCCCTCTTAGACCTGGGGGCGAAGAAGAACATCGCCCGCTCCCTCCATCAGAGGGGCTGCCAGGTGACGGTCTATCCGGCAGATACCACGGCGGAGGAGATCTTAAGTGGAAGACCGGACGGGATCATGCTCAGCAACGGCCCAGGGGATCCGGCGGAGAATGTGTCGGTCATCCGGGAGATCGCCAAGCTCTACCAGTCGGATGTGCCGATCTTCGCGATCTGTCTGGGCCATCAGCTGATGGCCCTGGCTACGGGGGCATCCACCTATAAGCTGAAATACGGCCACAGAGGCGGGAACCATCCGGTCCGGGACTTAAGGACCGGGCGGGTCTATATCTCCGCCCAGAACCATGGCTATGCGGTGGACACGGAGAGCTTAGATCCGGCGGTGGCAGAGCCTGCCTTTGTCAATGTGAACGACGGGACTAACGAGGGGCTGCGGTATAAGGGAAAGGCGATCTTTACGGTGCAGTTCCACCCGGAAGCCTGCCCGGGGCCACGAGATGCAGGGGATCTGTTCGACCGGTTCTTAGAGATGATGGAGGTGGAGAGATAATGCCAAGAGATCTTACGATCAAAAAAGTGCTGGTGATCGGCTCCGGTCCGATCGTGATCGGGCAGGCGGCGGAATTTGACTACGCGGGGACCCAGGCCTGCCGCTCCTTAAAGGAGGAGGGCGTCCAGGTGGTGCTCGTAAACTCTAACCCGGCCACGATCATGACGGATAAGGATATCGCCGACCAGGTCTACATCGAACCCTTGACCGCGGAGGTGGTGGAGCAGCTGATCTTAAAGGAGAGGCCGGACAGCGTGCTGCCCACCCTGGGAGGCCAGGCAGGCCTTAATCTGGCCATGGAGCTGGAGGAGAGCGGGTTTTTAAAGGCCAACCATGTGCGGCTGATCGGCACCACGGCCCGGACGATCAAGCGGGCGGAGGACCGCCTGGAGTTTAAGGAGGCCATGGAGAAGATCGGGGAGCCGGTGGCCCCCTCCAAGGTGGTGGAGGACATCCAGGAAGGGATCGCATTTGCCAGGCAGATCGGATATCCGGTGGTCCTGCGCCCGGCCTACACCTTAGGGGGCAGCGGCGGCGGGATCGCCCATACGGAAGAGGAGCTGACGGAGATCCTGGCCAACGGCCTCCGCTTATCCCGGGTGGGGCAGGTGCTGGTGGAGCGCTGCATCGCCGGCTGGAAGGAGATCGAGTACGAGGTGATGCGGGATAGCGCGGGCAATGTGATCACCGTCTGCAACATGGAGAACATCGATCCGGTGGGGATCCACACCGGCGACTCCATCGTGGTGGCCCCCTCCCAGACCCTGGGGGATAAGGAGTACCAGATGCTCCGCTCCTCCGCCCTGAACATCATCACGGAGCTGGGCATCACCGGCGGCTGCAACGTCCAGTATGCCCTCCACCCGGAGAGCTTTGAATACTGTGTCATCGAGGTGAACCCCCGTGTGAGCCGCTCTTCGGCCCTGGCCTCCAAGGCCACCGGGTATCCTATCGCCAAGGTGGCGGCTAAGATCGCCTTAGGCTACACCTTAGATGAGATCAAGAACGCGGTCACGGGGAAGACCTATGCCAGCTTTGAGCCCATGCTGGACTACTGCGTGGTGAAGATGCCCCGTCTGCCCTTTGACAAATTCATCAGCGCCAAGAGGACCCTGGGGACCCAGATGAAGGCCACCGGCGAGGTGATGAGCATCTGCATCAACTTCGAGGGCGCCCTGATGAAGGCGATCCGCTCCTTGGAGCAGCATGTGGACAGCCTGATGAGCTACGATCTTAGCCATCTCACCGACGAGGAGCTGGACAAGCAGCTGCGCCGGGAGGACGACAGGCGGATCTGGATGATCGCGGAGGCCCTCCGGCGGGGCATGTCCTACGAGAAGATCCATGAGCTGACCCGGATCGACTGTTGGTTCATCGACAAGCTGATGGTCCTGGTGGAGATGGAGGAGAAGCTGAAGGCAGCGGGGAGGAAGGCCGTAGAGAGGGCTGCAGAGCGGGTAGAGGAGAGCAAGAAGACCAGAGAGAGAGCAGGAGAGGCCGGGGAGAGAGCAGAGGAGGCCAGACAGAGAACAGAAAAGGTCGGGGAGAAGGCTGAGAAAGCAGAGGAGAACGGAGAGAAGACAGAGGAGAACGGAGAGAAGGCAGAGGAAGTTGGAGAGAGGGCAGAGAAGGCAGAAATGGCGGATGGGGTGTGCGTACCCCTGGCCCAGATCCTTCCCGAGGACCTGCTCAAGGAGGCCAAACGGCTGGAATTCCCGGACAGCGTGATCGCCAGGCTCCTCCACAGCACACCGGAGGCGGTGAAGGCCCTCCGCCATGAGCGGGGCATCCGGGCCGTCTATAAGATGGTGGACACCTGCGCCGCGGAATTTTCTGCCGAGACGCCGTACTACTATTCCGTCTTTGGCGGAGAGGACGAGGCGGACGGGCGGTGTGACCGGAAGAAGGTGCTGGTCTTAGGCTCCGGTCCGATCCGGATCGGTCAGGGCATCGAATTTGACTTCTGCTCCGTGCACAGCACCTGGGCTTTTGGCAAGGAAGGCTATGAGACGGTGATCATCAATAATAATCCGGAGACGGTCAGCACCGATTTCGATATCGCGGACAAGCTGTACTTTGAGCCATTGACCCCGGAGGATGTGGAGAGCATCGTGGATATCGAGAAGCCGGACGGGGCGGTGGTCCAGTTCGGCGGCCAGACGGCGATCAAGCTGACCAAGGCCCTGATGGAGATGGGCGTGCCGATCTGGGGGACGGCCGCGGAGGATGTGGACGCGGCAGAGGACCGGGAACGGTTCGATACGATCTTAGAGCAGTGCCAGATCCCCAGGCCCGCGGGCTTTACGGTGTATACAGCTGAAGAGGCGAAGGCGGCGGCCGGGAAGCTGGGCTATCCGGTGCTGGTGCGGCCCTCCTACGTGCTGGGCGGTCAGGGGATGCAGATCGCGATCAACGACCAGGACATCGACGACTTCATCGGCATCATCAACCGGATCGCCCAGGAGCACCCGATCCTGGTGGATAAATATATCATGGGAAAGGAGCTGGAGGTAGACGCGATCTGCGACGGGGAGGACATCCTGATCCCGGGGATCATGGAGCACATCGAGCGGACCGGGGTCCATTCCGGTGATTCCATCTCCGTGTACCCGGCCTACAATATCACCGAAGGCAATGTGCGGACGATCGTGGACTACACGGAAAAGCTGGCCCGGGCTCTCCATGTGAAGGGGATGATCAACATCCAGTTCATCGTGGACGGGGAGGATGTGTACATCATCGAGGTGAACCCCCGGTCTTCCCGCACCGTACCCTACATCAGCAAGGTGACGGGGATCCCCATCGTACCCCTGGCCACCCAGATCATCTGCGGCCACAAGATCCGGGAGCTGGGCTACACACCGGGGCTGCAGCCCAAGGCCGACTACTTCGCGATCAAGATGCCGGTCTTCTCCTTTGAGAAGATCCGGGGCGCCGATATCAGCCTGGGGCCGGAGATGAAGTCCACCGGAGAATGCTTAGGGATCGGGAAGACCTTTAACGAGGCCCTCTACAAGGCCTTCCAGGGAGCGGGCATCAAGCTGCCCCGGTTCAAAAATATGATCATCACTGTCCGGGACCAGGATAAGGAGGAGCTGCTCCCCATCGCCAGACGGTTCGAGGAGCTGGGCTATAAGATCTTCGCCACCAGAGGCACGGCGAAGGCTTTAAAGGGAGCCGGCATCAAGGCGATCCAGGTCCGCAAGCTGGAGCAGGAATCGCCCAATATCCTGGATCTGGTCCTGGGCCATGAGATCGACCTGATCATCGACATCCCCCACCAGGGGGCCGAGCGGAGCCGGGACGGCTTCATCATCCGCCGCAACGCCATCGAGACCGGCGTCCATGTGCTGACCTCCTTAGACACGGCGGCGGCCCTGGCCACCAGCCTGGAGGACGGGGCGGGGCGGGCCAGAGAGCTGACCCTGGTCGATATCGCGAAGATCTGAGCAAAGGATGCGCCGCGAGAGGAGCCTGCGCAGAGAGAGCGGACGCCGCGCGCGAGGAGCCTGCGCAGAGAGAGCGGACGCCGCGAGAGGAGTCTGCGCAGAGAGAGCGGACGCCGCGAGAGGAGTCTGCGCAGAGAGAGCGGACGCCGCGCGAGGAGCCTGCGCAGAGAGAGCGGACGCCGCGCGAGGAGCCTGCGCAGAGAGAGCGGCCGCCACGCGAGGAGCCTGCGCACAAAGAACGCCGCCGCGCTGGGGACGCACCCCGCGCGGCGGCGTTGGCTGCTCTAATTAAAGCCATAAAATCTGCGGGTGATCTTGTAGCAGACGCTGAAGATCTTCCGGCCGCCCTTCCCGGGCAGGTTCACCCCCTGGCCTAAGAAGCCCCAGCGGAGCCGGAGGAAGAGGGGGAGGCTCTTTTTGCGCAGATGCCGCCACAGCTCCTTCTTCTTTTGGAAGTTCTCCGGGTCGTCGGACTGGATCGCCAGCATGGAGGAGACGGTCATCATGATCTCTAAGTAGGTCATCATGTAGTGGGCCAGCTTGCGGGGCCGGACCTTTAGCACATCGTGGTCGTCCAGCAGCAGCTTAGTCACTAAAAGCTGCTGGTCGATCCGGCCGATCATCACCTTTTCATTGACCGACTGGTCGGACCGCCCGATGTAGTAGCGGTAGAAGTTCACATCCAGATAGTACAGCCTGCGCACATAGGGCAGGGGATGGTAGACAAAGATATTATCCACGTAAAAGGTGTGCTCAGGGAGGGTGAGGTGGCAGTCCTTCAGCATCTGTGTGCGGTAGATCACCGAGTGCATCAGGATGTACTGGCCCGTCATGAAGAACCGCACGTCCTCCCAGCTAAACAGCTCATCCTTCGGGAAGGCAGTGCGGTAGTTCATCACCTTTTTCCGTCTGGCACCTTCCTTCTCGTAGACGAAATTGCTGACCAGCATATCCAGGACTTCGTCGCCCTCTGCAGGCTCCCGGTACCGGCGCAGCACCTCTAAGATCTGCTGGTAGGCTTCCTCATTGACCCAGTCGTCACTGTCCACCACCTTAAAAAAGGTCCCGGAGGCAGCCTTAAGTCCCGCATTCACCGCGGCGCCGTGGCCTCCGTTCTCCTGATGGATCGCCCGGCAGATGTGGGGGTAGCGTCTGGCATAGTCATCGGCGATCTGGGGGGTCCGGTCCTTGGCAGATCCGTCGTCCACGATCAGGATCTCCACCTCCTCGCCGCCGGTGAGCAGGGTCTGGATGCAGTGCTCCATATAGTTTTCGGAATTGTAGCAGGGGATCGCTACGGATAGTAATTTCACGGCGTTGGCCTCCTTTTTTTTCTGTTGTTATCATAGCATGGAAACGGGCGGTTTTCCAGTGTAACTTTTCGCGGGTCTGCTTGCGGATCCTTTGGTAAGCTGTGCATAAAGCCAACCTTTGAAAAGTAACCATAAAGCGCTGCTAAGCAACTGTTAAACAACTGTAACTTGCATTTTTATCGCCCCATGTTATAATGTTCATATAAACATGTACGTCCGGCAGTCCGACCTATCTGGTCTTAAGTTTATCCAGTTTGAGCCGACTTTAAGCGGGGGCTTAAAAGGGACTTGGAACGGGGATGCAAAGGGTGGTAGGTCTGGTCCTGCTTTAGTATACCAGGATCTTATGGGATCAAGAAAGAGAGAGGAACGGATATGGCAAAGAAACGTATTGTAATGGCTTTGGGGCATCACGCGCTGGGGACGAACCTTCCGGAGCAGAAGGCGGCAGTGGCGGAGACGGCGAAGATCATCGCGGATTTTATCCAGGATGGCTGGCAGGTGGCGATCACCCATGGGAACGCCCCGCAGGTGGGGATGATCCATACGGCGATGAACGAATTTGGAAAGCAGCATGACGGCTACAGCATGGCGCCTATGTCCGTGTGCTCGGCCATGAGCCAGGGCTACATCGGGTACGATCTGCAGAACTCGATCCGCACGGAGCTGGTGCGGAGAGGGATCTATAAATCCGTGTCCACGATCCTCACCCAGGTGACGGTGGATACCTATGACGAGGCCTTCTACACGCCGATCAAGAAGATCGGGCGCTATATGGATGCCCAGGAGGCCGCCCTGGAGGAGGAGAAGGGCAACCATGTGGTGGAGGAGCCGGGGAAGGGGTTCTGCCGGATCGTGGCCTCTCCCCAGCCTGTGGCGATCGTGGAGATCGACGCGATCAAGACGCTGCTGGCGGCGGATCAGGTGGTGATCGCCTGCGGCGGCGGCGGCATCCCGGTGATGGAGCAGGGCAGCCACTTAAAAGGGGCCAGCGCGATCATCGAGAAGGACCTGGCCAGCGGCCTGCTGGCTAAGGAGATCGACGCGGATGTGCTGATGATCCTGACCGGCGTGGATAATGTGATCTTAGGGTTCGGTACCCAGGAGGAGCACTCGATCCACCATATGACGGCGGCAGTGGCAAAGGAATATGCAGATGAGGGGCAGTTTGGCTTTGCTTCTATGCTCCCCAAGATCATGGCTTCCGTGGATTTTGTGGAGAACGGAAAAGGCCGGAAGGCGATCATCACCTCTCTGACCAAGGCCCAGGAAGCGCTCTTAGGAGAGGCGGGGACCACGATCGTGTAGGACCTGTACAGAGCCTGTGCAGGAGGGCTGCGATAAAAATGTAGAGGGTATGATCTTTTTATTAACAATTTCTTAACAGACTTGTATAGAAGTGACAGGAGTGTTATAATCCCTTTCTGGAGATCATATATCCTATAGAAGGGCGGGCATGCCGCTTTTTTAGCAGGACAGTCAGATGCTCCGAAATGGATGGTGATAGGATGAAAGGATTTTTGAAACGTTATGGACACGCCTGGATCTTAAGCTTTGGCCTGGTCTATCTGGTATGGTTCGCCTATCTGGAACAGACGGTGACCCGGCGTTATCATGTGATGCATGTGGCCTGGGATGATCTGATCCCCTTTAACGCATATTTTATCATCCCCTATTTTTTGTGGTTCGCCTATGTGTCCGTGACCGTACTCTATTTTTTCTTTACCAGCAGGACCGAATATTACCAGCTGTGCAGCTATCTGTTCAGCGGGATGATCATCAGCCTGATCATCTGTACCTTCTTCCATAACGGTACGGACCTAAGGCCGGCCGTGGACCCGGAGGATGGCGTCTGTTCCTGGCTGGTGGCGCGGCTCTATGAGGCGGACACCTGTACGAACGTGTTCCCCAGCGTCCACGTATATAATTCGATCTGCACCCATGTGGCGGTCGCAAGGAGTCAGGTCCTTAACGGGCATCGCGGGTACAGATGGCTGAGGGCAGGATCCTTCATCCTGATGGTGCTGATCTGCTTATCCACCGTGTTCTTAAAGCAGCATTCCGTCATCGACGGCGTGGGAGCCGCGGTCATGGCCTATGCGCTGTACTATATGGTCTATGGGACCAGCGGGGTCCGGGAGACCCGGGCGGCCAGACGGAAGGCGTTGGGATGAACGGATGGTGCGGAAGCGGAAGGCATCGGAGCGGCCAGTTGATGTAGATGCGGAAGGCATGGAGATGATCGGTCGGTGCGGATGCGGAAGGTGACAGAGATGGACAGTCGGTTTCGGGCGGCTGTCCTTTTTTGGACCTTGCGGCATTGCCCGATAACGTGGAGCGGACCCTTGCCAAATACTCGTGCAAGTACGGCACTTCACCGAAGGTGCGCCGAGCAGGCGCGTAGAGATCTACCCTGGTCGCCTGGCCTTCGGTCTATAACCGTCAAAATATCGGATTGAAAAAAGTTTGTCGGTGTATAACCGCCAAAGTATGGATCTTTTGAAAGTTTAGCGGTTATAAACCGTAAAAAATTGTTCTTAATATGGCGGTCATGTTATAGGATCGGAGATGGAGATCAAGCTCTGATCTGCGTTATGGACAGGCGTGCCTCTGTCTGCAGCGACAGAGACGGCCTATCGATGGAAAGGGAGAGAGATGTTGAGGGACAGGGAAGTGGGAGATGGACGTAAAGGCGGGGGGCTGCACGAGGACAGGCATGATGGCCTTCCTGGAGGCGGGTACAAGGACCTGCATGGGGACAGGCACAGGAGCCGGGGGCGGACGGGAGAGATAGCGGGCTGCCTCTTCTGGGCGGCGCTGGGCCTCATCATGCTGGCCGGGATGAGGAAGGTGGGGCTGGGGCCGAAAAAGGCGGTGGCCGCAGGCCTGGTGATAGCCGCATCGGTGGGGATCCATATCCGGCGGATGAAAAAGACTCCGGGGTATGTGCGGAAGATCCTCGGGCTGGAAACTGGAACAGATCGGGGACAGGGAGCGGGTGCAGGCTCTGTGGGCGAGGGAAGGCCTGTGGACTGTGGCGCTTCTGGCCGTGGATCCGCAGGCCGGAGAAAGCGGATCTACGAATACGACTGGCTGCGGACCATGGCGGTGGTGATGGTGATCGTGACCCACGCGGTGCAGATGGACATGGCCGAGGGGATGGTGCCGGAGGGGGCCGCCTCCTATTGGATGACGGTCTTATATGTGTTCTGTTTATCCTGCAACCTGATCTATGTGATGCTCAGCGGGGCGTTGCTTTTGCCCTACAGAGAGGAAAAGCTCTCAGACTTCTACCTGCGCCGGCTGGCGAAGGTGGCGCTGCCCATGCTGGTGTATTTCGTCTTCTATCTGTGGATCGACGGGGAGTTAGAGCAGATCGGGCCGCACACGCCGGGCTGGATCTTGAGCCGTTTCTTCCAGGGGGATACGCCGGAATCGCCCCATTACTGGCTGATGTATGTGATCTTAGGGCTGTATGTGGTGGTCCCCTTCTTCCGCTATCTGTTCAAGGACCTGCCCTACAAGGCCTTGACCGCCATGGTGCTGGTGAGCGGGATCTGTATGTATCTCACCACCTACAGCCCGATCCCCTGTGCGGTGAACCCGCTGCTGTCCTCCTGGATCGGGGTGGCGGTCACCGGCTTCTGGGTCACCAAGAAGGAGACCAGGCGATATGATAAGCTGGTCATGGCGGCGGGGCTTTTGGGCCTGGGGATCACCATGTACTGCATCAGGACACGGGAGGATTTCCTGGCGGTCTGCTGCAATTGCTCCCCGACCATGCTGATGATCGCGGCGGGGCTGTTCTCCCTGGTGTTCTCGGCGCCGAAGCTCTTCTCCAAGGGGAATGCGGTGCTCAGCCTGCTGGGGAGATACAGCTTCTCCCTGATCTTGATCCATTGGATCGTGCTGTTCTTCTCCACCAGGGTGGTGTTTACGATCTATACCAGCCAGTATCTGTATATCGGAGGGATCTTAGCGGCCCTGTCTGTGACCCTGCTGGCTTCCCTGGCGGCGGCTTTTTTCATCGATCAGCTGGTGGTGGTGACGGTGGAAGCTGTGTATGACCGGGTGGTCGAAGGGGGGAGATGGGTGGTGAAGAAAGTGGGGAAAATGGAGGTTATCCAAAAAAGAAAGCCGTGAGGATCCTTAGGTCCCGCGAGATAAAGATACCCCTGCGCAAGGAGGAGAAAAACCTGCGCAGGGGTATTTTTATATGCATTTTCTGTTCCTATTTTAGACCCTAAATGGGTGATATAATAGTATCAATAAGTGGATGCTGTATGACCCAAATGAGGCTTTTTTTGTATTTTTATCGGTTATGATGTCTAAATTTGAAAGATGTGATTGACGCAAATTTTTTTCCAATGTAAAATAAAGCCGGGATTGGGTTTTGATAGGTCAAAATACATAGAGATGAAAGGCGGTTGGATGGTATGTATGACATTGCTATCTGTGATGACATGGAGATGGACCGGGCGGATCTGAAAGAGCATATCACCGCATTGCTGGACAAGAAAGAAGATGTTTGCTTTTTCGAGTATACCTCCGGGAACGATCTGCTAAAAGCCATGGAGGATATCCCCTTTTCCCTGATCTTTTTGGATATCCAGATGGAAGAAATGGACGGGGAAGAGACGGCCAGACAGATCCGAAAGAGAGATGACAGTCTGGTGCTGGTGTTTGTCACAGGGAAGGTGGATCCATCGCCCAGGAGCTTTGTCGTGCAGCCTTACCGCTATATCAAGAAAAATATGCCGGATGAGGAAAGGGATGCGTATATCCAGGATGCCTTGCTGCGGATGGAGGAGATCGCCAAGGCCCCTGCCATGATCGCAAAGTGTGAAGGGTGCAGGCTCGTATTAAAGCCAGATGATATCGTCTATATGGAAAAATATAAAAAGGCCACTTTGGTCCATCTGTCACCGCTGGCGCGAAAGAAATATGGTGTGGGTGCTGCGGCAGAGGTGCGGATGACGGATAAGCTGGAAGACCTGTATGAGCTCTTAAAGCAACATGGTTTCGGGCATCCTCATGACAGCTATATCATCAATTTTAAATATCTGATGCGATGTACGAAAAGTGAGTTTAAACTGGAAGGCTACGAGGAGATCGGCCTGAAGATAGCGAGGAGTAAGGCCTTAGAATTTAATCGGCTGAAAAGGCTGTTCATGAGCGAGAAATATCCAAGCGGGAGGAGAGGATGAAGGTTGAGCTGTTGACCCTGGAGAGGCTGTGCTTTTGTGCGGCGGATGTGTGGATGATCTGCATGTTCTTTCATCCGATGTTTTCCAGGCGTGTAAAAGGTGCTCGTTTTGCTGCGCTTTTTGTCACCACGACATTGGCGATCTTTTTCGAAAATGCTTTTGGGAGTACCGTATTGAATTTATTGTCCCTTCCCGGTGTTTATATCCTGTTTGCATGTGTCGCTTTCCGTCTCTCGATCAGCAACGGGATCGTCTATGCACTGATCTACTTTATCGTGTTCTCCGGGGGCAGGGAAGTGGCTTTTGAGATCTTATTTCGCCTGCTATCCATGGTCACGCCATATGTGATCCCGGCATGGTCCACAGCTTATGGGATCCCGTATCTGGTGATAGAATATATCCTGGCATTTCTGATCATCCTGTTCATAGGACGTTTTACCAGCCGGTTAAGGCTGGATGGGAATGGGCAGTTCTGCTGGTATCTCTTGATCATGCCGATCGCATCCCTGGCGATATTGGTGAGCTATGTTTATATGGATTTTCCAGAGACTGGTTTTATAGGGACCATAATGAGTTGTGGTGCGTTCCTCCTCTATCTCTCCAATGCGGCGATCTTTATCATCCTGGAAAAATACACAGAAGCGATGGACCAGATCAATGCGGCACAGCTCTCGGCATTGAAGAAAGACATGGAAAAAACCCATTACGAGAGCATCGAAAAGGCGAACCAGCTGTACAAAAAGCATCTCCACGATATGCACCAATACTTTAACCAGTTCCGTAATCTGGCGGCCAGGGGAGAGGATCAAGTGATCGTAAGGATCGTGGAGGAGCTGGAGGGAAAACTGAGAGCAGAGGAGAAGGGCATCCTATACAGTCAGGATGCGGTGGTCAATGTACTCTTAGCAGAATACAGCAGCCGTGCCAGTGAAAAGAGGATCGAGATGACCGCTTTCGTGGAGGATGGCCTGGATCTGGGCCATATCTCGGAGGGCGATAAGATCTCGATGTTTGGGAACCTACTGGCGAACGCGCTGGAAGCGGCCAGCCGGTGCAGGGAACAGGAGCGGCGCATAGAAGTAAAGATCTATATGGGAAATGCCTATTTTATCGTCTTTCAAGTGGAAAATACCTATGTGGACAAGGTCCGCAAGGAAGGTGGGCGTTATCTGACCACGAAGGAAGATAAGGAGGAGCACGGCCTTGGCATTAAGATCGTAGAAGAGCTGGCAGAAAAGTATGGCGGAGTACTGGAGATGCAGGCAGAGGGAGGGTGCTTTACCGCTACATTGATGGTCACGCTATATGAGGACTCTGGAGGAAAAACGTGATAAATGGTCAAAATCGGCGTTTTTGCTGTATGATTTTGGCGCTTGCCTTTTCTTTCCCGGCAAAAGATGGTAAACTAGACAGAAAAACAGGAGGTAGATATTTATGAAAAAGTTGTTTGAACTGTTGCAGAAAAAAGGGAATATGGTGAATCTTTTTAATCTGTGTGCACTGGCAGTCATGATCAGTACGATGAACACGACATGCACCTGGGTACACCACCAGCCCGAAGTCCCCGAGGAGGCAAAGCGCTTCCGTAAGTTCTGATGCTGAAGAGAGCAGCACAGTGGATCGTGGAGCAGCAGATCAGGAGATCGACCCTAAAGGAAGAGGACCGGTCGATCTACATATATGCCTATGAGCTTTTTCTGAACCAGATGATCAACATCATCCTGTCGATCCTCATAGCATGCATATTCCGGGCGCCCTTGACGGTGCTGGTCTTTCTGGTCTGCTATATCCCGTTCCGTTCATTTGCAGGCGGGTATCATGCGGACACCAACCTGGGCTGTACCGTGGTCTCGGCGTTGATGCTCTGCGGAGTCTGCCTGCTCATGGAGCTGGATGGAGCCCGATGGCTTTATGGGGTCTATCCTGGTCTTTTTGCGGTATCCGGCTATATGGTCTTTCGGTACGCTCCTGTACAGGACAGGAATAAACCACTGGATGAGCTGGAGCGTACCCGCTACAGGAAGAGGAGCCGGGTGGTCTGGGGGGCCGAGACGGCGATCGGCATCGTTTGTTTTTGCCTGAAGATCCGGCAAGGGCTGACGGTCGCGGTCAGCCATCTGATCCTGGCGGCAGTTTTGGCGCTGGGGCTATCCAAAAACCGAAGAGGCGTATAAGAGCAGAGATGATCTGCCTTATGCGCCTTTTCGTTTTGTGCCGGGCTGGGTACAGTATGCTAAAATCGGTCATTTTGCTGTACAATATGGGTCACCCTATTGAAAAACTTGATGGATGTTATAAAATGACAACAGACTCAATGTCGGACTATGTCGAAGCGTATACAATGGGAGGATAGCATGATGCGAAAAAAAGTCTGGACAGCATTGCTGCTCCTTTTCGTATTTCTGGTCTGGGGGAGGACCGAAGGGGTCTATGGAGGACTAAATGATAGTGCGGACAGCCATATCGACAATACCGGCAGCGGACAGGAGACAGAGGGCGAGGCGAACGCTGAGACAAAAATAGAGACAAAGGCTGATACACAAGCCGAGACAAAAGGAGAGATCATCTTTCTACTGGACGGGAGCGGTTCTATGAACGAGCAGGGCCGGGAGCAGACCGTGGCGGATGCTATACGGAAGGCGGTCTACAGCCTTCCCTTTGGCTATGAGGCAGGGTTGGTGGTGTACAGCACGGATATCCTGGCTGCGGCCGCACCGGGGATGGACATGGACCGGCTGGAGGAGCTGCTGGATGGGATCCGGTATGCAGGCTACACCAATGCCGGAGCCGGGTTGGAACAGGCCATGGGGCTTTTTTCAGAAAGGGACGGGGTCGATCGCTGGATCGTCATGCTCTCCGACGGTGAGATCGATATGCCGGATGCACAGGGCATCCAGCTCTCCCGACAGCGCTATGTGGAGGCGGCCCGCCAGGCGCAGGAAAAAGGGATCAAGATCTATATCGTGGCGCTGGGGAGCGAGCTGAAAGGGCAGGAACACCACATCTTTGACGGGGCGGAGCTGACAGACGGCGCGATCTACTGGGAAGGACAGAGCGGATCTGTAGGACAGATCCTGGACGATATCATGGAGAAAAGGATGGGGATCCCCAGAGGAGCATCGGCTATGCCAGCGCAGGAAGAGGGGATCCTCCACATCCCGGTACCCAAGGGGGCGAGCCGGGTGCGGCTGCTGCTCACAGAAGAGGAGGGGGCTGAAGGCACGGACTTTAAGGCACTGGAAGCCAGCTTCGAGGCGGAAGTCAGCAAGACCGTCACCGGCGAAGGGTTCAAGGTCATAGAACTGGAGGATCCGGTCTGCCCATCTATCGATATCCGTACGGAAGCGGAAGAGGTGAGCGGTCTGAAGGCGTGGCTATCCACAGAGATCCAGGGCCGCCTCCTGGCAGAGGCGGCGTATAAGATCGAGGAGGCCGTGTCTGGGACCCAAGAGGTTGCGCGTGGAACTCAGGAGGCGGCGTCTGGGACCCGGGAGACCGCGCCTGGGAGCGGGGAGGAGATACAGCCGACTTATGTACACTACGTAGATATCACGATCCGTCTGGTATCGGCAGCGGATGAAGGGATCGACCTCTGGCAGGATCCTGTATTTGACGGGATGGAGGTGGAGCTGGATATCAATGGCGCCCCCTATACAGAGACCGTCACCCAGGGCCAGATCCAGATGCGCCTTCCTGCAGATGGGATCGATCAGCTGGAGCTGTCGGTCCTGGCTTTCCAGGAAGCGATACCGGGGCGGACCTTTCTCATCCAGCAGCCGCTCCGGATCCCTATAGAAAAATATCCGGACCCGGAGCCAGTGGCAGAGCCGGAGCCGGAACAAGAGTGGGACCGCCGCCCCCTCATCGCGATCTTCGTCAGCCTTGCCGTCGCTCTGACGGGACTGATGGTCTGGTGGGGGAAAAGGAAACCGATGGTGGTGGTCTATACCTCGCAGCCCCCGGAGATCTCAGGCGCACAGAAGAAGGTGGATGCAAAGGCATTTTCCTACAGTGGAAAGCTGAACCTGTATATGGTGAAGACCAGGGACGGGAGCGATATCCCGCCGCAGACCTACCGGCTGTTCGGCCGCAGGTCCGGGCAGCTGACCCTGGCACAGATCCTGGCGGCCTGCAAGGTCCGGCCCGGCAAAATCGGAGCGGAGGAGATCATCCTGTATCCAGGCCCGGATCATTCGGTCATCTTTACCGATCGATCACAGGACTGTACCGTGATGCGGGGGATGGAGATCCTGAAAAAGGGGATCGGATATCCGGTATTTTACAATGAGAAGGTCACGGTCTCCTTTGAAGATGGCGATACGGAGATGGAGATCTATTATAAAAGCTTAAAACCCAGTGAGATGAAGGAGGAATACTGATATGGGAAATGTGATCAGGCAGACCAACCGGACGATGCTGATGGAGGTGATCAATCCAGAGAAGATGGACCTGGTGACCCTGGTAGGGGATGTGCGGGGGATGGAAAGCTTGTCCGATGATAAGATCAAGGAGATCAATGATCATCTGCTGGTCCGCAGCTTCGACGAAGTGCTGGAGAAGTTCGCGCCCACGGTGTATTGCTATTATAATGCCAACGACCAAAAGGTAGCCTACCAGCTGGAAAAGCCGGAGCAGATCCCAGAAGAGATGCTCACAGCCATCCCCCTGGACCGGCAGAACGAGTTCATGCGGATGCTGATGAGCATGGTGGACACCAAAAGGGCAGAAGGGGCCATCAATGTAGATTTCCGGTTTGAAAAGCTGACCGATATGATCTCTCCGAAGAAGGTGATGGACGCGATCAAGCAGAACCGGAAGGAGCTGCAGTATACCTACGGCGAATACGCGAAGCTGGATGACGGGGACCCCAAAAAGCTGGATCTGGCCGATAAGCTGAACGTGATGTTCGAGGAGGCCAGCGCCAATTATAATAATGTCATGGCGATGCTGCCCCTGGCGATCGAGGATATCAAGACCAGGCTCCTTTTGGGGGATAAGAAAGACCAGAAGGACCACACAGCCTTGGCCCTAGGCATCCTGAGCATGGGAGAGGACGGAGAGCTGAAGGTCTTAGAAGCGCCCAAGGTAGAGAGCACAGCCCTGACCATTGTGGACGATCATGCGAACACGGGCCTGATCGAGGCATTAAAAGAGGACTATAACGCGATCAACCAGGAGGGGAACGACTATGTGGCCTCCTTGGTAGCCCGGACCTTCTGTCCATTAGCCTCCACCATGGAGAGCTCGATCGACAAGGCCCAGGAGGTGGCGAATTACAATGCCTATCTGGAGTTTTACCGGGAGTCGAAGGATGCCTTTATCAAGACTGTAAAGCCACTGATCGAAAAGCTGCTGGGGATCTGGTGCTTTTTCGAGCAGTATCCGAAGAAGACCAAGGGGATGCGGCCATCCATGCTGATCACCAACGTTTCTAACGAGATGCTGGCAAGAGCCGGGAACATCTCCCGCCTGCTCACCTACTTTAACACCACCAACGCGAAGAATGATTTCGGGAACACGGTCTGGTATGCGGTGGTCCCTAATGTATCTTTAGATCAATACAGCAAGATGAAGCTGACCAGAGAGCGCTTTAAAGGGAATGCCAAGACCGAAAAGACCGATGTGAACAGTGTGGAGTCCCTTACAAGGCTCCTGGATGTGTTCAAGGACTACGGCGTACAATGCTTTTTCAGCTATGAGGCCGACGACAGCACCACCTTTAACGCCCTGGCCACAGAAGGGATCGAGAAGTATGAAGACCGCTGCGCACCGCTGATGGGAAGACCCTTCAGTGAATACGCGATCCCCTGTCTCCCCAACTTCACGATCATCCCCAAGGACAAGTCCGGGGTGGTGCTGGACCGCCGCATGGTCATGAACGAGGATACCGATACTGTAGAGCTCTCCCAGGAAAAGGAGGATATCCTGAAGCTGTGGATCGACGGGGTCTATGTAGGGGCGGCTTACGTGGCCGCGGGGATCGTGGCCGCTTACCAGTGTCCGGAATATCTGAAGGAAAAGTTTGGGAAGACAAAGGTGGATCCGGAGCTGCCTGGGGTGCGGTATGACATAGAGGCGGACGACCACGGGCTGATCACCTACACGACCATGGCCAAGGAGATCACCGGCTTTACCAATTCCATAAAGAACGATATCAACCGCAAGAACTTCGGCTTCGTGTTCAGCTCGGAAAACGCGGTCTACAAGGGAAAGGAGATCACCAACATCATGGTCTATAAGGCCCGGGATCTGATGTCGGACGGCTACATGTTCGAGCCGATCTATAAGACCCAGGTGACCAATTATATCGAGCGGGTGATGCGCCATGGGACAGGAGATTTTAAAGAGGACTCCATCGTGCAGTTCTTTTCCAATAACCCCAGCAGCCAGAAGAGCCAGTGGCTCTCCAGGCGGGAGTATCTAAATGCGGTCTTAGGAAAGGGCGACGATATCGAGTATCTGATCGATGAGGAGAATGGCTACTGCACCTTGAACATCACCTTCAATGGCAATGTGAAGAACCTGGAGGTGGAGATCAACCGGCTGTCGGCCAATAAGGCCTGATGCCTTGATATAAAATACAAGAGAAGAGGAGGACATGATCATGGGATTTCGCATGAAGATCACCGGAGGCTCCGAAGACATCGTATTTGATGAGAGGAGCATCACAAAAGTCGATTTTAACTCTGCCTCGCCGGCAGACTCCAACGCGCGGGCCACGGACCTGGGCCTGACCGTAAAGGTATGGGGAAAGATGCTCTACAAGCTGGGAGGCGAGGGGAGCGACGCCACCTTAGGCCTGGCAAAATGGTCCCAGGTGCCGTCGGAAAACGTGGACTGCTACCGGAACGCGGAGATCACGGTGGTTTCGGCCAGTCAGGTGGTCCGCCAGTTCATCCTTCCCAACGCCTTTGTGATGGAGTACAGCGAGGAAGTGGATGACGAGAGCGGCGTGGGTACCTTCTACATCCATATGAAGCAGAAGAAGGACGAGAACGGAGCCACAAAGATCGAAGGCGGATTCGGCGGCGAGTGATAGAGGAACGAAAGGAGGAGGACAGACATGTCTTATAAGATCACAGTAGAGGGAACAGAAAGCTTTGAGATCGCGAAAGAGTGCGTGCGCAGTGTGAAGTTCACCACGGATATCCCGCTGGATTCCAACGCACGGACGAAGGACGTGGGGAGCACCCTGACGATCACCGGGAGGATCCTGACGGCGGTGGATGGGGATCCCTTTGACAGCACCAGGAAGCTGGCGCTGTGGTCCACGGTCCCGGCGGAGAAGGCCGACTGCTATCGGAAGGTGACGGTAGAGCATGTGGCGGCCGGTGTGATGGAGCGGAAGTACTATTTCCCCAATGCATTTGTCATCGATTATAAGGAAGATTTCGGCGACGAGGAAGGCACCGGGACCTTTACCCTGGTGCTCAAGCAGAAGAAAGACAAATTAAATAAGATCACGGTAGAAGGCGGATATCCAGCCATGTAAGCCAAGACAGAGCAGGGGGCGCATCCGCGGCAGGGAGCGCCTCCTGTGTCTTTGTATACAAAAAAGCCGCGTCAAAGGCGGTCTCATGTTGCAGCAGAACAGCGGCGGGGCGACAGACAGGAGCAGGAGGAAGATGGGGACCGATCATTATCGTATACTGGGAGTCCGGGAGGACGCTCCCGATGAAGAGATAAAAAGACAGTATCGCAGTCTGGCGAAACGGTATCACCCGGATGGGCACCCGGACGATCCGGAGGCGGAAAAACGGTTTAGGGAAGTGACAGAAGCTTACCGTGTGCTGGGGGATAAGGAGAGGCGCAGGGCGTATGACCAGGAAAGAACCAGAGAGAGGGAGACGGCCGGAGCGCCAGGCAAGAAGGGAAAGAGCGGTCACAGGGAGGAGAAAAAGCAGGCCAGGGCAGGCTTTGACCCTAACGATATGTCCGCGCAGTTCGAACAGTTTTTCGGATTCCAGCCCAGGGGCGGGCAGGTCCGCAAGGAAAAACTGGATCCAAAAGGGAAGACAAGGACAGATCCGATCGATATGACGGAGATGTTTGAACGATATATGGGGATCAAATGGGAAGGGAAGGAAAAGAAGAGATGAGCAAGAGGCTCTTAGATCTGCTGTTAGTCTGTATCAGTCTGGCGATCTTCGCAATAGCTTGGGCCTATCCAGACCAGGTGCGCTATCACCTGTTTTGCTTAGG
This sequence comes from uncultured Lachnospiraceae bacterium, assembly GCA_910585635.1. Classification (GTDB taxonomy): domain Bacteria; phylum Bacillota; class Clostridia; order Lachnospirales; family Lachnospiraceae; genus Caccovicinus. Next base: position 24,608 of record CAJUFE010000032.1, on the reverse strand, counting down.
CGTGTCGGCGGCTATGGCGTTGGTTTTTTTGTTTCTGGCATGGACCGACAAGGAGACAGGACAGAGGACAGGGACCGGACCGACCGCAGAGGGGGCCAAGAAAGCGACGATCACCGAGCTGGTCCTTTTGAGTGAGGAGGATACGGAGCTGATGGCCTGGGAGCTTTACGGGAAGACCTCGGCGGTGATCGGGCGGGATGTGCGGGAGGCCCAGGTGGATATCGACTTAAGCCAGAGCCCCTTCGCCAGCATGGTGGATAGGGAGCATGCGGTGCTGAACTTTTCCGCCGGAGGATGGTATGTGGAGGATCTGGGGAGCGCTAACGGGCTCCGGTTGAAAAAGGCAGGCGGAGGGAAGGTCTACCGGCTCTCGGCGGACACGCCCTGCCTTTTGGAGAAAGGCGACTGCCTGTATGTGGGGCTGGATCGTCTCCTCCTGCGGTAGGGGAAAGTGCAAGATGGGGCATCCCTCCATATACAAAAACGCTGTATCAGAGGCGTATCTTGCAGGAAAGCGCACCAGGTATTTCAAGAGATAAAAAGAAAAGGAGCCAAGGAGCATGAGTGGGAATCTGATCCGATGCCAGAACGGGCATCTATTTTCAGCCAGGCGATATGGGACCGTGTGTCCATACTGCAATATCGAGACGGCGACAAAGGAGAAGCAGGAGGTGAGGGAGCGGAGCGGGGAGGAGATCGAAGAGCTGCTGTTCGCCCAGGAGACCTCCCCGGTATGCGGATGGATCGTCTGCATCTCCGGGCCGCGCCAGGGGAAGGACTATAAGATCCGGAACGGGAAGAACTTCATCGGCCGGGCGGACGACATGGATATCCAGATCCTGGGGGATGATAAGATCTCCAGGCGGAACCATGGGGTCATCGTCTTCGACCCGAAAAAAAGGGAGACCGTGCTCCTCCCGGGGGACAGCAATGGCCTGGTCTATCACAATGACGGAGCCGTCTATACCCCCACCGTGCTGAGCGCCTTTGACCTGATCGAGATGGGAGAGAGCCGGTTCGTGTTCGTCCCCTTCTGCGGCGACAATTTTATGTGGGAGGAGAGCCATGACGATCCCTGAGAATGCGATCACCCTGTTGATCATCGTTGGAACAGTATTGCTGACCCTGCGGCTTTTGCTGGCGCTGCCTCCCGGCGGGAGAGGGCGGCGGGATGCGGGCTGGTGCTCCTTTGGAGCGTCGAAGACGATCGGGGACCGGGAGGTCCAGGAGGACGAGTATGGGGTCACCGAGACAGAGGATGGGACCTTAGCGGTCCTGGCCGATGGGATGGGGAAGCATTTTGGCGGGAAGATCGCCGCCCGGACCGCGGTGCAGGTGTTCCAGGAGATCTTTGAAGACCGGAACGCCTTCTATAACCCCCAGTATTTCCTGCGCAGAGCATTCCACGGGGCCAACCGGCAGATCCTGGAGCAGCTGGATGAGGGGCAGGGCTGCGCATCCGTGGCCGCCGTGATGGTCAAGGACCGGAAGCTCTACTATGCGGTGGTGGGAAATGTGAAGGTGGCGGTCTATCGGGACCGGGAGCTGGTACCGGTCACCTCCGGCCACACCATCGGGGTCCTGGCCCGGCAGCGGTATGAAGAGGGGAAGCTGACCCGGCAGGAAGCGGTCTCACTCCTGGACCAGCACCGCCTGTATAATGTGGTGGGACAGGACGGGTTCCGCCAGATCGAGTTCTTCGACGCGCCCATCACCCTGTATGGCGGGGAATATGTGGTGCTCATGAGCGACGGCCTATATGAGGTGGCCAGATGGAAGGATCTGGAGGACTGCCTGGCAGGGACCGGGAGCTGTCAGGAAAAGGCGTTCCAGATGATCGAGCTGGTCAACCAGAGCCAGGAAGAGGAGAAGGACAATGCATCGATCGTGATCTGTCAGGTCTCCTGACCGCCGAAGAGCACAGCGGTCAGGGGAGATGGCAGGCCCGCGTGAGGGCGGATCAGCAGTGGAGGGAAAGGACCGATGAGGAAACAGAACAGCACATTTAAGACCGCTTTTCTTTCAGAAGCCGGTTCCAAGCTGGAGAACAATGACTATTTTGCCTATGTGGAGCTGGACCGGTATGCCTGCTATGTCATAGCGGACGGAGCCAATGATCTGCCAGACGCGGAGAGCGCCCGGCTGGCCACCCAGACCATCATCCTGGCCTTCCAGGAGCATCCGTCGATCGCAAAGGGCGCGGTGGCTTCCTACTTGAAGGCCGCAGACCGGGCGCTTGCGAAGGCGGACAGCCGGCAGCGGCTAAAAGCGTCGGTCACCGTGGTGGTGACGGATTACCGGAAGCTCCGCTACGGCTATGCGGGAAATACCAGGCTCCGCCTGTACCGGAACGGCATGCTGCGGGAGCAGACCCGCGATATGTCCCTGGGGACCGATATGGTGAGGGAGGAGCGGCTCCCCGAGGACACCCTGTCCAGACATGAACAGCGCAATAACCTGTATGCTTATCTGGGGCAGGGGAAGGGCTTCCACCCGGTAGTCTCAAAGAAGCTCCGCCTGGAGGATGGGGATATCCTGGCCCTATACACACGGGGGATCTGGGAGAACCTGGATAGCGGCGAGCTGGACGATGTGTTCTCCGAGGCCAGGGACGATCCCCAGAAGAGCCTGGATGATATAGAAGATCTGCTTTTATCCAAACAACCGCGAAAGCTGGAGAACTACTCCTTTGCGGTTGTTTTTGTGGATAAGGTGTTCCTGGATCCGGAACGGAAGCGGCGGATCAGGAAGATCATGACCGCCAGTGTGACCCTCCTCATCCTGCTCTTGGGGATCGTCCTGGTCTTATGTATCCTGTCATGGAAGCGGCGGGAGCAGATGGAGGAGCTGGAGCGCCGGTACGCGGATACCATCGAATACATCCAGGACGGGAACTTCATCCGGGCCGGAGAAGAATGTACAGAAGCGCTGGCCCTGGCGGAAAAGCTGAAGCTGAAAAAGCAGATCCGGGACATCTCGGCCTATCAAAAGCTGATCGAGGCGATCAACGCGGCAGAGGACCGCTTTGACAGCGGGGACTACGGGGAGGCGCAGTCAGCCTACGTGACCGCCAAGGAGCGCTCCCGCTATGCAGACCGCATCGCCGATCCCTATATCGATAAGAAGCTGGCCGTGATCGTGGACTATCAGTCCGTCTCCGACTATCTCCAATTAGGCGATACCCTGGCGGCTCAGGGAGACTATGACCGGGCAGAGGAGAAATACCTCCAGGCCAAGAGCCTGGCCACCAGGGTCTACTATGAAGAGGGGAGGCAGGACGCCCTGGATGCCCTGGATGCCTTGTATGAGAGCCGCAGCAAGGCTCAGGAGGCGGACACCCAGGAGGCTAAGGAGAAGGCCTCCAGCGAGACCGGGGCCGCTCAGATGACGGCAGAGGGGGACAAGGCCTTTGCGGAAGGCGACTATGAAGGGGCCAAGGTCTACTATGCCATGGCGCTGGAGAAATATCAGCAGCTGGGGGACGAGGTCCATGGGGAGCTGATCAGGACGAAGATCGCCTCCAGCAGCCAGAAGGCAGAGGAGGATGGGCAGAAGGAGCGGCAGGCGGAGGCTTATGTGGCAGCAGGCCGCCAGGAGGAGCGGACCGGCGATAAACTGGAGGCCAGGAAGCAGTACCTGCTGGCGAAGAAGCTGTATAAAGAGCTGAAGCTGGACGATCAGGTAGCCGAGATCGACGGGCTGATCGAGGTGCTGGACACGACGATCGAGCAGGAAAAGGCGGAAGAGGAGAAGGCAGGGGAAGCACAGGGGGGAGAAGAGGATGCAGGAGGAGAGCAGAGTGGTGGAGTGGGAGTAGATGGGACCGGTGGAGCAGGAGTGAGCGGGACCGGCGAAAAGAGGAACGGGACTGGAGAAAGCAGAGACGGCGGGGGAGGGCAGAGCGGGAGCGCGGGCGCAGGGACCCCGGAAGGGGCAGGGGGAGCTGGGCCTGGTGTGGAGTATGGGCCGGGATATCCCGGTCAGGCATAATATTGAAAATGATCATCGAAAAGTATTTCAGATATGATCGAACGTAACAGTCCAGGGTGTCTGAACGGTTACGATCAAACAATACCAGGTGAGGAGGGAACAGCATGGGAAACTGGCACGAGGAGAACCTTTCCGCCATCCAGGAATATCCCTTTGACTTTGACCGGTATATAGAAGAGCGGTTGAGGGAGATCGAAGATCTTGGGGAGCGCAGGCTGGCGAAGACCGTCCTGGTGGAGGGGCTGGGCAAGGCGATCCGGTCCATGGAGCAGAGATATAAGGCCCTGGAACGGAGGATCTATGAGGAGGTGGAGATCGATACCAGCCAATATGGGATCGTGACGACCATCGTGGGGCGGGAGTGCTATGACCCTACTAATGATACCTTGTTCCCGGTCATTGCCGCTGACTTAGACAGGAAAGAGCAGCGTAAGCTCATGGCAGAGCAGGGACAGCTCTTCCTGGGGACGGTCTTCCTGGAGGCGGGGGAAGGGCGGCAGAGGGAGTTTCGGACTATCTCTAGCTTTACCGGCCTGTTGGGACAGGAGGGAACGGTGTTCCATATCCGCCCGGCTAGGCGGTACAGGGATGCGGTGGAGGAGCTGTACCGGATCTTTCAGGACAACCATATCCCCTGGGAGACGATCAACACGGCTTATCTGGACCGCTTCTATGATGTCTATGCGGATATAGACGCGACTGGACTGGGAGCCAGTCATCCAGATACATCTCATGAGGGTGCGGATCGTGTGGGCCTTCCCGATCTTAGCGATGCCACTATCCAATACGGGGATTTTGAAAAGGAGGTCCGCACCGATATCCTCCCCCTCTGGAACATCCAGTGGATGACCTTTGACGGCATGGATTTTATGCTCCCATGCACCGATGGCAAGTATTATGAGCACAGCTTTTCCCTGGAGGGGATGGCGGAAGGGGACGGCTACCTGATCCAGTCCAATGAGGATATCCTGGAGATCCGGCACGAGGAAGGGAAGATCGTCATCAAGTCCGAGAGGGAGACCTTCGAGGGGTGGAGAGCCGCCAGGATCGTCCAAAAGCCCACTGTACGCTCTCTGGACTACGACAGTCCCTTGCTGACGAACCATAAAAAGGACTCCTTCATCCGGCGCTATGCGGAGAGCTGCCACAGCAGGCTGATGACAAAGAGCGACCTGTTCCGCAGGATCATGGAGTTGGATATCGGCGACTACATAGAAGTAGTGGGATATGAGATCGGCGAGAGCATGGAGGGAGTCCTGGCCCGGGAGGCAGCGCCGGTGATCGATGGGGGGATGGACTGGTTCGTGGCGGACGAGCTGTTCCCCATGGAGAGCCGGAGGATATTGGTGCTGCAGTTTAGGGAAAAGGCGCCGGGCTATCACCTGAACGACAGTATGGTGCGTTTTGTCATCTCCCAGATCCAGCTGGAGATCAGCGGATACCGATGTGTGGGGGTGATCCTATGAACTATGCATGGGAGGCGGCCCTGTCCGCGGACCGGATGGGGATCTGCAGAGAAACGCTGCGCTATACGCCGGTAAGGGATGGGAGCCCTTACACAGAGGTGGTCTTAGAGGACCTGAACGCCCAGGAGGTCCAGGGGAGGAAGGTAGAGGTGAACCCGCTCTATCGGTTCGCCAGAGAACTCGCGGCACTGTTCGACCAGGACCTTACGGGGCTTGAGCAGACAAGGGGGATCTTCTTCGATGTCTTCATGCAATATACGGTCCAGCAGGATCTGCGCCAGGGCCTTTCCAGACAGGAATATATCCTGCGCTTCCTCCTCTCGGACCTGCTGGAGGGGGTATGCGGCAGCTCCGCCGCCCATGCGGTGCGGGGGTTTGCGAAGGAAAAGCTGCGGCAGCTGCTCCGGCTGATACGGAAGCTGTACCAGTGCGGCAGCTCCCTATATCTCTTTAAGGAGGTCATGCGCTGCATGTACCCGGACTCCTTTGTGTATGTCAGCAACGAGGCAGCACGGCAGATCTTGATCTATGTAGGGGAAAAGGAGACTGACGGGGAGAGGGAAAGGCTGGTCTTTTTGCAGGATATGTTCCTGCCGATCGATCATCAGGTGTATCTGTTCTGGGAGCATCATTTTGGGATCATCGGGGTGGAGGAGACTATGGTGGTGGATGAGGTGGTACTGTTTTAAGGGATGTATATGACAGGGAGGAAAGGATGAAAGCAGTCAGGATAAAGGTAGAGCCATTTGATGAGATCTTGATCTTGTCATATAATGGGGTTTTTCAGATAAATGAACATGGATATGTCCGGTTATCTGGAGTGATCCCGGAAAGTAAACGGGATAGTTATCTCCAAAAGGCGATGGATGAGACATGGGTCCGGATCACCGTATGTGATGAGGAAGAGGATGAAAGACCACTGTTCTATGGGGTCCTTAAAGGATTTAGCATACAGCCCGGTATCGATGGCAGCAGGATGGAGCTGCTCCTCTATACGGGGACATGGCTGATGGACCAAGATAAGCATAAAAGGAGCTTCCAAAAGTCAGGCTATACATATAAAGAAGTGGCCGACTGCTGTCAAGAAGGGTATAGCCAGCCCGGGATGATCATGACAGAGGGAAAGGATACGGAGATACCGGGATTTCTGATGCAATACGGAGAATCCGATTGGAGATTTTTAAAACGTGTCGCCAGCAGCTTACATACGGTCCTGGTGCCGGCTAGTTATATACCAGGAGAAAAGTTCTTTTTCGGGCTCCCGCAAAAACAAGTAAAGGGAAAGCTGGATACAAAAAACTATATGATAAGTCGGTCTGACGGGAGTCATCTGGATGAAAATGGGCAGTATCCGTTATCTGGTCTATCGTATATCGTCAGGAGCAGAGATATCTATTTCTTAGGAGATACGGTTTCTTTCAATGGGCAGGAATACTGTGTGGGGAAGCTGGAGACTTCATTGGATGGGAGTGAACTGTGGCATACCTATCATCTGATCAAAAGGTCTGCCCTGGATATCCCGAGATCCTATAACAGAGAGATGACCGGTCTATCGCTTTTGGGCCGTATACAAGCGGTGGAAGGTGAGCAGGTGAAGATGGCGATCGATGTTGATGAGAATCGTCAAGGCAGGACCTGCTGGTTCCCGTTTTCTACGGTCTATTCCTCACCGGATGGGGCCGGCTGGTATTGCATGCCAGAGATCGGAGATGCGGTAAGACTGTATTTTCCTACCGAAGATGAAATGGACGCATATGTGACCAGTGCATATCATGAAGAGCAGGGCCATGGGATCCGGGTGGACCCGTCACATAAGATATGGAGGAACAAGGTGGGAAAAGAGATCAGGTTGACGCCAGAGATGATCTTGGTGACCAATAATAAGGGGATGTCCGTAAGATTATCGGATCGAGAGGGGATCAAGATCAGCAGTGACGCTTCCATCACCATAGAAGCAACAGGAGATATCAAGATCAGCAGTGCGAACGCCAGTCTGGAGATGTCGGCTTCAAATAAGATCGGCTTTTCACAAGGTGATACAAGGATGGAGTTGGCCGACAGTATCAAGATGAGCGGAGCGACGATCAAAATGCAGTAAAGGGGGCGGGAAAATGGAGATAAACCAGGAAATGTCCCTGGAGACAGAGATCCCATTCCAGTCAGTTACCGATCTTCGACTGCATTGGGAAGTGGGTCAGCATGCCACAATGGGGTTATATGGTGGATCAAAGAGCAGCTGCCAAGGCTCGGAATGGGAACGCGATCACTGCGGGTCGATGATAAAGCTGCTCTTCCATGGTGGAGATGGAAGGTCTCAAGAAGATATCCTGTTCCATGGCGTGGTACAGGCAGTCGATCTGATAAAAGATAACGGGATAGGAGAGGCCAGGGTACAGGCATCATCGGCATCGGTCTTTTTCGATAAAAAGGATGATGCGTTATGCCGGGCATTTACGGATCCTGACCAGAGCTATCAGCAAGTGGCCCGACAGATCGTAGGACAAAGGTCAGGGAGTGTGATCTGTACGATCGGGCAAGAAAAGATCAAAAGGCCTCTTATCTGCTATAGAGAGACACCGTGGGGATTTTTAAAGAGGATAGCCAGCCATCATGCCGGCTATCTCATCCCAGATATAAAGACCGGAAGGCCGGCTATATGGTTCGGGATGCGCAAAGGAAAGCTGGTGGAGGAAGAGATCCGCTCTTCTGATCTGGGTGTGGAGATCAAAAAAACATATACAGGCTCAGGGAAAGGCGTGGGAAAAAAGATATATCGTTGGACGAGCCGTCACAGCTATCTGCTTGGCGATATCGTCCGGCTGGATGGCATGAGATATATCATATGGGCTATGGATGCTGTGTTCCGGGGAGGCGAGCTCCTTTTTACGTACAAGCTCGCGGAAGAGGCCAGTATCCAAACGCCAATCTCTTATAATGAGTCATTTACAGGTATGAGCTTGTGGGGGAAGGTCGAAGAGGTAAGAGATGAAAAGGTAAGAGTGACCTTTGACTTTGATCCGGAAAAAGGCAAGTACTTCTATCCCTGGATGCCGGAGACCGGAAATGCATCTTATACGGTCCCTGAGGTCGGAGCCAGGGTTGCCGTGTATTTTAAGGATCATGACGAACGTGAAGGGATAGCTGTCCGGTGTATGGTACAGACAGAGCGACAGGAAAAACCGGAGGAAAAACTCCTGCGGTCGCTGGACGGGAGTATCGTGATGATGACAGATCACCATCTTAAGATGCAGGCGGCGGAGGAGATGATGAGGATGATGGATCATAGTAAGATCGATATCAAGGGAGATCGGATAGAGGTCGATGCGGCAGGTAAGATCAGGATTAAAGCGGAGAGGATATCTCTTTCTGGGGCTTTGGGGATAAGGGGAACGGCAGGATAAAGATATGAGATATTTTTTATTGGGACAACATCCCTATTTTAAAAGTGCATTTCGACTAATGGATCAGAAGCAAAAGGTGGATCTGGCGTGGATCTGTGCAGATGGGTTTTATAAGATCCCTAAAAATCTTGTTATCACAGTGGATCGAGATGAAACGGCGGCGTTCCCGGATATCATCACATCTCCCATCCTTTTGCTCAGTACGCTTTTGCTCAAGGTAGCGTTCATGTTTGGAGGATCGATCTATAGCCGGGATGTGATCCTCATAGATCCTAAGGAACAGGAGAGCAGACAATATCATATCGTCTTGCTAGAGACCATAAGACCAGGCAGTGCTCTATGGAAGGTAAGGGATCTGTTCCTGATAGATCATAAAGGGGAGCAAGAGATCGTGGCCAGCCAAGATCTTGTGGAGAGTATACTAAGGCGTGGAGCAAAGGGGATTTCATTAAAAGAGATCCAATTGCCGATAAAGGAGGATCAGGATGTCTGAAGGTCTACAGAAGATGTATGCGTATCAAGAGATCATGCGGAAATATGGAGGAGAGAGCATATGTCATTCCGCGATATTACGTTGCGGATATGGTTCGCAGGAGTATGTGCTGAACCTCACAAGGAGCCATGGAAAGTATGTAGGACCGAACGCGCAGATCGATATAAAAGATGGAAAAGAGGCGTATTTTGGTCATTGCAGAAAATTAAATGGTCCATGTAGAGCAAAACTTACGGATTGGTATAATGGAAATGAGGATGATCTGATGTTTGATGAAAGGACTATGAGGATGGAAGCCTCGGTCCAAAAAAATACAGGGTTCATGATCTGTCTGGCAGGATAAGGAGACGAAATATGGGTAAGGACTACGGAGTAGTGACGGCTGTCACAGATGGACAAGAAAAGCCGGTCGAGACGCGGGCCTGTCCGAAAACTGCGATCGAATATAAATTAAACCGTGTTTTTATCGGCCCTGTAAAAAACACGGATAGTTCTTGGCTGTATCTACAGACCACAGAAAATAAATGCGGGACGTTCGTGATATCAGTATGGTATAAAGAGCCTAGGATTGATGAGCATGTGATCATCCTGCCGGAATGTACGTTAAGCTTATATAGAAAGTTACCAACCCTATTTGTCGATATCTTTCCTAAAATGGAATTGATAGGAGAATATGCGGTACAATGGGATATAAAAGAACCGTTTGTATATGAAGGGGTATCAGGTTATTATAAAGGGGCCATATTGATCGATCTGAAATATGATGAGTTTTATGGAAACGATAACCTCTATTACATGCAGTATCAAGCCGGAGGATTACCATGCAAAACATTTGAGCATAAGATAGAAGGCTATCAGGATGAGATCCAAATGCGCCAAGTCGCACTATGGGTAAGAGAGACACCATTGGACTGTTATCCGTATTACACCAATTCCATTGAAGGAAAGGGGGCAGTCGATAAGATCATTTTTTTGGATAGAACATTGTCAGGACACTTTAAGACCACGCTAGACAGTATAATGAGTGAGATATCGGAAATGAAATCAGAATTAAAAACGCCAATAACAGAACAAGATGTTTGCTTAACGCTTGTATCGGCTGGAATTACAGAAATTGGGAAATTGGATTTTTTTTCTGGGATAGTTGTTAGTCTTTTGTTGACTGGATTAGCTAGTCAGGATAATGTGATAAAAAATCCTGAAGGGAGTTTGTTAAACCGGATCAATAAGCTGTTGGGAATTAAACCTGAAGTAGATGAAAGAAATGGTTCAACTTATAGCAATAGTAATGTCGGCTTGAAGATCACTTTAAGAACAAAGATCCTTCAATGCGTTAATACTCGAGAGATCACAGATTCTGTGGAGGTATGGGGGCCAGGAGATCAGGGAAGGGAGTATGTAAAGTTAGTAAAAGGACCTTTGTTTTATAAAGGAAAATTTTATGTGGATGAACAACTATTTATCGAAGGTAGCCCGGCAATATCCGGTGAGAGTATAGCAGATATTTTAGGATTGACAGAATATTTTGAGTTAATAAAAAAGAAGAAAGCGGATGACTAAAATACATAAAGGTCGTCCGAGAAAAGTTTTTTTATTATATTGATATCTGTACAAGGAGAGAAAAATGGAGGTGCGAAAAGGATCGAGCCGAAAAAAAAGTCGGGCAGGCTTTGGGATCTGTAGATGGGCGTTATATTTGATAATGATAAGTTTATTTGCGAAAAGTGTTTTTTCTTTTATCCATAACTGTAAAGTATCTAAGGAAAATGAAGATAAATATGTTTTTTTGGACCCAAAAGAAGATCGAAAGATACAGTGGGATGACACAGTTTTAGAGGATAAGGTCCGACAATGGATAGATAAAAGGGAAGGAGATATCTATCTAAGAGATCTATGGGATATTACAGCATTAAAGCTGGATAGATGGGTTGGTGATGATGGGATCGTTGGTGACGAGATCAGAGATATCAGTAGTTTGGAAGGATTGCAAAATTTAAGGATATTATCTCTGGAATACCATGATGTGGCAGATATCCATGTGATCAGTAGCATGACAAATCTGGAGAAGCTGGATCTTAATGGCAACCACATCCAAGATCTATCGGCTATAGTATCATTACAGTTTTTAAAGAAGTTGGACTTGAGAAATACGTGTATACAGAAAGAAGAGCTGAAATGTATATCCGAGCTAAAAAGTTTATCTACTTTACGTTTGGATCATAATGGATTGGAAGAACTTGGGGTTGTGGAAGAGCTGAACTTGTTCTGTTTGACTGCAAGTGGAAATGAGATCACGGATATATCTCCACTCAGAAATTCAGATAAATGTCGATTTATCGATCTGTGTAGTAATCGGATCACAGATATATCTCCGTTGAAAAATGTTGATAAATGCTTGGCTTTGAATTTAAGTGATAATGAGATCACAGATGTAGGAGCATTATCGGCACTTAAAAGGTTAGAATACCTAAATTTATGCGATAACAAGATAACAGATATCACACCATTGAAGAGCTTAAGGAATGTATATCTGCTCTCTTTATGCGATAATCAGATCACAACTTTGCCGGATCTTTCTGGGATGACATCATTACTTTATCTGCATTTAGAGGATAATCAGATCACCACAGAGGAATGGAAAAAAGTGAGGTTGCCTTGGAGCATCTGCACAGTGTATATCACGGGTAATCCGATCACAGATCTGGAGACAGATAGGGAATATCCTGGACTTGAAGTGATATTTGAGGAAGAGATGATAGAAGATCGATGAATATAGATATATAGGCATTGAGAGGGGAGAAGAGCATGGACTATGTAGATGAGATACCGATCAGATCAAAGAGGATGAGAAGGGATCAAGTCTATTCCGATATCAAAGGCGAGGGGATATTTATCTAGGATCAGCTGATACAGTTTTCTCCAAAAGTGGTCTTAGAGCGGTTAGAGCTGTATCTTCCAGAAGAGTTTAACTCCTATCCCTGGATGCCGGAGACCGGAAATACATTTTATACGGTCCCTGGGATTGGAGCCAGAGTTGCCCTGTATTTTAAGGGTCATAACGAACGTGAGGGCATAGCCATCCGGTGTATGGTACAGACAGAGCGAAAGGAAAAATTCCTGCGGTTGCCGGACGGGAGTATCATGACGATGACAGATCATCATCTTAAGATGCAGGCGGCGGAAGAGATGAAGAGGATGATGGATCATTGTAAGATTGATATCATGGGAGATCGGATAGAGATCGATGTAGCAGATAAGATCAGGATCAAAGCGGAGAGGATATCTCTTTCTGGGGCTTTGGGATAAGGGAAACGGCAGGATAACTTACTGGATAGGATAAAAGGTATGCGATATTATATTATAAAGACTCAAACACTGTTTTTGAAATCTATGCGGATCTTCGACTGGAGAGAAAAAATAAATTCAGATTGGCTTTGCCTAAGCGAATTGTATAGGATCCCTAAGAGGATTGTATTGCCAGTTGAGATAAAGGAATATATTCCTTATCCAGATATGATCACTGAACCAGTTCTTATGGTTTCTGAATTGGTATATAAAGTGATAAAAATGTATGGTGAAATGGTGTATACCAGAGATGTCATATTGACAGACCATAAAAGTTGTGAAAATAAACGGTACTATCTCGTGGTCTTTGAAAATACGGAAAATAAGCAATGGCCAATCCAGGAATGTAATATTTTTTTTAGAAATCTTAATGGGATACGAACGCTTTTTGCTAGCATAGATCTTGTTGAGAGCATACTACGACGTGGAGCTGTAGGGCTCCATCTGGATAAGATCGATCTAGGCTGGAAGGAGGATTGCCATAATGTCGGATAATATAAGAGCAATATATGCTCGACAAAGTATACAAACTTTAAAGAATGGAGCAAGTATATGTCATTCTGCATTGCTTAGTTGTGATCACGGAAATAAGACTTGTATATTGAATCTAAAATCTAGCCATGGAAAGTATGTAGGAAACTGTGCACAGATTGATGCTAAGGATGGAAAAGATGCGACATTTGGTTATTGCGACATCCTTAGCGGGCCATGCCAAGGGAGTCAGTCCGACTGGTATAATGAAAATACTGGAGATGTTATGTTTGATGAAAATACGCTGACGATGGAAGCCTCAGTCCCTCAAAATGAAGCCTTTAGATTGTGTAGTGCCGGTGGAGTGATAAAGGCAGATACGGATGGACAAAATGTTTTGGAGAAAAAAATTAAATGCCCTGATCCAGCGCAAGAGTACAAAGAAGAGATTGTGTATGTACATCCTGTCCAAAGTGAGATTTGGTATAAATTTGATACAAATGCAGATCATTGTGGAACATTTAAAATATCACTATGGTACGATAAGAGCACAAATATAAGTAGTGAGAGTCCTTCTTTGTATATATATCCGATTTTTTTTATTGAAGTATATGAAAAACTTTTTATTAACATGAGATTAGTAGATGAGTTTAGATTAGATTTGAGTGATGCCACTAATTATATTTTTACAGTTCGTTTGGATTTAAAATATGATGAGACATTTTACTTTAGATTTAAGTGTAGCGGTTTTGACCAGATGTCATTTTATCACAAGATACAAGGAAATGTTGACCGAACAACATTACCGATGGCTGTTTGGACTAGGATCACCCCCGATATTTGCTTTCCAAAACCATATAGTTCATATAAGTATTTGAGTTATTATTGTTATCTGTATGAAAAAATAATGCGGTTTGATGAAAAAGCAACTACGATCCTATACAATTCTTTACATATTATAAATGATGCGTTTGGGATTAAGGACGAAGGTGAAAGGTTAAGTGCGCTAAAGAGGTCTTGCACTGCAGGTATGGAAGATATCGCACTGCAACAGGACGTTCAAGACTATATTGAAATGGTCATCACTAATGGAAGTGCGACCATATTATCGATCCCTTTGCCAAATGCGTATTCTGTGATCGGTTCATTTGCTATCAGTATGCTTGTTTCAATCCTTGATAACAAATTTCAGGAAGGAATGACCAGACAATCTTTAACGTCAAGGATTTTTGAAAAAGGAGAGATCATTCAAAAAGGTGAATATATAGTTGCTAATAAGCCTATTACGTTAATATTTAAAACTCTCTTTTATCTCAATAAAGGTTCGATTGATCTGATGGATGTTTTGGACATAGAAAAATTGGAAGGTGGAGAAAACGATCATGAATTTCCTAAATATTATCACGGAGCGATACATGCATCTTTGGATAAAGAACAGATGTCAGTGGGAAGTCTACTGACGCCGTCAGATATTCAAGCAATATGGAGGCATATGAGCGATGGATGATGGTTATTGTGTGTAGAGGTGCTAAAAGTTTTCATACTTGAGGAGGAAAAAATGTTTTACAGAGCGATAGAGATGCTTTTAGCAGAAAAAGAGGTCCGCATTTATTTTGGGTTTGCGTTTGTGATCATATGTGGATGTCTCATTTGGGAGATGTGTTTGCGTTTAGGGATCAAAAGGACATTGAATATTATTGGTTGTATGGTCATTTTGGGAGGGGTAACAGATCATATACTTAAAATAGTAGAAGATAAACATCCTTATGATTTTATATATACGATCCATTTTACTGAGGTGTTCTATTATGATGATGCTGGCAGTGTAGGGGAACGATATATCATAGAATACGATCATGGAATGTTATCGTGTATATATAGAGCTGATACACGATATGAAACTCGTTATGATAAAAATCTTAACAGACAAGAGAAGCAAAGGTTGTTTGATCTATTACAAAAATATCAAGTGTTAAAATGGAAAGAGCAGACAGGATATATATGTAGAAGTGATTTTTATTCATTAAGCACTGACCCATCATCTTGTTATCTTGGCCTACCTCAAGTTGAAAAGGAGTTTCGACAAAAATTTGTGTGCTGGGGGGATATAGGGGAATATGGTTTCTATTTTCATAACGGCTTTCTTCCGGATGATTATAATGACTGTATGGATGAGTTATGGAAATTTTTACAGAAAGTGACCGGTGCTCCTGAGTGGGAAGATGAAATGGAGGAAAATGGGAGAAGGGCGTTTGAAGAGGCATATCCCGCTATAGCAGGCGGCCAGGAGGGTATCCCAGATCTGGATAGACTGTGGTATTTTGAATATACAGCTATCTATGAAGGAAGTGATCTGGAAAAAAGGATCATTAGGTTTGTTTTGGATCGATCAGAAGAGTTTTTGAGAGAGCCAAGGAAGACGGATGATCTTTTTATGTCAAGTGGGGACACAGGTGATATTTATTGCGTTGGAGAAAAAGGGTCCATTGGTCTGGTGACCAATATCGCAGATCGTGTCCCTCCTATGGATTTTTTTGCTTCAAAGGAAATAGATGAGATTGAAAGTAAAAAGATAGTCGAGCTGTTAAAAAAATATAGGATTGTTGATCTGGGAAAAAAGGAAGGGGGAGAGCTCGGCCCTCAAAATGATATCAAGCAGTGTTTTATATATCTTTATGATCGAGAAGGGAACAAAATGCGGATCATATTAGATGATGCACATATTACAGACGAGATCAAGGGATTTCAGACAGAGCTATGGGATATCCTCATAAGAGAGATCATCCGTATCCAGGAGGAGATATAAATGAAATATGAAGATGAGATAATAGCTATTCTAAAAAAGAAGCAAAGGGATCAAAAATATACGGATATCAGAGGAGAAGGGTTATATATAAATGATAGATTTATCAGATTTTGTCCAAGACAGATTTATGATATGATAAATATCTACATGCCAGAGGAATTTATTGAAATGCCTAGAGAAATACAAATGAGAGTATACCCATCGGTCAACAGGCCTCAAATAATATTAACAAGTCTGGATTGCTGTGTCCACTTTGCGTTTAATCTTATCCATGATAAGGTCACAAAAGAGCAGCTTCCTGATCTTGTAGTACAAATAGAAAATATCATCAAAAAATTGAATCCTTCAATAGAGATCCAACAAGATATAGAGAGTACACTTCCTAACGGTCAGCGGATCCACATATTTGATTATATAGGTTTTGGAGTGGATGGACGGATTTATAATATGGTATGTTTTGTAATACTTAATTGTGGAATATTACATGGTGTATTTAGTTGTCCCGACGAAGAGACGGAAGGTTGGAAAGGGGCGGCTTGGCAGGTGTTTCAGACGATTTCTGAATAGAATATCATTATAGATAGGATAGGGTATGGACCGAACGCAGGATATGAGAGAATATTTAAAGCCGTATTTAGTTAAGCAGATGCAAAAAAAGGCAATAGAGGTAAAGAAGGAAAAGAATGACAAATTATTGCTTTCAATAGGGACATTGCTGGAAAAAGCGCTAAAAAGACAAGAAATACAGAATGATTGGTTACCTGCATATATGGGGCTTTTTCACTTTTTGACGGGTTTGGTGACAGAAGATCATGAGTATGAAATAATGATTGCGGATGAGCAGTTGTATCTTGACCGATCAAAAGAGAGTCATATATGGTATCCGGATTTTATTTATTTTGATGATGGAGAAAAAGAGATAAAGAAAATACTTCAGAGTAGATTTTATCGACTAAATGATTATGAGATAATGTACATGAAAAGATGGCTCTTTTATGAGTACCGAAATTTAATAGGTGTATATTGGAAGGAACAGATAAATGAGGTGTTAAAATGGAACGAGTTTAAAAGTTTAAATAAGCACGATACATTTTCCTTTTTGTTTGGAGATTATATGGGGAAAACATATATAGTATTAAACTACGAGGGTGTATAAGATGTCAGACAAGAATATTTTTTTTAGTAATTTTGTTATGAAGGATGAGTTTAACTTTAAAGGAAACAGGATTGAGATAAAAGGTAAGAGCAAACCGTGTATCACGGTAAGTGCGTCTGATATAAATGAGACGATCGATATATCGCATTTGGTGCCGATCATAGAGGGGGCGATCCCTGTATGTTCAGGGAGAAAAGCGCTATCACCTACCATAGTAGCAGTATTGGGGAGTATGAGGGTGGCGGAAAAGATATTGGTATCTCAGGATCCGAATGGGTTTAAGTTCAGTTACCATCTTCCTCTACTAAAAGTTGTGAATGGTGCTTCGATAAAAGAAAATTTGTTGACAGAAGATAAGCTCAAAAAGATCATTACATTATCTGTTTCCCAGCTCCTAAAGAATGCCGGCCCCGGCTTTTCTTCCTGGAGGGATGTGCTGATCGATGCGATGCAGAACGCTACCCTCCAGGAGTTTATGAAAGGGGTCCAGTCGGCGGTCTGTGCCATGACGGGAGATCCGGTCAATGCGGATACAGGGAATTTTATCTATGAAAAAGAGGATCTGCGGATAAATGGACGAGTCCCCCTCTATGTCAGGCGTTCCTACAACCGCATGGATATAAGGAGCGGGAGCCTGGGAAAAGGCTGGCGGCATAATTATGAGATCCAGTTGCTCATCGATCCGGACCGATATGTGATCTTATGGGGGGATGGCAGAGAGGAGATCTATATGAAAGACGAAGACCTCTCGCCTATCCCCTTGTTCGGCGGCATGGAGCGATTGAAGATGGACCAGGAAGGCTTTTTACATGAGGGGCCAGACGGTCAGGTAAACAGGTTCGATCCCCAAGGGAAGCTGTTGTGGAGGCGGGATGGCAGAGGCCGGGGGATCATGTGTTCTTATGACCAGAAAGGCCGGCTGGTCCAGGTGACCGATAGAAAAGGGGCCGCTCTGACCTATCATTATGACCGCTTTTCCGGACTCCTATGTGAGGTGGTGGACCATAAGGGGAGGAGCGTCCGGTTTTTGTATGAGCTTGACCGCCTGAAAGAAGTGCAGGATCCAGAAGGAAAGAGTTACCGCTATTTTTATGATGCTGGAAAGAATATGAGCCGTATCCAAAATCCCAGAGGGATCTGCGTCTTGGAGAATGTTTATGATGGAAAGGGAAGGACCATCCAGCAGAAGTTTGCCGACGGAGGGGTCATCACATACGACCATCAGGAAGAGCTGGGCAGGACCCTTGTGACCGAGCAGAATGGGAACAAGGTCGCTCATGTTTATGATGAGAGATATCGAAATGTGGGAGATCTATATGTAGATGGCGAGGTGCATTTTTCCTATAACGATCGGAACCAGCTGATCGTAAAGACGGATAAACGAGGGAACAGGACAAAGCTTGCTTACGATGGAAAGGGGAACTTAAGCCAGATCATATATCCGGATGGCGAAAAACTGGACATGACCTATGACGGGGATGGCCATCTGCTGGCTTTTTCGGTCAATGGGATCCTTAAGATAGAGAATACCTATGATGGGCATGGAAATCTATTGAGGACCGTGGATGCATTAGGCAGGACCCGTGAGATGTCCTATGATGAGGAGGGGAACATGGTGGAGCTACTGCTGCCAGACAGCAGCAGGATCTTCTTAACATACGATGACCGTGGGAATATCACACAGATCCGGGAAGGGTCTGGCTGTCAGATATCCTATGGATATGATGCATATGACCGAGTGGTCAGCACGGTAGATGGCGAGGGGGACCGTACGGAGTTTGCTTATGATGCATGCGATCGTCTCATCCGTGTGACAGATCCAGAGGGAAACCATTGCAGCTATGGATATACATCAAATGGGAAGCTGGCTAGGTTCACAGATTTTAATGGTGCCGTATCGGAATGGAGATATAACTGTATGAACAAGGTGGAAGAAGTCCTTCTCCCGGACGGGGAGTGTATCCGCCTTGGCTATGACCAGATGCAGAATGTGACCAAAAAAACCTATCCAAACGGAGCGGAGGAGATCTATCGTTATGATGGCCTGAACCGTTTGGAGCAGATAACGCTGCCAAATGGAGGGACCATACAGTATGGATATGACCAGGATGGGAATATCACCTGGCAGATAGATCCGGAAGGGGACCGGATAGGCTTTGCATATGATGAGCGCGGCCGGCTCACGAGAACGGTCAGTCCTACAGGTGCGGTCACGGAATATGGATATGACGGGGAGGGCAGGCTTTCTTGTATAAAAAATGCAGCAGGCCGATGCCATACCTATGTGTATGACCAGATGGGCCAGCTGATCCGTGAGATCTCTACCACAGGGGATGTGACCAGCTATGGATATAATGATATGGGGAAGGTATCTGTGGTGGTGGATGCCAGAAAAAGGCGGACAGAGTACGAATATCATCCAGGGGGGAGACTGGCTAAGGCGATCTATCCAGATGGTGGATATGAGATGTTCACCTATGATAAAAATGGCCGCTTGGTCCATCGCCAGGACCATAAGGGTATCTATGTGGGCTATGCCTATGACCGCTTGGGCCGCCTGGTCTCTATCTGTAACAGCGATGGACAGCAGTGGGTCTATACCTATGATGCAGTAGGAAATGTGACATCGATAAAAGATCCTCTGGGACATAAGATACAGTATGGATATTCTCTGGGAGGAAAGCTCCTTTCTGTCATAGATGCAGGAGGGGACCGGACAGAATATGCCTATGATCCTATGGGAAAGCTGAGCGTGGTCTGTCGGCATGAAGGCTCTGGCTGCCTGTTAGATATGGATGGAACGCTCCATCTGGACGGTCTGGACAAAAAAGAAAACCTCCGTGTGACCCGATACCAGAGGGACCTTATGGGGCATATCACATGTATCAAGGATCCGCTGGGGGCATCAGAGTATTACCGCTACGACAGAGCAGGTCGCCTCGTGGCAAAGAAGGACCGGGATGGGTATGAGACACGATATGGTTATAACGGCGAGGGTGATCTGGCCTATGTCCATTATGATGATGGACGGCAGGTGGAGTTTTCCTATGATGCATTGCGGAAACTGAGAGAGGTGGAGGACTGGCTGGGCGTGATCTGGATCGAACGGGATGGGTCTGGTAGGGTCAGGAAGATCAGGGATCAGGAGGGTCGAGAGACCTGCTATGAATGGGGACCGTTTGGGGAGCGGAAGGCCCTCCTGTACCCGGATGGGAGACGGATCGACTATGGCTACGATGGATCCGGACGGTTAGAGCGAGTGGCAGATGGTGTTCGGGAAGTCCTTTATCGGTATGATGGAGAAGGTCGGCTGAGCGAAAAACAATACCCGGGAGGGATATCCTGCCATTATGGATATGACCGGATGGGGCGTTTATCCACGCTGGTCCATCAGAGGCGGGGAGAGATATACGAGCGATATGGATATGGCTATGACCAGATAGGAAATAAGATATCGATACAAAAAAGCGGGGATGGGAGCTTGTACCAATATCGCTATGATCCATTGAACAGGCTGACAGAGGTGCAAAAAGATCATCACGCTTTACGGCGTTACCAGTATGATGCCTTTGGGAACCGGATCCTGCTGGAAGCTGGGGAAGATCGGATCCATTATACGTATAATGCGGCAGACCAGCTGATCCAGATAGAAAGAAAAGGCCTGACAGAGATCCGAGAATATGACAGGCGCGGGAACCTTACGGCGGTCAAACGAGGTCAGGATCTGGTCAACGGTTATCGTTATGGGGCGGACAACCGTCTGGAAAAGGCCATCAATGCCGATGGGCAGGCGGCCAGCTATGTATATGACGGATTAGGGAACCGGGTCGGTATGGAGATGTATGATCTGTCTGGGGAGCCTGGTCTTAAGCAAGGCAGTTTCTTTGGAACGGGATATCTGAAAAGCCATCTGGAGCCCCCAACAAAAACGGTGAGGTATCTGCTGGACCTTACGAAGCAATACCGGAGCCTTTTGGTAAAGACTGAAACAGTAGGGGACCGTGCAGTCAGCCAAAGCTATGTATGGGATACAGATGTCCTCTTTGCGTTAGATGGGGAAAGAGCAGGTGTCTGTCTGCAGGATGGACTTGGGAGTACAGTCCGCTATCTGGACCTGCAGACAGAGGGGCAGACCATATATGAGTATGATGAGTTTGGTCAGGATCTATACGGTACACAAGGAGAGGGGCAGCCATTTGGGTATACTGGATATCAGAAAGATATGGTGGCGGGAAGTTACTTTGCACAGGCGAGGGAATATCTCCCAGAGATAGGGAGATTTAGCAGTGAGGACTGGATAAAAGGGTATTTTAGGCGTCCTGAGACACTTAACCGCTATCAATATTGTAAGAATGATCCGCTCGGTCACATTGACGAAAATGGGATGGCGCCACATAGGGTAGCAGACCCGTCTCAAACATTAGATACATCGACCTACCTGTATTATGATGAAGATATAACCGACAGGGAAAAGGCGATCGAGGCGTTAAACCAGTATGCAAAAAAATATGCCCAAGAGGATCCGGATAAATTTATATCAAATCCGGACTACCCGTATTTTTCAAACGGGAGCGGCAATTGTGCGAACTTTGTATCACAGTGTTTATATGCGGCGGGGATGGATATGACAGATGAATGGTATATGGAATCTAAGGTACCGATCCCGGTCAGGCTGTTCCAAAAAGTGTATGAGAAAGTGGCCCATAAGGATTTGGACCCTGTGGGCGCGATCGCAAATACTGGGCAAGAGTATTCTTTAACGTGGACAAGCGCTGGAAAGCAATTTGCCTATTTTAGCGATCCTAAAAATGGCTATATGGAAGGTGGGGTCATAAAGGTAGGTTCCTTGGAGGAATACTATCGGGTAGCAGGTCTGGGCGTCATTGAGGCAGGGGACTTGCTGTATTGGGATGAAGATGGAGATGGAGTTATCAACCATGCAACGATCATCAACGGTTTTGACGAAAGAGGGTTGTTATTTACAGGCAATACGAAGGCCCGGTTCGATCACCCTGTAGATGATATATATAAAGATTATCTAGAGGCAAATTCCAATAGCTCTGTTTTTTATTTTGTGCGGATGAAGGACAGCGTATTTACAAGCTGTCACAGTAGCGATTAAGGGGAGAAGGATGGCAAAGATAAAGTTTTGGTGTATCATGGCAATGGCCAGTATCATGGTCATCGATCTGACAGGGCATTGTATCACGGTGAGAAGGAAGCTTTTACGTAAAAGAGAAGAAAAAGAAGAACGATATCGAGATATCGAGCCGTTGGTGCATTATGTAGGAGCGCTGATCGGAGGGTATGTTTTTGTACAGGATGCGGAATGGCCATTGTCTATGTACGATCAGTCGGATGACGTGATAAGGTCTTATGCAAAAATGGCGGAAGAGCAAAGTGCTGCAGAGGGCGGAGATCCATTCGAGGGCGTGAGGATGGGTATCGAGGTACTGCGGTGTGAGCATGACGGACAGCGGGGATGGGCCTGGGTGGAGTTGTGGAGTGCATACTATCCAGACGGTTCGTTGGGGGAGGCCCATGGTCGTGCATTATGGTTCATCGAAAAAGAAGGGCTGCAGTGGAAGATCAGATATATCGACGATGGATCAAAAGGACGGCGGTGGCTCTGGAGGTAATGGCATATGACAAGGAGAACGTTCTGGGGCATCATGGTGATGATGGTCATCATGGCGGTGGCCCTGGATGAGGTGATGGGAGATAGGGATAAAAAAAGGAGGATAAAAGCGTTTTTCGCACGTAAAGTGGGGAAGATCGAGAGGATCGGGTATCGGATGGTGACGGTCGCTTTTGTGATATGGACTATCTGGCATCTGGTGATGGCATACGGGATGTTTAAGGATCCCATCCGGATCACCCAACAGCCTCTGGGATATGACCAGGCTTCTGGAGATGGGGAGATCTGGGCATCCTCTTATGTCAAGCTGAAAAATATCTCGTATAGCGAGGTCCCGATCCAGCTCCGCCTGTATGAGGAGGACACGGAAGGAAGGAGATGGGAGTTCCAGATCCAGAGCATGGAGCTGTGGGGGAAGGAGGACGGGAAAGAGGTCTGGATAGGGGAGGACCTGACAGTGACGGTGCCGCCTAGGACGGAGATCGGTCTGTATATAAGAGCAGTCCGTGAGGAGCAGGAAGGGATATTTTTTCTGATCCATACGGAGCAGGAGATCCAGATCATCTATCGAGGTAAATAGGGGAAGGATCACGGGCTGATAAAGAGATAGGAGAGGGATAAATGTGGAAACACTATCTGGTTTTATACTGGTTCGGACTGTTTTATTCGGTCATGATCGGTGGCTCGATCATCTTTATCTATTCGCAGCATGTCCAAAAAGGATCACAAAAAGGAGATCGCTTGATCTATGATGCGGATCATGGGGCTGCATTATTTGAAAAGTATCGGACAGAGATGGAGATGTTGGAAGACTATTATGAACGTATCGAGGATTGGGACTTTTCACATGTTTCTTTTGCCCCTGCGGGAAAGGATACATATGAGTGCTATAGTAGTTATATCGATAAAGGATACATTACGGCTAAAGAGTATGTCTCCAAAGGGTTCCTGGATCATTTTTTAGAAGAAGACGGTCTTTCTCGGGAAGGATCGAGGGTCACCATCTTCGGGGACCATTGGGAGGATATACATATATTTCTTGACACAGATCGTACTGCTTTAGCTTCACGGATCCTGGTCGTGACGAGCGCTGCGGACCTGGAGACTATGCGGAGTGCGTTTTATCTATATTCCCCCGGCGTATCCCCGGTCATAGATGATAGTTTCTATGATAACATCGTGATAGAGCCTTTGGAGGATGGCTGGTACTATATCTTTGTAGAGAAGACAGGAGTAGAGGTATGTTATTAAAGATCGGACCATCACTTGGCGTGGTGGCAGCAGGGGTCCTATCGGGGATATCGATCTTGTCCTTGTTTGTGTCACGTCCGTTCTCTGGGCGGACAGGGCAGGAGATGGATGAGACCTATAAAGATATCGGGCATATGACCGCCTTTTTTTCAGATAACAGGGAAGAGTTTAAAGGCCTGGAGACCTTCTTTCAAGAAGACAGGGATCAGGACTTTACCTTTCACCAATATGCAGGGAGCAAGATGTTGGATGGAGGATTTGCCTATCACTATCGCACGATGGATGAAGATAGAAAGGATATCTATCTCGCACCTGTAGAAGGAGAGGAGGTATCCAGTCTGTCGATCGATCTAAAGGATTTTTTGGATCTTATGGCAGAGAGGGACGAGATCATAAGTGTCGTATTGCACGGGGATCAGGATGTGTTCGATCCTCGGAAAGAGGGCGAGCACTATCTGGAGGTGCGATGCCATGAGGGGGATGAGATCGCCTCCTATCTATATGTGCCATCAGGTACGATAAAGACACTCGATCAAGAACAACGGGTCGAGTTGGGGGATGGATGGTATTATAGCATCTATGGGTATGTGC